>JBALVL010000015.1:0-108049 GCA_036961355.1 Motiliproteus sp.
GTCTAAAGATTCAACGATTTAACAGAGACGACAACTATCCTGACACGGGGGGGTTATCTGTAATCCGCGGGGATACATCGGTTATGAGATCAACTTGGATTTTGACCCTACGTTACTAGTAGAGGTGTAAGCCTCGATTGGGGTTGTCGTTTTCTGGTCAATTTTGCCGAAGCGACGGTAGAAATATTGTTTGAAGGAGAGCTATGAGCACTAAAAGTGGAATCAATTTTGTTGAAGGTAGCCACTACTTGTTCGAAGAGATTAACCCTGGGGAAGGCGCCCCCTCGCCAGCCTATATTCAGGTTCCGCTCTCGGCCACAAAAACTGTTCAAGAGTTCGGTGGTTCAGGCGGGAAGTCACGATAAAAATTTCTGCTGATAATATGGACGATCTTGCGGTAGCGTGGTGTAAACATCGAAAGTTCCAAGGAGCCCTGGGCGGCCCAGTTGGGAAGGAGTACGGAAGCGCTGAGTGCGATTACGACTAAAACAATGACAAAAAGATCGCTGACGATAAAACGCAATCGGCTTTCACAAAATTTTGATCGTAATCTCCGGTGGACGTTGTTCGATTCTGATCGTTGCTGGGCATTGATTGAGGAGAAATATGTGATCGATATGAAAAATGGCTTAGCAGAAAAGCGATTAAATTCGGTTCAGGTCATCTATATCGACATGGACGATACGATCGCAGACTTTCGAGGTGCCCACCAACGAGCGATCAAGGCGAATCCAAAGGTAATTTTTCCTCAATCACGGTACGGATTTTTTGAAGGCCTGAAGCCAATTGAGCACGCCATCAAGAGAGTCAAAGCCTTACTCGCAGATGAGCGATTTGATCCGTATGTCCTCACTGCACCATCAATTCGAAATCCGCTTAGTTATACAGAGAAGAGAATCTGGATTGAGCAAAAATTCGGCTTAGAATTCTGCAACCGACTAACAATTAGCCCTCACAAAAATCTTCTGAAAGGAGGTTTTCTGATTGGTGATTTTGATCAAGGCAAAGGCCAAGAGGGATTTGAAGGAGAGTTAATCCATTTCGGCAGCGCACGGTTCCCTGATTGGCTTAGCGTCATGGAGTACCTATTGTCTCGTTGAGATTTCTGTTAGTGTTCGCCTCTCACTCCCTCTAGCCTACTGTTGACACCCAAGATGTTCTGACAACATTTTTTGATAAGTTTAAGGGGCTAAAGTGTTGAGTGGTAAAACATGAAGCGCACTGGCGAAATAGCCGTGAGCAAAAACGATCCTGTGGTGCGTGTGCTCGGCATCGGCAGGCAGGTAGATCGGCTCATCATCACCGCGCACCAGCTCGGTGTTGCTATGGCCAATGAACAGCGTATTGAACAACGCAATCAACTGATCACAATCGTGGTTCTGTTGTTCTAGTGACAATAGGTCTAGCGGCAAGGAGACCTCGCCCATCAGAACGGTTCCCATTCATTATCTTTGAGCCACCAGGTGATGCCGTTGCCGCTATCGATTCGCGCGGCAACATAACCTTTTACGTCGCCAGGGGCTAACTGCAGCACCACCTGATATTTAGATTCGGGTAGGTCGCCAACCTCTTCGATCAACTTCCAACTTCCCGCTTCAGCTTTCCAGCTGCTACCGCTGAGCCGGTCGTACTTAAGCACGATCCAACCTTTCGGGCCATAAACCGAGGCTAACTGATAATCAGAGTCACCGTAGTTCGGCATCTGGGCGTCACCCTCAAGTTGCTGCGACTGGCTGTCTGCCGACATCTGTTCCAGCCTAAACACCAACTCGGTCAGTTGATCCAGCGTATTCGGCTCGCCCACCTGAGCGCTCTCTTTCATCTTGGCCTGAGTCTGCATCTGGCTATCGAGCTGCATCTGCTGGAGTACACTCAACTGCTGCTGTTCCTGCCGGCTTAAACGCTCTAGCTGCAAATTCAGCGCGATCAGTTTTTCCTGCACTAGGGTAATTCGCTGCTCAACCGTATCAAAGCGTTTAGCGCTGGCATCGTTGACACGATCAGCCAATTCCAGCGGCGAAGGCGCAGCAGCGACAGGAGCGGCAACCGCAGCCGATTGGTTCGGGTTGCTCTGACAAGCAACCAACAACAACGCACTTAGAATAACCAGGATCGATCTCATACAGTTCTCGGCTCGGGATTAAACATATTATTTCAACTCTGGCTTGAGGCTGAATCGATGTAAAACATCTCACTACAAACTAATAACAACAAACAGCAGCTGATCTCTACTCAACAATTGCGACTCGCCACAACCGCTCGAACACTACAGCGACAGAATATCCATCGGTTCAGACTCTGTATCGGTCGAGCCCTCTGAATCCTGCAAGCGAAATTGTTCAAAATCGAACAGCTCGGTATCAAGAAGGTGCGATGGCACCACATTCTTCAAGCTGCTGAACATCACTTCAATACGCCCCGGAAACTTCTCGTCCCAGCTAGTTAACATCTCTTTGATCACCTGTCTCTGCAGGTTTTCCTGCGAGCCGCATAGGTTGCACGGAATGATCGGGTATTGGCGCAGCTCGGCGTAGCTAATCAGATCCTTTTCACGACAATAGGCCATCGGTCGAATCACCGTATTGAGGCCATCATCGCTGCGCAGCTTAGGCGGCATAGTCTTGAGCTTGCCACCGTAGAACATGTTCAGGAACAAGGTTTCAAGAATGTCCTCTCGGTGATGCCCCAGCGCTATTTTGGTGAAACCATTTTCCTGGGCAAAGCGGTACAAGGTGCCACGACGCATCCGTGAACAGAGACCACAAGTTGTCTTACCTTCAGGAATGACCTCCTTCACCACCGAATAGGTATCGCGCTCGATAATGTGGAACGGAATCGCGTTCGCACGCAGATACTCAGGCAGCACATGTTCGGGAAATCCCGGTTGTTTCTGATCCAGATTCACCGCAACCAATTCAAAGTTGATCGGCGCACTCTTCTGCAGATTCCGCAAAATATCGAGCATGGCGTACGAATCTTTGCCACCCGACAAGCACACCATCACCTTGTCACCGTCTTCGATCATCGAGAAGTCAGCAATGGCCCGGCCAACATCGCGGCGTAGCCGTTTCTGCAACTTATTCTGGCGGCTCTTAAGTTCCTTCTCTCCCAACTCTTCAACGGTTTCCGTTAGCGGTCCAGTAACCGATTGAGCGGAAGGGGTAGGTAAAATTTCAGTAGCGATCAGGTCGTAACTCGACATCGGTCAAACACTCGGCAAACAGGATAAAAAGGGGCATTTACAGGCGCGCAATTTTACGGCAAAAGCGCGATAGGAACCAGTTCGCTAACGGCGATCGATCACAACGAACAAGGACATCAGCTTACAGCCAGGGCGAAGCCAACAACAGATAGCGCCCCGCCTTGCCCAGTACGATTAATAATGCACAAAGCCAAAAGCGCTGTCGTAGCCAACCACTAACAAAGCACAGCGGATCGCCAATCACAGGTAGCCACGACAGCAATAACAGCGGTGCGCCATAGCGGCTAAACCAACCCTGGGCCTGCAACTGACGCCGAGATAAGTGCCGGGTCGGAAAGCGGCGGGCGACCCAAAACCCCATCGCCCAGGTCACCAGGCCACCCAGACCGTTCCCCAGCGTCACCACCGCCAGCAACTGCCACAACGGCTGCTGTTGATCAAGAAGGTATAACAACAGCAGCTCGGAACCGCCGGGCAACAGCGTTGAGGCGATAAAACCGCTACTGAACAGCCCCCATAGGGTTAAGGCTGATTCCGACAGCATCACAGCTGCTGTAGACGCTGCATCTCCATCCGCACACAACGGAGCAGCGCCGGATCAAAACGGTTATCAAGGCTGCCCGCAACCTGCTTCAGGTCCCGAATACCGGCATCATTGTGGTGCAACAATGCCGCCTCAATCTGAGTAATATCGGATGGGGTGACCTCCAATAACGAAGCCAGCGGTAAGGCATCACGCTCGATCGCTGTCGCGATTCGGTGCATCACTTCGATCGGACTGAGCGACAGTTGACGAGCCACTTGCTCGGGTGTCATTCCCGCTTGTAACAAACTCAGCAACTGCTGCGTGGCTGCCTCGCTTTGCTGTACCTGTTGTTGCTGCTGTCCGGCCTGCCCCAGCACCTCGATGAAAGCATCACCGTAGCGCTCCAATTTGGTCTTGCCCACCCCACTGATCCCCGCCAGTGCTGTCAAAGTAGTCGGCTGCTGCTCGACCATCTCCATCAAGGTGGCATCGTGGAAGATATAAAACGGTGGTACATCCTGCTCGTCGGCCAGACGTTTGCGCACCGTCCGTAACGCTTCCCACAGCTCAAGTTGCTCACCACTGAGTCGCTGATGGCTGGCGACTCGTAATTTGCGACCTTCACGCTGGCGGTTTTCGCGCGCGTCATGACGCAGTTCGATAGTCTGCTCGCCCTTGAGCAGCGGTCGGCAGCGCTCGGATAACCGTAACGAACCGTAATTTTCATGGTCAACATCAAGCAAACCTCGGGCCACCAGCTGTCGAAACAACGAGCGCCACTGCTGCACATTCAGCTCCTTGCCGATGCCGAAGGTGGATAGCTGCTGATGGCTGTGTTCGTTGATTTTGTCGGTGCTCTTACCGGTCAGTACATCGATGGTGTGGGCGACACCAAAACGCTGGCCGGTGCGATAGACGGTCGACAACGCTTTACGCGCCGCTTCGGTGCCATCCCAGGTCTTTACCGGCGTCAGGCAGGTATCACAATTACCGCAGGCGCTGTGTTCCTGCTCACCAAAGTAAGTCAACAACGACTGACGTCGACAGCTGGTGACCTCACAAAGCCCCAACATCGCTTCTAGCCGCTGCCGCTCGATCTGCTTCTGCTGCTCGCCAGCATCGGAGCTTTCGAGCATCTGCCGCAAGAAGATCACATCTTGCAGACCATAAACCATCCAGGCATCGGCCGGCTCACCGTCACGCCCTGCGCGACCGGTCTCCTGATAATAAGCTTCGATACTCTTAGGTAAGTCCAAGTGAGCCACGAATCGCACATTGGGTTTGTCGATCCCCATGCCAAAGGCGATCGTAGCCACCACTATCACCCGCTCTTCGGTCAAAAAACGGTGCTGATGCTCTGCCCGAACAGGAGCAGGCAAACCGGCATGATACGGCAGCGCATTCCAACCCTGCTCACACAAAAAGGCCGCGGTCTCTTCCACTTTTTTGCGCGATAAACAGTAGACGATACCGGCATCGTTGTTATGTTCGGTCTGGATAAACTGCTTGAGCTGCTGTTTAGCACTCTGCTTCTGGGTGATACGATAGCGAATATTGGGGCGATCAAAACCCTGTACAAAGATCGCCGCCCGTTCCAGTGCCAGCCGGTGGATAATTTCGTCGCGGGTACGCTGGTCCGCTGTCGCGGTCAGTGCGATTCGAGGGATCGCCGGAAACTGTTGGTGCAGCACCGAAAGTCGCAGATACTCAGGACGGAAGTCATGGCCCCATTGCGATACACAATGCGCCTCATCGATAGCAAACAGCGACAATTTACTCTGGTGCAACAGATCCAGCATGCGCGGCTGCAGCAGCCGCTCAGGGGCGACGTAAAGCAGATCCAACACACCGTTACGCAGATCTGATTCGACCTTCCAAGCGCTCTGTGAATCAAGAGTCGAGTTGAGAAAGGCCGCTTTAATACCCAGCTGCGACATCGCCCGCACCTGATCTTGCATCAGCGCAATCAGCGGAGAAACAACCACCGCGGTACCTTCACGGATCAGCGCTGGTAGCTGGTAACAGAGCGATTTTCCGCCACCGGTTGGCATTAACACCAGCGCATCGCCCCCCTGCAGCAAGGTATCAATCACCTGATCCTGGGGCTCGCGGAAACTGTCGTAACCGAAGGTGGTGCGTAAGCGTTCAAGGGCAAGATTCAACATGGCGGCGATTATCCGCTTTAGCGCAGCAACAAGGAACAGCCGAAGGCGGTTTTTCACTCACCCATTTGACCCAGCTGTATGCAATACAAAGCAATCAAGCGGTTATATCCTCGGGCCAGATCAGCAGGTACAATCGCACTCGCAAACCCAAGCTCCTGAAGGAAGACCCTTTCATTCACGGGCGGCCCGAACAACACCTCAACTACCGCTTGAAAGAGACCAATAATGACCGTCACCCGCGCTGATCACACCCCGCTGAACGAAGATGAAGTCGACCTACTGGAAAGCTTTCTATTCTCCGAAGCGGTATCCGAAGAAGCGCTGGACTACCCCAGCCTGCACGGCCTGCTGACAGCCGTGGCGATCTGCCCGCAACAGATTCCAGACGCGGAATGGCTTGAGTCCCTGTTCGACGGCCAACCCCAGTACAGCAATGCAGATCAACAGGCGCAAATCGAGGGGTTACTCAAGCGTGAATATCTGGGGATCTGCGAAGAACTCGACCATGAAGAGCCGCCCGAACTGCCCTGCGACCTAAGCCTCGACGAAGACTCGCTGCTGACGGTTTGGTGCCAGGGGTTCATGGAAGGGGTATTCATGCGCGAAGAGGCCTGGTTTGGCGAGCAAGAAGAAGAGGTAGCCGAACTGATGCTGCCGATCATGATCGCCTCGGAACTGTTCGAAGATGATATCGAGCTGCAGAAAATGCGCCAGGACCAGAGTCTGATTCAGGGATTGTGCGAAGAGATCCCGGATCTGCTAACCGACCTCTACCTACTGTTCCGGGTACCAGCTGAACCGGGCGGCCCCAAAGGCAGCAAGGGTGCTAAAAAAGGCCATAAACGCCGCTAGATCGACCCTGTCTAAAAGAGAATGACCAGCGGTTGCTGGTCATTCAGGCTCTTTATTTCTCTAATCCTTAGCTAAACGGTAGATGGCAGTACCAACGACTGCTTAGCAACCTACTCATGCGCGTTTTCGTAACAGCCATAGCGCCAGCAACGTACCCACGACAAATGAGCCGTAGATCGGCCACATGCCCCAATCTAATGCCAAACACATCAAGATAGCGACCAGACTCAACAACAAAGCCAGCCACTGCGCCGCTAAAAACTTTCCGCTCGGTGCAACCCGGAAGCCCGCCCAGATCGCCGCTAAACCGGTTAGCCCTGCAACCACCAGAAAGCTTCCACGCTCCAGCAATAAAAAACCGCCGCTATAACACGCGCTATCGAGCCTGTCGGTCGATGGGCAGGCCAGATCAAACACCAACAGATAGATACCAGCACCCAGTGCTGCCACCAAAGTAGCTGCGACAACAACGGCTATGGGCAACAACATCCATTGCCACCAGCGACCTTCATTACTTGACTCTGCCATCTCAAACCCCTGAACACTGGTACTTATCGATATTGAATACTGTTATTAAAAAGATGGCCTTGCCTGTACCACCAATCTCACTAACGTCTAAAAACTTGCCGCACAGTAACCCAAAACAAAGCCCCACAACTTGATATTGATCAGCTCAACGTCTTGGTAAAACGAGCCTCTTTACCGTGGCTACGATTTACCACGCTTGGCGGCTGCGGCCCTAAGTGCGACGTCGATCGCCTTATTACCCCAATCGCATAACTGCTGCTGATCCTCAAACACGACCTCCGGCGGCTGATAATAGTTAAGCGCACAACGTTTACCTGCACGCAGGTAGGTAAACGGTTGCAGCCCCTCATCGGTGTAGTCTGCCAGTGTCTGGGGATCTATTTTGAAATACAGCTCATTGTTTGCGACTAGCCCGAACATCAACCCTTCCAGAAAAATCCCCCAGCCACCAAACATACGGCGCGACTGCACCGGCCCCAGAACCTGCATCAGATCCAACAGATGATCGACATATTCGGTATCACGCGGATTGGCCAAATGGTTACCCACCCTTTGTCATTGCTTAGCGACCAACAACTCAATCAACTCCGATTTCAACCGTCCTGCTTCTGCCAGGGCGGTAATAACAGCAACGGTTCTAACAACCTCAATCCAGAACTACGATCCAGAACTACGATCCAGATAACCCCAATATCGCCGCCGCCTGAATAATGGCGAATCGTGTGACGAGGCCGAACAGCAAAACGGCCTCCGCAGAGGCCGTTATATGACAGGTCGACAGGTTGGTTTTATTTCACCACTTTCAACGATGGCCGTTTAGACTTATCAGTCTTCTTCGGCAAGTTCGGCGGTGTGGTCTGATCGGGGGGTTGCGGCGCTCCCGGCTCACGACCAAAGCTCATCCCCTGACCCGTCTCTTTGGAGTAGATCGACATCACCGCGACCGACGGCACATAAATTTGCATCGGTACACCTCCAAAACGAGCACTGAAACAGACGGCGTCCCCTTCCAGCGATAGCTGCTGAACCGCAGTCATCGAAATATTCAATACGATCTGACCATCGCTAACAAAATTCTGCGGTACATCAACTCCCTGTACACCCGCATCGACCACGATATAAGGGGTATGCTGATTGTCAGTGATCCACTCGTGTAAAGCTCGGATCAGGTAGGGACGGCTGTGGGTCATGGATTCGGGACTCCAAAATCGCAATTAAACTGAGAGCCTCATAATACCTTATTTCAGCCAGTCGAAGAGCCTGTAGCAACAATAAAATGCTCCACTGAAGCGCTTCAGAATTCGGTGTAAACTCAATCCTTGCTTTACGAAACCAGCTGCTTCGAGGAAATTGTCCGATTCAAACTGACCTCTCCGACAGCGGGTCTACACTCTTTGCAACACGTCCCTTTAGTGACAACTCGATTGAGGTTAATGTGACACACAAACTACTCAACCAACTGGCGCAACAAACCCAGCAACTCCACGCCGAAGGGCTGTTCAAAGCAGAACGGCGGATCCACTCCGCGCAGCAACCATTGATCCAGGTTGATAACGATCGTCAGGTGATTAACTTCTGTGCAAACAACTACCTTGGACTGGCTAACCATCCGGCATTAATCGAGGCAGCAAAACACGGGCTGGACCAACGCGGTTTCGGAATGGCCTCGGTACGTTTCATCTGTGGTACCCAGGATGGTCATCAACAGCTTGAGCAAGGATTAAGCAAGTTCTTAGGCACTGAGGAGACTATCCTCTACTCCTCCTGCTTCGATGCCAATGCCGGCCTGTTCGAAACCATTCTTGATGCCGAAGATGCAATCATCAGCGATTCACTCAATCATGCCAGTATCATCGACGGCGTTCGGCTCTGCAAAGCCCGAAGACTGCGTTATAGCAACAACGATATGACCGAGCTGGAGAACTGCCTCAAGCAGAGCCAGGATTCCCGCCATCGTCTAATCGCGACCGACGGCGTGTTCTCGATGGATGGCGCCATCGCCAACCTCCACCGGATCTGTGAACTAGCCGATCAGTACAATGCGCTGGTCATGGTCGATGATTCGCACGCAGTCGGTATCGTCGGCGACCAAGGTCGTGGTACCCATGAATACCATCAAGTGATGGATCGGGTCGATATCATCACCGGCACCCTCGGCAAAGCACTGGGCGGCGCCAGCGGCGGCTTTACCTCGGGACGCAAAGAGATCATCGACTGGCTGCGACAACGTTCGCGCCCCTACCTGTTTTCCAACTCAGTCGCCCCGGCGATCGTCTCGGCGTCACTAAAAGTGCTGGAACTATTAACGGATGGCGGTGACATGCGCCAGAAATTGCGTGATAACAGCGCTTACTTTCGCGCTGAATTGGAGCGAGCGGGCTTCACCCTCGCTGGTGCAGACCACGCCATTATTCCGGTAATGATTGGCGATGCCGCTCTAGCGACCCGGCTGGCTGAGCGCCTGCTGGACGAGGGGATCTACGTGATCGGTTTCTCCTTCCCGGTAGTGCCTCGTGGTCAGGCTCGAATCCGCACTCAGATGTCAGCAGCACATACCCGAGAGCAGCTGGATCAGGCGATTGATGCCTTTCGCCGTATCGGTGCCGAACTGGGCGTTATTTAATCGTTTTTAGGGCATTTTTCGATGAAATCATTAGCAAAGCTTCACCGCAAAAAAGGGATATGGCTCGACCAAAGTCCGCTGCCACAAGTCGGCCATAACGACCTGCTGATCAAAATTACTAAGACGGCTATCTGCGGCACCGATATTCATATCTATAACTGGGATCAGTGGTCACAAAAAACCATTCAAGTGCCGATGGTAATCGGCCATGAATACGTCGGCACCGTGGCCGAGATCGGCCAGGAAGTGAAGGGGTTCTGCCTGGGAGACAGAGTTTCTGGCGAAGGCCATATCACCTGTGGCCACTGTCGTAACTGCCGCGCGGGCCGCCGCCACCTATGTCGCAACAGCGTCGGTGTCGGTGTCAATCGGCAAGGCGCGTTTGCCGAATACTTAGTAATACCGGCCGTTAACGCTTTCAAAATCCCACCGGATATCCCCGACGAACTGGCTTCCATTTTCGATCCGCTTGGCAATGCCGTTCACACCGCCCTGGCATTTGACCTGGTCGGCGAGGATGTACTGATCACCGGCGCCGGACCCATTGGCATCATGGCAGCTGCGGTTGCCCGGCATGCTGGTGCTCGCCATGTGGTCATCACCGACATCAACCCCTACCGACTGAAACTGGCCGACCAACTTGGGGCCAGTCGTACGGTTAACGTGAATGAGGAAGACCTAGGCAAGGTCATGACAGAGCTTGGAATGAACGAAGGTTTTGATGTCTGTCTGGAGATGTCCGGCGTCCCGTCAGCGTTTCAGCTGATGCTCGAAAAGATCAACCACGGTGGCAAAGTGGCGATGCTCGGCATCCCGTCAACCGACATGGCGATCGACTGGTCGCAAGTGATCTTCAAGGGGCTGACCATCAAAGGAATCTACGGCCGTGAGATGTTTGAAACCTGGTATAAGATGGCCAGCCTGATTCAGGCAGGCCTTGATCTATCGCCGATCATTACCCACCGCTACCCGATCGAACAGTTCCAGCAGGGGTTCGACACCATGCTGTCCGGACAATCGGGCAAGGTAATTCTGGAGTGGGACTGAGCATCGGTAAAAAGGCGAGTACTGATTAAATACCTCCGGCCCGGAAAATCAGATCTGGGCCGGAAGACGCATCAATTAACCTTCGAGAGCATATAGTCGACCGTCGCTTTCACGTCAGCATCACTCAAACTCGGATTGCCGCCTTTGGCAGGCATAGCACCCTTACCGTTGAGTGCAGTGCCGTACAACGACTCTAGGCCAGTATCTATTCTCGGAGCCCACGCGGCTTTATCACCCAATTTAGGCGCTCCGGCCAGGCCCGTATTGTGACAACTAAAACACAGCCCATTGTAAATGGATTCACCGGAAGAGGCCGCAGCAACTGCAGATGCCTTAACACCCTCAACCTCAGTAGCCATCTTCTCTTCAACCTGGTCCACCACCGCACTGTTAACCGTTTCGGTCGTGCTGGACTCAGCAACAGGCTTAACGATCTCAGGCTTGGCCAAATCCGGTTTCACTGCAGTAGATTTAACGGCCTCCTGCTTAGTCACTGACGGAGCTACCTCTTTCTTCTCTTCACCACAGCCCATCAGTAATAGCGCCGTTACGCCTGCCGTGCAAAAACCGATTGTGTTGTTCTTCATTGATTCGTCCCTCACCAGTGATTTATGTCAGCTCTAGATTATACTGCCTGCGGCTTAACCGAGTCTTACAAAAATGATTACCGCTGACATAAAAAAAGGGCGCTTTAAAAGCGCCCTTTTTACCCTAGCAGATGATGCTTAGCGCATCTCCTGCTCGGCTTCAGACAGACTAACCTGAAACGACTCGCGTTCAAACAGCCGATCCATATACTGCTGCAGCGGCTTAGCCTGCGGCGGCAGCTCGATGCCCAGCATCTCCAAACGCCACAGCACTGGTGCCAGACAGCAATCAACCAGCGTAAACTCTTCGCTCATGAAGTACGGCTTCTCGGCAAAGATTGGCGCAATCGCGATCAGGCCATCAGCCAACTCTTTGCGAGCCTCTTCAGCATCGTCTGCATCGTCTGCATGCAGGATAATCTGAACCAGGCGGCACCAATCTTTCTCGATCCGATGCATGTAGAGACGGCTTTCAGCACGCGCAACCGGATAAACCGGCAGCAGTGGTGGATGCGGAAAACGCTCATCCAGATATTCCATCATGATATTGGGTTCATACAACACCAGATCACGGTCAACCAGCGTCGGCAGTGTGTGATACGGGTTGATATCGGCTAGCTGCTGAGGCGCACTGTCCAGATCCGTATCATTAATTTCAACCGCAACACCCTTTTCTGCCAGTACGATACGGACTCGATGGCTGTAATGATCCGAGCCATCAGAGAAGAAGGTCATCGAGGTACGTTTTGCCGTTACACCCATTTTGTTCACCTTGCCATTTTCACTGCGTAAAAAAACAGAAAACGCGGCCAGCTTAAAAGCAGGCCGCGCGGATTCAGACGTCTATCAAATCATGCGTCTGATTAGTGCTTCTCTCTCCAAGAACCACTCTTGACGTCTTTCCAGTATTCCTTCTTCAGCAGATATGCGAAGACGAAAAAGATAGCCAAGAAGATCAGCACGTTACGGCCGATCGTACCACTGATCATCTTTGATGGTTCAGCGATATAGGTCATGAAGTTAGTCAGGTCGTACATTGCAGTATCGAATTCTTCTGCTGACATAGTGCCGGCTTTAACGAGTTCGAACTCTTCACAATGTTCGCCTTTACAAACCTGAACACCCTGCATGTTTTCCAACACATTAGGCATACCCACGTCCGGGAATACCTTGTTGTTAACACCCCAAGGGCGGTTCGGATCAACGTAGAAGCTCTTCAGGTATGTGTATACCCAAGCGGAGCCACGCAGACGGGTTTCCAGTGACAGATCCGGTGGCGGAGCACCGAACCAGTTGCTGGCGTCTTCTGCGCTCATCGCGATGGTCATGTGATCACCGATCTTGTTGTCGCCAACAATCAGGTTTTCAACCACATATTCTTTATCCATCTCCAGATCATCGGCGGCACGCTCGTAACGCTGATACTGGGCAGAATGACAGCCCATGCAGTTCTCAACGAACAGCTTCATGCCGTTTTGCAACGATGCCTTGTCTTCCAGGTTTGCCTCGAAAGGCTCCAGATGAACTTTGGCACCCGAGGCCATAACAGCCATCGGCATCAGGGCAATAAGTAATGCGATAAATTGCTTTTTCATTAGCCTGTCACCCTCTCTGGAACGGGTTTAGTAGAGTCGATCTTGCTGTACCAAGGCATGGCCAGGAAGAAGACGAAGTAAGCCAAGGTCGCAACCGGAGCCAACCATGAAGGCTGATCTGCCGCAGGCAACGCACCACAAACACCCAGGACCACAAAGGAGACGGCAAAGACAGCCAGCATCACTTTAGAGATCATGCCTTTGTAGCGGATCGATTTAACCGGGCTCTTATCCAACCACGGTAATACAAACAATACCGCGATACCGCCGCCCATCACGATAACACCCCAAAGCTTGGCGTCTACACCGAACAGTGGATAGGTGACCGCACGCAACATGGCGTAGAACGGTGTGAAGTACCAAACAGGTGCGATGTGATCCGGTGTCTTGAGCGAGTTAGCAGGCTCAAAGTTTGGCGCCTCGATCAAGTAACCACCACCCTCCGGGAAGAAGAATACAACCACACAGAAGACGAACAGGAACACCACCACACCAACAATATCCTTAACGGAGTAGTACGGGTGGAATGGGATACCGTCGACCGGAATGCCCTTCTCATCTTTGTTCTTCTTAATTTCGATACCATCAGGGTTGTTAGAACCCACTTCGTGCAGCGCCAGGATGTGCAGAACAACCAACGCCAGCAGAACGATCGGTAATGCGATGACGTGCAGCGAGAAGAAACGGTTCAGCGTGATACCCGAGATCAGGTAGTCACCACGAATCCACTCTTGCAGACCTTCACCAATATAAGGAATAGCGCCGAACAGTGAGATGATAACCTGAGCACCCCAGTACGACATCTGACCCCATGGCAGCAGGTAGCCCATAAAGGCTTCAGCCATCAGCAGCAGGTAGATCGCCATACCGAACAGCCACAGCAGTTCGCGAGGATTACGGTAAGAACCGTACATCATGCCGCGGAACATATGCAGGTAGACGACAACGAAGAATGCCGACGCGCCGGTGGAGTGCAGATAACGCAGCAACCAGCCCCACTCGACATCTCGCATGATGTACTCGACCGAGGCAAAAGCGCCTTCGGCGGTAGGGTTATAGCTCATGGTCAACCAAATACCGGTAACGATCTGGTTAACCAGTACCAACATCGCCAGTGAGCCAAAGAAGTACCAGAAGTTAAAGTTCTTCGGTGCATAATACTTACTGAGGTGATCTTCCCAAGCCTGAGTCACGGCCAGACGATCATCAACCCAGCGCATCAAGCCTTTTTCGGCTTTGCTTCGATTCGGATTTCCCATTATGCAGTCCCCTCAGAATCGATGCCGATAACGATGATGTTGTCGCTCTCGTAGGCGTGCGGTGGAACCACCAGGTTAGTCGGAGCAGGCACGCCTTTGTAGACACGACCTGACAGGTCAAATTTGGAGCCGTGGCAAGGGCAGAAGTAGCCACCCAACCAGTCAGCACCCAGATCTTCCGGCGCAAGCTCAGGACGATAGGTCGGCGAACAACCCAGGTGAGTACAGATGCCCGTCATCACCATGATTTCTGGCTTGATAGAGCGCGCTGGCGTACCGGGGATGTAATCCGGCTGTTGTGGCACCTCGGAGGACGGATCCGCCAGGGTATCGTTCAGTGATTCCAGGTTTGCCAGTGCCTCAGGGGTACGGCGAAGGATCCAGACTGGCTTACCGCGCCACTCTACGATCATCTGCTGACCCGGCTCAAGCTTGCTGATGTCGGCCTTAGCCGGAGCACCTGCAGCTTTCGCTTTTGCACTGGGCGTCCAAGAAGCTACAAATGGAACCGCAGCTCCGACAGCACCAACCGCGCCTATAGCGGAGGTAGATGCTACCAGAAACCGACGGCGTCCATTGTTCACGCCTTCATTACTCATCAAGGTTTCTCCCATTGATCAACCGCTGCTCAATATTTGTACAACAAACACTGAGCGTCGATCGATACGATTCAAATTCTAAAGTCACCAACCACAAAATGGCGCAAATTTTAAAGAGATTCAGCCATTCTGGCAAGGTAAGAGTGGTCTTTTTTGCACTGCACCAGACCAAATGACGGAACTAATTTTCTTAACAACAGTCAGGGCTTATGGCAAAAAAAAACGCCCAGCCTTTCGACATGAGCGTTTCCTGACAGTTGTTCGGCGTATTAACGCTTGGAGAACTGTGGCTTCTTACGTGCTTTACGCAGACCGACTTTCTTACGCTCAACTTCACGAGCGTCACGAGTTACATAACCCGCTTTACGCAACGCAGGACGCAGCGCTTCGTCGTAGTTCATCAGCGCACGGGTGATACCGTGACGGATCGCGCCAGCTTGACCGAATGCACCACCACCAGCGACGGTGATGAACAGATCAAACTTTTCAACGTTCTCAGTCAGCTCAAGCGGCTGCTTGACGATCATCTGAGCAACCTGACGACCGAAGTATTGCTCCAGCGTGCGACCGTTAATTTCGATGTTACCAGCACCCGCCTTCATAAAGACGCGCGCAGTAGAGGTCTTGCGACGACCTGTACCGTAGTATTGATTAGACATTATCCGCCTTCCTTTAAACGTTCAATTCTTTAGGTTGCTGAGCTGCATGAGGATGTGCGCCACCAGCATAAACTTTCAGCTTGGAGTACATCGCACGACCCAAAGGTCCCTTTGGCAGCATACCTTTTACGGCGGCTTCGATTACACGCGTCGGATGCTCTGCAATCTGCTTCTCGAAAGAAACCGATTTCAGACCACCGATGTAACCGGTGTGACGGTGATACATCTTGTCAGTGGCTTTCTTACCAGTAACGTGTACCTTCTCGGCGTTAACAACAACGATATAATCGCCAGTATCAACATGAGGAGTGAACTCAGGCTTGTGCTTGCCGCGCAGACGGTGTGCGATCTCAGTAGCCAAACGGCCCAGAGTCTTACCTTCTGCGTCAACAACAAACCACTCGCGCTTAACTTCAGCGGGCTTAGTGCTAACTGTATACATGAAATTTGCCTTATATCTTCCCCGAACCTTAATGATTCGGCGTTTCCTATAGTTATTGGTTGCCACACCGTGAACCGCATTCTGACGGCGGCTATCGGTCAAACCATGACAACTTACATACTTACATTAACCGTGGCGGGCAAATCGGCCTACCAAAACGGACGGCGCATTATAGGTCAGTTAGCATTGGATGCAAAGCTCTTAATACGGTTCTGATGATTGTTTTCGAAGGGTTCCCAAGCAAGAGGGGAGTGCAACCCTCCCACCAATAGAAAGAAGCGACGGCTATATCTTAACGGTTGCCTATCGAGCCGACGAACCACAGATCAGCCCCCCTTTCGACGCCGATCTTCCGACCGCAAACTCTTTTGCCGCCCTTCCAGTTCGGCTACACTATTTGGCCATCACCGACCTCCCCCGATAATGCAAGGAACTCACCATGGAAGAATCCAACGCAACAGACGCACTTGGCAGCGTCGATATCAACCTCTATACCGAACTTGCGATCGA
The DNA here is from genome assembly GCA_036961355.1 of Motiliproteus sp. Taxonomy (GTDB): domain Bacteria; phylum Pseudomonadota; class Gammaproteobacteria; order Pseudomonadales; family Balneatricaceae; genus Motiliproteus. The sequence goes on from JBALVL010000015.1 coordinate 16,595, forward strand.
ATACGGAGCCCTCTACGGCGGGAAGCTGTTGCTGGCAATCCTGACTCTGATTATCGGCCTATGGCTGGTAAGCATGGTCATCAAAGGCCTCGATAGAGCGCTGCAGGTATCAAATGTAGAACCCACACTGGCGATCTTCCTTGAAAAGCTTGCTGGCACCATTCTTAAAATCCTGCTACTGATCAGTGTCGCTTCGATGATCGGTATCGAGACCACATCCTTCATCGCCATCTTCGGTGCTGCAGGCTTGGCGGTCGGCTTGGCGCTACAGGGCAGCCTTTCTAACTTTGCCGGCGGCGTGCTCATCCTGCTCTTCAAGCCTTTCAAAGTCGGTGACTTCATCGAAGCGCAAGGACATTCCGGCGTGGTTAAGGAAATTCAGATCTTTAATACCATCATGCATACCGGCGATCGCAAAACCATCATCATCCCTAACGGTCCGATCTCAAACGGCTCGATCACAAATTACTCGCTGAGCCCGATCCGCCGTGTCGACATGGTGTTCGGTATCGGCTATGACGACGACCTGAAGCAAGCTAAAGCACTGCTGCAAAAGCTGGTCGACGAAGACCAACGGATTCTAAAAGATCCCGAAAGCCAGGTATTACTGTCTGAGTTGGCCGACAGCTCGGTCAACTTCACCGTCCGCGCTTTCGTTAACGCGGAGGACTACTGGGGCGTATTCTTTGACATGCAAGAGAAGGTGAAACTGGCCTTTGATGAAGCCAAAATTTCGATCCCCTACCCACAACAGGATGTCCATATGCACAACGCTGCCTGATCCCGGCGCCGTGCAGGGTAGCGTTCGCCCTATCCTGCACTCTCCCGATTTTTCTGGCTTCATACTTTTATAACCCTATCTTTTATTGCCCCACCCTATTACTACCCAAGCCCCTGCCAACACACCCCTGTCCGGTTCCAATAGGAGCCACCCTCTCAAACCCACGCCTTTAGTCAAACAGATCACCAATATTTCCGCAATTAAGCAAAAACCCATTCCAATAATGGTTGAACGATCCTGAGTAACTCTCTAATATCGCCATCAAGATTAGAATAATCAAAGCATTAAGCTGATTTTAACTTTCTGCAACTGCTTAAATCAGCACTTAATGCGACACAGAACCAGACACAAACCACTCACGGAACGAGTTTGCTGACCATAAGGGTCATTACGGAAAGATCCGATAACGGTTTCCAGTTGTACCGTTCCAATAGCAACAAGATACCCACGATGTATCTTTCCGTGAGGACAAAACGGCTATGAAGCCCAGCTACTCCACCGACGCTTTTACCCTATTTGGACAAGTCGAAACCTTCTGCCGCGCGCACAAAATCCAGCCTATTCCGCTTCACTATATGGTCTCTTACGAACACCTGAGCGGTAACCACCCGCAGCTGTCCGAAGAGATCAACCAGCACACTAGCCTTGGCCATCAGCTGAACCACTCCTACATTACTCAGCTTCATCAGGAGCACCTGGTACCCGAATCACAGGAGCTGGTCGAGGGTGCCCACCAAGTCCGGGAAGTGATCGACAACCTGCTTACATCAGTACGAGACAGCAACGCCAGCGTCGAGGACCTCACCCACAGCCTTGATCAAGGGATGGACGAGCTAGCAAAGAAACCCGCGCTGGCCAAGCTTGAGCAAGTGGTATCTAACCTGTTACAGGCATCATTAAATGCCAAGCAGGATCAGCAAAAACTCAGACAGCAGCTACAACAAGCCGAAACAAATGCCGCCGAACTTCAACAGCAGCTGCAGCAGTCACAGCAACAGGCTATCACCGACCCATTGACCGGCATGCTCAACCGCGCGGGCATGAACCACCACCTGGAGCGCCTGCGCCATCTTGACCACTCACAGCTGAGCCTTGTGGTGTTCGATATCGATCATTTTAAGCAGTTCAATGATGATCACGGCCACCTGCTTGGCGACAAAGTGCTGCAAGTGGTTGCCAACCAGATTAAAGGCGCGATTGGTGAACAGGACCTGGCTATCCGCTTTGGCGGTGAGGAGATGATAGTCATTCTGCCCGAAACCGGACTAGCCCGTGCGGTCATACTAGCCGATCAGGTTTTGAATCAAGTCGAAAAGATCAATCTCATCAACAAACGCACCAAACAATCACTTCGCAGCGTTACATTGTCGGCAGGGGTCGCTCAGATCCAGCCGCAAGAACCCTGGGACGACCTACTGGAACGTGCGGACCAAGCTATGTATCGCGCCAAGAACAACGGCCGCAATCAAGTTCAGATCGCATCAGCCTAAGCGACCACCAGCCCATCGGGCGAATGAATGAAGGTAAGTAACAGTTACACTGTCTTAGCACTGCTTCGACTTACCATACTACGACCAGAATCAGCACTCGCGTGTGGCATCATCAAACATCTGCAGTGCATCTAGCAGTGCATCTAAAAGGGTTAGCCGCTGCACGTCTCGAATCCCTCGTTTAACACTTGCTGTCTAACCCCTGCTCTTTATACTCAGGTACAACTTTCCTGATTCGCAACACCCTTACTCTCCAGAATCAGCCTATAGCAGGGATATCAATGAAAAAGCTCAAACACGAGAAAGAGTTACTCAAAGAGGCCATCCGTATCGGTGGTATCTACCTGAACAAGCGTGGTGCAGGCTCGTTTGAGGCGACTGACGGTGCCGACCTGAAGATCGAGGCAATCTACAAATTGCTGATCCACGATAAGCTGATCGAACCTCTGGCAAAAGATCAGGTTGACCTGCCGAATATGCGGCATAAATTGGCGTTATGGGTTTCGCGCCAGCTCCCGGCTGAGCATCCGCTATTACAGGTTTAGCTACGGACTTAAGAATTGGCCCTTTGGTTATTTTGGTTTGTAAGCACTGGCTTGTACGCCTTGGTTTTACGTATTGCTTAGATCGCTTATAGTTAGTGTTACGCGCCCTCTGCCGCGCCCATTCATTGCAGCAGCAAAGAAAGAACCAATAAAACGATTCCCTATCTCCTTGAACCATACAGTCCTTGAGTCATACAACCTGCCGATTACGTAAAGTCACGAAATTACCACCCGAGAACGCTAGGAGAAGTTATGCATATTCCTAAGAGATTCCAGCAAAATGACACGGTTCAACTGGAGGGTTTGATCCGCGATTACCCCTTTGCAACGTTAGTGACACAGTCTCAATCCGGAATCGATGCACACCACCTGCCTGTAATACTGACGGAGAGACAAGACAACAAAATTCTTCAGGCCCATATTGCTAAAACAAACCCTATATGGAAAACCACCCAAGACAACTGCGAGGTACTGGTCATATTTAATGGCCCGAACTGTTATATCTCACCGAATCACTACCCAACAAAAATAGAAACAGGGAAAGCAGTCCCCACCTGGAATTATGTAACAGTCCATGTCAAAGGTGTGATCTCCTTCACACATGACGAAGATTGGCTTCTGGCAATGGTAGAGAACTTAACGGCTCAACATGAGTCGAGCCAAGCGACGCCCTGGTCGACATCTGATGCGCCCAAAGGTTATATACAGAAAATGCTGGCGGCGATCGTAGGTTTGGAAATTGAAATTACCGCCATAACCGGCCAATGGAAGCTGAGTCAGAACCAACCCGAGAAAAATAGATTAGGGGTAGTCGCGGGCTTATCGTCCGAGACCGAAACCGAAACCGAAAGTCAGTATCGAAAAGTGGCGGAGTTAGTAAAAGCACAGATGGGGGAAACTGCTGAATAAGGTTCTGAAGCCAATTTCTTCCCCCAGACCACACCTTTCTTAGCCCCCCACAGGCACCTCTCCCTCCGCAAGATGAATGGTCTGAGTCGGGAAGGCGATCTCAGCCTGGTGATCATCAATGATCGCCATGATCTTCATCATTACGTCCTGCTTGACCGAGTGGAACTCGACCCAGTTGACGGTCTTGGTGAAGGTGTAGACGAAAAAGTCGAGTGAACTGGGCCCAAAGGCGTTGAGATTTACAATCAGCGTCTGGTTTGCGTCGATGTCGGGGTGATTCTTCAGCATTAAACGCACCGCTTCGATAATCCCCTGCAACGCACCGGCATCGTCGTATCGCACACCGATCGTTTCGTAGATCCGCCGATTGGTCATCCGCGACGGGTTTTCCACCGAGATATTAGCGAAGGTGGCGTTTGGCACGTATAGCGGCCGCTTGTCGAACGTGCGGATACGAGTCTGACGCCAGCCAATATACTCGACAGTGCCCTCAACCTCTTGATCGGGAGAGCGGATCCAGTCACCAACCACAAAAGGCCGATCCAGGTAAATCATCAGACCACCAAAGAAGTTAGCCAACAGGTCTTTGGCGGCAAAACCGACCGCGATACCACCGATACCGCCAAAGGCCAGCACACCGGAAACGCTATAACCTAACGACTGCATCATCACCAATACCGAGGTGATCATCACAGAAGCGCGCAGTAGCTTACTGATCGCATGCGCGGTTGTTTGATCCATCGGCTTCTGCAACCGTCCCGGGTCGACCAAACCGCGCTCGACTCCCCGAATCAAGCGTAACAGGAACCAGCTCAGCAGCACGATGACTGCAACATCACGCCCCGGTTCAATGATCGCAAGTAGCGTGGTATTGGTTCGCTCATCGATGACTTGCGCCGCCCAACCCAGCCCGATCGCCCAAACCAGCAACGCAGCGGGTCGGCGCAGCGCATCCAGCACCACATCATCCCAGATATTTTGGGTACGCTCTAACTTCAGCGCCAACCGATTGAACAACCGGCTTAGCAGAAAACTGGCCAGCAGGGTTAAAAATACCACCACGAACACTTCGATAATCCAGTAGCGCTCTGGATTATCCAGGCCTAACTGACTCCACACTTGTTTAAGTTCCATCTGCCTCACAACCTCCTTGATCGATCAAATCCGCCAACTGCTGACGACAGCGCTGCCAACGCCCCCCACCCTGCAACTGCTCTATCGAGATCGGCTGGCGGGACTTCATGGTTTTAACACGCGGCGCCGATACATGCCCCTGCTGCTCCAGCCACTCAAGAACCTCAAGCGCTGCTTGAGGTTGATTGCAAACCAGCACCATATCGCAGCCCGCCGCCAGTGCCGCCTCGGCCCGCTCGGCATAACTGCCGGCAATCTCGGCACCCGCCATACTCAGATCGTCGCTAAAGATCACGCCATCAAAGCCCAGTTGTTGACGCAACACCTGCTGCAACCAAAAGGCGGAAAAGCCTGCCGGTTGTTTGTCACACTGGCTGTAAACCACATGCGCTGGCATCACCGCATCCATCAAGGCACCCGCCTCGCCCGGTTGAGCCTTTGCAAAGCGCGCAAACGGTTTGAGATCCTGCGCGGCTATCTGCTCATACGAACGGCGATCAACCGGCATCTCAAGGTGTGAATCGGCCGCTACCGCCCCATGCCCGGGAAAATGCTTACCGGTTGTCGCCATACCCGCTTGCTGCATACCGCTCATCAACTCAGCAGCGACCGTCTCGACCGCCTCACTGTCGATACCAAAACTGCGATCACCGATCACTTCGCTGATACCGAAATCAATATCCAGTACCGGCGCAAAACTAATATCGATACCGTAGGCCTGTAGCTCTGAGGCGAACAACCAACCACAATCATGGCTCAGCGCCAGACCTTGCTGAGGGTCCTGACACCAAAGTTGACCTAAGCGCGCCATCGCCGGGATACGGGTAAAGCCATCACGAAAACGCTGCACCCGGCCACCCTCGTGATCGACGGCGATTAACAGCTCCGGCCGGATCTGGCGTATCTGAGAAGTCAGCTCTAATAGCTGCTGTGGTGACTGGTAGTTGCGACTAAATAAAATCACCCCGCCCACCGCGGGACGGCGAAGCATCAGTCGCTCTGTACTGGTGAGCTGAAGGCCTTCCAGATCGAGCATTAACGGACCGGCAGTCATCGAAATTCCTTGTTTGTGTGGATACTATTGATGGTGGATGAGGGTAGTTATTTCGTCGTTAAGTGATGTGTCGGTTTAGCCGGAGAACTATCGAGGCCAGAAATCACGACGACTCATCAGTCTGGACCTCGTCAATCTGAACAAAAGTGCCGCAGCTAACCCGTTCAAACAGAGCGATCAAATCACGATTGCGCATCCGGATACAGCCATGGGACAGTGGCTGCCCCATCGGTTCGCTATCTGGCGTGCCATGAATGTAGATATAACGGCGCATCGTGTCCCGATCAGCTAAACGGTTTACGCCGGGCTCACACCCGCACAACCACAAAATACGGCTCAGTATCCAATCACGCTGCGGATACTGCTCTGCCAATTCTGCACTGTACTGCTCTCCGGTAGGCCGCCGTCCAATAAAAACGGAACCCAGCGGACAACCGGCGCCGACCTTGGCTCTGATCCGATGCAACCCTCGCGGTGTGCAGCCACTATTGACCTGTTCTCCTGCACCCTTGAGCGCCGATGAGATGCTATAACGGCTCTCAATCTGACTACCAACAAACAGGGTCAGCGTCTGGCGGCTCAGATCAATACCGATGCGGGCACCAGTCATTAGCCATTACCGAGCAAGGTGCTGGGGTCGGCCTTTAGTCCGGGCTCTGAATCATCAGAGTCGGCCGCAGCGGGGTTAGCGGTCTCAGATACATGGCTAGACGCCGGGCTCGGACGCTGCTGCAACAACTCGTTTTGTGTCACCAGATCAGCCTCTGCCCGTAAGCCACCAGCCAAAAAAGCAACCAACCGATGAAACACCTCAGCTTCAGAAGCATGACCACCGAGCAATAATTTTTCCTGCTCGCTCAGTAAGCTATACCGAGCGAGAGGCAATACCGCAGAACCAACCAGAAAATGACAGCGCCAGTAAAACTCACTCTGGCTGAGTTCGGGTAGCTGGAGACCAAATTGATCGAGTAAGCGCCGGAAACTGCGTCCGTAACGCCGGTCCATAAATGCACGCAATGAGCTGTCAGAACTCATATAAGCCTGACTGAGCAAGCGCATGAATAGGCTGATGCCCTGTGAATCTTGCTCAACCGCTTTCAGCATCGCGCTGATAAGCAGCTCCAACAAGGTTTCCAGTTCTAGCTTCTCACCCGACGCTTCGAAATCATCAAGCTGACGCTCCATATCACGACACAACGGTGTCAGATAACGCTCAGCAACAGCCTGTACCAAAGCATCACGGGAACCAAAATGATAATTCACGGATGCCAGGTTAACGCCTGCGGCCGTGGTGATATCTCGTACCGAAACCTGCTCAAATCCTTGCTGGGCAAAAAGCTCGACGGCAGTATCCAATATACGCTGTACAGTTGCTTTCGAGGTCGCCACTAAAAACTCCTTGTCGAGCTAACAGTTATCGCGGTTCAATGCGGAGCAGAAAAACGCGTGGTTAAACACTCACTCTATTATGAAAAAAAGCGGCCCCGGGTCAAACGCTCCCACCAGACAGTCAACGCCCGATCCACCGAAGCAGAGACAGAGACACCCAATCGCTCGCTAAGACTTTTCTTTTCCACAAAACGAACCTGATAGACATCGGCTTCGTCGCAGGCACTAACCAGGTACTCGTCACTGGTGCTAATCTCGTCAATCAACTGTTTGTCTAATGCACGTCTACCAAACCAGACATCACCATTGGCAACTTCATCCATATTGAGTTGCGGCCGGTTCTCGACTACGAACTCCTTAAACAACAGATGTGTATCATCCAGATCTTCAACAAACTTCTGCCGATCTTTATCGGTATTCTCACCGAACATGGTCAGGGTGCGCTTGTGTTCACCGGCTGTCAGCAACTCGACGTCGATATCATTCTTCTTCAGTAAGCGATGGAAGTTAGGAATCTGCGCAACCACACCGATTGAGCCCAGAACAGCAAAGGGTGCCGCGATCAACTTATCAGCAATACAGGCCATCATATACCCGCCGCTGGCAGCAACCCGGTCAACGGCTATAACCAACGGGATTTTGCGATCACGAATACGCTGCAGTTGCGAGGCTGCCAGCCCGTATGAGTGCACCATACCGCCGGCACTTTCCAACCGAAGAAGAACTTCATCCTTCTCGGTCGCCAGTGTCAGAATCGAGGTAATTTCTTCGCGTAACGGCTCGACATCAGAAGCTTTGATATCGCCGTCAAAGTCGATCACGAATACCCGCTTTCTATGTTGCTCTTCCAGATCGATCCCTTTCTTTAACTGTTTAGCACGCAGTTTGGCTTCAGCTTTGTCCTTTTTCTTTTCTTCTTTAAACTGCTGTTTAAGTACGTCTTTATCCAAGACCTGCTCTTTCAATGTCTGCGTCATATTATCCAGTGCCTCGTTAATATTGAGCACTTCTATATGACCACTCTCTTCGCTTTTATTTCGCGCTGCTAGCTGAGCTGCTGCGCCGATCACAACCAACAACGCGGCAACAAAGGTTGCCACTTTGGCCAAAAACAGCCCATATTCATACAAAAATTCCAGCACAAGGTTTCCTCAGCTTACTGATGCCTATTATAAAGCGGCGATTGTAGCAAAACCGTGGTCGTCAGCGCAGGCTTTTAGCCTGTTATTTCAGGCTTCGACGCTTGTGATGCTGATCCAAGTCATTAAGTTTTGCTACGCCATCAGGCCCGGATCGCTGTAAACTGCCCGATCACGAACCAAAGTGGTATCGCGCCTAATGAAAACTATCGATGAAGTTTTGGCCAAACTGCCTGAGAAGTTCCTACCGGATGCCGCGGCAGATCTAACTGTTGTTTTTCAATTTCTGATCGATGAATCGCGTCATTTCAGCATTGAAATCGACGATAAGCAGTGCCAGATCTGCGAACACGAACACCCTGACCCGGATGTAACGCTGATCATGAGCAGCGAAACGTTTGTCAGTGTGATTAGTGGCGATATCGGCGGAACGACTGCCTATATGACTGGCCAGCTGCGGGCTGAAGGAAACATCATGCTAGCCACGAAACTCAATAAACTGTTTCAGCGCTAACCAAGCACACACGACGACGGGACGCAGGACGAAAAAGCGGTTGTTGCCACCCGCCTACAACTGCAATGTAATTGAATCGAACCAGATGATATTCGAATAAGATAACGCTCGGATCAGACCGATCAGCCCAGACGCTGATGCACACCGTTGATGAAACCTTCGATCAGATCATGAGAGATGCCAATTCGCATCGGCATCTCTGGTAGTTGATCAATACTAAACCACTGTGCATCTAAAATTTCGACGCCATCCGGAACCACTTCACCGGACGCATAGTCGGCATAAAAAGCCAGCATAAATGAATGAGGGAACGGCCAGGACTGGCTCTTCCAATACCGCACATTGTCGATCTCAATGCCTACCTCTTCGCGCACTTCACGAGCCACCGCCTGCTCTGCCGTTTCTCCCGCCTCGATAAACCCTGCCAGCGTGCTGTAACGCTTGTGGGGAAAATGAGCCGCATGCGCCAGCAAACACTGCTCTCCACCATCACCTGGGCGAGTAACCAGCACAATAATGCAGGGTGATAAACGAGGATACTGGTGGTAGCCACACCCGCCACACCAAGCAGAGAAATCTTCTTTGTGGCCACTCACCGGCTCGCCACAACGGCTACAAAAACGGTGATTGAGGAACCAACTGTTTAGCTGCGCCGCCCGGCTAAGCAGATGTGTCAATTCAGCATCCTCGGCAGCCATCAACAACGGCCGCAAGCCAAGTAGCTCTGCCTCCTCAGGTAACTGCTCGACAGGCAGACTGACCAAACGGATATCCGCTTCACGATAACGACCAACAACAAAGCTCTGCAGTTGCTCAACCGGGCAACTGCTGTGAAAAGGACCCTGCTCAGCACTTACCCAAAACTGATCCGCAACTAGCACCAACCACAACTCAGTCATCAATAGGGTCTCTGTGTAAGGCCAAATGGCTCTCTTTCAGGAAGGCAGTCTTTCAGGAGAGATGCCATAGCGGTTAACTCAAAGTAACTCATCATTTTCCGCCGATAGTTCAGAGGTATTGTTTAATAACCGATCCAGCACCTCAGCGACCTCATCCTTTTCGAACGGTTTGCTGATAAAATCTGACACACCCAAGCGACGCTGCTGTTCCTCCTCACCTATAGCAAACCCGGACACCAACACCACCGGCAGATCCGGCAATATACCGCGAATCCTCTCTATCAGCTCGTAACCGGATAACTCCGGCATCGAACGGTCAGTAATCAGCAAGTCGATCTGATCAGGTTTGTTGGCGATCTCTGCGAATGCTTCATGCGACGACGTGTAAGAAGACACTTTATAGCCCAACCGAAACAGCAAACGTTCGGCAAAACGGACATTTTTTTCATCATCGTCAACATACACGATTCTTGCTCGATAACTGAATCCCGCAGGTTTTGCCGGCGCTTCTTCGGACGACGCCAACGGTTTGGTGACCGGAGTTAACGAAGGATCAAAGAGCGGCAATAAGATGGTAAAAGTTGATCCCTCACCCTCTTCGCTATACACACTGAGTACACCGTCATGATCGGTGGTGATTCGGTGGCAGGTCGCTAAACCAACCCCAGAACCCTTTCCCGGTGCTTTGGTGGTAAAAAAAGGATCAAAAATTCTCTCCTGTGTATCCGGCGCGATACCACAGCCATCATCGGAGACCGATAGCTTGGCATAGCTACCGGGTTTGAGTTGTGGGAAGTTGGCGGCGTAATCCCGATCTACCTCGAACTCATCCATCGTTACGGTAATCTTACCCGGCTGTTCACCAATCGCATCAACTGCATTAGCCATCAGGTTCATCATCACCTGATCTAGCTGCGATGGGTCACCCCAGACTTTCAAGCCGGGCGTTAACAACTGCAGATCAAGCTCAATCGTCTTAGGCATCGAGGCCTTGATCAAGCTGATACCGTCGATGATCACCTCTTCGGGCATCACCTGAGTGCGAGTACCCGACTGCTTACGGCTGAAATTCAGCACCTGCTGAATCAATTTCTTCGCTCGCTTGGCTGCTTTTTCTATCTCTTGCAGGTCAGCCCGCAATGGGTCTTCGGAAGGCAGATCATCCATCGCCATCTGGGCATAACCCAGAATAGGCGTCAGAATATTATTAAAATCATGGGCGATTCCCCCCGCCAACGTGCCGACCATCTCCAAGCGTTTAGACTGTTCCAAACGATGCTCAAGACGCTTATTTTCCTCTTCCGCCAGCACTCGCTCGCTGATGTCATAATGATAATTAACGGTTACCGCTTCACCGTCGAACTCCATCCGACGGATATCCATCAAACTCCACCAAGAGCTACCGTCCAGCCGTTTACGTTCGAACTGCAGCCCTTCCACTTCCTCTTTATCTGAGTTTTCCAGACGCTGTACCTTGTGCGCGTCCTCCGAATGTACAAAACTATCACCTTCGCCGACATCCAAGAGCTCTTGCTCCGACTCGGTTCCCATCATCTCGAGAAAGCGACGATTTACGAACACCCGTCGCAGATCGCTGGCAACAACCGTAATACCAATAGGACTGTCATTGAGGATCTGTCGGATACGCAGATCTTTATTACGAAGCTCTTCGGCGGCACGCTCACGCTCTTTGATGTGTTCACCGATCGCCTGCAATAACTGGTTACTGATCTGTGCTACCTGTCCCAGCTCATCCATCTGGTGGGATTCAGGAACCACCAACGCTTTACCCCCGGGGTCTCCCGGATCGATCTCGGAAAAGCTTAAGGCAAACAGCGACAGCGGCTTGGTCACCATCAGGTAGAAAACCAGCATCAACACGCACGACAGTAATATCACCAGCACCGCGATCTGTAACAGGTACCACAGCGTTCGCTCCCAAAAAGTGGCATAGATCACTGTTGGGTCCACATGCAATACCAATCGACCCGGCTTCAGCGAAGCATCGTTGGTGACGTGCTGTAACAGTATATCGCGGCTAACCTCCTCGACTTCACCATTGACGATCGACATCTCCATAAGATGTTTCTTAGGCGTCACCGTTTGTTGCTTACGCACCAATACTGCACCGAATTCGTCATAGATCGCCACATCGACAATAAACGGGTAGTTCAGCAAACCTGCGGCAACCTCTTCAGCCAACGCCTCATCATAAAGATGCACAGAACGCCGGGCAGAAGGCAGCGATACTGTCATAATCGTATCAAGCTGTTGCGCTACGTTACGGCGCTCCGATTGCAGGTCCAGATAGGTAATCATCACTAACGCCAACGCCCCCAACAGGCCTCCAACCACCAGCGTCACAATACCCAATTTGATTGAAATACGTTCTGGAAAATATCTATTCATCATCCACCCGGTTACTGCATAAATTATCAACGGTGTCGTCTATATAGTTGTTTTATAGCCTAGTCGGCCCAAACACAATCACAACCTTCCAAATAGATTGCCTAACAATGATATACATCAAAGAGCTATGCTGGGAGCTCCCAACACCTTCTGCTACTATTCATGACTGCATTGGCAAAAGAACTATACTTGCACTTAACAAGGGCTCGAAGCGCAATGGAACAATCAGTACTGATTGTTGATGACGAACCGGCCATCCGAAACCTCTTAGCTCGCATGCTTAGCCGTTTCGGATACGATGTAATTCAGGCCGAAGATGGCATCAACGCATTATCAGTTTTGCAGCAACACCCGGAACTTCGCCTCGTTGTTTCGGACCTCCGTATGCCCCGCTGTAACGGCATCGAATTTTTAGAGCAGGCGACCCGGCAATACAAGCGCAATTTCGAATTCATCATTCTTACCGGTGACGGTGAGAAAGAAGATGCCGTCGCCACTATGCGCATGGGAGCTCGTGAGTTCCTCGACAAACCGATCGACAAGAGAGACCTGGAGCGCTCGGTAGAGAACGCTCAGCGTCGACTCGATGAACATGATTCGCTGCTCGAACACACCCGTCGACTTGAAATATCCAACCTGCAACAGACCAAAAATCTGGATGAAGCGGACGAACACCTGATCGACCGATTAGCCGTGATCGCTCAATATCGCGATATTGAAACCGCCGAGCACTGTGTACGGGTTGGCCTGAATGCCGAGTTGCTGGCCCAGCTGGCAGGACTCGACGAGCAGCAACAGCACATCGTTCGACTCGCCAGCGTATTGCATGACATCGGTAAAATCGGTATTCCTGATGACATTTTGTTTAAAGAGGGGCCGTTGACTTTCGACGAGTTCGAAATGATGAAAAGGCATACTAACATCGGACATAAGATGTTAATCAACAGTGGTACCGAGCTGATCGACACGGCTGCAGTTATTGCCCTTAACCACCATGAACGCTGGGACGGAACCGGTTATTCAAACGGTTTGACGGGGGATGGAATCCCTGAACTGGGACGGCTGGTATCGATCGCTGATGTCTACGATGCCCTGCGTAGCAAGCGTCGCTATAAGCCGGCTTTTAGTCACGATGAAGCCGTCAAGATCATCACACAGGGCGATGGCAGAACCGATCCTGGCCACTTTGATCCGAAACTTCTTAATCTATTTCGTGAACACCACCTGATGTTCGATAACATTTACAATTCGATGCCTGATAAAGAGGTATAGCGATTGCTGCTTAGGGTAAACTGCAGCATCGATCACTCCGGCTTTCCAGTGCTGTAAATCGCGCGACCCGCATTCGATATATCCTCTTCGATATGTAACAATCCCTGCCCTTCAGCGCTACCGTACAGCAGGCTATTATCGGCGGCTCAACTCGATGTATTCCACTATTCGCACTTCACTATATCCCTTCCACTTGATTACCGGACCACCTCTTTATGACTGACTCCACTGCGCTTAGCGCGCTGATTCTAGCCGGAGGCCAAGGACTAAGGATGGGGGGTATCGACAAAGGACTGGTCGATCTCAATCATCGCCGAATGGTAGAGCACGTACTGGAACGGGTAAAAAGCCAAGTCCCGCTAATCATGATCAGTGCCAATCGCAGCCACCCAGAGTATCAACGCTATGGCTTTCCCGTTGTTGCCGATCAGGCTGACAATTTCCTGGGGCCTCTGGCTGGCATGGCGCAAGGGCTCCGTCAGTCAACAACACCCTGGTTGATGGTTGTCCCCTGCGATAGTCCACAACTACCTCTTGATCTTGCCCTGCGCCTTAGTCAGGCGGCATCCAAGCTAAACACCCAGGTCGCCGTGGCCCACGACGGCGAACACCTGCAACCGGCATTTAATCTGATCCATCGGGACCTACTGACAGACCTGCAGCGATATCTCGATCAAGGCGGCCGCAAACTTGGCTACTGGCTACGCCAACAGCAACCCGCCATCGTTGACTTCAGCGATCAGCCGCAAAGTTTCATCAACCTCAACTCACCCGAGCAACTCAATACCTTCCAGCAACAGATGCTCTCGAGATAACCTGGTCACAACCAAAACGTCCCTGTGAAGCTGTCAGCATCAAGCCAAACCTACCTTCGCCGCCTCCCTCTGCTTATCAGTCCTAGCCTGTGTGCACTCGCAACATTCTCGTGCGCTTGATATAAGTCACCAACACACTGATAAACAAAGAAAATAAATCCTATCCATTAGTCGAAACTTGTCCGATTCCGGCTTCACAGACTTCACAGACTTCACTATAACCACTATTATCGAATGGTTTTATAATATTACTGAAGGTGTATAACGATGTCTGAAAGGGAAACGGGAACGGTTAAGTGGTTCAACGATGCCAAAGGCTTCGGCTTTATCATGCGAGACGATGGTGCCGATGTGTTCGTCCATTATCGACAGATCCGAGGCGAGGGTCATCGTAAACTAGACGAAGGGCAGCAGGTAGAATACGGCTTGTTGACGACACCTAAAGGGCTACAGGCTGAAGATGTCGCCACGGTCTAACCGCATAACCCCATTGCGATGACTCGCGTCCGCTATCAGCGGTACTGTCCACGTTGGCAGTACCGGCATCAGCCCGCTAGTGTATTAAAACTATAAACCATCCCCCCTCCAGAAAAGTTATCTCTTTAGCCTAATCTCGTTCTGTACGTCGGTATTGCCATTAGCAATAGCCAACCGACAGGCATAAACTATCGGCTGAAAACGCCAATACGAGATGCTGATATGACCCGATTGATTACCCGCCTGCTGTTACTGGTTTGCTGCTTTGGGCTCTCTCAAACAGGTATGGCCGATAGCCGTGAAACCGAAGCTTGGCAGCTGATTGAGCAAAACGCCTTGGTTATCGATGTTCGCACGACGGAAGAATACGCCAATGCTCACCTTCCGGGGGCGCTGCATATTCCATATCAGGAGATCGCCGCTCGTTTTGCCCAGCTTGAGATCCGTAAAGACCGTGAAGTGGTACTTTACTGCCGCAGCGGTAATCGCTCGGGTATCGCCTATAAGATATTAATCGAACAAGACTATACCCAATTACACAATGGTGGTGGTTTAAATGCACTGCTTCAGGCTCGGCCCTGAACCACGAGCAAAAGCACCGCAAAGACAGCACTCAAAGCTGCACATTTTTCGAAAACGGATGTCGGCAAGAACCGACTAAGGCGACAACCTCTCTACCTGCCACAGGCCCGATGAATTCAGTTTGTAAACTAACCTGTCATGTAGTCTGCTTTCTCGGCCTTGCCAGAACTCATATCTGCGAGGCCGCAACTGATACCCCCCCCATCGCGACGGGCACGGCACTGACAGATCCTGATACTGCTGTTGCAGCTGATCAACCTGAGATTCCAGTTGTGCTCGATCGGTGACCACTCCACTCTGAAAAGAAGCCGCAGCACTGATTTGGCTGCCACGCGGTCGCTCATTAAAATAGTGCTCAGCACTATCGCGACCCAGCTTCTCGACGTGACCCGAGATTCGCACTTGCCGATCCAGCTCCGGCCAATAAAATAGCAACTCCGCTTCTGGGTTGTCGGCTAGTGCCTGCCCTTTGTGACTTGAGTAATCGGTATACCAGCAAAAACCCTTCTCGTCGTAATGCTTTAACAAAACAATTCTAGCTGCTGGCTGCCCCTGTGCAGACGCTGTCGCCAATACCATCGCGGTGGCGTTTACCGGCTCTAACGCTCGATAGTGCTCAAACCAACTATCGAACTGCAGTTTAGGAGAGCCTTTCAGAGAATCTTCGCCGAAAGGCTCGGATTGATACTCTCGTCGAATATCAGTGAGGTCGCCACGTTGCTTCACAAGTTACTCCAGCTCTTATCAACTAAAGCCCGCAGATCTAACGGCAGCTGACATACGTTTTGGTGTTGCGATAAAAAACGCATCGCGCTTAATCGCTATGTCCTAACAGGCTATTAATTCGCTGCAAGGTGGCATCTGGATTGTGATAGTCCAACGGTAGCAACCACTGCTGGTCGCCCTGCTGCAGGATCAAACTGGGAAAACCCTGCGCGCCCAGTTGCTGACTACGCAGTATATCCTGCATCAACCGCTGCTGCGTCTGCGGCGCATTCAGCTCTGCAGTAAAACCCTCAACATCCAACCCCAACGCCTTTGCCATACCGATCAGCGTTGCATCATCGGATGGGTTCCGCGCCTCAAGGTAATAACCTTTTTGAATCGCCAAAGTCATCTTGGCATGATACTCCGCGCCTTGATTAGCCGCCGCTATCACAGCACGACAGGCCGGATAGGTCGAGCGACGCGGGCTGCAGTGATCCCAAAAATCAAAATTGAATTCGGTACCCGGTATCTGTTGCTGAATACGCTGCCAAGTTTGCCGCAAAAACTGCTGCATCTCAGCAGGCATAGCCACATCGCTATCGGCAGCCAAGCCGCCAAGCAAACGTTCCACCGTAACCGATGGCGGCAAACCCCGCTCTATTGACTGCCAGGTCCGGCTGAAACCCCAGCACCAACTGCACATTGGATCGTGAGCGTAATACAGTGTCGCACGCATATTTTACTACTCTGTTGTTTAGCGCGGTGATCACGATACGATCACCGCCTTTCTCTGGATCAATAGCAAGCCAGCCTACCGGCGATTCTCCGCTGCTGCAATCACAACTCAATGGTACTGCCGTAGTGGAGTCAGACCTCGGTCATAGTGATTAAACGGTTGCTCCGATCCGATTTCAGTCAGCGCCTGCCACTCTTCAGTGGCGTGGTCCATGGTGGTGTAATGCCAACAATGCGGGTTGAGCATCAACTCCCGCAATAACTGATTATTCAAGGCATGTCCCGATCTATAGCCGCTGAATTTACCGATGATAGGACAGCCAGCCAACGCCAGATCACCAATCGCATCGAGCACTTTGTGACGGGCAAACTCATCGTCGTAACGTAAGCCTTCGGGGTTGACCACTCCCTGATCATCGATCAATAAAGCATTGTTGATATTACCGCCCTTAGCCAAACCCAGTTTTCTCAACGTTTCCAGTTGATCCTTAAAGCCAAAGGTACGGGCTTTGGCATAGTGTTCAGCAAAGCTGTGTTTTTCGATCAAGGTATATTGCTGCTGCCGACCGATAGCCGGATGATCAAAATCTATCACCAGATCGATACTCGGCAGTGGCGCCGGCGTCAATCGTGCGGTGGACTTGCCGTCACGCACCGACACCGGTTTAGTGATTACAATAGCCATCCGTTGACGCTGTTGTTGACGCACCCCCATCTGTTCGATTAACGCGATGAACGGCGCTGCACTACCATCCATGATCGGCACCTCAGGCCCATCGAGCACGATCCGGGCATTATCGATATCGCAAGCACGCAGCGCCGCAATCAAGTGTTCGATCGTGCTGACACGGGTCCCAAGCTCGTTACTCACTGTCGTCGATAGGCGGGTATCGGTGACCGTGTTAAAACGAGCAGGGACAATAGATCGGTTGATTGGCAGATCTCGGCGCACGAAGACATAGCCACTATTCTCCTCAGCCGGCATCACCGTCATCACCACTTTCATGCCGCTATGAAGACCCGGTCCAATGCAACTGAAACTGTCATTGAGTGTATGTTGCATCTGGGTTTTGGTGCTGGGCTGGGATTCCTTTGAACGATTTATTGTTGGATTCGCCATAATCTTTACCTCTCATCAATCCTTTACGGGTAACATTTAAACGCTAGGCTGCTAGTGTATGAGGTGATGATGAGGGGAGATTGTCCCTGGCTGCCAACTGCTGATCACCGGCTTATCCCTAGCCGCCAATCACTGTTCTCAACTGACAAGTGCTCTATGACAAGTGCTAATTTACATCGATAGCGGCTGGCGCGAATGGCCAACGATAGTGACCAACTAAAGTGCGCAACAACATTCATGGTACCGAAACGTTCTCTGACACAGTTTTAACGGAAGACTTACATGACAACAACAGTCCTAAGCTCATTTTCCGCCCTGATCTGGCAGACGTTACAGGACGAGGGACAAGACCCGAGAGGTATTTTCATCGAAGCAGGACTCAATCCGGACTGGTTGGCAGACGGCAACGCGCGATATGACATTGCCGGTATGACGAGGCTTTGGAGCGCCGCCGAACAAGCTTCTAAGCACCCCAACTTTGGCGTCAGTGTTGGCCAGCGCTGGTCAGCAAAGAATTTCCACGCGCTGGGTTTTGCCTGGCTCGCCAGCCCGTCGGCTCTCGACGCCCTGCAACGGTTTCAACGCTACGGCAAACTGATCAACGATGCCTTTGTCAGCAAACTGTGGGTGCAGGCACCCTTATGTCATTTTGAGATCGATATCGACAGTGACCAGGCCTCAACCCTGGACTGCAGTCGAATGGCTGCTGTTTCGATGGTGGTTACGATGCTGCGCCAGCTACTTGGCCATCACTATTCACCGGTACGCGTCGAGCTTCCGATCCCTCGCCCGGATAATGCGCTGCTGCTGGAAAACCACCTTGGCTGCCCGGTCTACTATCAGACCGAGTCAGTCGCGGTAGTGATGCACCTGAGTGATTGTGAAAAGCCTATCATCGGTGCTAACCCGGAACTACTTCGGGCCAACGAAAAGATCGCTGAAGCTTACATCGCTCGTATCGATCAAGCAGACATCAAGACCCGAACAGAGTGTGAAATCATCACCCAGCTACCCAGCGGTTCCTTGGCTGAGGCGGGTGTCGCCAATGCGCTGGCCCTCAGCGTCCGAACATTACAACGCCAACTCAAAGACAGCGGCGTCAGTTTCAGCGGGCTAGTGCAGTCGGTACGCAAAGAGCTGGCCAAAAACTATATCCTCGATTCGCGCTTAAGCCTGACCGAAATAACCTACCTGCTTGGTTTCTCCGACCCGGCGAACTTCTCCCGCGCCTTCAAGCGTTGGTTCGGCTGCTCACCGTCCGACTATCGAAAGCGCAGCATGCGACTCAGCGCCTGATCCGGCCAGATCATCACACTTAACAGCTAATAAAAAAGGCCAACCCTGTTAAGGGTCGGCCTTGATTGCTCGTTCTGTGCCGTTCTTTCTCAGCCATTCTTTCAGAGCGAGCTTATGCCTTCTGTTTATTCTAAAAGCTCAAGTCAAGCCAAATTGTAAACAAAGACGACCAAAACAGCTGCAGGGGTCGGGTAGCGCAACACCCACATAAAGCTTTTGTAAGCTACCCCTTTGTCCAAAGCCAGCTCCTCTTCGGTAGCCTGTTGTGACATGAACCAGCCAACAAACAACGCAATCAGCAAACCGCTGAGTGGCATCATCAGGTTAGCGGTGACGAAATCGAGTAGGTCAAAAAGGGTTTTGCCCTCAAACCGCTCAAACATCGCCAACGGTGTGACATCTGACCAGACGTTAAGCGACAGTACGGTGACGATACCTAACAGCCAGACCGAAGCACCACCAATCAGCGTTGCGGTCAGTCGCGAGATACCTTTGTGTTCGGACAACCACTCGACCACCGGCTCGAGCAATGAGATCGCTGACGTGATCGCGGCAACCACTAGCAGGATAAAGAACAGGCTGCCAAAGAAGACACCACCGGGCATCTGGCTGAACGCCAGCGGCAGAGTCTGGAAGATCAGCCCAGGGCCGGCACCCGGCTCCAGGCCGTTGGCGAAGACCAGAGGAAAGATCGCCAGACCAGCCAACAGCGCCACAGCAGTATCGACCACCGACACAGTCACTGCGGTTTTCACGATCGAGACATTTTTAGGCAGGTAGGAACCGTATGCCATCATCACGCCCATGCCCAAGCTCAAGGTAAAGAATGCGTGGCCCAGAGCAGTCAACACACCGTCGGTTGTCAACTTGGAGAAGTCAGGATTAAACAGGAAGCTGAATCCGGCAGAAAACTTATCGGTACTCATGGCAAAACCAACCATCACCAACAGCAGCACAAACAACAATGGCATCAGGATATTGATCGCCTTTTCCATGCCCGAGCGAATACCGCGGGCGACGATAACAATCACCATCACCATAAATAGCGAATGCCATAACAACAGTTTTCCAGGGTCACCCAACAGGCCCCCAAACATCTCACCTATCTGCTCGGTACTGGCACCGACAAACGCACCGCCTGCCGAATTCCCGACGTAGGCCAACGCCCAGCCACCGATCACTGAGTAGAACGACAGGATCAGAAACGAAGCCAGCATGCCCATGCCGCCAACCCACTTCCAGCGCGACGAGAGACCATCGCGTGAGATCAACGCCCGCATGCTATTGAGCGGGCTACCGCCACCGCGTCGACCGATCATCACCTCGGCGATCATGATCGGTATCCCGACCACCGCAATACACAGCAGATAGACCAGCACGAACGCACCGCCACCGTTTTCACCGGTGATATACGGGAATTTCCAGATATTACCCAGCCCGACCGCCGAACCGCTGGCAGCCAAAATAAAGGCCAGTCGCGATGACCACATGGGATTGGATGAGCTGGCAGTCTCGTTGGTTGCTGACATAGAGTCGCCGCCTTGTAGTGTTTGAGTCACGTTATTGTCTCCGTTTGTTATCATTATGGGAGTTTCTAAAAAGCGAACCGAAGCGTTACACCGCTACAGTTTCAAGATTCATAAACCGCTCTTCGGCCAATTCGTTGGCGATTTCACCGGTGGGACGATTAGCCTCATCGGCACGCTGGAAGATCTGCTCCAGCGTGTCGGCGATCGATTCGATATGTGCCCGCACCTGGTGGTGGTCGTGGCCGACCCGCTCGTAGTAAACATCGATGATGCCGCCAGCATTGATGGCGTAGTCCGGGGTGTAGAGGATGCCTTGCTGTCGCAACATCGCGTCGTGATGGGCAGCAGCCAACTGGTTGTTAGAGGCACCGGCAATTACCCGCGCCTTGATCTGCGGAATCGACTGGTCGTTCAACACAGCACCCAGTGCGCAGGGAGCCAGCACATCAACATCAAGACTCAGAATCTGCTCGGCAGACACTGCAGTGGCCCCCAATTGCTCGACCGCCCGCTCAACCTGATCTGCGTGAATATCGCTGACAAACAGTTCGGCACCCGCCGCTGACAAGTGCTGCGCCAACCGAAAGCCAACGTTACCAACGCCTTGCACAGCAACTTTCAAACCACGAAGATCATCGCGGCCCAGTCTATGCTTTACCGCCGTACGCAAACCAACAAAGGTGCCGTAGGCGGTAGCTGGCGAAGGGTCGCCGTTGCACGGGTTACCGTCGATGCCGGTTCGTTCTGTCACACCGGCTACGTTATCGGTATGACGCGCCATCACCTTCAGATCGGCAACCGAGGTGCCCGAATCTTCGGCAGCAATATAGCTGTCTCCCATCTTTTCCAAGAAGCGCCCCATCGCTTCAAGCAGGGCTTCACTCTTGTGCTGACGCGGATCACCCAGGATCACCGATTTACCGCCACCCAGCGCAATATTGGCCAGCGCCGACTTGTAGGTCATTCCCTTGGACAACCGCAGAACATCACGTAACGCTTCTTCATCGCTGTCGTAGTTCCACATCCGGCAACCACCCAGTGCAGGACCACGATTACTGTTATGCACCGCCACAATCGCTTTGAGGCCGCTGGCCGGATCGCAGAAAAAGTTCAGCTGTTGGTGATTATCAAATTCACAATGACTAAAGACAGACATGCTGTTTCTCCTGAATATGTTCACTCGGGCAACACAAACACAGCACTGGTCTAATTCGCTCTATGCATCCGATCGGACAACTTGCCGAATAAGAATGCAGAGCAAGGCGCAGCAACGAGATCGACTAGAGCGGGTAAAACTCGACAGAGCTTAGACCGGCAACGCCAAAGGCTGGATTGTGGTGCTAATTGGCTTGATTAATTAACGGACTAGGCAGTCGCTAACGCTGTTAGCGATGTATGATCGTTATCACCGAACAGCGAAAAATCGCAAGGCACTAACGGGTGTGGACCGGCTAATGACGTGGTGATCGAGGAAAAAACAGAGGTGAAAAGTCGAGGCGGAGCTGAATACATAAAAATTACCTTTGGTCACACCGGATCACGGTACGACAGCAGATTTGATTATTTTTATCCGATCGATAAGGATCGTTTATCTGTTATCCCTGCTTGCCCTTGTGAGGCAGCAGGAGGGGTAACTTAATCCTGGCAGGCAACGATCGTCAAGTATTTTTTACACAGGTGAGTTATTTTATAGACACTCAATAACTAAAACCCAATTCCATTGCCATACAGTCGGCCGCTTTTATTGGCTATTAGCGCCCAACAACGCGGTGATACTGTCGGCATCCTGAGGTTTGTGAAACAGAAATCCCTGTAACAAGTTACAGCCTTTGTCCTTGAGAAATTGTGATTGCTGCTCGGTCTCCACCCCTTCCGCAACCACCTCCAAGCCAAGGCTACGACCGATATTAAGCATCGCATCGATGAGCGCTTGCTTGCGCGAATCCGATTCGGAACCGTCGATAAAACGACGATCAATCTTCAGTTCATCAATAGGAAGTTCAGCCAGATAAGCCAGTGAGGAGTAACCGGTACCAAAGTCATCGATCGATATTTTGACTCCCTGATCACGTAACCTGAAGAGGATATCGCGTACATCATGCGGACCTTTCATCAGAGCACTTTCGGTTATCTCCATAACCATTGTCTGATGCGGTAAGTGGTAACGGTTCAAGGTTTCGACAAAGACAGAGAGAAATCAGGATCCAGAAACTCCAGTGTCGAGACATTCACCGACACACTAAGATCATGTCCTGCATCAAGCCACTTTCGTGACTGTTGGCATGCTTTCTCGCGAACGTAGATACCCAACTCACGAATCAAGCCGCATTTCTCGGCAACAGGGATAAACTCTGCAGGTGAGATACAGCCCTGCTCAGGATGAGGCCAGCGCAACAGCACCTCAAATTTATTAAACCGACCATCTTCTGCATTAAAAATCGGTCGGTAATACACCTTGAGCAGATCCGCTTCGATCGCTGCTTTCAGTTCGTTGCTGATCCAGCCGTGCCGGTCGGCTTCCTGCTGCATACTTTCAGTAAAAAACTGAAAACAATAGCGCCCACTGCTCTTGGCTTGGTACATCGCTTGATCCGCAGCAGAAAAAAGTCTTTTCATATCACGGCCGTCTTCGGGAAAGACCGAGATGCCGATACTAAACGTGATATGTACCAATTGGCCGTCAGCCAACTGATAAGGTTTGGCGGATTGTTGCAACACCCTTTTAGCGATCTCTTTGTCCTGGTCAACAATTCCGGACACTTTAATTTGCTAATTGCTCATACTGAATCGGCGATAAATCATCGTTGGATGAGTGAAGTCGATCCAGAGTGTCGGAATCACGTAACAAAGAGCGTAACCCCTCGCTAACTTTCACCAGCAGCTCATCACCCTTGTCATGCCCTAAGCTATCATTCACATTTTTAAAGTGATCAAGGTCAAGCACCATCAAACCGACCTGTTGCTGCTTTCGCTGAGCCTGCGCTAACATTTGCGTCAGCCTGTCGTACCCCAGATTACGATTTGGAAGGCCCGTTAATCGATCATGGTTGGCTTGATACGACACCAACCGCTCAACCGTTTTGCGAGCACTGATATCTGACGAGACAGCGATATGGTGCACCACCTCACCGCTATCATCTCGAATGACCGTAACGGTCAATAACTCATCGTAGATACCACCACTCTTGTGGCGATGCTGTATTTCACCTTGCCAGAAATTGGACTGTTCAATACTGTCCCAGATAGGCGAACCGGGTGCCCAAACACTGTCGTCAACCGCCAACAGTTGAGCCGGTGAGACACCAAGCGCCTCCGCTTCGCTGTACCCGGTAATTTCACTAAACGCGGGGTTAACATCGATAATGCTCATATCCTGATTCAGGATCATCAGCGCGTAGGGCATGCTGTCGAAGATCGACATCGCCACCCGCTGTAGCCCCATCGTCCGAAAGCGTTCGATCAGGATACTGGCCAATTTGCCCGCTTCCTCAATCAGCTCAATGTCCTACGCTGTCGGCACCCGTTGCTGATAATAGTACATCGCAAAAGTACCCAGCACCTGCCCCTGCGAGTCAAACACCGGTTCCGACCAGCAAGCTTTCAAACCGGCACCGAGTGCCAACTGCTTGAAATCACCCCAGTATGGATGCGTATCAATATCGGTGACGATAACCCGCTTGCCAGTATAAGCAGCCGTTCCACATGACCCTTGCCCTTGGCCGATCTGCATACCATTGACCGTCTGATTATAATCATCGGGTAAGCTTGGCGCGGCGCCTAGCAGCAAGCGCCCCTTGTCATCACTAAGCAGAAGAATGGAAGCCACCATACCTTGGCATTCCTGCTCAATAATTTGTACCAACTCGCTCAGTAATTCGGGTAACGGGTGATCGCTGAACAGCAGTTCAAGGATGTGGGTACGACGCTGAAGCGGGGAACGGCCAGCAGAATCTGATACCCCACAAGCAGTGTTTAAGCCGGGATCTGATGACATAAAAATCTCTGATATGAGGATCAACAACTTCCTCATGATCATCACAAAACGAACCCGAGGTTTTACCGTAGAGTTTCCCAAAGTCTAAGACTTATCGCCAAGCGTTAATGCTAGAACAACAGTCTATAAGCTGAAAACGACTTACAATACTGCCATCGGAAATGAACGTTCATTAGGATGAGCACAATAAAACAACATCATCTATTGATACAAATCAGCAATGGATAAGATTAGAAAACAATCAATAAGCCCGCACTCAATAAGAGAAACGGCAGATAAAAAAACGGGATCCGTGAAGGGGGTACGGATCCCGGCTGATCACCGCATTGGGGATGTACGGTGACGGATAAGGCTGATCAGTCGTAGTGTTTGAGCTGGCTGATTACTACGCTATAAATTCAGCATAGTGCCCACTTCTATCTATCGCCACTTACTCCTGAGTATATTTATCAACTATCTCAACTCTGTTAATTCTCAAAAGGTAACAACGCTGAATCGCCTATCCACTTGTCAGAGTCCTCGTCGGCGAAACGTCATAACACAATGATTCAGTGTTTTTTATCTTTGACTCGGCATGCCGGCTTGACCAAACCCGATCTGACACGTTTAATGAAGTGGTCCGCTTTCGGACATATTCAGCCCGGTCACTTAGAGTTCGAATTCGATGCAAGCTGTCTTTTGCACCAACAATTTTCGAAAAACTGCATCCAATCCTATTTGGACGCACTCTGCTGCCTGCTCGCGCGCTGATTAACTAATCAAACAATGGCCGCGAATTCTGTCGCGGCCATTAGCAATAACTCTGCTTTTATCCCGTCAGGTTCCCGGTCTCTACTATGGAGAGATCGATCATGACCCTTATTTCGTTAATAACTTGCGCGCTATCACGGATCAACCGCCGGGCCAGTGAGCACCTGACTTATCAGCAAGTACGCCACCTGCCGCCACATCTGCTGTCAGACATAGGCCTCAAGCTTGAAAACAACCGTGTGGTGCCGTTACAAGGTGTCGTCACTGATACGCTCCAGGATCAAGTAAGCGCGCCTGAGCAATGCTTACAAAGCAACAGCCCGTCGCAGTCCGAGCCCCATCAAGGAGTGCTGCCACCCGTCAGCCAGCCGAAGGCTAGCAGCGGATAACCGGGCCGTTGCTGCAGGAGGCAGTAGCGGCGTTTCAATCTTTGTAACCCGGACTCAGGGAGCTAGCTTAAACGGGCTTCGGGTTACGACCTTTTCGGTTGCGCATAACGTAGATACGTTTACCGATCTGCCGGTCCCGGTAAATAGCCGGTCATAGGGGCCAAGACACCACACCGCCATCGATCACATCAGCGGTATAAGGCCCTCTCCTTCTACCAAATACCCCGGCCAATACAACTGATACCTCCCAAACCCGCTCAACAACCACCACTCTTATGTTGATTTATAGCGGCATCGGCAGCATCAAGCGAGCTATCGGCCAACACCAGAAGATAACGGTATAAGCAGTAGCTTCTGAGCAGTCTGGCGATGCTGCACAGCACCTTCAACCGGTGAGCGTACCGCATACCAGAGACACTCGAGCGCCTCACTCAGCCAGCAAGCGTTGTCCAAGCAACGTTCAAATTGCGCCCGTGAAAGCTGCAAAAATGCAGGAAGCCCGGCTATCAACTCTTTTTCGACGCCAAATTTCCGATGCAACGCGGCTGCATCAAACCACGGGTTGGCAACCGCAGCATACTCCCAATCCAGCACGCGCCAACGAGAGTCCGACTCTATTTGGGCTAATGCTTCTGAGCACAAATTTTCTCCGCAAAGATTGCCTGGATGCAAATCATGATGCGTCAAACACTCAGGAACAACTGCAAGTGAGCGATAGATTTCATCAAACCGGTGTAGCATTTGCATCCATACCCGATCGGGGGTTGAACCAAACGCAGATCGGTAACGATCCGACAACACCGAGTAATCGAGACGACAAATCGACAGTTCGGTACGCTCAACATTGAGCTGCTGCCACTGCCCGATCGCCTCCAGCAGTGCAGCTAGCGGCTCGACAGACACCGTCAAGCCCGAGTTGACACAAGCATGGCCGTGGTCTTCCATCAGGCACCAGCCTTGTTGCCAATCGTTGTACAGCAACTGCGGTGCCCAGTCGTACACCGAAATTAACGCTAATACTGTGGCTTCCCGGCACCGGTCGACGCCAAAAGCATAACGCTCAGTGGCATTGAGTCGCAGCACCAGATTTCGACCACGAGAACGCCCCCTGAAAAGTTGATTGGTACTGCCGCTATCGGCCAAGGTCTGCCAATCAGGCTCATCCTCTAACCAGCGATTCACCATGGCCAACCGCCCGCGAATACTATCGCCTGTAAAGCCGAGATCGGAGCTTAATTCAAAGGTCATGGCGTCGCCGTAGAGAGTGCGATAAAATCGGCCGATATCTTATCGGGGTGCCTGAGTCGCGCATTGTTGTTCAAGCCAGCGACTCACAGGCTGAGAGTTTAACCCGTAGAACCTGATCCGGTTAACACTGGCGGAGGGAATAAGTGCTGGCGCCTTGTGTCTCCGAGTTTTGAAATACGCCCAAGGTCCTCTGCTAGCCATGAATAAACTCCTCACTCTTGTCACCTGTCTCGGTTTAAGCAGTGCCTGTATTGCCGAGCAGACTGCTCAGCAAGCCAACGACCTGCCTCAGCTAACGGTCTACACCTACGATTCGTTTGTCTCAGAATGGGGGCCAGGACCGAAGTTAGAGTCGGCCTTTGAAGCACAATGTCAGTGCGATCTGAACTTCATCGCGGTCGATGATGGAGTCAGCATTCTGAATCGGTTACGAATCGAAAAGGACCGCACCAAAGCCGACGCGATTGTCGGCCTCGATGACGCATTGATTGAAGTAGCCCGTCAAGAAAATCTGGTACAACCTCACGATCTACCGCTAGAGGGACTGACCGCTGAGCTGAACTGGCAGGACACCGATTTTATGCCATTCGATTACGGCTACTTCGCCTTCATTTATGACTCACAGAAAATCACCAACCCAGCCACATCGCTTAAGGCGCTGGTCGAATCTGACGCCAGCGTTATCTACCAGGACCCCCGTACCAGCACCCCCGGACAAGGCTTAATGCTGTGGGTTAAGTCGGTCTACGGTGATCAGTCTGATCAAGCCTGGCAACAACTTTCCAGCCACACCCGTACGGTAACCAAAGGCTGGTGGGAAGCCTACAGCCTGTTTTTGGAAGGTGATGCCGATTATGTGCTCAGCTATAACACCTCACCCGCCTACCATGTTGTTGCCGAAGGAAAGGACCAATACCGCGCAGCACTGTTTAGCGAGGGCCATGTCGCACAGATCGAAGTCGCAGCGATCACCCGCACCAGCAAGCAGCCCGAGCTTGCCCGCCAGTTTCTTGCCTTTTTGGTTTCAGCCGAAGCTCAGACAATCATCCCGACAACCAACTGGATGATGCCGGTGATCGATAGCGTTGCATTGCCACCGGTGTTTGATCAATTGATCGCGCCGACCCGCATCGGTTTTAGTCCGGCTGAAATCGCGGCACAACGCAGCGCATGGATTCGTGAATGGCGTAGCGCCGCGTCACAGTAATCAGGTATCAAGCGGTGGCGCTATCCGGCGAACAACCAAACCCCTGGCCCCGGTTCAATCCGTGGCGTATTGCCGGTTATCTGGCCTTGTCAGGAGCCTTGCTGCTAACCCTGCTCGCCTTTCAGGGGTTGATAGGGTTCAACGGTGAAGGGCCTGACTGGTCGTTGTTAAGCGATGGTTACTTCCACCAAATACTTCAATTTTCGATCTTTCAGGCACTGCTCAGTGCACTATTGTCAGTTGCCCTGGCCTGGCCCATCGCACGAGCGCTCTATTACCTACCCCGACTTCGAGGCCGCCGAGCCTTTTTGAACCTATGTCTGCTCTGCTTCGTGATGCCGACGCTAATCGTCATTACCGGCTTGGTCGCGTTGCTGGGCCGATCGGGGCAACTATCGGGTATCACTGCGGTATTATTCGGCGACGACTGGAATATTTACGGTCTCAGCGGCATCTTGCTGGCGCATCTGTTTTTGAATATGCCGTTTGCCGTGCGAGTGTTTTACCAACAACTGCAAGCGATCCCTGACAGCAGTTGGAAACTGGCAGCGCAGCTCAAACTCTCACCGCAGGCTCAGCTCCGATTGATCGAATGGCCGGGCATCCGTAACGCCGTACTGACACTGCTGGGTTTTATCTTCGTGCTTTGCTTTAACAGTTTCGCCATCGTTCTGGCGCTGGGAGGCGGACCCCGTTCGACCACGCTGGAAGTGGCCATCTACCAAGCGCTCAAGTATGACTTCAATATTCCCGAAGCACTGACCTTAGCCTGGACCCAGCTGCTAATCGTGGGCGGTTTATGGTGGCTGGTATCGCGGCTTGGCAACCCGGTCTGGTTATCGATCGATACCGCCAGTCGCAATTTCACGCCGGTACCCAGCAACAACGCCAAACGATTGCACCGGTTCAGTTACTACACTGGCTGGTTGCTGCTGTCTCTACCGCTGCTAGCGCTTCTGCCGGGACTGCTCAACAGCAACTTACAACGCTTTAATTTACTCGACCTGCTGCATCCAACACTGATCAGTTTAGGACTGGCATTACTCGCCGCCTGCTGCGGCATGACATTGGCCTACCTGATACTCAAGCCGATTCGGTGGGCGTTGCACCAAGGCAACCTTCGCCGTGGACTGTTATTAGAGTGGCTTGCCAGCCACCAGTTAGTGGCACCGGCGATGGTGATATCGGTGGGACTGTTTGTATTGTTACTACCTCGTATCGACCTTGATCGCTGGGGCATGCTGTGGGTTGCGATACTCAATACCGCGATGGTGCTGCCGTTTGCGATTCATCAGCTAAAACCCCGCTTAGTGCAATTTGACAGCCAATACCAAACCCTCAGCCGATCATTAAAGCTCAGCGGCTGGCAGCAATGGCAGATCGAGTGGCCTTTCATTCAACCGGTGATGTTATCCACCTTCGCCCTCACCCTAGTGTTAGCGCTTGGCGATGTCGCCATCTACTCCATCTTCGGTACCCAGCAGTGGCAAACGCTACCCTGGCTGATCTACAGCTACGCAGGTAGCTATCGCATCGCTGAAGCCTGCCTGGCTTCTCTGCTGCTGCTGGCGCTCTGCGCACTGATACTGTGGCTGATAGAGTGGCTGGCACAACGGCTCAATAACCGACTGCATCCCAAGTACCCTCGCGATGCACGAACTGCTGCGGATAGTCTCGACTTTACTAAACGTCAGCTTTGCCATGAAGACAATGACAGGACCCCTTGATGCTTGAGATCGATCAGCTCGAACTGGAACGCGACAACCGTTTGCTGCGTTATCACTTTAGCGTTGCCGCCGGCCAAATTTTGGCGATCCAGGGCCGTAGCGGCGTCGGTAAATCGAGCCTGCTCAGCGCTATCGCAGGTTTTGTAACCCCCTGTAGTGGCACCATTCACTGGCATGGCCAAGCGCTACATCCTCTCAGCGTTGAACAACGCCCGGTCAGCTTATTGTTTCAGGATCACAACCTGTTCGAGCATTTAAGCGTACTCGACAACCTCGTCCTGGGATTTGGCGGCCCGCCGCCCTTAGAGGCGATCCATCAGGCTGCATGCGAGCTCGAGGTCTCTCATCAACTGCATAAAAAACCCGCACAACTGTCCGGTGGCCAACGCCAGCGTATCGGCCTGATACGAACCCTGCTTCGGCCAGAAGCCTTAATTCTGCTCGACGAACCCTTCGCTGAGCTCGACTCAGAGACCCGTGAACTAGCCACGACCTGGGTACGAAATACTGCCAAAAACACCGGTAAAACCCTGTTACTGGTGACCCACCAACAAGAAGATGTCGAGCGCGTCGCCGACCAAACCCTCAATCTGCTGTAATTCAGCTAGCGCACCCATGCACCCATATTGATCCATAGACCCAATTATCGATTAATGACCAATATCCTCTTAACGATGGAAAAACAGTGCCTGCTCTGCCTATACTCCATTCGATCTTTGTGGTCGTCGCGCGGTTCAGTACAGAGAGATCGTTTGCTCCGATCAACCTGAAGAGTCAAAGCGAGTCCCTATGAAAAAGCCCCATGACCAACACGGTAGCACTGGCAAACAAACACCTGTAATTGCTCTCAAAACCTTGCTTCTGAGCATCAGCCTACTGCTGTTCAATGGCTGTACGACAGAGCCTGCCAGCGAAGGTCAGATTGGTGCCTGGGTTGGGTATCAAGAGCAGCAACTCTCCGAGTCGAGTTACCAGCTCAGCTATACCGACAAGGCTGACCCGGCCGATGAGAAAGCCGCCTGGAGTCGAGTTGAAGGATTATGGCAGCAGCGAGCGCAGGAGCTCTGTGGCAGCGACAACTACATGAGCAGTAAGATGGTGTACGACACCCCCTGCCGCACCCACTATGCAGTTTATGGAGCTTATCTTCGACGCGAAGAACAGTGCCTGCTTGAGTTAAGCGGTGTGGTTCAATGCCAGTAAACCGCTGATCTCTGGACACCAGCCAAAAGACCGCCGTCATCTTCATGCGGCGGAGCAAACATGCTTAACGCCGCATTCCCCAATACAGAGTTCCACCGCCCCAAGACAGGGACCTCAATTGAGCCAGGCATCAGGCACGACGACACAAAATCGATCTAAGCCCCAGCACATCTATCTATCCAATGGACAGAACGCCCCTCCAGTAATTAAAAGCCCAGTAAATAGCCAAAAGCTATGACCACCATCTTCATAATCAATTAGAGCTATGAAGAATGGCGTTATATTCTAATCACCAGTAGCAACGACCACCCCACAGCGGTTGTACAACTCACTCGTAGCGTTATCGCATAACGAAAAAAGGATACTCAGCATGTTAGAAAACAGCGAAGGCAAAAATGTCCCACAGGTTACCTTCCACTGCCGTCAGGAAGATCAATGGGTAGACCGCGATAGCGATGCACTTTTTTCCGGTAAACGTACCATCTTATTTGCACTACCCGGCGCATTCACTCCAACCTGCTCCTCCAGCCACTTACCACGCTATAACCAGTTGGTGGGGCAATTTAAAGCACTGGGAATCGACGCCGTCTATTGCCTGTCGGTCAACGACAGCTTCGTCATGAATGCTTGGCAGGATGACCAACAAGCTGACGCCATCACTTTCCTGCCCGATGGAAGCGGTGAATTCAGCCAAGCACTAGGAATGCTGGTGGACAAATCTGAGATCGGCTTCGGTCAACGCTCTTGGCGTTATTCGATGTTAATCAATGATGGTAAAATCGAAAAAATGTTCATTGAGCGCCAGGTCGCAGGCGACCCGTTCGAAGTCTCAGATGCCGATACCATGATGCAATATCTCGACCCCCAGCATAAAGAGGCGGACGGCATCACCGTCTTTACTCGCCCTGGCTGTGGTCACTGTGCACGGGCTAAATCGTTGCTGGATGAGAAGGGGCTGAATTACGAAGAGGTCATCTTGGGCCAGGGCATCAGCCATGCCGGACTGAAGGCAGTAACCGGCCAACTAACGGTTCCACAGATCTATATCAACGGACAGCATATTGGCGGTGCAGACGAGCTGGAACAAAAAATCAGCGCGTAAAGCCGCGATAGCGGGCTAATTAAGCCGTTGAAAAGCATCATTTCTGCCGGTTATTATTCGGACAGGAATGGTGCTTTTATCGGTCCGGCCATCCGTTTACAATCAAGCCATGCCGGAAACCTTTGACCAACCATCATTAAGACCCGCTCCCCGTGCTCAGTCGTTCTCTGGCCGACTGCTGCTGTTACTGATTTCACTACCGATACTGCTCAGCGTCAGCGGTTGTGACTTCAACGTCAAAAACCTCGCCAAGAACGACGTCGACATGATCGTCGATCAACATATTCTTGAACTCAAATCATTGACCGATCGATTGATGGTCAAGCTCTATAAACGCAACCCCAGAGAGCTGGCAAAAGCGCCCCAAAGAACCGTTAATCAGCGCCTTCGGCAACTCTCCTCCATCCCACCCAACTACCGCTTTGCGGAGTTGAGCAACAAACAAGGCGAAGCCGCACTGGAGCTTGCATTTCAACCCGATTATTCCGGCGACCGAGTGTTCGCCTTTATGGTCGGCCTCAATAGCATGCTACATGCCTCCTACAACATGCAGACCGAGCTCTTTCTTCTCGACCAACTCGACCAGCAACTACTCTACAACAGCGCCCGTAATTTAGAGATCATAAACTGGCGAATGAATAACTTTAAACGTTTTGATTCAAAACCTTACCTACTAAGCAACGGTTACCATAACGGCATCGCCAACCTGAGTTTCGAACGTTTATTCGGTAAAATGATTCTGATCCAGGATATGATGGCCAAAGTGGTCGCCGATAAAAACAACCGGACTATCAGCGCTGTCATCCACAGTGTCGCATCGACTACTCTACTGCCAATCCCTTTCTAGCGCCTGGTTAGCACGACGGTGAAATAACCTGCTTCGCCCCTCAATTATGATCTAGTGGATGATTAATCTGTATTTGGCAAGCTTTATGGTTTTCATTAAGAAAGCAGGTGACATCTGCTTTATCGGGCATCTGCAATAACATCTGCCGGGTCAACCTCTCGTAATGCATAATGAAACGACGGATCTCAGCGCCGCTCATGATCCGCAACTCACCCGGTTCACCTTTCCGCTCAAGATGACGAACCCGTTCGGCCAACTTCTGCTCCTGCAACGTACGCCACTCAAATACACTGTCCATGCTGGGAACCTTTAACATGATCAAACTATCAAGCATGCCAAACAACGTCTGATAACCCCCTTTGAGCTGGTCATTAACGTAACTACGCCATAACGCATCCGGGTCCTCTTTCGCTTCAAGCTCATTCACCGGGTCGACCAAGGCCTCTTCAGACTGCGGCTCGGCTCCCAGGCACCAACCATCGAGCACCACAATATCGACCGGGCCCAACCACTCTTGCCAAACCCGCTCGGGACAGCGATCATCGATCGATTTATCAAATACCGGAATTTTTACCACCGAACCCTCACCGGCATTACGCAGCTGCTCGATCAGACTAATGCCCAACTCCACATCATGGGTTCCGGGTACGCCGCGCGTTGCCAGAAGCGGATGTATATCTGCAGCTAGGCGTTGTCGGCTGGCGCGGGTCATGTAGATATCATCGATAGAAAAACCGACAACCCGCTGACCAAAACCGGATGACAGTGTCACTTCAAGCAGATTAAACAGCGTTGATTTTCCCGCCCCTTGTGCGCCGTTTATACCCACCACTAACGGCCCTTCGGTGCGGGATTTTAGCTCCATTAACCAGGCAGCCAATGGTACGTAGAATGCATCGAGCACCTCGACCAGACCGATATCGACCTTTAGCGTTTTTAAAGTGGAGGCAAACTCCGCCTCGACCGTAGCCACCACCTCTTTACGCTTCTGTTTGGACTGGAACAGTTGATCTGTGGGCCAGGAAGTTAGTACTGCCACGGCAAGTTACCCTCTATGATTTGTATATAATCGATCGAAACAGTTTAAACAGCGGTACGCCGCAGCCAATCAACCACAGACTGAATCTGTGCCGGCTCCATCAAGGACGGCGCATGTCCGATACCGGGCCAGTGAATAGATTCCAGAGAGGCGTTGTGTTGTTCCATCCGGGTCACCGTCTCAGCGCTGAGCACATCGGAGTCCTCACCCCACAACAGCAATTGCGGGCAACGAACCTGCTGCCAAACAGGCCAGAGGTCGACATCCTCGCTACTGCTCTGACGGGTATAATCGCCAATCACCGGGTCATAATGTAACGATAGTTTTTCTTCACCGGCCTGACGCGACCCCTGCAACGCCAGGTGACGCCACTGTTTATCGGACAGTCCGTCAAAAGCGGTGTACTGCTGCCGCATATAGGCTTCCACCTGTTCGACCGAATCAAAACGAGGGTCGGTGCCGACATAGGTACCAATTCGCTGAAGCGCCTCCTTAGCAACGAAGGCACCGATATCGTTGAGAACCAAACGGCGGATCGGCGTATTAGGCTGAGCCGCCAATGCCATACCGATCAAACCACCCATTGAAGTACCTATCCAGTCGACCTGTTTAACCTTGAGGCGTGCGATCAAGGCGGTCATATCCTGTAGGTACTGAGGAATCACGTAGGGACTCCCTGCGGGTAACCAATCACTGCTACCGCGGCCGACGACATCGGGGCAAACCACTCGATAGTTTCGCGACAGCGCCAGCGCTAGGTCATCAAAATCACGGCTATTTCGGGCCAAACCGTGGACACAGATCAACACGCGCTGGTTCTCAGCCGCGCCCCATTCGTGATAAACCACCTCATGAAACCCCTGCGGGTTAAGGGACTGGAAACTTTCCGTTCGCATCTGAGATCTCCACCGTTCAAGAACTAGCAACATAGCACACATATGCACCACCTCAGTTTACAAAAACTGCGGCTTCATGGCTAAAAGACTCGCGTGAAATCAGTTAAATAGCGCAAGCTGATGGCAGCTGTGATCGTTGTCAGAAGCCCCCAACCTAACGCCGACGCCGAGCAGGCGAACCGGTCGATTGCGGCGCTGAAATCCCTGCTCTAACAGGGCGTTAAAAAGCGACGGAGCCCCCACACCATCAGAGCTCGATTCGACCGTGGTCTGCACAAAATCATCAAATTTTACTTTGACCAAAGTGCCGGTAATCGAATAAGCGCTCTCGATGGCGGTCAGTCGCTGTTGTAAACGTTCTAATAACATCGGCAGCTGATCCTGGCAGGAGGCAAGGTCGGCAAGATCACTGGCGTAGGTATGCTCGACGCTGACACTTTTACGTTGCCGTTCAGTCCGTATCGGGCGGTGATCGATACCACGGCAAAGTTGGTGTAAACGCTCTCCAAAGCTGCCTAACCACTGTTTCAGTTCAGCCTGCTCATAACGCCGTAACTGCTGGCAGGTTGTTACGCCTCGCTGCTGCAGTTTTGCCGCTGTTGCCGGCCCTACACCATAAATTTTACTAACAGGAAGCTGCGCGGAAAAGGAATCGACCTGTGCGGGTGTAACAACAAAAAGACCATCTGGTTTATTCCAGTCACTGGCCACTTTGGCCAGAAACTTGTTCGGAGCAACGCCCGCTGAGATGGTAATGCCTACGTCGCGATCAACCTGCTGTCGTATCGCCTGCGCCATGCGCGTAGCGCTACCGCCACAATGACTGCTGGCGCTGACGTCAAGAAACGCTTCGTCGAGTGATAACGGCTCCACCAGGTCGGTATATTGCCGAAAGATGGCACCTATCTGCTCGGATGCCTTTCGATACTTGGCCATGGTGCCAGGCAGGATCAACAGGCCGGGACAAAGCTTACGGGCCTGCGCCGAAGCCATTGCAGAATGGATTCCAAACGCACGGGCCAGATAATTACAGGTAGAAATAACACCCCTGCGACCCGGATCACCGCCGATGGCCATCGGCACGTTACGCAACGATGGATCGTCACGCATCTCGACAGCCGCAAAAAAGCAGTCACAATCGGCATGAATTATTTTTCTGTCCATCGCGTACAGAGCTCAGTAAAGGAACTGAATACTGTACACAAATACTGTATATAAACACAGTCTATATACACAATGACCTTCGGTCTTCTCAGACGCACAGCGCGAGCATAAAAAAAGCGCACCCACGGATGCGCTTCTTCAGAAGGTAAACGACATCAGCCGTCATCACCTATACCGCTAGTTAATGTTCATTCGTAATTGTTCATTCGCTCCCGTTCACTTTTACTGACCCGTCGAACAACTCTCGGGGCATATTAGCTGCCCGTCTTAACACGTGCTGCGGATGCGCGCTGCAGGTGCTCATCGAGCCCCGCGTTCTCCAACGCCTTATTGAGCATCAGCCGTATCTCGACTTCGCTCTGCATCCTTAACGCGTTAGCCACTAACCCCTCCGCCTGGACTTTACTGACCGAGCGGATCACATGTTTGATTCTAGGCAAGCTATGGGCATTCATGCTGACCGCATTCACCCCCATCCCGACCAGCAACAAGATTGCGGCAGGATCAGCGGCCAACTCGCCACAAAGGCTGATCGGCAGACCATTTTTATTGGCCTGCTCAACGATATAGCTCAACGCTCGCACCACACTCGGGTGCAACCGTGAGAACAGACTGGCAACACTTTGATTATTGCGATCAACCGCTAGCAGGTACTGGGTCAGGTCGTTGGTTCCGATCGAAATAAAATCTAACCGCCAAGCCATATAATCGAGCAGGAAGATGGTTGATGGCACCTCAACCATAATACCCACCGGTGGTTTCTCGATGGTTAGCCCTTCGCTACGCAGCCCTTTGATCGCCTTACGTAACAACTCGAAGAAGCTATCCACCTCATCGACGCTACTGATCATCGGTAGCAGAATTTTCAAATTGTCCAAGCCTTCATTCGCTCGTAACATAGCGCGAATTTGACCCAGAAAAATTTCCGGATGATCCAGAGTAAAGCGAATACCCCGCCATCCCAGGTACGGGTTATCTTCCTCTACCGGAAAATACGGCAGCGGCTTATCACCGCCAATATCAAGGGTACGCATCGTCACCGGACGCGGGTGAAACTGACTCAGAACCTTGCGGTACACCCGGTATTGCTCATCTTCGGTCGGGAAACTCTCGTGGACCATAAAAGGGATTTCAGTGCGATACAGACCAACCCCTTCAGCCCCTTTTTCCAACCCCGGAGTGATATCGGATAACAACCCCGTATTGACATGCATCGCAACCCGAAAGCCATCGGTGGTCTCTGCCGGCAGATCACGCAGCTTCTCCAAGGAACGGTCGAACTGGTTATCTTTCCGAGCTAACCGGGTGAATTCTGCTCGTAACGCGGTGGAAGGCTGGAAGTGAATCCGACCTTGATACCCATCGATAATCGCAGATTTACCTGCCAGCTTTCGCAACGGAAGTTCACCGACCCCCATCACCGCAGGAACTCCCAAAGCGCCGGCTAAAATCGCCGTATGCGACAATGCCGAGCCCTGTTTGCAGATGATGCCAGCCAGTTTTCCGTGGGGGACCTGGGCAATATCGGTGACACTAACAACATTGCCGGCGAGGATAATCGGCTGGTCGTAACTTACTACCTTGATATCGGGCTCGATCAAAAACTTGAGTAGGCGCAAACCGATACTGCGTATATCTTCGCCCCGGGCGCGGAAATATAGGTCCTCCATCTCTTCAAAAATCGCCGCATGCTCTTCAATTACCACTTTGAGTGCCGCCGGCGCCATCGCACCAGCTTCAATCCGCTGGCGAATCGCCTGCTGCAGATCATCAGAGTTAAGTATCATCTGATAAGCATCGAAGATCGCCTGAACGTCACCGGGAGTCGACGCCATCGACTGGTGGCCCTGCTCTAACTCAGCCTGCACCAATTTTACCGCCGCATCGAACAACACCAGTTCAGCCGATGGATCTAGCGAGCAAAGGTCCTCGACATCTTTAAAACTCAGCGTACTACCGGCCGCAACAATTCGGCCAATGCCAACCCCCGGAGAGCCGATGATACCGTTAACGAAGCTGTTGCTTTTTTTACTGGTTTTAATCAGATCAGAGACATTGCCGCTGTTGATCGCATCGTTAAGGGCCGCCGACAGATGGGCGGCGATCGTGACCAGAAATGCCTCATCTTCATCATCAAAACGACGACTGGCTTTTTGCTGCACCACCAACACCCCGACCAGCTTACGGTAGTGGATAATCGGTGTGCCTAAAAAAGCATGGAATGAGTCTTCATGAGCTTCTGGAAAATAATGAAATTTAGGATGCCGCGGTGCGTCTTCGATATTGAGAAGCTGTTGCTCTTCACCGACCAAGCCGACCAAGCCATCACCCAGCGGCATCCGTATTTGACCGACCGAGGCATTATCCAGCCCTTCGGTATGCATCAGCACCAGCTCTTTGCGCTCCTGGTTAAACAGATAGATACTGCAAACGTCGACCGACATCACATCCTTTACCTGAGACGAGATCATGCGAAGCATCTCATTCAACGAAGCGGCTGTATTGACGTCTTGGACTATCCGTTGCAGTCGGGCAAGGCTGGGCATAAAAATACCTATCTGAGTAATACGGGCAGATTCAACAACCATCTTCAAGCATAGCCGTTCAAAAATAAAGTCCTAGGTAACATTGCGGCCACTTTGCAACAAGGCAGAACGCAGCTGATTTCGAAGCAAAAATCATCCAAAAATTTCACTGACCGAATATATACCCCTTAACCTCCATCATGACCTAGCGGTATGACGACGTGATGACAGCGCCTCTTTCAACACTGCAAACGACACCATCATGAGCGAATACCCACCATCTTTTATCTGGCTGCACGCCATACCAAAGCGGTAGAATAGGTGGTTGCATCGCTCGGTCGCACGATGGGTTTTCGTGGCAGATTTAACCAAGGCTGCCCCGGCACCGGCAAGATGATGTTTTATTCACTCCATTCCAATTTTTTAAGACTTAATAAACAGGTAGTTGCTACATGGCGAAGAAGTTATTCATAAAAACCCACGGCTGTCAGATGAACGAGTATGACTCGTCACGAATCTCTGATCTGCTGGGCGAAAGCCATGAGATGGAACTGACCGATAGCCCCGACGATGCCGATATATTGTTACTCAATACCTGTTCGATCCGCGAAAAAGCGCAAGACAAGGTATTTCACCAGCTTGGTCGCTGGAAAAAACTGAAGCAGAAACGCCCCGACTTAATGATCGGTGTCGGCGGTTGTGTTGCTAGCCAGGAAGGTGCGGCTATCCGTGATCGCGCGCCCTTTGTCGATATGATCTTCGGTCCGCAAACACTTCACCGCCTGCCCGAGATGATCGATCTGACCACTCAGGGTAAAACCGGCCATGTCGACGTCAGCTTCCCTGAGATTGAAAAATTCGATCGCCTGCCCGCGCCTAGAGTCGATGGCACCGAAGCCTTTGTCTCCGTGATGGAAGGGTGTAGCAAATACTGCACTTTCTGCGTTGTACCTTACACCCGTGGCGAAGAGGTCAGCCGACCCATGGCTGATGTCCTGGTCGAAGTCGAGCAGCTGGCCGAGCAAGGGGTTCGCGAAGTTAATTTGCTGGGGCAGAACGTTAACTCATACCGCGATGAGACGGTCGCTGATGGATCGGTCGACCTAGCCGAGCTGATCGGTTACATCGCCGCCATCGATGGCATCGACCGAATCCGTTTCACCACCTCGCACCCGGTTGAGTTCAGCGACAGTCTAATTCAGGCATTTGCCGATATTCCCGAGCTGGTTAGCCATGTCCACCTACCGGTCCAAAGCGGATCGGACCGTATATTGATGGCGATGAAGCGTGGCCATACCGCATTGGAGTACAAGTCAAGAATTCGTAAGCTGCGCAAGGCGCGCCCCGACATCAGCCTATCGTCCGACTTTATTATCGGCTTTCCCGGCGAAACCGATGCCGACTTCGAAGCCACCATGAACCTGATCCACGATATCGGCTTCGACCATTCATTCAGTTTCATCTATAGCCCTCGCCCCGGCACCCCCGCAGCTGAGCTACCCGACAGCACCAGCGAAGAAACCAAAAAACAGCGCTTACAGATTCTGCAGCGGCGGATCATTTCACAGGCGATGGATATCTCACAGACGATGGTTGGTAGCGAACAGAAAATCCTTGTCAGTGGTTACTCTAAAAAGGATCCGGGCAAACTACAGGGGCGCACTGAAAACAACAGGGTGGTCAATTTCCCGTGCGACGATCCGGATCTAATCGGTCGTTTCGCTACCGTCAAAATCGCTCATGCTTACCCCAACAGCTTGGTCGGGGAACTACTACATAGCGAAACGGATCAACACTAACATTAGCTTCTAATAACTAAACACCCATATCATCAACACTAACCGCCGCACAGCTGCCAACCCAGCCGTTGCGGTGAAACAACCAGACAACCGAGGTCCGACGACTCCTTGACTACCCAGTCCTTAGCAGCAGAAAGCGCCGTTCGATTCAACCTGGAACCGGACAACCCCATCCACCTTGCTAATCTCTGCGGCCAGCTCGATGAGCACCTGAAGCTAATCGAGCGCCGGCTCGGCATCCAGATCAGAAATCGAGGTAACGATTTTCAACTGATCGGCGATAACGGCATCACCCAAGCCGTAACCGAAGTGCTGCGTGACCTCTATCGGCAAGCCGGCCAAGGCACACAGCTGACGCCTGACATGGTGCACTTGACGCTACTAGAATCGGAACTGGAGCAACGCGCCGTCGAGAGCTCGCTTCCTGAAATCCAGATCAAAACCCGTAAAGCGCTGATCAAGCCCCGCGGTAATCACCAGAACAGCTACGTGGCCAGCATTCGTAAACTAGACATCAACTTCGGTATCGGCCCGGCCGGAACGGGTAAAACCTTCCTTGCTGTAGCTTGTGCTGTCGATGCACTCGAACGCGATGAAGTTCGCCGCATCCTACTGGTTCGGCCCGCTGTTGAAGCGGGAGAGAAACTCGGATTCCTGCCGGGCGACCTTGCCCAGAAGATCGATCCTTATTTGCGCCCCCTGTACGACGCTTTGTATGAGATGCTCGGCTTTGAAACTGTATCCCGGCTGATCGAACGCAATGTGATCGAGGTTGCACCGCTGGCGTATATGCGTGGGCGAACACTCAACCACGCCTTCGTCATCCTTGATGAGAGCCAGAACACCACCAAAGAACAGATGAAGATGTTTCTAACCCGAATTGGTTTCGGATCAACTGCTGTCATCACCGGCGACATCACCCAGATCGACCTTCCGCGCGGTACAGATTCGGGTCTAAAACATACGATGAAAGTGCTCGACGGTGTCGAAGGCATTGGCTTCACTCTGTTCGAGGCCAAGGATGTCGTTCGCCATCCACTGGTGCAACGTATCGTTCGCGCTTACGAAAGCCACCAACAAAAGAACCCGTCATGAGTATTGAGATCGACCTGCAGCTGGCCTGCCAGTCTGACAACCTGCCGATTGCCGAGCAATTACAGCAATGGGTTGAGCTGGCATTACGACAGCATCGAGACACGACCGATACCGACAGCAGCACCGCCACAGAACTCTGCATCCGTATCGTCGATGACGGCGAGAGTCGGCAGCTCAACAACGACTATCGCGGTAAAGATAAGCCGACCAATGTCTTATCCTTTCCCTTTGAAGCCCCCCCTGGTATCGATTTACACTTGTTAGGCGACCTACCCTTGGGCGACTTGGTGATTTGTGCGCCAGTTGTAGCCCGTGAAGCCCTTGAGCAACACAAGCCGTTACAGCACCACTGGGCTCATATGGTGGTCCATGGCACCCTGCACCTGCTAGGTTATGACCATATAAGCGAGCAACAAGCCCAACAGATGGAACCACTGGAAACCCTAATTTTGGCACGGTTAGATATCGCAGATCCGTATGATGCGGGTAACTAAGATGGCTACACTCTCACCAGGAGCAATAGTGGCACCGGAATCTGAACCGACCGACAGCCGTAGAACCGCTTTTTACACAGCCCGCGTAGTGACTATGCAGCGAGCTAACCGAGGCACTCATTGAATGAACGAAGACCGATCGAGTAACGGTCAGGGCAATAGGTCCTGGCTGGAAAAACTTTCTCAAGCATTCTCCGATGAACCTCGTGACCGAGAAGAACTGCTGGCAGTACTCAATAATGCGGTAGAGAGCCAAGTGCTCGACAGCGAAATGATGGGTATTATCGAAGGGGCGATGGAAGTCTCGGATATGCAGGTGCGGGATATCATGATCCCACGACCACAGATGGTCGTTATCAACTCCACCTTACCGGCACAGCAGTTCTTGCCTGAGATGATCGATGCCTCGCACTCACGCTTTCCGGTGATCGGTGAATCACCCGATGAAATAATCGGCATCTTGCTGGCCAAAGACCTGCTGCCCTACATCCTCAAGGGCGGCGTCGACAATTTTGACATTCAAGACGTGTTGCGCCCGGCAATTTTTGTTCCGGAGAGCAAACGCCTCAACATTCTGCTCAGCGAATTTCGCGCCACCCGCAACCACATGGCAGTCGTGGTTGACGAATACGGTGGTGTTGCCGGCCTGATCACCATCGAAGACGTGCTTGAACAGATCGTCGGCGAAATCGAAGACGAATTTGACGATGAGGAGGAGGATTCACAGATCAAGCAGGTCGAAAGCAACGCCTTCTTCGTTAAGGCTCTGACCGAAACCGAAGATTTTAATGAATACTTCGGCAGCAAGCTCGATTATGCCGAGTTTGACACTATCGGCGGTATCGTCATCCACCACTTCGGCCACCTGCCGCAACGAGATGAAACTGTCGACATCGAGGGCTTTAGTTTTAAAGTTCTCAACGCTGATAACCGTCGCATCCGACTGCTACAAGTTTCTCGCCTCAACACCCCTGATAGCTGACCGCAGATTGACGCCCTAAACCCGA
Organism: Motiliproteus sp.; assembly: GCA_036961355.1. Classification (GTDB taxonomy): domain Bacteria; phylum Pseudomonadota; class Gammaproteobacteria; order Pseudomonadales; family Balneatricaceae; genus Motiliproteus. Next base: position 59,878 of record JBALVL010000015.1, read on the forward strand.
TGACAGCAGCCACAGGTTCGATAACGACTAAGCCAGCACCCGCTAGCATCTTCGCCAAAATTGGTCGTGGCCGATACGGTCACTTGATGGCACTCAGTGGTGGCGCGCTGGCACCACTGGCGCTAGCGCCTTTTGAATACTGGCCGTTGGCGATCGTTGCCTGCCTAAGCCTGCTGATTTCACTCGAACACGCCAAAAACAGCCGTCAGGCAGCCTTCAGGGGCTGGCTATTTGGTACGGGGCTCTATGGCGTCGGTGTCTCGTGGGTCTACGTCAGCATCCACCAATTTGGCAATGCCCCGATAGCGCTGGCGGCAACACTCACCGCTCTATTCGCTGTCAGCCTCGCACTGACTTTTGGGTTGCACGGCTACCTTTACAAGCGTTATCTCGCCGGTCGACCGTTAGCGATTATCCTCGGTTTCCCTTTGTTATGGATACTGGCAGAGTGGTTTCGTAGTTGGTTCTTGACCGGCTTCCCTTGGCTGCTGATAGGCTATGCACCGCTCGATAGCTGGCTGGCTGGCTGGGCACCGATCACTGGCGTGTACGGGCTAAGTGGATTTTGTGCCCTAGCCGCCGGCTGTCTTTATTTGATCCCTACACGTACGCGCAAACAACAGCTAAGGCTATCCCTGCTGGCACTGCTGCCTTTTTTCAGCGGCGCACTGCTACAGCAACACGCATGGACCCAACCTACCGACCAACCTCCGCTACAGGTCGCGTTAGTTCAAGGCAATATCGCCCAACAGCTCAAGTGGAGCCCGCAGCATCGTCAGCAGATCATCGACCACTATCAATCGTTGAGTGCACCACTGCTAGACCGCTCAACCCCCAAGACCGAACTCATTGTCTGGCCAGAAACCGCTGTTCCTCTGCTCTACGACATCGCTCTGCAGCAGCTAGCATCGTTTGAACAATCATTGCTCGATGCCAATACTGGCCTGATCAGCGGGGTGCCGTACCGTACCTTAACGCCCGCCAACACCGTTAACCCAACCCGATTCCACAATTCAATCATGGGCCTGGGTAACGCCGACGGGCTGTACCACAAGCAGCGCCTGGTTCCTTTTGGTGAATACGTTCCGCTTGAGAGCTGGCTGCGAGGCCTTATCGACTTCTTTGACCTGCCGATGTCAAGCTTCAGCCTCGGCCCTGCCAACCAACCCCCGCTGCAACTGCAACTCGACAGCGGCCCGACAGCAATATCCGCTTATATCTGCTACGAAATCGTCTACCCCGACCTAGTGGCTGAGACTGCATCTAGTAGCAACCTGTTGTTAACGATTAGTAACGACAGTTGGTTTGGTGACAGCTTTGCTCCACATCAACACCTGCAGATGGCGCAGATGCGCGCATTAGAAACCGGTCGATACCTCATTCGGGCCACCAACAACGGCATATCGGCGCTGGTCGCCCCCAACGGTGAGATACTCGCTAACAGCCGGCAATTTGTCGTCGAAATTCTCCGGGGCGAAGTACAGCCCATGACCGGGGTGACACCTTTTATGTGGGCCGGGTCTACCCCTCTGATACTATTTTGCCTGTTAGGGCTCGGGCTAGTTAGCCGAACTCGACGCCACGACTAAGCCTTAAATACACCTCTGTCTTTTGCTCGCTATTGAAAAGTAGATCCACCTTGATTGGTAATATTCCATACCAACTCAAAGCGGTATTATACGCACTAACCTTAGTAACAAGACGCACAATAAATGATATAAAACAAATAGATAACAAAATCAGAACAACATCCCTACAAAGGTGGATTTCACCAAACCCTAAGCGTAAGCTTTGCCGCTAAGTAAAAGTCAGGAATAGAACCCCCGAACCAGAAAATCTGCGAATAAGCCCCCAAGGATGAATTCAGCCCAGGGCCAGAGGGCACATTATAAAAATAAACTACAGGATTTGTTGTATGAATCTCACCCTCACGTTTCGTCGTAAAATCACACTGGCGATTGCGTTAGCAGCAACCGGAACCATCGTCTTATGTGCAACCGCGCTGCTCGCACTCAATGCCGTTAACAACTCCTCCCGCCAAGTGAGCGAGCTTGGTGAAGTCGCCAACGCACTTATGGAGCTTCAAATTGAGCTTTACTCGCTAACCAAGGAACGCTCGCAACTGACTCCAGTACAGGTTGAGGCGTTTAAATCGCAAACTTCAGCGACCCGTTCTGACAATATTGCTGCGTTAACTACAGCACTAAACGCCGTCGGAACCGACGTACAAAACCAAACTAACCCGATAATCCCCGAAGCCAATCAACATCTAAACAGCATCGATAACTGGTTAAGCCTAAAGACCACCTTTGGTTTAACATCAACCGACGGTTTGCTGGGAGAACTCAATTCCCGTGCAGAACTGTTAAATGAAAAGGTCTCAGGGTTTTCTTCCTTAGGCGGCAAACTCCAAACCGTCCGACAGCACGAGAAAGACTTCCTGCTGCAAGCCAACATTGAGGAAGCCAACAAAGCATTAGAGGTTTCTGAAGAACTCAAAACCACCTTGGTAGAATACGGCTTCGAAGAATACGTCTCCCTGACTGACGACTACATCCAAGCATTGACCGCAGTAATGACCAGTTATGGCACATTAAATGATGCCGAGTCGGTGTTGGAGACACAGATTCAATCGGTGATTGGCAAAGCCTCTGAGGCCGAACACTACATCGAAAGCCAAGTGATGAAACAGGCTGTTGGTGACGCTGAGCAGGCCGCATTGATGGCGCAACAGATGATGATTGGCGTTGGCCTAGTTGTATTGGTATTGATTATCGCGCTGCTGACCTGGACAGGTTTGGGGGCAACCAGAGGCCTTAACAGGACCATGGAAGCACTGAAGCAGATCGCTAGTGGTGACCTGACCGTCAGGGTTGAAAAAAATAGCGATGATGAATTTGGGCAGCTGGCGGACGCCGTCAACCAGATGAGCACCGATCTGCGAGATGTGGTTGGTCATGTCACCAGTACCAGCAATGAGCTCGGCGGTATGTCCGATTCGCTCTCATCAGCCGTTTCAACCATCGCCGAAGGCAATCAATTCACCTCCGAGCAAACCACCACGATGGCCGCAGCTACCGAACAGATGAATGCAACAGTGGCCGAAATATCCCAAACTACCGCCGAAGTTCACGATGCGTCCAAGCAGGCCCACGAAGCCGCTAACCAAGGCGGCCAGGTGATCTCACGTGCGCTACAAGCACTGCACGATGTCGCTGAGGTGGTCAATCATAACGTTGAGCAGATGCAGGAACTCGGGCGCCGTTCTGAGAAAATTGATGTCGTCATCGAGGTGATCAAAAGTGTCGCAGAGCAGACCAATCTGCTAGCCCTCAACGCCGCTATTGAAGCGGCCCGCGCTGGCGAAGCCGGTCGTGGCTTTGCAGTAGTCGCCGATGAAGTACGGTCACTCGCTGAAAAAACAGTCGGGGCTTCGAACGAAATCACCGAGATCGTCAATGAACTGCAGCAAGGCACCCGTGAGGCGATCACATCAATTGAGAGCAGTCGTGAGCATGTTGAACGAGGCAATCAGCATGGTGCTGAAGCCGCAGATGCCGTCAGCACAATCGAAGGCCAGGTAGAGAGCACGTCAGATCGAACCCAACAGATTGCGGTGGCAATTGAAGAGCTGGCCAGCACGGTCAAAGAGATCGCCCAGAATATGGAGCAGGTTTCCGGCGCGGTCGATCGCAGCTCCTCCGAATCGGGTGCGATTGTGGAAACCAGTCAGCAAGTGGCACAACACGCCACCGACCTGAAACAGCTGACCTCCCGTTTTACTATCAGCTAACCCCAACATCCCTCGGCCAATTTTGGCGACCGTCTTACGAGCAGACGGTCGCCATTGGCGATAAACCGTGTTGCAGTTATGCTTTTCGATTATGGACCCGGCTTGGCCCAGACCGAGCTATCCCGGTGAAAAAAGCCCTGTTGGCATTGATGGCACGGTTCAATTAATGCCGTTTGTGGCAGTTTGACCAACGCACCGCAGTTAAGACAGCGCAACTGACCTGCCGCCGCCACTTCACCGGCCAGGTAATCCTCCGGCCCATGGTCCAGCCGCTGTTGTAGTTCGATCTGATCAACCCGGGTCTTATCAGCCAGACCAAACAACTTCTCGGTTACCGCAAATTCAAGGGCGTTCAGGTCAAAATTAAGCCAGTTAGCGATCCCTTCTCCGGTTTTATGTAGCACCGTGCCGGCTTCGCGCAAATCTCGCTGCAAGTAGGCCTGTAGCAGATCTACCTCTTCGCGAGTCATCTCTTTCGCCGTCAATTCCAGCTCGGCCGCTTCGGCAATTTTCTGTTTGATATACGGCCAGGATTGCGCTTCAACCTTATCCAGCGACCGATATACTCTCTCCAGCAGTCGGTTATAAACATCCGGTGCTGAACCAGACAAGTGAGTTGGAGCACGTTCAGGCGTCGGCTCAGTGCTTTTTTTGGTGTGTTCGTCAGGTTCGTTCATAGCATCCTCGCTAGGGCCACAAAGCGTGACCTCCCCCTATCTGCAACAGACTATCTATTGTATCCTAGCCGCTTTTCTACGCGGCCTTGTCCCGTCGTCCCGAGCACTTTCAACAGATGCTCCGAACCTACGGTGAAAACGGTCAGTCTATTGCGCTCAGCATGGTTATTTAAGCCACATGAAAGAACAGTATCACCCGCAGTCTATCGAAGCCAATACACAGCTACACTGGGATCAAAACCAGAGCTTTCAGGTAACCGAACAACCGGGCAAAGAGAAATTCTACTGCCTATCGATGTTCCCCTACCCTAGCGGTCGGCTGCACATGGGCCATGTGCGAAACTACACCATCGGCGATGTTATCAGCCGCTACCAGCGGATGCAGGGTAAGAATGTGATGCAGCCGATGGGCTGGGACGCTTTCGGCCTGCCCGCTGAGAACGCAGCGATCAAGAACAAGGTCGCGCCGGCAAAGTGGACCTACGAAAACATCGCGTACATGAAAGACCAGCTAAAAACACTGGGCTTTGGCTACGATTGGAGCCGTGAAGTGGCGACCTGTCACCCCGAGTATTATCGTTGGGAGCAGTGGTTCTTCACCAAGCTGATGGACAAAGGGCTGGTCTACAAGAAGAACGCCATGGTCAATTGGGATCCGGTCGATATGACGGTGCTGGCCAATGAACAGGTGATCGACGGCCGCGGTTGGCGCTCCGGCGCACTGGTTGAGCGCAAAGAGATCCCTCAGTGGTTCCTCAAGATCACCGATTACGCCGACGAACTGCTCGACGATCTCGACAAGCTGGAGCACTGGCCCGAGCAGGTTAAGACCATGCAGAAGAACTGGATCGGCCGCTCCGAAGGGGTCGAACTGACGTTCCGTGTTGAAAACGATGGCGACCTGACCGTCTTTACTACTCGTCCCGACACTCTGATGGGCGTAACTTATGTCGCCGTTGCGCCGCAACACCCGCTGGCCACCCGCGCTGCCGAAACCAACGCCGAGCTGGCCACCTTCATTGAAGAGTGCAGCCATATCAAAATGGCCGAAGCCGATATGGCAACGATGGAGAAAAAGGGGATGGCGACAGGCTTCACCGCCAAGCATCCGATCTCCGGAAAACGGGTGCCCGTCTTCGTCGCCAATTTCGTGCTGATGGATTACGGTTCGGGCGCCGTGATGGCCGTTCCGGCTCACGACCAGCGTGACTGGGAGTTTGCCACCAAGTATGAGCTACCGATCACCCAGGTGATCAAGCCGGTCGATGACAACGTCGAGTACGACATCAGCCAAGCCGCGTTCACCGAAAAGGGAGAACTGATCAACTCGGGCGAGTTCAACGGCCTATCCTCCGAAGAAGCCTTCAAAGCGATCGCCTTCCACCTCAAGCAAGCCGGCAAAGGTGAAGTGCAGATTAACTTCCGCCTGCGTGACTGGGGTGTTTCGCGTCAACGTTACTGGGGTGCACCGATTCCGGTGATCAACTGTGACAGCTGTGGCGCGGTTGCCGTACCCGAAAAAGACCTGCCGGTGGTACTACCCATCGATGTTGACTTCGACGGCTCCGGTTCGCCGATCAAGTCGATGCCCGAGTTCTATGAAACCAGTTGCCCCACGTGCGGCAAAGACGCGATCCGCGAAACCGACACCTTCGATACCTTTATGGAATCGTCGTGGTATTACGCCCGTTATGCCAGCTGTAGCTGCGATAGCGCCATGCTCGATAGCGCTGCCGATTATTGGGCGCCAGTCGATCAGTACATCGGCGGTATCGAACACGCCATCCTGCACCTGCTCTACTCGCGTTTCTTCCACAAATTGATGCGCGATATGGGGTTGGTCAATTCGGACGAGCCGTTCAAGCGGTTGCTGACTCAGGGCATGGTACTGGCAGAAACTTACTACCGCGAAGACGACAACGGCGGCCAGAGCTGGTTCTCCCCGCAGGAGGTCAACGTCCAACGCGACGAGAAAGGCCACCTGCTCAGCGCCAGCCTGATCAGCGACGGTCAGCCGGTGATCTTCGGTGGTATCACCAAGATGTCGAAATCGAAAAACAACGGTATCGACCCGCAGGTGATGATCGACCGCTTCGGGGCCGATACGGTTCGCCTGTTCATGATGTTTGCCGCCCCTCCCGAGCAATCACTGGAGTGGTCTGACAGCGGCGTCGAAGGCGCGCATCGCTACCTCAAGCGGCTATGGAAACTGGTGTTTGATCATCTCAGCCGTGGCGAGGTCGAAGCCCTCGACAGCAACGCTCTGACCGACAAACAGCGCGATGTCCGCCGCAAAACGCACGAGACGATCAAAAAGGTCAGCGACGACATCGAACGCCGCCAGACCTTCAATACCGTGATCGCGGCGGTAATGGAGCTGACCAACACCGTTAGCCGCTTTATCGATGCCAGCCCACAGGGGCGTGCGGTCACTCAAGAAGCGCTGGAAACAGCCGTACAGCTGTTATCACCGATCGTGCCGCACATCGCCCACCAGCTCTGGCAAGATCTGGGACACGACAGCGACCTGCTCAACAGTGCCTGGCCAAAGTCTGATGACAGTGCACTGGTGCGCAGCAGTATCGAGATTGTGGTTCAGGTTAACGGCAAGCTACGCAGCAAAATCAGCGTTGCCGCCGATGCCGATCGCGACCTGATTCAGCACGCCGCGCTGGCCGACGATAATGTTCAACGCTTTACTCAGAATGCCACCATCCGCAAAGTGATCGTGGTGCCGGGCAAGCTGGTCAATATCGTAGTGGGCTGATTCTCGTTTATGCCACTGCCCGCTGGACGCTGCCGCCAAACAGGAAGTTATTGATGATTGCTGTATTTAACCGACAAGGCCCCGTGCTACTGCTAATCGCACTGCTGGCAGTGCTCAGCGGCTGCGGCTTCCAACTGCGCGGAGCTATCGCCATTCCGGATGAGCTCAAAGTGCTTCATCTTGCAGGCGACAAGAATACCGCCATCTACCAGGCGGTCGCGCAGATATTGCAATCCAATGAAGTAGAGCTGGTCGATAGCCCCGATCAGGCGCCCTACCAGATCAAAATTGTGGGCGAAAAGCTTAGTCGACGCTCGGCCTCGCTCAACACCCGGGCCAAGATCGAAGAGTACGAACTGCGGACCACACTCACCTACAGCATCAGCGATAGTGAGGGCAACGAACTGATCGAGCCAACCGCCATCTTCACCGAACGCACCTACAGCTACGACGAGAATAACGTCAACGCCACCACGGCCGAAGAGTCGTTATTGCGGCAGGAGATGCGAGAAAACCTGGCCGCTCAACTGGTCCGGCGTTATCTAAAGTTAGCCGAAACTCAGGCGCCGTAACTGGATAGCGGCGTCACTCAGATTGAACAGTAAGTAGCGAGTACCAATGAAACTCAAACCGGAACAGTTCGCCAGTCAACTCAGGCAATCGCTGCTGCCGGTTTACCTGCTGACGGGTGACGAACCGCTGCTGATTCAGGAGTGTGGCGATCAGCTACGCCAGCACGTACGCGACAACGGTTTTAGTGATCGTGAAGTGTTTCATGCGGACGCCGGGTTCAGCTGGGAAAGCCTGCTCCAAAGCAGCCAAAGCCTGTCATTATTCGCCGACAAACAACTAATAGAGCTGCACATCCCCAACGGTAAACCCGGCGCCAAAGGTGCGCCGATACTAACCCAGTTGCTGCAAAACCCCTCACCCGACAACCTGCTGGTGATCTATTGCCCCAAACTGGATGCCGCAGCTCAACGCAGCGCTTGGTTTAAGGCGATCGACAAAATCGGCGCGATCCTGCAATTTTGGCCTGTTGAGCCGCAACGCCTACCAGGTTGGATTCAGCAACGCTGTCGCGCGAGCCAGCTCACCATCGACAATGATGCCGCACAGCAACTGGCTGACAGAGTTGAAGGAAACCTACTGGCGGCAGCGCAAGAGATCGAAAAACTCAAGTTGATCAGTCCCGACGGCAACCTATCGCAAGATGCGATCGACGGTGGCGTTGCTGACCATGCCCGCTATGACAGCTTCGCCCTGCTCGACGCCGCATTAGCCGCCAAACCGGCACGCTGCCTGAAGGTGCTGCAAGGGCTCAAAGCCGAGGGCGTTGACGCTATCGCACTACTGGGCAGCCTGACCTGGGAGCTGCGTAAACTGCTTGATCTGAGCCTGCGTAGCGGCGCTATCAGCGAAGCCGACTACAAAAAGCACCGTATTTGGGGCAAGCGCAAGACCTTGATTAGCCAGTCACTGCGCCGTCTTCGCAGCCACCAGCTTGAAACGATGCTACAACAGTGCGCGGTCACCGATCAGGCGGTAAAAGGGATGCGAAGCGATGATCCCTGGCTACTGCTTAGTTCGCTCTATCTGCAGCTGGCGGGGGCTCCCGTACGCCAAACACAGCATTAACAACCGTTACCCGCTGCAACACTTGAGTCATCGCACCAACAGCCTATTACACTCAGCTTCCCGAAAATCGATTCAAACACCTGTTTTATTGATTTAGCTCAATGGTCTGTCGGCCCAACCCTGCGCTAGATCAACGCTTATCGTGCTCGAACCACCTAAGGTGGTATGGGAAAAACAATACAGCCGGACTTTCACATGCGTAAACATTCAGGCTTCACCCTGATTGAATTACTTGTCACCATCAGCTTGATCGCCATTTTGGTGGGCTTAGTTGCTCCCGGCTTTACCTCGTTCATCAAAAACAACCGCCTTAGCAGCCAGATCAACACCCTGACCGGCACCATTCATCTGGCACGAGCCGAAGCGGCCAGTCGCCGCAGCGCTGTCACCCTGTGTGCCAGCAGCAATGGGGCTGACTGCAACACCAGCAGCTGGGAAGCAGGCTGGCTGCTGTTTAGCGACAACAGTGTCAACGCGGTGATTGACACTGCAGACGGTGACCTGTTGCTGATGTATCAAGAACCCTTGGCAGGCGGTAATACCTTACGGGCCAGCGGCTTTGACGGCAGCGGTCTAGGCGTTTTGCAGTACTCAGTCTCCGGTTTTATTCTCTCGACCAATCCCGCGCAAGGCACATTCACGCTTTGTGACGATCGTGGCTCCGACCTTGCCAAAGCGATCGTGGTTAATATCTCAGGTATCTCTCGATTGGCCGTCGACGAAAACGGCAACGGTATCGTTAATGACGACCGCGGTCCGCTGCAGGATGTCACATGTCCGTAATCCCGAACGCGACAAGCGCCAACCCAACCGCAGCGCGCTATCAGCGCGGCGTGAGCATGCTGGAAGTGCTGATCGCCATGGTGTTGCTGATCACCGCGTTGATCGGCGCCACCGCCCTGCAAATCACCGGCTTACAAACCAATCGCAGCGCCTACTACCGTTCGCAAGCCAGCGTCATCGCTTATAACATCGCCGACAGAATTCGCATTAATGGCCGCTACGCCCTGGTAGACAGTGACCGTTATAACCTCGATACCAGCAGCGCAGCACTGCCGTCCGTCAGCAGCTGTGCGACATCGACCAACGGCTGCTCCGAGGCCAACCTGCGCAATCTGGATCTGCTCGAATGGAGTGAGCACTTTATCGATGTTACCGGCATCGGCCATGACGGCAGTGACTATCAACCGATCTTGCCCGCCGGTATCGGCACGATCAGTGTCAGCGGTGCCACCGTCTCCATTCAAGTGAGTTGGCAGGAGCTCGACTGGAACGTCGGCGGTGGTAGCAATAAGGGCGATGTCACCAAACAGCTAACCCTAGATTTTAACCTGAGTAATTGACGGCTATGACGATGACTCAAGCGCACCGCTTCCGATCACAACAAGGCCTATCGCTGGTCGAGCTGATGATTGCGTTAATGATCAGCACCTTTATGATGCTCGGCGTGTTTGAGATCTATCTGGGTAGCGGCAGCACCGACCGTCTGGCACATGCCTTTGCCCGGGTGCAGGAGAACGGTCGTCTGTCGATGGATATCCTGACCCGTAACCTGCGAATGACCGGTTATCAGGGCTGTATCGATCCCGAACTGGTCGATATGAATATTATTGCCAACAGCCCGCCCACCACCGATCTGACCAACCTATCTATCCGTGGCTGGAAATCCGGCGACAGCGCTTGGGATGTTGCCAACCGCCCCGATGAACTCGACTTTATCACCGGCGTGCCAACCGGCAGCGATATCGTCTCGATTCAGTATGTTTCACCCACTGGGGTCGAGGTGCTCTGCCAGGGTAATATACAGACCTGCCAAGCGGTCAACGCTAACGTCAAGATCGACAGCAACAGCATTGGATTGACCCAGTTCGACGTGGTGGTGATCTCGGATTGCGTCAACGCCGACCTGTTCCGTATCACCAACATGCTCAAAGACACGGATGACTTCGTCACCCTGGCCCACTCAAGTTCAACCAACACCAGCAACAACCTCAGCAAGGCCTACGACGAAGACGCCCAGGTGATGACCTACCGCTCCTTCAGTTATTACGTCCGTGATACCGGCCGGGATAACAGCCAGGGTGAGTCTATCTACGCGCTGTACCAATTTAATCCGCTGTGGAATGACGGCAGCAGCCAGATCGGCAGGGAGTCCGAACTGATCGAAGGCGTCGAGCAGCTACAAATCCTCTACGGCCAGCGGCGCGATGATGGCAACCTGCGGTTTGTCGATGCCACCGACGGCAATCTGGTCTTTTCTCAGGTTGAAGCACTGCGACTGGCGGTACTGGTCAGCCACTCCGAACCGGTACTCAGCGATGCTGATGATAAGACCTATAAGATGCTCGGCAGCGACGTCGAGCCACAGGGGGCTACCACCCCCGATGCCGAGCACCCCGGCGACCGCCGTTTGCGAAAACTGTTTACCACCACGATCTATCTTAGGAACCGGGCATCATGAGCCGTAATCGTTTAAACCTGGCTCCGGCTCCTGCCAAGCAGCAAGGAATGGTGCTTATCGTTTGCCTGCTGGTGATTGTCATCGTCACCCTGATCGCCGCTACCGCGATGCGAACGTCCGGTGTTGAAGAGCAGATGGCGGCCAATGCCCAAACCTACAACCGCACCTTTCAAGCCGCCGAGAGCGCGGTGGAACTGGCTTTCGATGATGACACTATGATGTTCGAATCGATCGATGCATCTGACGGGTTATCTTCGGTCGTCTCTTCCAGCATCGGCAGCAGCGGCGTCACCGCGACCGCCCAGACAGAATTCAGAGGGGAAGGTATCGCTCCCGGCAACTCGCTGGGTAGCGCCACCACGTTTATGTACGAAGTGATCGGTACCGGTGAAATGGCATCAATGAATGCCACAACGGTGATTCGACAGGGCTTCTACCGTGTCAGTTTTGTCGCATCCACAGACGACCAATAGCCAGATTTTAACAATCGGAGCATTGTTATGAAGTTTCTTAACACTAAGGCCAAGGGCATCTTGATCGGTTTTTTCAGTACCTGGCTAATCTGCACCCCCGCCTGGGCCGATGATACCGAGATCTACTTCGGCGGCAGCTCATCGTCTAGCAACGTTCCCCCCAACGTACTGTTCATCCTCGATACCTCGAGTTCAATGAACGAAACAGACGGCGGTAGCTCATCTCGCTTAGAGCGGATGAAGACTTCTCTCAAAAATATCCTCAACACCTCCCAAGGCATCAACGTCGGCCTGATGCGATTCTCCAACCCCGGCGGACCGGTGCTCTATCCTGTCTCCGATATCGAAGGTTCAACCAGTGCTAACCTGCTCGATGGCAATGTCTCGTCGACGATCAGCTCGGGTAATGATGATGCCGAGCAAACCCCTAACGGTATTGTTAGCCTCACCTCACCGTGGTTGGAACTGACAAGAGTTCCTGCTGCCGCTATCGTTCAAATCGAAACTCAGGTAGCCGCTGATTCCGATGATGCTGAAGAATCTTCGGGCGGTTCGATCAACCTAGGCAGTACCGATCTAGAGCTAACCGTTGAAGGCGGCACAAATGACCAGAAAATTGGTCTTCGTTTTGCCGACGTCAACATCCCCAAAGATGCTGTTATCAATGATGCTTGGATAGAGTTTACCGTCGACCCTGCAGATGGCGGTTCCACTTCAATTTCTGACGATATTGAGGTCGAATTATCAGGGCAACAACACGATGACCCTGGCACGTTCTCCGCAATCAATAAAGTGACCGGTCGCGTCAAAACCACTGCCCGCGTTAACTGGAACATCCCACACACAACGTCGTATGCTGATGGTGACCCGCTGGTGACGGATAGTATTACCAACATCGTTCAAGAGCTGGTCACCCGCTCAAACTGGTCCACCAACAATGCCATGGTATTGATGCTCGAGCGCAAGAGCGGCAGCGGCTCTCGCTGGGTCAAAACTCACGATATCGACACCTCAGCCGCGCCAAAACTGCACGTCAGTTATTTCATCGATACCGTCGAGAGCGTCACGGTCAGGGTTTCGAATTCAAACGATGACGCTATAGAAACAGCAGGAACCGTTTCGCTAACCGCCAGTACCAGCGATCCGCTCAAACTTGGGATCAGCGACTCACGCGCGGGTATTCGCTTTTCCAGCGTCGATATCCCTCAGGGAGCCACAATCATCGATGCGGCACTCGCATTCACCGTCAACAAAAACAATAATAAGGCAGTTACTCTCAATTACTCTGGCGAATTAGCCGGCAACTCTGCCAGTTTTAGTTCATCAACCAATAATTTGACCTCTAGAGCACAGACTAGCGGTTCCGTTAATCTGGCGTTAGAGGGTTCCAGCGCCAACAATACGATCACATCACCAGACATAAAAGAGGTGCTGCAAGAGATCATTAATCTCGGCACTTGGTCTGCTAATAATGCAATGACCTTGTTTATCGAACGCGTCAGTGGTCATAACTCGGGCTTTGTCGATACCTATTCCTACGAGCAATCATCGGCCAAAGCGGCCGAATTAACGGTAAATTATCTTCTCGGCACCGGATCGACTACCTCTCAAACCGTAGGCCTGCGCTTTAATAACATCACCGTTCCACGCGGAGCCACCATCACCTCTGCAAGGGTATCTTTCAGCGCTGATGCCAGTGATAGCGACTCTACTAATCTGGTATTTAATGCCGAAGATATCGGTGATAGTCCCGCCTTCTCGACCACCGATAACGACCTTTCCGACAGGAACAAGACAGCGCAGTCTATTGGCTGGAATGCAGCGGCTGCCTGGACTGCCGAAACACAATACCAATCACCGGCAGCCCCAGACTTATCCCCAGTCATTCAAGAGGTTGTGAATCGAACTGATTGGTGTGGCGGCAACAGTCTAAGTCTGCTTGTTAGCGGCACCGGCCTACGTGTCGCCAAGTCATACGAGCGTAACCCCTCTTTGGCACCACGGCTGGATATCACCTACGATGTTCCAGCGGCCGGCAGCGTTGGCTGTATCAGCTACCCCTTTGGCGTGCAGGTTAACGCCAGCAGCGATGACGCCGAGCAGTCCAGCGATGGCACCATGAACCTGGATTCCTCCGACCTTGAGTTGGTCACCGACGCCAGCACCCAAACAGTCGGCATCCGCTTTAACCAAGTCCTTCTGAAACAAGGGGTCACCGTTGACCGGGCCTACCTTGAATTTGCAGTCGATGAGACGGGGCCGACCGAAGCCACCAACTTGATCATCAAAAGTGAAGCATCGGCAAACTCCAGCACCTTCACGACAGCGGGCAACAATATCAGCTCACGCTCAACCAACTCTAACAGCGTTAACTGGAACATCAGCGAGCCCTGGACTGAAAGCGATTCGATCCAGCGCAGCCCTGATATTTCATCGCTGATCAACCAAGTCCTTGGTCATAGCGACTGGGTACCTGGCAACAGCCTGAGCCTGATTATTAGCGGCTCAGGCAAGCGTGTGGGACACGCCTACGATGGCAGTAACCTGGCTCCCCGCTTGGTGTTCTATACCACCCCGGAGAACCTATCCAACAGTGACGTCACCGTCCGACAAAAACTCAGTGACACTGTTGACTCGCTCGAATATAAATCGGGTACACCGATCGTCGATACCCTGTACGAAGCTGCCCTCTACTACCGAGGAGACGAAGTTGATTACGGTAAAGTCCGTGGCACCGGCAGCCGTCGGGCCCAAACACGGCTATCACACCCCGACACACTTAAAACCGGTTCTTGGTCAATCGCCCCTGCGGACTGCACCGATTCAAACGCTTCAGGCTGCGAAGATGAAGCGATTACCGGCACGGCTGTTTACGACAGTCCCATTAGCGAGTCCTGTCAATCTAACCATATCGTATTGCTGACCGATGGCTATGCCAGCGTTAATACCGCCGCGACCAAGGTCAAGGCGATGACCGGTGATAGCAGCTGTGTCGATAGCGACGACACCGCCTGTGGCCTGGAGCTGGTCAGCTACCTGAAGAACAGCGACCAACTCGCCCTGGCCGAAGATCAGACCATCACCACCCATACTATCGGTTTCAATTTTTCCGATCAGTGGCTGCGCGATATGGCCGATTTCGGCGGCGGTGGTTTCTACGAAGCCGACTCCACATCCGAGCTAACCAGCGCCTTCGACACCATCATCAAGACGATTAAGGCGGTCAACACCACCTTCGTGGAGCCCAGTGTCACCATTAACCAGTTCAACCGGTTCTCGCACCGTGATGACGTTTATTTCGCCTTGTTCAAGCCACAGGAAACGGCTAAATGGTACGGCAACCTAAAGAAGTATCAGCTCAAGGGTAGCCCGGCGACCTTGTACGATAACCAAAGCCCACAGCAACCGGCGATCGACCCGCAGACCGGTTTCTTCGATATCAATTCGCAAAGCTTCTGGTCCAGCGACGAAGATGGCAATGTAGTTGAAAAAGGCGGCGCGGCCAGCAAGATCCCAACCAGCCGGAAAATTTTCACCAACATCTCATCCAACCCAGTGCTGAGTGCGTCGGACAACGCGCTGCACGAATCCAACGCCCTATTAACCAAAGACATTGCCGTGTTGGATATCGCCTCTCAAAGCGATGCCTACCGCACCGACCTACTGCAGTGGGCGCGCGGCCTCGACGCCAACGGCGCGCAGCGGTTCGAGATGGGCGATCCGCTGCATTCACGCCCGGAACTGATCACCTACGATGGCCTCAGTGACCCGGTTAATAGCGTCATTTTCTTCGGCACCAACGAAGGCTTCCTGCACGCGGTCGATATCAATACCGGCATCGAGAAATATTCTTTTATTCCAAAAGAGCTACTGAGCAATCTTGATACCTACTTCGTCAACGCCAGTACCGCCTCGCGCCCGTACGGACTGGATGGCGGTATCACACTGTGGAGCAAGGATGCCAATCAGGACGGAGACCTCATCGACACCGACGATTTCACCTACCTGTATACCGCTATGCGTCGCGGCGGCCGCAGTTACTATGCGCTCGATGTCAGCAACATCAACGCACCCGAACTGATGTGGCAGATCGATGGTGGCAGCGGCGATTTTGTCGACCTTGGCCAAACCTGGTCAAAACCGATCAAATCGAAAATCAGACTCAAGGAAAACGGCCCTAACGACCCTGTCACCATTTACGATGTGCTGATCTTTGGCGGTGGTTATGACACGAGCCAGGACAGCGTCAATGTCCGAACTGCCGACGCGATGGGCAATGCGGTCTATATCGTCAATGCTGAAACCGGTGCGCTGATCTGGTCCGCCGGTAACGGCAACCATCACAAACTCGATCTGAGTGAGATGGTCTACAGCATCCCGTCGGAGATCCGGGTGATCGATATCAACCGCGATGGCGCGGTCGATCAGCTCTACTTCGGCGATATGGGCGGCCAGGTCTGGCGTGCCGATGTAGATAGTGAAGCAACTCTTGGCAGTAGTGCTAATGGTTATTACCCAGATATCAGCATGGGTCGTATCGCCGATCTGGCGGTCAGCTACGATGGCAGTGGGAATGCCCTAACTGTCGCCGAGGCAGCGGCTGAAGACGCTGACGCCGCTAGCACTTTAGATATCCAAGCCGATAATCGTCGCTTCTTTTACCCCCCCGATGTCGCGCTGGCGGTCGATTCTGGCGATCGTTACCTGTCGGTCTCGATCGGTTCGGGCTATCGCGCTCACCCGCTCGATACCGCGATCGAAGACCGTTTCTATATGATCAAGCAGTACTCAACACATGCCGCAGCCAGCAGCTACACCACACTAACTGAAGACGATCTGTACGATGCCACTGCCAACCTGATTAATCAGGGCGATACAACCCAGCAACAGACAGCCGACCATGCCCTGTCAAACGATTTCAATATCACGGGTAGAAAAGAGGGCTGGTATCTACGGATGGAAAACAGTGGCGAGAAAGTACTGGCGGGCAGCGCCACCATCCAGAATCAGATCGTTTTTACCACCTACGAACCCTCGTCCCAAGCCACCGGCACCTGCAACCCAACCCAAGGTACCAGCCGAGCCTACCTAGTCAGCCTGTTCGACGCCTCACCGATGCTCGATATCGATGGCAACGGCAGCACGAACTCAGCTGATCGGGTCATTCAGCTGCAGATCGGCAGTATTCCCGCCACGCCAACCGTGATCGACACCCTCGCCAGCAAACCCACCGTTTGGGTTGGCCCTGAGCGGCTGGACCAGGTGGACACCGATGTTGAATCGGTGCGGACCTACTGGATCGAGGAGAATAACTGATGGCCGTTCGTGCAACGCCGTTGCAGCCTCAACGTACCGCTGGCGGGCATAAAAGACGACTGGCCGCAGCTGGCGGCTATGGCGGTTTCTCCCTGATCGAATTGATGATCACGGTGGCGATTGTTGCGATCATCAGTGCTATCGCCTACCCCAGCTACCAGCAGTACATGATCGATAGCCGGCGTAACGATAGCCAGAATGTCTTACTGGCATTTGCTACCGCAATGCAGCGTTACCGTACCGATAACAGCAGCTTCCTCAACGCCCAAAGCAGCGCTAACCTACCTGGGCCACCCAAAGCGACGGTATTTCCGTCGCAGTCGCCGCTCGATTCCAGTGACAAATATTACAACCTGACCCTTCAGAGTGCTGATAACAACAGCTTCAGCGTCAGGGCAACGCCTATCAGCGGCAAAGCTCAGGATGGTGACGGCTTCCTGCAATTGAATTCTACCGGCATCAAAGGCTGGGACCGAGATGACAGCGGTAGCATAAGCGCTGGCGAAACAAGTTGGAGCGATTAAACAAAGCTCGATTGAAAAGAACTTGCTGAACTACACTTGAGATATCTGCAATATATTCAAGTGAGGTTTAACAATGAGTGATCACACCTATAAATTGGTTGAAGTCGTGGGCTCATCCCCCGACAGCAGCGACCAGGCGATCCGCAATGCGATCGCCAAAGCATCGGATTCGCTAGAGCATATTGGCTGGTTCGAGGTGCTCGAAAGTCGTGGCCATGTCAAAGACGGCCTAGTAGCGCATTTTCAGGTGGTGTTAAAGGTCGGTTTCCGGCTTGATTAACCCGTAGCGTAATCACGGCAACGAAAGGCTTCACTCTGCTAACCGCAAGGTCGGCCCATCTCGTTGTAGCCCCCCACACAATTCGCCTTGCGCTCCCTCTTTCGTTTCAAACCTCAATTCAAGCTTGATCATCCACCGGACTGCCGCTCTAATAGGGCCCTTTCAACCTACACGACGCTGCCCCCATGCCAATTACTGCCGACCCCATGCCGGATCACATATCGATAACTGCCGACGATATCCTATTCGACCAACAACATATCTGGCATCCCTACAGCTCGATGATCAACCCGCCGCCGGCCTACCCTGTCGCCTCAGCGGATGGTATTTACCTGACGCTGGCAGATGGCCGCCGACTGATCGATGGTATGTCTAGCTGGTGGTCGACGATCCACGGCTACGGCCACCCCTTCCTGAAAGACGCGGCTAAGCAGCAGGTCGACACGATGGCGCATGTGATGTTCGGGGGCCTGACCCATAAACCGGCCATCGACTTGAGCCGCCGCTTGGTCGAACTGACCCCAGCCGGACTGGATAAAGTGTTCCTGTGTGATTCGGGTTCGGTTGCGGTCGAAGTTGCGATCAAGATGGCTATCCAATACTGGCAAGCGAGAGACTTGCCCGGCAAGAGCCGGATATTAGCGCTACACAACGGTTACCATGGCGATACGTTTGGTGCGATGGCGGTGTGCGATCCGGTCAACGGCATGCACGAGTTATTTAGCAGCGTTCTGCCACAACATCTGTTCGCACCGGCACCGCAATGCGGTTTTGATCAACTCTGCACTGAGGCAGATATCGCACCACTGCGGCAGTTGGTCGAGCAACACCAGCATGAACTGGCGGCGTTGATTCTAGAGCCCATCGTGCAGGGCGCCGGTGGCATGCGTTTCTATTCACCCGACTACCTCAAACAAGCACGAGCACTATGTGATCAATATGGTCTGCTGTTGATCGCTGACGAGATTGCTACCGGTTTTGGCCGCAGCGGAAAGCTGTTCGCCTGCGAACACGCAGGCATTAGTCCTGACATTCTGTGCCTGGGAAAAGCGCTGACAGGTGGCTTCATGACACTGGCCGCCACCTTGACCAGCACAAATATCGCCGAAACGATCTCATCAGGCGGCGCCGGTTGTTTTATGCACGGCCCCACCTTTATGGCAAACCCACTAGCATGCTCTGTGGCTAATGCCAGCTTACAACTGCTAATTGATGAGCCTTGGCAGCCCCGCGTTGCAGAGATAGAGAGAGGATTGGAGCAGGGCCTGGCACCCTGCCGAAATTTCGACAACGTCGCCGATGTCAGGGTATTAGGAGCGATTGGAGTGATCGAGATGAAGCACCCGGTCGATATGGCAACGATTCAGCCGGCGTTTGTCGAGCAAGGTGTCTGGATTCGCCCCTTCGGTAAGTTGGTCTATGTCATGCCTCCCTATGTGATCAGTCAACAACAGCTGCAACAACTGACTAGCGCGCTGGTCAACGTCGTTTCGCAAAACTAATTTAAACCATCAGCTCACGAGAGCTACTCATAAGATCAAATCAAGGATTGAAATAATGGCACGAATCAAAATTGAGATGCCCGATCACTTTATCAGCAGTATCAAACTGCCGGTTCGAATCAGTGATATTAATTATGTAGGCCACCTCAGCAATGACGCAGTCCTATCGATGGTGCACGAGGCGCGGGTACAGTTTCTGAAGCAGTATCACTATGAAGAAATGAATATCGAGGGATTGGGCCTGATTCTGACCGACAGCGCTATCGTCTACAAGGCTGAAGCCTTCTATGGCGAGCAAATACAGATCGATGTCGCTATCGGCGACTTCAATAAGTACGGTTGCGATATCTTCTACCTATTCAGCAATAAAAACACTGCTGTTGAGATCGCTCACGCGAAAACCGGTATTGTCTTTTTTGATTATGAACTACGTAAAGTCAGCGCTGTTCCGGCTGGATTTAAGGCCAAGTTCGAGAAAGAGACGTAACGGACAAAAATCTGCAAAACAATTTCCCGGACTAGCACCTATCCAAAGCATAAAACGAGCAGCGCGCTGCCCGGTTGCTAAACAGGGTCAATAGTCCTGATAGTGATCGGCGGCCAGATCTTGGAATTTGGAGTGTTTTCCGATAAAAGCCAGATGCGCGGTACCGATCGGACCGTTACGCTGCTTGCCGATAATGATCTCAGCACGACCTTTAAATTCGCTCTCCTCGTTGTAGACCTCATCTCGGTAGATAAACATGATGACGTCGGCATCCTGCTCGATGGCACCCGATTCCCGCAGATCTGAGTTGACCGGCCGTTTATTGGGACGATTTTCAAGCGTACGGTTTAGCTGCGATAGCGCGATCACCGGACACTCCATCTCTTTTGCCAGCGCCTTAAGCGAGCGCGAGATCTCAGAGATCTCCTGAGTCCGGTTTTCGACCTGCCCTTTGAGTGACATCAACTGCAGGTAATCGACCATGATCATCCCCATCGAACCGTGATCGCGTGCAATCCGGCGCGCCCGTGAGCGCATCTCGCTCGGCGACACGCCCGACGAGTCATCGATATACAACGGTTTATCCTTAAGCATGTTGACCGCGTTGGTTAGCTTAGGCCAGTCATCCTCTTCCAACTTACCGTCACGCACCCGGGTCTGATCGATCTTACCCAGTGAAGATAACATCCGAGTCACCAAACCTTCGGCTGGCATCTCTAGCGAGAACACCAACACAGGCTTGTCTTGCCCCATCAGCGCATTTTCAACCAAGTTCATAGCGAAGGTGGTCTTACCCATCGACGGACGGGCTGCGACGATAATAAGATCTGATTTCTGCAACCCGGACGTCATTCCATCCAGATCGGTAAAGCCGGAGCTAATGCCGGTCATGGTAGTGCCGGAGGTAAACAACTCATCGATCCGTGCCAGTGCGCTATCGAGAAGCGGATTGACACTGCGTGGACCGCCATCTTTGTCGCGACCCTCGGCGATCTGAAGCACTTTTCGCTCAGCATCGTCCAGAATTTCGGCACTGGAGCGCCCTTCGGTGTAAAAAGCGTTATCCGAGATCTCGTTTGCGATGCCGATAAGACGACGCAAGGTCGATCGTTCTTTAACGATCTCGGCATAGGCTCGCACGTTGGAGGTGCTGGGAGTGTTATCCGCCAGGTCGATCAGGTAATCAAGCCCGACAACCTGTTGCTGCTCCTGCTCTTTTTGTAGGTCCAGCTCTTCTGATAGCGTGACTACGTCGATCGGCCGTTCGGCCTTAACCAGCAACGCCATGGTCTGAAAGATCACCCGGTGCTCGGGGCGATAAAAATCATCGGCAACGATAATCTCATTAACCGTATCCCAAACCGAATCGTCCAGCATCAAACCACCAATGACCGATTGCTCGGCCTCAAGCGAATGCGGCGGGGTCTTGGCTTTTAACAGGTCGGGGTCAAGATCAGTAGTCTGAGGCATCATTACGTCTAATGTTGAGTGGCGGTATCAAAGTCATCACAGCTTACTGAAGACAACCGTTAAAATCAGCAAAAAAAAAGCACCGTCGGTGTGAACCGTAACGGTGCTTTTCTTAATTGATCGGATCAGCGTCTGACGACAACCCGTTCAATGGATCTGTAACTGTTTACTCGGCAACAACAGCCAGCTTAACAGTCGCAATCACGTCGGTGTGAACCTGAACAGCGATTTCAAAATCACCAGTGTGACGAATCGCACCTTCAGGCAGACGAACTTCGTTCTTATCAACGTCAGCACCAGCTGCGATGATCGCATCAGCGATATCACGAGTACCGATAGAACCGAACAGCTTACCTTCGTCACCGGCAACAGCAGTGATAGTCAGCTCAATCGCGTTCAGTGCTTCAGCACGCGTTTCAGCAGCAGCTTGCTTCTCAGCAGCAGCTTTCTCAAGTTCAGAACGACGAGCTTCAAAGCTTTCGATGTTCGTCTTGGTCGCAGGAACTGCTTTACCAAAAGGAACCAAGTAGTTACGACCGTAGCCTGCTTTGACGTTAACCTTATCGCCCAAGCCGCCCATTTTGCCAATTTTCTCGAGTAGAATGACTTCCATCTCGCAAACCTCATTTAGTTTTCTTCTGAGCCGAAACTCAGGTTCTTGCTGTCAATCGCGCTCTGATGTCGATAAAACTATCGGCAACAGCCAGCATAATCAGCAAGGCTATTAGATAAGGTCCGGCGATAAACATAATCACGTAAAACGCGACTAGCCAGGACCTGCTTAAACCTCTTTTTGCAACAATACCGTGAATCAGAGCGAGGCCAGCCATCATAAATGGCGTCACCAACACAGGCACCCAACGAACCATCTCGCCCGGCAGGCTATTCGCCAACACCAGCACGATCAGTCCAACCGCTGCAAACAACGGTGGTAACCGTAAGCCGTGGAACTCTGCTTTAAACCCACCCGGATTATAAAGCATCGATTGCCACCAGCGCGCTATCGCCAGGCTGGTCAAAACGGTTCCCAGATAGCTGGCTACGATCACGCCTAACAGCAGTTCACGTATCCAATTACTATCCAGCCCCTTAGCTACCTCAGGATTCGCTTCGCCGAGCACGTTGATCAGCTGCGATGCCGCTTCGGTAACTTGGGTCGCCATGCCCGGCATCAGGCTATCGATCACAAAACTGATCAACACCCCAAATACCGTTGCCACCGACAATGTCCGTGGCCATGACTCCGAGCGCCTCAACACAACCGCCAGAGCGGTGGTACCCAGTAGGGTAACCAGTGGGGAGGCTTCGTCCCGCCAAACCAGCCAGATCAACGCGGGCAGTAGCGCCCACAACATCAATCCGACTCCGTCGCTGGTGCCTCTTCGCAGGACAACCAAACCGACGATTGCAGCACTAAGTATCATTAACACCGTGGCTGCCAGACCCAGCAATAACCGGACCTGCTGCGCTTCGATCAATAAAAAAAGCAGCGGTATCGAAGCGCTAAGTACTGTTGCAATTACTGCCTGCTGCCGACCCCGCATTACCCATTCGGCCAGAGCACGCATTCTATCTATTCCTTACTTCTATAGCCTACAGGTGGCTATCGGTGTAAGGCAGCAGAGCAACGTAGCGAGCACGCTTGATAGCGGTCGCCAGCTGACGCTGGTATTTAGCCTTGGTGCCAGTGATACGGCTTGGAACGATCTTGCCGGTTTCGCTGACATATGCCTTTAGAGTTTCCAGATCTTTGTAATCAATCTGTACAGTGCCTTCGGCGGTAAAACGGCAGAACTTTCTGCGACGAAAAAAACGAGCCATGATGTCTCTCCTAAAAAATATCTATGCGGTGAAAAGCTTATTCAGCAGCGGCTTCGTCAGAAGTTGCTTCTACGGCGGCAGGAGCTGGAGCTTCTGCTGCACTCTCTTCACGCTTTGGGGCTTCACGACGAGGCGGACGACGGTCGTCGCGAGCTTCGGCAGCCTTAATCGGAGAAACACCGGTTTCAGCTTCTTTCATGCGTACAACCATGTTACGGATGACGGCATCGTTGAAGCGGAACAGGTTTGTCAGTTCGGACAGAGCGTCATTGCTGCATTCTGCGTTAAGCAGAACGTAATGAGCTTTGTGGATTTTATTGATCGGGTAAGCCAACTGACGACGGCCCCAATCTTCCAGACGATGAACCTTACCGCTGTCACCTTCGATGATGCCGGTGTAACGCTCGATCATAGCTGGAACTTGTTCACTTTGGTCCGGATGAACCATGAAGATAATTTCGTAATGACGCATTACGTCTCCTTATGGGTTAACAGCCCCCCAACGCGTATCGGAATGATTCGGTGAGAAGCAAGGAGTTAACTTAGTTTTGGGATCGCGAATTCTACAGCCTTAAACCACCTCAGGCAAGCATCGTATTAAGGGGCTGCTAACCGGTCACCTGCCGCTATAAAACGTTAACGATGGTGCCACGATAACAACCCCATTGCTGACCTCTAATCGTCAGCCCTGCCGCTGGCGCACGGCCTCGAACAAACAGACCCCGGCAGCAACCGAAACATTGAGGCTACTGACCGAGCCGGCCATCGGGATCTTGATCAGCTGATCGCAATTTTCGCGGGTCAACCGACGCATCCCCGACCCTTCGGCCCCCATCACCAGCGCCATCGGACCGGTCATCGACGCGTCCGTCACCAACTGCTGCGCCTCTCCTGCGGTACCGGTTATCCAGACACCGGCAGCCTGCAACTGCTTCAATGTCCGGGAGAGATTGGTTACCACCACATAAGGCACCGTATCCGCCGCGCCGCAGGCCACCTTCACCGCAGTTGCATTGAGCGGTGCTGATCTGTCTTTAGGCGCGATAACCGCATGAACCCCGGCAGCATCTGCGGTACGCAAGCAGGCACCCAGATTGTGTGGATCGGTAACGCCATCAAGCACCAGCAGCAGCGGTGCTTCTTCAAGCTGCTCCATCAACGTCTCCAGAAACGGTTCGTTGCGGATCTCGACCGCCGTAGCTTCAGCAACCACCCCCTGGTGAACACCATCTGCCAGCCGATCAAGCTCATGACGATCGGTGAAGCGAATTTTAATACCCAGTTCCCGCGCCTGCTCCAGCAGTTTCTGAATCCGCTTATCCTGGCGATCTTTCTGCACCCACAACCCACGAACTTTGTTCGGTGAGCGCTCGAGCAAGGATCCGACGGCATGGATACCAAAACTGTACTGACTCATCGAACACCTCCGGCGTGCGCTGGGCACTCATTACCGCTATCAACAATCGTTTGCTGATCAGCCTTATCACCCAACCAAGTAGAAATCTGCTCATGCACCAGCTGCTGCAACAAATCGATATGGGCAGAATCATCATTCAACGCCGGTATGTAGTGGTAATCTTCACCACCAGCGTCGACAAACACCTCACGGTTTTGCAGGGCAATCTCCTCCAACGTTTCAAGGCAGTCCGCAGAGAACGCCGGGCTGAGCATATCAACCGACTTTACACCGGACTTCGCCAACTCCTCCAACGTTTTATCGGTATAGGGCTTGACCCACTCTGCCGGGCCAAAACGCGATTGAAACGTTGCCTGGTACTGTTCCTCGTTTAACGCCAATTTGGCCGCCAACAACCGAGCCGTCTCCAGGCACTGTTGCACATAAGGATCACCCTGATCAGCGTACGATTTCGGGATACCATGAAAACTCATCAGCAACTTCTCGGCCCGGCCGGTAGACGCCCAATGATGCTCGACCGATTGCGCCAAGGCATCGATAAACAATGGATGATCATGATAATCCTTGAGGATGCGAACATCGCAAACATCCCGCTGGGCCAACTGAAAGCGTGCAACGATATCAAACACCGGCCCAGTCGATGTCGCTGAGTACTGCGGGTAGAGCGGCATCACCAATAGCCGCCGGTAACCTTGTTGATGCAATTTTTTCAGCAACGGCTCTAAGCCAGGCTCTCCGTATGTCATCGCCGCAAATACCGCCGGACTATTATCCACATGACGCTGCTGTAATCGCTGCTGCAAAGCGGCAACCTGTAGATTTAGGATCTTGCGCATCGGCGAATCCTGATCCCAGATCGCCGCATACAGCTTGGCGACCTTCGCCGGACGAATCCGCAGCACGATCAGATTAAGCACCAACCACCAAAAGAGCCGTCGCACTCCCCGGCCCTCAATCACTCGGCGATCCCATAAAAACTGCTTCAAAAAGGCACGAACAGCCTCAGCTGTTGGCTCAGCAGGGGTTCCCAGATTGACTAGGATAACCGCACTTTTTTGCATGATTTAACTCGTAAATAGATAAAAAATAACAGCCATGCCACGGCATAACTGAAAAGTTAGACGGATCAACAGGTGGCTATTATTCACGAGCGACCGACTAAATAACACCGCTGATATCACAACCGAAGGGACCTACGGCTATCAAAAACTGATCCAGAGCAAGCAACACATCAATAAGTGATCGATTGCATATCAAACAGCAGGCGACCTTTTTGTTTTCAGGTAGGATCGATTGCCAATGAATTCCGTAACTGCATTGCGCTGTTCGGAGCAATAATAACAACTCACAACGACCCAAACCTCATGGATCAAATCGACAAACAGATATTACGTTTGCTGCAAAAAGACACCACATTGTCGACTGCCGCAATCGCCGAGCAGGTCGGGCTCAGTCCCACTCCCTGCTGGCGCCGTGTTCAGAACATGGAAAAATCAGGCATCATCCGTTCACGGGTTGCACTGCTTGATCGTGCAAAGCTCAATCTAAGCATCGACGTTTTTGTTACCATCCAGACTAACCAGCACAATAGCGAATGGCTGGATCACTTTGCCAAGATCATCCAGACCCTCGACGAAGTGGTCGAGTGCTATCGAATGAGTGGCGATGCCGACTACCTGCTACGCGTAGTAGCCCGCGACATCCACGCTTACGATAAGTTTTACAAGCGTCTGATCGAGCACACTGAGATCACGAACGTCAGTTCAAGCTTTGCGATGGAGCGGATGAAGTACACTACCGAGCTACCACTTACCGAAAGCTAGTCCACTAAAGCTCACACAAAAAAAAACCGCCTGCAGGCGGTTTTTTTATCTCTGGAAATAAGCTCGGTACCTAAGCCAGCGCTTTAAACACTGCATCACGGATGTCATTCACAGAACCAACACCGGCAACATAGATATACTCAGGCGCTGCAGCCGCGTCAGCAGCCCCCCAGCTCTTGTAGTAGTCAACCAATGGAGCTGTCTGATCATGGTAGATCTTCAGGCGGTCACGCACCGTCTCTTCGTTATCATCAACGCGTTGCACCAGGTCTTCACCGGTCACATCATCCTTGCCTTCCACTTTGGGCTGATTAAAGACAACGTGATAGGTACGACCCGAACCCGCGTGAACCCGGCGACCACTCATGCGCTTAACAATCTCTTCGTCAGCCACATCGATCTCAACTACCGCATCGATCTTCACACCGGCATCCTTCAATGCATCGGCTTGTGGAATCGTCCGCGGGAAACCATCGAACAAGAAGCCAGCAGCGCAATCAGCTTCTTTGATCCGCTCCTGAACCAGACCAATAATGATCTCATCAGAGATCAGCTGGCCGGCATCCATCACTTCCTTGGCCTGCTTACCTAACGCGGTGCCTGCCTTAACAGCAGCACGCAACATATCGCCGGTCGAGATCTGAGGAATATTGTATTTTTCGGTAATGTATTGAGCCTGAGTGCCTTTTCCTGCGCCAGGGGCGCCCAGCAAGATAATACGCATAAATACTTACTCCATAATCAAAGGGTGATTCGATTAGCAGGCCCGGTAAAGGACTTGCTTGCCCGCTCAGTAATCCATCCGGTCTTACTGATAGCCGGAAACGCGTTCTATCAAACAGGTATCAAACAAATTAGAGGCGCTATAGATGATTCTATCGGTGTCACTGAGGGTACAAAAACAGCCTGAAAAATAATCATACTGCCGCTTTGCCACAATACGACATTAGCACTAACGATCTAACCCAAGGGATACCCCTCTTTCGATCACTAGCGCTTAGCTTTTGTTTTAATAGTAAAAAAACTAATTCCTGAGGAACAGACAACTTGATAAAAGCATTTTTTTCAGGGCGCAAAGATTACCTCAACCACCCCCTTTTCTCAATATTTACCCACTTTCCAAGAAAATTACTGTTCAACTAATCCGGTAAGCCGCCGCCAAACCAATATTGAACCCAATTTCAACCAAGCTCATATATTGAATATTAGTGATATGGATCAATTGCCGAATCTTTTTCATTTCCATACACTTGTTTGAATTGTATGAAAAAGTCACTTTTTGAAACGTTGACCTATCAATTAACACTACATTAGAAGAGGTTTCTCTTCGATGACACAACTACGAAATCTGTGATGCTGCCACCTCAACAACTACTGCTTTCACTTCTCATCGCCTTGACAGCATCAGTCCTCTATCTCGGTTTTGGTGCCGATCTGCCCGACACAAAGACCCTAACAACTGAAGCTATCAGTATCGCCGTAGTAGCCGCGTTAGTATCGGGCTATCTAAGTTTTATCGTTATCCGCCGCATTGCACCATCTCCTGCTAACCCCGCCCCGATCAAGTTACCGGGAAGCCTATTTAGTGAGCCGCAACAACACCAGCAAATCGAGCTATCGAGCCAACGCCTCCGAATAAATTTGCCCGATCCAGCACCACAGCTAATGATCGAGCAGCCTCCCTTGGCCTGCGACAGCAGCGGCAACGATAGTGCTGTGCTGCAATCAGAACACGCTCACGCTTATCTTGATCAAGCACACACGTTAGTGCTTGTGCTCAACAGCAATGGTGAGGTGCTCTACCTAAATCAACACGGCTACCGCCTGCTCGGCTACCCACAAGAGTCGTTGCAAGGATCCAACTGGCTAAAGTTCTGCGTTCCGTCCAAAGAGCATCAACGAATCACCAGGGCGCTCTTCGATTACAACCTAAGTAATTCGCTAGCACCTTTGTATATCGAGCACCCGGTGCTTACCGCCGACGGAAGTCGTCGGCTGATCGCCTGGAACTGCACCCACATCACTATCGATGGTAATGCTGACGGGATGCCACCCGCCCCCCAGCCTCCTACAAGTCACAACCCGGTAACGGGGCCAACTAAGGGCACCCGGCAACTGCTCTGCTCGGGGCTGGACATTACAGAGAACAGGGCAACCCAGGACACCTTGGTCAAACTGTCCTGCGCCGTCGAGCAAAGCTCTACTGCCGTGATGATTTTTGACTGCGATGGCATTGTAGAATATATCAACCCCGCGTTTACACTGCAGACCGGATTTCAGGTCGATGAAGTGATAGGGCATAAACCCAATTTCCTGGAGTCTGATGAAACCGACCGGCAGACACTGTTCCAGCTCCGTCGTACGATTCTTAGAGGCCATAACTGGCAAGGGGATATCTGCTATCGCAAAAAGGATGGTCAGCACTTCTGGGCCAAAGAACGCATCTCACCGATCAAAGATGATACTCAATCCATCAGCCATTATGTCAGTGTCAGCGAAGATATCACCGCAGAACGTCGCCACCAGGCCCAGATTGAGCAATTGGCTTACCATGATCAACTGACTCATCTACCCAACCGCCGGGCATTTATCAAGCTACTCAACAGCTCGATTGAACTGTGTCGGGAACAGCAGCGAACGCTGACTCTGTTCTATCTCAATCTGGATCAATTCAAACGTATCAATGATAGTCAGGGACAACATGCCGGTGATCAGGTGCTGTGTCACATTGCTGAAACGTTGCGCCGGGAAATATGTAAACAGGACCTGATCGCCCGTTATAGCAGTGATGAATTCCTGCTGGCTCTTCATGACTTGAGTACCGACCAGGCCAATGATTTTGCCCGCCGCATCAACCGATTGGTCCGCAAACCGGTGACAATTTACAACGGCGAAAGTTGTGAAGTCACTACCAGCATTGGTATCGCGGCCTTCCCCGAAAACAGCGACCAAGCCAACGAATTGATTAAGTTTGCCGACCTGGCGATGCATCAAGTAAAACAGGCCGACAGCAATGGCTACCGCTTCTTTAGTCAGCAGATGCAAGAGCAACTCGAAGCCAAGTTATTCCTGGCCAAAGAACTTCAGCAAGCGATCGAAAACGATGAGTTTATTCTCTACTACCAGCCTCAAATCGATCTGGAGAACCACTGTGTGCTTGGCATGGAAGCGCTGGTTCGCTGGCAACATCCGCAACGAGGGATGATTCCGCCGGATCAGTTTATCGGTGTCGCCGAGCAATCAGGGTTAATCGTCTCCTTGGGTCAGCATGTCATTCGAAAAGCCTGCCGCAGTTACCAGATGCTCGACACGCTAGGACTGGGTCACCTACGCATCGCCATCAACCTGTCAGCGCTACAGTTCCGCGATCCGCTATTTCCACGGACCTTTAAGCAAACACTCAAAAACTACCGGGTTAACCCCGAGCAGATCGAGCTGGAATTGACCGAAAGTATGTTGATGACCAATATCGAAGAGTCGATCACTATCCTGAACGAACTCAAGCAACTGGGTACCACGCTGGCGATTGATGATTTCGGAACCGGTTACTCATCACTTAGTTACCTCAAGCGCCTACCGGTCGATATCATTAAAGTTGATCGCTCCTTCGTCAAAGATATTCCGCACGATGACAGTGATATGGAGATCACAGCAGCGGTGATTGCGATGGCGCACAAACTCAAACTCAAAGTGGTTGCCGAAGGGGTTGAGAGCGCTGAACAGGTTGCATTCCTACGCGACAACGAATGTGAATACATCCAGGGTTTCTACTACAGCAAGCCGGTACCTGAGTCCGAACTGGTCGCTAAAATCAACCAGCTCAATCAGCAATTAAAGACACCTTACGGCAACTGCGTACAACTTGAATTCGAATCTTGAAACTCTGCTAAGACGCCAGCAACCGCAACCACCGCTTGCATCCCGAACAAGCCCTCGTTAAATTTGTACGTAGATCGTTCTATCGACCGACGAACAGATCCTCCCTCTAACCCGAGACTGTCATGGATTACGAACAGATCTTCGACCAGAGTTTTGAGCGCTGCCGGCAACGCACGGTCAGCAAACCCTTTTTTGAATATTTCTATGAGCGTTTCATTGCTCGTGATCCGCGAGTGGCGGAAATATTTCACAATACGCCACTGCAGCATCAGCACAAAATGCTGGAGAAATCGTTCTATCGGTTAGTGTTATTCTATTCCACCAATAGCGCCGACGATTACATCGAAGATATCGCTATTAAACATGACCGGAATCACCACAACATCGATCCCGACCTTTACGAACTCTGGCTCGACACTTTGATGGAAGCAGTTAAAAAGTACGACCCACGCTTTAGCGATCGGATCGAATTGGCGTGGCGATTGGTGCTATCCACCGGCATCACCTACATGAAGTTCAAATACGATCATTGAACTGACGCCAGCCGACATCGCCATAAACGCTACACCTACTGACTGGGATGACGCGGTTACCAGCCGGTTGGCTCCGGCTTATCCGACTTGCGTTTTTTCTTCTGTTTAAGCTTCCACAAACCACCTTTTTTGGTGGGTTTATCATCCAAGTTTAGCGCCTTAGTAAAGCGGTCGCGCAACGACTCCACCTTTTGGTCTTTACGCTCGTGCTCTTTACGGTGGCGGCCCTGCGAGATATCGACCACTTTTTTACTATCGGACATTACCGGTTTCCTCTGCTCGACGATCTGCACTAAACCCTGCTTTAAACTCTGCACTGGGCCCTGCATCCATACCCAGATTTACTACCTTGACGAATCACCTGACCAATACCCTAACAACATCGGATTAACAGTTGCTAGCTTACCCCAGCGTGCTAGGGTGTGGCACCCCCCTCTCTTTAATGATAGCCACTCAACTTCCGACATGACCTCGTTACCGATCGACGCCCTGCTACCGCAGCTGTGCCAGGCCCTCAGCCAACACCGTCGCTGTGTGCTGCAAGCCGCACCCGGAGCCGGTAAAACCACCCGCGTACCGCCAGCTCTGCTCGACGCCGCTTGGCTGGGACGTCAAAAGATATTGATGCTCGAACCACGTCGCATCGCTACCCGCAGCGCCGCCCAATTTATGGCGCAAGAGCGTAACGAAAAGCCGGGACAGACCATCGGTTACCGCTCCCGGCTCGACAGCAAGGTTGGCGCTAACACCCGCATCGAAGTGGTCACCGAGGGGATTCTGACCCGGATGCTACAGTCTGATCCGGCGCTGGATGGCGTCGGCTGCGTCATCTTCGACGAGTTCCACGAGCGCAATTTGCAGGCTGATCTCGGGCTGGCGCTGCTGCTGCAATCACAAGAACTGCTACGCGATGACCTGCGAATATTGGTGATGTCGGCCACCCTGGAGCAAGACGCTATCGTTGCGCTGCTCGGCGAAGACACCCCGGTGATCAGCAGCGAGGGACGTAGCTTTGCTGTCACCACCCATTATTTGGGCGGATCACCCGCGCCGTTCAATGCCGACCGCGTCGCCAGCGCCATCGAACAAGCGCTCGAGACCGACGACGCTAGCCTGCTCTGTTTTCTACCAGGTACCGGTGAAATCCACCGTACGCTGCAGGCGCTCAATCAGCGGCAACTAGCTAACAACAACGGTAATATCGACCTAATCCCCCTCTATGGTGGCCTGTCACCGCAACAGCAAGACAAGGCTATTGCGCCTTGCCCCGACGGCAAACGCAAAGTGGTGCTCACTACCGCCATCGCCGAAACAAGCCTGACTATCGATGGCATCAGCACCGTGATCGACGCAGGCCTGATGCGACTGCCACGCTTCGACCCGCGCAGCGGTATGACCCGACTGGAAACCCAAGCAGTCAGTGCTGCCTCGGCAGAACAGCGTAGGGGGCGAGCCGGCCGTCTGCGTCCCGGAAGTTGTTATCGACTGTGGTCGCAAGAACGGCAGAAGCAACTGATTGCCCAATCGCCCGCCGAAATCCTGCATGCTGACCTAGCCCCATTGGTGTTGGAATTGGCGCAATGGGGCAGCAGTGCCGATGAGTTATGCTGGCTCGATCCGCCGCCCGCCGCCCACCTGGATCAGGCGCGCGATCTGTTGCAGCAACTCGCCGCCATCGACAATGATGGCGCACTCACCAACTCGGGCAAACAACTGCTAAAGCTCGGCGCTCATCCGCGTTTGGCAACTATGATGCTTCAGGCCAAAGCGATGGGACTGGGGCAACTCGGTTGCCAGCTGGCCGCGCTGCTAAGCGAGCGCGATCCGCTGTCGAGTCGTAGCCAGGGAGCCGACCTACGCCAGCGGTTACTGCACCTGAACTCGCCTCGATTCAGCAAGGAACAGGCATTACAGCGAATAAACCAGAGCGCCCAACGCTGGTGTCGGCAGCTAAGCATCAATATTCAGCAGAGCTCCAGCAACGACAACAGTGACCAGGCAGGCTTGTTATTAGCGTTCGCCTTTCCCGACCGAATCGCCCAACGACGTGGTTTATCGGGCCATAACAACGAAACTAACAGCAGTCGTCAGTACCGGCTCAGCAACGGTAAAGGCGCCGAGTTCCGCGACTACGATAAGCTCAGTGACAATGACTATTTAGTCTGCGCCGAGCTCGACGGCCACAACCGCAACGCCCGTATCTTTCTGGCTGCTCCGGTCGAGGTGGAGCAACTACGCCAGCACTACGCCGACCGGCTGGTACACAAAGATAACATCGGTTGGGACAACAGCACCGGCTCTGTGCGCGGCCACCACGAGTGCTGGCTAGGACAACTGCGGCTGGAGCAACGGCCACTTGCCGAGCTGAGCGAGCAACAGTACCTAAGCGGCCTGCTGGTCGGTATTGGCAAGCAGGGGCTCGACTGTCTGCCGTGGAACCCTGCCAGCCGCACCTTGCAGCAGCAGGTCGAGCTGATGCGCCAGCTGGACACCTCTGCGGACTGGCCTGATCTATCCGACAGCCAACTTATGGCTACGCTCGATGGCTGGCTGGCACCCTATCTGAGCGGTATCAAACGACTGAATCAGCTTAAGGCGTTAAACCTCAAAGATGTTCTCAGCGCCAAGCTAAGCTGGGAGCAACAGCAGCAACTGTCTCGGCAACTGCCCACCCATATAAAAGTCCCTAGCGGCTCCAACGTTCGCATCGATTACAGCGATCCGCAGCAACCGGTGCTAGCGGTACGGTTGCAGGAGCTGTTTGGCTGGCTGCAAAGCCCAAGTTTGATCGACGGCAAGCTGACGCTGACACTACACCTGTTGTCACCGGCGCAAAGACCGATTCAGGTGACCCGCGATCTGGCCAGTTTTTGGGACAATACCTATGCCGAAGTTTGCAAAGACCTGAAGGGACGCTATCCCAAGCATTATTGGCCGGATAATCCAAGAGAGGCGGTAGCAACACGGGGAACCAAGAAGTGGACCGAGCGGCAGAAGAAGGGGTCTTAGGGATCAGAAAAAGCTATCGGCTCTCACCTAACTGCCAAAGATTGCCCGTACCGTAGGAGCCTGCCTGCAGGCGAGCCTTTAGCCGTCGCTCCGGATTCAGACCAACGTCCCTATCTCGCCCAACCTGAATTCACAGGCAAACCAACAAGCTAATGATTTAAAACTCAATTTGTGAAAGACTGAAAGCAGTCATGGAGATAGACGACAGAGATCGATGACAGAGCCAGCAGC
Source organism: Motiliproteus sp. (assembly GCA_036961355.1). Taxonomy (GTDB): domain Bacteria; phylum Pseudomonadota; class Gammaproteobacteria; order Pseudomonadales; family Balneatricaceae; genus Motiliproteus. The sequence goes on from JBALVL010000015.1 coordinate 93,979, forward strand.
CGCTGCGACCGGTACGCCAAGGAGAGGTCAACATGCATAACCACCAAATAACCCCGCCTGCCGTCCTATCGCCGCCAGTTATCGTGCGAGATGCACGTTTTTCAGGACGCACTGTCAACAATCAAACTTTGGCTTTGCTATTCCAATGGTTTGGTTATTGCTGTTTTTTACCAGCCCTGATTAAAAAGAATTCCTATAAATAATTGTTATGAGAAAAATGTTTCGTTAACAATCGGTTGGATTTACAAGGAAGAATTATGCAAAGCGACTTCAATGAAAAAGGGAAGAAATATGAAATGCTTTCCATAGCAGGGAGCCCCTACCATCATAACCTCATCCATCAGGATGGTTGCGATCTCCTTGATGAGCTTATGAAGCACTTTACAGAATTCAGAGGAAATGGAGGCGAACATACAGAAATCGCAAAATGGGTCGCCACTATAGATTGTTTGCAGTCTTTCTTATTTCAGTCAAATAGACTCAAAACACATTCAGAAAAACTACGTTCTCTAGTTCCTCCTCCTGAGCAGATGATGGCCGTAAGCGGCTCAGACGCTCTCACCGATTTTGAATCACTTTTGTATCACGGCCGTGCAGTACTTGACCGACTAACATTTGCTATTGCAAAACAGACACTAGGCCAGGAGTGTGAAAAATTCCCGAAGCTCCCTAAAATACTTAATAACTATAAGGGTAAAGGGGATTACGTTGGAAAAACGATATCTGTGATCGAGGATGGCATTAAAAATGTTCGCGGAATACTAATAGACGATGAGGGTGGTAAAACGGGATTGCGCTCTTTACTTGCTCATAGTAAATCAACAGGAGAAGCTACTAATCACGTCTTCACAATACACAGAAATGATAGCAACAAAGCCATGTATTTTGATCTAGATATGCATGGAAAAGGGGTTATCAATGCAATATCTCTCTTCTCCGGCTATGGAAAAACCCTAGAACTGGATAGGTTCTACCCCAGCTGGGAGCCGCAATGCACATGTTTAACTGACTACATAACAGAAGATGGGTCTGGAACCAATTTCACGACAATAAGAACAAATTATTATTCAAATGAATTGATAAATATTCACGTTGACAGAAGCATATTTATTAACGTTGAAACCATTTAAATCTAACACGTTACTAAAGAAACGCTACGATTAAAAATAAATGACTGTGTCACCATGGTCAGAGTTAATGAAAGAACAGTTACTCTGACCCCATTGATTGAATGAAAGAACAGTTACTCTGACCCCATTGATTGACCCCATTGATTCACCCCACTGGACGTTTATCATCCCGTATCCACTCACTCCAAGAACCGGCATAAACTCTCGCCCCAGGCAACCCCGCTACCTCCAGCGATAACAGCAGATGGCAAGCCGTCACTCCCGAACCGCACATCGTCACCACATCATTCGGGCTAACACCGTCCAACAACAGATCCCACTCCATCCGTAGTTGTTCGGCTGATTTAAACAAACCTTTGTCGGTCAGGTTGTCGGGCAAGGGTCGGTTCAACGCACCCGGGACATGACCGGCGATGGGGTCTATCGGTTCCTGCTCGCCACGAAAACGCTCGGCGTTACGGGCATCAATCAGGGTGAATTTTGGATCTGCGATATTAGCCTGAACCGTATCGCTATCGACCACCCAGCTTGGGTTGAGTCGATAAGGGTAAGGTGTGGTAACCATTGAACTTTCAACAGCGCTTGAAAGCTCACCTCCAGCATCAACCCATGCAGGGACGCCGCCGTTGAGCACGGCTACCTGTTCGTGTCCCATCCAGCGCAACAACCACCAGGCACGAGACGCCATCGCGCCACCCATGTCGTCGTAAACGATGACCTGAGTCTGTGTGTCGATACCCCACTCGCCCAGCTGCCGAGCAAAACCTTCTGGATCGGGCAGTGGATGGCGACCGCTGGTAGCTGTGATGGAAGATGACAGCTCGGTGTCCATGTCGGCATGGCGGGCGCCGGGAAGATGACCTTTCTGATAGGCCGCCAAACCGGCACCGGGTTGCATCAGGTTAGAACGGCAATCGAGCAGAACCGGTTTGGCTGCGGCCGACTTAGCCGTTAAGGAATCCGCGTTCAATAACGCTGCCAGTGATTGGGCATCGATCAATGTGCGGTAATCCATAACAGCGTCCTATTAATCCAGTGGATATCAAGTCAACGGGCATAGTCTTCGATAGAAACCGTTACCTGTTGTTCGATACAATCTTTCCTGCGAGTGCTTCAAGCCAGATGACTAGTGTAGATCTCAGTTATCCTGATATCAGTACTGCCGTTATAAATACTGCGCTAACTCTTCGCGCAGCACTTCCAGTTCATTCTCAGCTTTCTGCTTGGCTTTCTTCTTCAGGCTATCGACGTCGGCTTGCTTATCAGCCAGCACCTGTATCGCCATGGCGCTAGAATCATCAGCATTAGTGACCCTTTCGAGTATCGATTTGAGCTGCATCAGAATACCCCGACGACGACCCGCTTCGGCGTTTGCTAACTGTTCGGCGCTCTTCTCTTTCTTCTTGGTGCTCTCTTTTCCTGCACCCGAGATACTGGCATTGAGCGGGCGGATACCGACCGCTTCGCGTACCTGCTTCAGCAGCGGCGCTGCCGACGCGCGAGCTTTTTCGGCGCCTTTGAGCAGTAACGCCTCGACGCTGCCAAGATCGGCCATCAGCTCGTTATAGCGCTGGCGTGGCTCGGTCAGGTAGCCATTGAGTGATTCGAACAGCTCGATCTTGGCGTCGCCCCAACCAATACCCGCTTCAAACTTGCTGCGGAAGTCGGCGGTTTCCTGCTCGTTAGCAAACAGGGAATACAGCTCGAACAGAGTGCTGCTATCTGCATCTTTGGGCTCGCCCGGCAGTTTGGAGTCGGTCTTGATCTGCTTAATTAATTTCAGCAGTTCTTTCTCGGAGCAGAACAGCGGGATGGTGTTGTCGTAGCTCTTGCTCATCTTGCGACCGTCGAGGCCGGGGATTATCACCGGCTCATCGATTAGCGGCTCGGGTTCGACAAACAACGGCGCGTAAGCGTGGTTGAATCGACCGGCAATATCACGCGCCATCTCGATGTGCTGGATCTGATCTTTACCCACCGGGATATGTTTGGCGTTGAACATCAAAATGTCAGCCGCCATCAGAATCGGATAGCCAAACAGCCCCATGGTAACGCCATCGTCGGGATCGGCGTTGCCTGATTCACGGTTGGCATCGACCGATGCTTTGTAGGCGTGGGAGCGGTTCATCAGCCCCTTTGAGCACATGCAGGTCAGAATCCAGGTCAGCTCGGGGATCTCGGGAATGTCGGACTGGCGGTAGAAGGTGGCGTTATCGGTATTGAGTCCCAACGCCAGCCAAGTGGCGGCAATCTCGCGGGTTGAGCGGGCAACTCGCTCGGGATCGTGACACTTAATCAGGGCGTGATAATCAGCCAGAAAGAAGAACGAACTCAGGCTCGAATCCTGGCTCGCTTTAACCGCCGGTTTGATCGCGCCAAGATAGTTGCCGAGGTGTGGAGTGCCGGTTGTCGTTATGCCGGTCAGTACGCGTTTCTGAGTCATTGGATCACATCTTAGAGGGCTGGTGTTTATGAGAAAAATTGTTGTAATAACGCTAAGTAATCTTGTCGAGAAATACCGTTAAAAACCAAAGCGGTCAATGATACAGCATTCTGTATCAATCAGACTATCAGCAGCAGATTCAACCCATCCTCGGCGGCACGACATTGGTCGGGTTTACCGGCCTAACCCGGCGCTTTTATAGTGGTGCAATAAAATTCACCCTATTAGGAAACCCGACCTGCCATGGCCTCCTGGATTATCGTCGCCACCTTTGTTGTGACCGCCATTTACCTGATCATCAAGGATCGTAACTTCAGTGGCCTGCCGCTGGTGTCCAGCATCGCCACCGCGCTATTGATGTGCTTCTTCGGCATGCTATTTTCCGCCGCGACCAAGGCGTTACTGGCCCAAGTCGGTTGGCCAATCGACAACCCGTTAGTGTTAGGCGGTTTGATCCCGTTCGGCGTCATACTTGGGCTGTTGGTTCGCCAGCGCTGGAAGAAGAGTTAGCACCGGGAACACTGAGAGCCACTTGTATAAGGGAAGAAAATCTACCATTTTGGCGGTCTAGAAATCACAAAAACCACAGAGTACTATCGAACCAATCCCATTTTTTAGACTCAACTATACTGACTTAACTCATCGTCGATTCGATAAGTTTTTGTTACGTCACCAACGTTGAACAACACCTAGGCTAAACAGCGCCTAGCGGGAGAGCTTTGATGGACACCAGCCAACACAACATGCAAACCCTGTTTCAGCAGCTCGGTCTGCCCAGTGAGCCCAAACAGATCGATCAATTTATCAGGATGCACCGACCCGAAACCGGTCTTGATTCACTTCAGGGCGCCCAATTTTGGTCACCCAATCAGGCACGATTTATTCAAGAAGCACTGGAGTTTGATTCGGATTGGAGTGAGGTGGTCGACGAACTCAATATCCGCCTGCATCAGTAGCGCTTAACCGCCAGCAATCAAATTCAGCAACAGCCTGACTGGCTGCTGTGAATCTTAAAGCGTATATACGTCAATCGTTAAAGCGTACGAAACGGACCCTGTCGCCGAGTTCAGCAGCATCTTTGGCGACACGGTCCAGCAATCGTTCGATGGTCGGCACACCAGCGGCAGGCGCGGTACCGTTATGTTCGGCCTCGAATACCAGCCCTTCCACCTCGTTTCCGATTTGATCCTGACCGATCGCCGGGCGCACCCGTAAGACGATCTGATCAACATCGATACCCCACTGCACCTCCCCTGCATAACCCTGCTGCGGAGAGACCAACGGGCTGATCTTTTCCGCATCGATCTCTGCCTTCATCGCTGCCAGCATGATCCGATCGGCCAGTTGATCTGACAGCCGATAGATGCTGCCTTCACCTCCATCGCTAGTGTTAAGCGTACTGATGGTACCGCTACAAGCCATCAACATTGAAATGCTGGCTGCCAGCAGCAGAATTGATATTGCCCTTGCACTTGTTCGAACTCTGCTGAGCCTAAAAATGTTCATTGCTACTGCCTCCGGACTATATAAATCCAACTGTTAGGTAATATCCTGCTATTCGCACAGCGCCCGCATCGTCACTAACGCACTGTCGATCGCAGCATCGTTGTCGGCATCCCGAACCTGTTGCCTAGCGTCTTTGCACGAGTGCGCCAACTGTTGTTGCCGCCCCTCAACATCATCACCTGACAACGCGGGGTGGCCATTCAAGCCGCAATAGACCGCCGATACCGGTCGTAGATTCGCGTGGTTATTACCCTGTTCCAACGCCACACACTGGCCAAGGCTCAGGCCGGAATGGTGAACTGCAATCTGTTGCGTTAGCTTCCGAAGACCCTGCGTACTTTCTGAGTGCTCCTCACCAGCGCCTTCAGACTCGCCATCGCTAAATTGGACCGTATAGAGAAACACCCGTCGGTCGCCCTCGATGATTGACGTGATTGCGAAAGCAGCCGCCGCGCCATGCAACGCCGCATAAGTGTTGTCGCCGACAGCTATTCCCACCAGACCGCCAAGTAATGAGTTGCGAGCGATGGCCGATTTTTCAGTCGTGATTTCAATAGCGCTGATATACCCGTACCGTAGAGCGATATCAGCCTTTGCACTAAACGCCGGTATCGCAGCAATACTCAACATTACCGCCACGAACAGCGTAAAAAACCTGCCCCACCCTGTTAGCCGCTTGCACCGTTTCATCACATCCCTCACTGTCTCAGCCCAACATTTGCTAATCAGTGTAGTCAGACGTTAGCGTTAGTCACCAAACAGGGCGGTTAAAACGCTACCGATCTTGTACGCAGCATCCTAATTGAAACCAAGGCAACCATTAGCTCAAAACACCCACAAACTGAATATTCTGGTTGAGCGTTTCACAGCTCAAGAAGAGAGACCTGCCTTCAGAATCAAAGCAAGATCAAAAACAATAACTGCGATTTATCACTGACCGGTCTGTTTAGCCGCTGGCTTATTCCGTTATACTGCCTCGTCCACCGTTCATTCATACCACCGACAGCCAGACTCTGACCATGCTGATACTGATTTCGCCCGCCAAGACCCTCGATTTCGAGACTGCACCAACTACCACCGTATCCAGCCAACCAACGCTGCTCGACCACAGCCAGCTGCTTATCGACCAGCTCCGGCAGATGCCGCCGCAAGCGATCGGCAGCCTAATGAAACTCAGCGACAAGCTGGCCAGTCTTAATGCGGCGCGGTACGAAACCTGGGCGCAGCCATTTAGCCCGGACAATGCTAAGCAGGCGGTGCTGGCGTTCAAAGGCGACGTCTATACCGGCCTCGATGCCGAGACGCTAACCCAGTTGCAGCTCGATTACGCTCAGCAACATCTGGGGATTCTGTCGGGACTGTACGGTCTGCTCAAACCTCTTGATCTGATTCAGCCGTACCGACTGGAGATGGGGACCAAGCTGGAGAACGCGCGTGGGGCTAACCTATATCGGTTCTGGGGCGATATCGTCACCGACAACGTCAACCAGGCGCTGGCCGAGCAAGGCGATGATCTGCTGGTGAACCTTGCCTCTAACGAATACTACAAGTCGGTTCAGCCCAAGCGTCTCAACGCGCGGGTGATCACGCCGATCTTCAAAGACTGCAAGAACGGTCAATACAAGATCATCAGCTTCTACGCCAAGAAAGCGCGCGGCTTGATGAGTCGCTATATCATCGAAAATCGGATCGATAACGTCGAGGCACTGAAGGCGTTTGACAGTCAGGGCTACTATTTTAGCGCCTCGGAATCGAGCGACAACGAGCTAGTGTTTAAGCGCGAAGCGCAATAACAGCTCAAGCGTGGGCCACAGTAGCACTCAAGCAGACAGATCAGAAAAAGAAGGCGGTACGAGCATAATGGATAAGTGCATCATATCGGCTTTATCTAACCGTGATTGGAACGGACTCTTGCCCAATTAGGATTGAATCGATGCTTAACTGGCGGCATCCCGGCAAGCCGCGCGGCTTGCCGACCAGGCCCTCAGCTTACGAGCCACCCACCCTCCCTGTAACGGTTTACCCAAGACATAATCGAGCATATTGCCATTGGCCAGAACCCACCCCATCTGGCGCACGGCGACTTGCTGACCACAAAACAGCAAACGATCGCCCGGCTGCAATTGAACATCAGCATCGGGCAACAACCGGTACTCAAAGTCCCGCCGTAACATCAACGGTATCGCCGCCAGTTTACGGCTTCGCTCACGTGGATCGATCATAATATCGTTGATGCAAACCGGCTTACCAGCCTGCAGTTCCTCCAGCAATGCTGGCGCATCCTCCCCATCAATCACATAATCCCATGAGTCGAGTTGATGCTCACCGACCAGCTCATTCATCCGGTTAAGAAGGTTGCGCGCCCAACCTTTCTCCTGCTCCGGCAGTTCCCGCAAAAAGGCCGCCAGCAGCGGTGTCTTGATCATCGATAGGATGTGGTTGGCGATAATCCGCGCTGGCTCCATCACCAAATCCGTATTGGCCGCGGCGAAGACCGCCGCGTTACTGTTGCTATTCTGCCGTACCACCGTCATCAACTGTGGGTTAAGCTCCAGCGCGGTCATAATGATTGATAGGTTGTTGGCATCGTTATGGGTGCCCGCGATCAGACCAACAGCCCCTTCTATACCCGCCTGTTTTAGCGTTACCGCCTCGGTACCCAAACCGCGCACGAACTCCAGCTCTAGTCCATCTGGCTTGGGGTTATCATCGATCAACGTCAGTGATACCGGCTTGCCGTCAAAACTTTTCTGCAACGCCCGACCAAAGCGGCCATAGCCGCAGATCACCCAGCGTCCCTGAGTTTTCTGGTAAGCACTCTTCATCGAGCGATGATCAGGGTTGGTAAGCCAATCGTAGATCAGGTGTTTATAGGGCGAGTGCAGCGCCATCGCCAGATAGTCGGCGTAGGTCACGAAAGGATCGATAATCCGATCGGTGCCGAATGAAGCCAAGTTAGCCGTAGTGACTTCCGATTCACTGCGGCATATCACCGGTACTTTTTTGTGTTTATCGCGTTTATTGGTCAACAGTTTGGTGGCAATGGCGACCGCCAGATTGACCGCGTCCTGATCGGTCAACGCAAGCACGCCCAGACAGTTGGACTTGAGCAGCCCGGCGTCGGTCAACACATCGGGTTGCGATGCATCGCCGCACAATCCATGAATAGACAACGGCAAAGGGTCAGATTCCAGCGCGTCGATCCGATCACGGTTGATATCAACGACCACCGCCAACAGCCCACGATCCGCCAGTTGCTGAACCACCAACTGACCGGTAATACCGTAGCCACAGACCAGATAAAAAGGTTCTTCTATCCGCTTAACCGCTCGAATAAAACCAAAACGATACATATGGCGGATAAAAGCCTGATCCTGAAACAGCGCCAGCATTTTACCGATACCGTAAAGCCAAGACACCACGGTGGCGTAGATGCACACCAGCGTCCACATCCGCTGAGCGTCGGTAAACGGATAAGGCACTTCACCAAAACCGATGGTGGAACCCATAAAACTGACAAAATAGAAGGCGTGGAAGAAATCCATCCGCCACGGCTGGCCCTGATCATCGATGCCGGGGATCAGCACCAGCCCCAGAATACTGATCGCATAGACCACGATCAGGGTGATCAGCGGCCGCCGCAAGCGGCGCAACACCGTGAAGAAGATATGGTTCATCAATGCGCTCCAGTCACCAAGGCGCTTAGCGGCGTAACAGGATTGTTTCGACCATCAGCAGAATCACCGAGGTCAGGTTGGCCAGCAGCGCTCCGGCCGACAGCGAGACCACGCTAGACATCACCGACGGCGTCATCCCGGTACCGCTGATATGCTCGGCGTAACCCCAGACGAACGCGGCAACTACCAACTGCAGATCCGCCACCAGACTGGTTGCCAGCAATACAGCGCCAATATGGGTACGATCACCAAATTTAAGCACCGTCGCGATCAAGCTAACGACCAGAGCGGCAAAAAACTCATACACATTATGGTGATCGGGATTGTCGATATCACCCATGAAAAAGCCAAAGTTAACAGTCAGAGCCAATACAATAAAAAATGCAAATGCGACTTTTTCACGATTCATGAATCAAGGTTCCCGCAAAGTGTGGCTGGTATCAATTACCAAGCCGATTAACAATAATAGATCGATTCTAAATCAGTCGTTTAGCTAAAAGAAAGCCGACTTAAGCCTGCCGGGCAGTGTTTTCAATGGCAACGACACAGTATCATGCCCGCTAATTAAAACTCGTTGTCATTAGCTGTTATCGAAAACTGAGATCTTATGCAAAAATCCCTCGACCAAAAATATATGCTCGTCGCCCGCGCCTGCCTGCACGTACTCAATAACGTCAACCCTGCCGCCGACCGTAGTGCCCAGATTCAGGAGTTGTATGAGGCGATCGATACCGCCATCTCCGGTCTCTACAAGGAACAGGAAAAATCGCTGGGGCGGACCTTTACCGCGCTGCGCCAGATCGCAGAATTAGATCCACAAAACAGTGATATTGAACAAGCGATCCAAATAGCCAGCCAAGCACTGCCGCCTCGGCACTAACCCATAAGCCTAGGAACAAGTCTAGGCGCTAATCCGATGGCACTCGGCTACGGTATCAGCCCGGTGAGGGAGCGACCCAGCCAACCTTCCAACCAACCCCTAGGTTTTTCGGCATTAGGGCTTATCTGTCGTGTGCTTATGTAGCTCGTTGTAGATTATCTGTTATTAACAGGGAACCTGATCGCGGTTTCCTGTCTAATCTTTCCTAGTCATCTCCGTAATAAACATAATCGCCAATATATAACCGAGTGCCGCATTATGATCCGACTGTCCGATCGCTTCTCAGGTTTACTGCTTCCCATCGTGCTATTAACCTGCCTGGTGTTGAGCATCCACACCATAGCGGCAACCCGCACCGCCGTTGATGCTGATCTGCGAAGCCAAAGCCAAAGCGGGCAGATCATCCAGAGCCCCAACGATAATAACCACTACCTGGCATTTGATCTCGATAATGGCCTTAAGGTCGTGGTGATCTCCGATCCGGACGCCGATAAGGCGGCAGCTAGCCTGGAGGTCGGTGTCGGCAGCGGCGATGATCCCCGACACACCCAGGGTTTGGCCCACTTTCTCGAGCATATGCTGTTTCTGGGAACCGACAAGTTCCCCGAGGCCGGCGAGTACCAAGCCTATATCAGTAAGCACGGCGGCAGCCATAACGCTTTTACCGCGCATGATCGGACCAACTACTTCTTCGATATCGACCAGAGCAAACTGGAACCGGCACTCGATCGTTTTTCACGTTTCTTCGTCGCACCGCTGTTCACCCCCGAGTATGTCGACCGTGAACGCAACGCCGTGCACTCCGAGTACCAATCCAAGCTGAAAGAGGACGGACGCCGCTCCTATGCGGTGATGCGCGAAGCGATCAACCCCGAACACCCGCTAACCACCTTCGCCGTCGGTAGTCTCGATACCCTCAAGGACAATAACCAAGGTACGCTGATCGAAAACCTCAAACGCTTCTACGGCAAACACTACCAGGCACCCAATATGTCGTTGGTGATCCTCGGTCGCGAACCGGTTGAGCAACTCAAGGCGATGGTCGAACAACGATTCAGTCCGATTTACGCTGTAGAATTGGTCAAACAAACCACAGCAGCCGAGCGTGAAGCGATCGCCAAAAAGGCCGCCACGCCACTGTTCACCCCGGGCTCACTGCCCGCCCAACTGCAGATCAAGAGCCTCAAAGAGTTACGCCAACTGTCGCTGACTTTCCCGGTGCCGCCGATCCGCAGCTACTACGATCGCAAGCCATTGAGCAGCATCAGCGCCCTGATTGGCCATGAAGGCGAAGGCAGTGTGTTGGCAGAACTCAAGCACCGCGGCTGGGCCACCAGTCTCAGCGCAGGTCCCGGTTTTGATTTCAAAGGAAGCGCCACCCTGTCGGTCAACGTAGACCTGACGCCGGCCGGTCTGGAGAACTACCATCAGGTGACCGACCTGCTTTTCCAGCAGATTAATCTAATTCGCCAGCAGGGGATCACCGACTGGCGCTTTGCTGAGCAGCAACAACTCAGCGAGATCGGATTCCGCTTTCGTGAGCCCTCCTCGCCGGTCTACCAAGTGTTACGACTGGCCAGCAAGCTCCGTCAATACCCGCAAGAACAACTGCTGCAAGGTGATTACCTATTAAGCCATTTTGACCCCAAGCTGATCCATGACTACCTGGGCTATCTTCGCCCCGACAACATGTTGTTGACGCTGACCTCGGCTGACATCGACACCGATCAGGTCGAACCGCGTTATCAGGCTGAATACAGTCTGCAACCGCTGTCTCAGGAGTTCCTGGCACAGCTACAACACAGCAGCACCGTCCAGACCAGGCTCGATTCTGCGCTGACCATGCCCGCGCCCAACCCTTTTATCCCGCAAGATCTAACCTTGCTACCACCGGCAGGCATGAACAAACCCGAGCTGCTGGTCGAACAAGATGGTTATAAACTCTGGTACCAACAGGACGATGAATTCCGGGTTCCCAAGGCCGATTTTTACTTTAGTTTCCGTTCGCCGGTGGCCAACAACAGCCCGCAGCATCATCTGATGAGTGCATTATTGGTACGTTTGATCGACGACCGGCTTAACGCCTTTCTCTACCCCGCCGCCGAGGCTGGTCTGAGTATCAATATCTACCCCCACATCCGCGGCTTCAGCAGCCGTATCTCTGGCTACAGCGATAGTCAGCAGCCGTTGCTTAAGCAGATCATCGGCACCATCAACAGCTTACACATCGACCCCGACAAACTGGCGATTTTCAAACAGGATATGCGTCGCCAACTTGAGAACAAAACCAAAGATAAGCCCTACAATCAGGGCTTCGATGCGCTCTATCTGCGCGTTCTCAACCCGCGCTGGTCAACCGAGCAGCAACTGGCCGTTCTCGACGGCATCGATGTGCAGGCGTTGCAACAATTCAAAACCGCGCTGATGCTGCGCGGCGAAGTCGAAGCGATGGCACACGGCAACCTCAGCCGTCCACAAACGTTGGCCTTATCACAACAACTGCAACAGCAACTTCTCAGCGAAGTGGAGCCTGTCAACGTGGCGCAAGCCACCGCCCGCCAGCTAACGTCAGGCAGCGAGACCATCGAGCTTGAGATTGATCATAATGACTCATCGCTGATCGTCTACCTGCAAGCCGAGCAGAAATCGTTACCCCTACGCGCTCGCTACGGCTTGTTGGCCAGAGTGCTTGAAGCACCCTTCTATACCGAAGTACGCACCGAGAAACAGCGCGGATACGTTGTCTTTGCGACGCCGATGCCGATTCAGCAACACCCGGCACTGGCCTTTATCGTCCAATCGCCCTCCGCCTCGCCCGATACATTAATGACCGATATCGACAGTTTCCTCAGCAGCGCTCAGATACTGATCGAATCGCTCGACGAAACTCAGCTTGAAACTTTCAAGCAGGGGTTGGTCACCGAACTGATGAAGAAAGAACAAAAGCTGAATCAGCGCAGCAACCGCTACTGGCAGGAGATCGATCAACAGTTATACGATTTTGACAGCCGAGAACAGTTAGTTGAGGAGATCAACGCGGTCACCAAACAGCAACTGCTCGACACTTTCTCCTCCCTGCCGCAACGCAAGCTACTGGTGCGCTCAACCGGCTCCGGTGCGCAAAGCACTGAAGGCTAACAACTGATAAGGGAAAGAAACCATGATAGCGGTCATCTTTGAGGTCTACCCCGCAGAGGGCAAAACCCAGCAGTATCTCGACATTGCTGCCGAGCTTAAACCGCTACTGAGCGAGATCGACGGTTTTATCTCGATCGAACGTTTTGCCAGTCTCACAGAAGAGGGAAAAGTGTTATCGCTCTCCTTCTGGCGCGACGAGCAAGCGATTGCCGACTGGCGCCAGCTCGAAACCCATCGCGCAGCCCAACAACAAGGGCGTGATGGCGTCTTCGCCAACTACCGCTTGCGAGTCGCCGAAGTCAGCCGCGACTACGGCATGGCCAGTCGCCAACAAGCACCGGCAGACAGCAAAGAGCGGCACGACGGCTAGTCTCTGCGGCTCAACGCTTCGCGTTGAGCCAACGGTAGCGTTACGTCCCAGACCTTCCAAAACACGGCAATCGCGATTTTAGAAATTCAGCCCCCTCAATGATCGGTTCAGCGGCACTACATTGACAAATAACAATATTGTCAATCCTGTTTACACAACATCTAAAAATTCACAGAACTACAAAAAATAAATCCACTTAAACAATAACTTACATTGTTGGACTGATATTTGCTATGGCGAAGCGAACGGAAATCAAACTCAAGGATGATAAGATGAAAGGCACTACTAGTACCGCTTTAGCCTTAACACTGGCACTCACCGCAAATGTGGCTGGCGCCACTGTGTTGGATTTTGCAGACAGTAACAATCTGGGAGTATCACTCGGCGGCGACATGCTCTGGAATGGTGTCGGCGGGGGCCACCTGTACAACGAAAGCTGGGACACCAACGATTACATTCTTTTTTCAAGCGCAACTTACGTCAACAGTTTTGAAATGAATGCCATGCCGTGGCTCAACTTCAGTATGGGTAACATCGGCCTCATCAATATCATGGGGTTGAATGATGCAGGCCAGTCGGTTTGGTCTTCCACCGTTGATCTCAGCAACTACACCAACTGGAATAACTGGTTCACCGTTAGCGTCGAGACGGCGGACATCTCACAATTGACATTTGTGGCCCCTGGTTCCGCGCCGCACTTTAATGGCTTCTGGCCCAGCGTCGATAACCTAACTATCAACGAGCAAGTGCAGAACATCCCCGAACCGGCAACGATAGCGCTGGGGCTAGGCTTGGTCGGTGTCGGGTTCTCTGCACGGAAAAAACGTGCTTAATCTGTTAATCCGGCAGTGACAAAAAAGCCCCGCTATTGCGGGGCTTAATGAGATGGTTCCCCTTGCTCCAAGGTCTAGGCTTTGGAGTGAGATA
>JBALVL010000016.1:0-103111 GCA_036961355.1 Motiliproteus sp.
TGGCGTTAACGAGGGGCGCATTCTACAGACCTCTGAGCTACCGTCAACGACTTTTCTGTAAATTATTTACAAAAGATGAGAGGTATTTCCAACATCGCCAGTACAGACAAAAAAGACACCGTCATTAGGGCCATCGTAACTACACGGCACCCTTAGGTATCCATTATTATCAGGGCCTACCAGTCAAAATGATTCAATGCACCACGGCCTTGCCCACGATTAAAACGATCAGCCGAGGACAACGTACGGGTTAAATACTCTTTTGCCTGTGCCATCGCCTGTGATAACAACAACCCTTTAGCAAGACCGGCCGCAATAGCCGAGGCTAACGTACAACCGGTACCATGATCATTAACGACTGCCAGTCGCGGTGCTACGAACTGCGATAACTCACCTTCACTCCACAACAGATCTTCGCAAACATCACCTTCGGCATGCCCGCCCTTGATCAGTACGGCCGCAACTCCAAAATCTGACAGTGCCCGCGCCGCCTCTTCTGGCTGTTGCGAGACCTGCTTGAGACTCAGACCCAGCAGATCAGCAGCTTCCGCTAGATTCGGCGTTAACAACGAGACCAGCGGCAGCAGCTTTTCGATCAGGACGTTTTTACCCACACCATCCAACAACTGCCGCCCACTGCTCGACAATATCACCGGGTCGAGCACTACAGGCACCTGCGGATATTCTTCAAGTACAGAGCAAACCGCAGTGACAATAGCGCCACTCCCGAGCATCCCAATCTTTATCACCGCCACCGGTAGATCCGCCAATACCGAACGCATCTGCTGCGCCACCAACTCTGGCGACACCAACTCGATTTGGGTTACCCCAAGGCTGTTTTGCGCTGTAATGGCTGTAATAGCTGTCGCGGCATAAACACCCAGCGCCGAACAGGTTTTAAGGTCAGCCTGAATACCGGCCCCGGCGCTACAATCAGATCCGGCCACAACCAGAACACAATCCGAGTTAACGGCTTTTTTCTCTTTCATAGAGCATCCATTAGCGTGTATTTCGTCACATCCG
This sequence comes from Motiliproteus sp., assembly GCA_036961355.1. Taxonomy (GTDB): domain Bacteria; phylum Pseudomonadota; class Gammaproteobacteria; order Pseudomonadales; family Balneatricaceae; genus Motiliproteus. Next base: position 1,024 of record JBALVL010000016.1, read on the forward strand.
AATTCCGCTGAACTAGCGCTGACACTGAGGGCAATACACGGTCGCCCGCTGCCCCAACTTCACCAGCTGTAACTTACTATCACAGCTAGGACATGGCTCACCTGCCTTTCCATAGACCTGTAACTGTTGCTGAAAGTAGCCGGGCTTACCATCGCCACCGACAAAATCTTTTAACGTTGTGCCTCCCTGCTCAATCGCACGAGCCAGCACTATCTTCACCCTCTCAGCCAACATTAAGTATCGTTCCAGTGAAATCCGCCCAGCGGCGCGACGCGGATCGATACCTGCTGCATACAAAGCTTCATTGGCATAAATATTACCGACACCTACCACCGTTTTATTGTCCATTAAGAACAACTTTACAGCCAGCTTGCGATTTCTCGACAGACGATACAGACGCTCGCCATCAAATTGATCCGTCAGCGGTTCGGGACCCAAACTCATCAACAGCGCATGCTGCAACGGATCCCCCTGATGACAGAGCACAGCCCCGAAGCGACGCGGATCAGTCAAACGCAGGACTGTGCCACTGCGCAGACACAGGTCGAAATGATCATGTTTACCAACCTCAGCACCCACCTGCGTCAACCGTAAGCTACCCGACATGCCTAAATGCAGGATCAAGCACTCTTCGCCGATCGTGATTAACAGGTATTTTGCCCGGCGCTCCACCTTTTCTATGATGCCACCCTGTAACCGCGCCTTCAGATCAGCCGGTATCGGCCAACGTAGCTTTGGCTGACGAACAATCACGTCCGTCACTTTCTGCGCCAGTACGTGCGGTGTAATACCACGGAGAGTTGTTTCGACTTCAGGCAATTCGGGCATCAGAGCACCTTTCTACAGACACAAAAAAGCCCTGACTGGCAGGGCTTTTCAATAAAAACAAGATCCGAACTCTGCTACGAGTTACTTGATCTTGGATTCCTTGTATTCAACATGCTTGCGAACAACTGGGTCAAACTTTTTCATGACCAGCTTTTCAGGCATTGTCCGCTTGTTCTTGTCAGTGGTGTAGAAGTGTCCAGTGCCGGCACTGGAAACCATTTTGATCTTATCGCGCATTGTTCCGCTCCTTATACCTTGATGCCGTTGGCACGAACTTCAACCAGAACGGCGTCGATGCCTTTCTTGTCGATGATACGCATACCTTTAGAAGTTACGCGCATACGAACGAAACGGTTCTCACTCTCAACCCAAAAACGATGCCAATGCAGGTTCGGCAGAAAACGACGACGAGTTTTGTTCATTGCGTGGGAAACATTGTTCCCTGTTACAGGACGCTTGCCTGTAACCATGCAGACTTTAGCCATGGTATTAACCTTAATACTCACTATCCGAACTTATTGGCGTAGGCTTAACAGAGCAAGCCGGATCGACGCTTTATTGTCGATCACCACCTCAGGCGGAGCGTCTTCACTCATTGAAGACAATATCCCATGCCGTGGACAGGAGCGCGGATACTAAAGCAATGCGAACTCCACGGCAACGTATGACAGTAACAATTGATCACTTTTTACCCGAACTAACCTACCATCAAGCCAAATCGAATTAAACTGCCTACAATAACCCCCGCTCAGCTAAGGACACAGGCCGCCCTTCGCCGATTACCAGATGATCAAGCACCCGAATATCGACAAGCGCCAACGCATCAACCAGTCTCGAGGTAATCTGCTGATCAGCCAAACTCGGTTCGGCCACACCTGATGGATGATTATGCGCCAGAATCACTGCAGCGGCATTCGTCTCCAGTGCCAGCTTAACGACTTCACGCGGATACACTGCCGCCGCATCAAGCGTACCTTCGAACAACTCTTTATAGCGCAGCAAACGATGCTGGTTATCGAGCAGCAACAACGCAAACACTTCCCGCTTACGATGCCGCAACCGGCTGCTCAGAAAACGGCCGGTTTCGGCGAGACTGGTAAAACAATCACGCTGCCCCAGCTCTTCGGCCAGATAGCGACGCCCCATCTCCAGCACCGCCTGTAGCTGAGTAAATTTAGCCCGCCCCAGGCCTTTGCCTAGGCAAAACTGCGTTTCACTGGCCGCCAGTAAACTTCGCAACCCACCGAACTGAGTGATCAGCTCGCGTGCAAGATCCACTGCACTCTTGCCCGGCACCCCGGTGCGCAGAAAGATTGCCAACAGCTCAGCATCTGACAACGCCTCCGGGCCTTGCTTGAGCAGTTTTTCTCTCGGACGTTCCTGTTCCGGCCAATCTGAAATAGCCATAGCTTCCTCCCTGAAGCGCTTCCCTAACAAACAAGCCCTTATAAAAAGGGCAAAACCTGACTACGCAAACAGCATAGCCGATGTTAGGATAGTGAGCTTTCACTAACCGCCAAGCTACTGCAATGAAAGACTCTTTATCATCGTTGACCAATAAACGCATCCTGCTCGGATTGACCGGCGGCATCGCAGCCTATAAAAGTGCCGAACTAACCCGACTGTTCAAAACGGCCGGTGCCGAAGTCCGTGTGGTACTCACCCCCGCAGCTGCTGAATTTATCACGCCGCTGACGTTACAGGCATTGTCGGGCAACCCGGTCCACCAGCACATTCTCGACCCCGAAGCCGAAGCCGGCATGGGCCATATCGAGCTAGCCAAGTGGGCCGATCTGGTGTTAATCGCCCCGGCCAGTGCTGACTTCATGGCTCGTCTGGCCTCGGGCATGGGTAACGACCTGCTAACCACGTTGTGTTTGGCCACAGACGCACCGATTGCGTTGGCCCCAGCGATGAATCAGGCGATGTGGCGTGATCAACGCACCCAGAACAATGCCAAACACTTACAGTCACTCGGTATCCGTTTGTGGGGCCCCGCCAGCGGCGATCAGGCTTGCGGCGACATCGGCCCAGGTCGGATGTTTGAACCTCATCAACTGGCCGAATTGAGCGCTTCACAATTCGACAGCGGTAGCCTCGCTGGCAAGCGTGTCTGCATCACTGCCGGTCCCACACGCGAAGCGATCGATCCGGTACGCTACATCAGCAACCACAGCTCCGGTAAGATGGGCTACGCGCTGGCCGAAGCGGCCATTGAGGCCGGAGCCAAGGTCACCCTAATCAGCGGCCCGGTAAATCTGAGCGCACCGAGCAGGGTCGAACATATCGCTGCCAGCAGCGCACAGCAGATGCTTGATGCTTCGTTAACACAGGTTGAGCAATGCGACATTTTTATCGCCGCAGCCGCAGTAGCCGACTACCGCCCCGCCTCTGTCGCTGAGCAGAAGATAAAGAAGAACGACGATCGAATGACGATCGAGCTGGTCAAAAATCCGGATATCGTCGCCACTATTGCCGCGCATCCGCAACGTCCGTTCACGGTCGGATTTGCCGCCGAAACTGAGAAGATGCTCGAGCACGCGCAAGGCAAGCTGGCGCGCAAAAAACTGGATATGATCATTGCCAACGACGTGGCACAACAGGGAATCGGCTTTAATAGCGATAACAACGCCGTGACAGTGATCACCGTCGATAACCAGACCGCGCTGCCGCAAACCAGCAAGAGCCAACTGGCTCGCCAACTGATTTCGCTGATTGCCGATCAGCTCAGCCACTAACCGGGCCGTTATAACCGTACCGCGATAACCGACAAAGATAAGCAACGCAGAGACATATAAATGAAACAGTTACAGGTCAAAATACTCGATAGCCGTATCGGTTCTGAATACCCGCTGCCCGCCTATGCAACACCAGGCTCTGCCGGCATGGATCTGCGCGCGATGATCGACGCACCGATCCAGCTCGAGCCAGGCCAAACCCAGCTAATCCCGACCGGTTTGTCGATTCATATTGAGGATCCGCAGTTGTGCGCAATGCTTCTGCCTCGCTCAGGCCTAGGCCACAAACATGGCGTCGTGCTAGGTAACCTAGTGGGATTGATCGACTCTGATTATCAGGGGCCGCTGATGGTCTCGTGCTGGAATCGCGGCCACGATACCTTCACCATCGCGCCGGGCGAACGTATCGCCCAGATGATACTGGTACCCGTAGTACAAGCCGATTTTGAAATCGTCGAGGAATTCACCAGCTCGGATCGCGGCGAAGGCGGTTTTGGCCATTCTGGTCGTCAATAGCCTCAATATAAGGCTGTACCAACCCACAAAGCCAGAGCAAGCCGCGAGCTAAACTTTTCTTCTTCGGCTTACCCTCTTTTTTAAAAGGATTTACCTCTACATGGAATACCCGCTACCGAACAACCTGGCCGACTCAATCTTCCGCGCGTATGACATCCGCGGTGTAGTCGGCGATACCCTGACACCCGCCGTGGTTTACCACATCGGCCGCGCGATCGGCGCAGAAGCAGCCGCTCAGGATGAGAAACAAGTTGTGGTTGGTGCCGATGGTCGCCTCTCCAGTCCTGATATGAGCGCAGCACTGATTCAAGGACTGCGTGCCAGTGGCCGTGATGTCCTCGACATCGGCATGGTGCCGACCCCGGTTACCTACTACGCCACCCACATCCTGGACAGTCGCACCTGTGTGATGGTCACCGGCAGCCACAATCCGGCAGACTACAACGGCTTTAAGATCGTGATTCAGGGGAAAACCCTGTCGGGCGATGAGATCCAAGCGCTGCTTGAGCGCATCAAGCAGCAGGACTATTGCGAAGGTCAAGGCGCGTTCAATCGGGTCAGCGTCTCTAACAGCTACATCGAGCGGATCACCTCCGACGTTAAACTATCCCGGCCGCTCAAAGTGGTAGTGGATTGCGGCAACGGTGTCGCCGGTGAACTGGCTCCGCGACTGTTAAAAACGATGGGCTGCGAGCTGACAGAACTGTATTGCGATATCGACGGCACCTTTCCAAATCACCATCCTGATCCAGGTAAGCCGGAAAACCTGAAAGACCTGATCGCCGAAGTGGAGGCTCAACAAGCCGATATCGGTCTGGCTTTTGACGGTGACGGAGATCGCGTAGGCGTTGTGACCAATAAGGGCCATATGGTTTACCCCGATCGACTGATGATGCTGTTCGGACTCGACGTCATCAGCCGAAATCCGGCTGCCGATATTATCTACGATGTGAAATGCTCACGTCTGTTGCACGAGGTGCTCGAGCAGGCCGGTGGCAAGCCGCAGATGTGGAAGACCGGCCACTCGCTGATCAAAGGGCGGATGAAAGAGACTGGCGCACTTCTGGCTGGCGAGATGAGCGGCCATATTTTCTTTAAAGAGCGCTGGTATGGCTTCGACGACGGCCTCTACGGTGCCGCCCGGCTGCTAGAGATTCTGGCCAACGAGAGCCGTAGTTCGGATGAGATCTTTGCTCAATTTCCAGAAGATATCAGCACTCCTGAGATCAACATCGATGTCACCGACGAATCCAAGTTCACTATCGTCGAGGCGATGCAGCAGGCCGAATACAACGGCGGCGAAGCGCATACAATCGACGGCATCCGGGTTAACTACCCCGACGGCTGGGGGCTGGTACGCGCCTCCAACACTACCCCGGTGCTGGTGCTGCGATTTGAAGCGCAAACCCAAGCTGCATTGGAGCGAATTCGCGAGCAGTTCCAACGTAACCTGCAAGCGATCGACAGCACCTTGACGATCCCGCAGTAGGCACCCCCAAATAACAAAAAATTACGTAACTGAATACGTACTAAAAAGTCGAGATAACTATGTCACTCAATCGTGATTCCGCCATGAACGTGGCCAATGTACTGACCGAGTCGCTGCCCTACATCCAGCGCTTTGCTGGCAAGACGCTGGTGATCAAATACGGCGGCAACGCCATGACCGACGAGACACTCAAAAACAGCTTCGCCCGCGATATCGTGCTAATGAAAACGGTTGGCATCAACCCCATCGTCGTCCACGGCGGCGGCCCGCAAATCGGCGACCTGCTGGGCAAACTTAATATTGAGTCGCGCTTCGTCAACGGCATGCGAGTGACCGACAACGCCACCATGGACGTAGTCGAGATGGTACTGGGCGGACTGGTCAACAAAGATATCGTAGGTCTGATCAACAACAACGGCGGTAAAGCGATCGGCCTGACTGGCAAAGATGGCAAACTGATCAAGGCCAAGAAACTTAAGGTCAAACACAAAACGCCGGAGATGACCGCACCCGAAATTATCGACATCGGCCATGTTGGCGAAGTCGACAGCATCGATACACAGCTGCTCGACCTACTGGTCAACAGTGATTTTATTCCAGTGATTGCGCCGATCGGCGTCGGCCGTCATTCGGGTCGCACCTACAACATCAACGCCGATCTGGTGGCGGGAAAAGTTGCCGAAGTGCTCAAAGCGGAAAAACTGATTTTGCTGACCAACATCGAAGGGTTGCTCGACAAGCAGGGCAAGGTATTAACCGGCCTGTCGACCACCGAAGTCGATAGCTTGATTGAGGACGGAACCATCCATGGCGGCATGCTCCCCAAAATCGGTTGCGCGCTGTCAGCGGTCAACGAAGGCGTCACCAGTGCCCATATCATCGATGGTCGGGTGCCGCACGCAACCCTGCTGGAGATCTTCAGCGACGACGCCGGTGTGGGAACGCTGATCACCAACAAAGACAATCAAACCGAACACCCTAGCAGTGACGCATAAGGATATCAAAATGACGCAAGCGACCAACAAGCTGTCCCGTCGAGAGCAGATCCTGCAGTCTCTGGCGCATATGTTGGAGATCAATGCCGGTGCCCGTATCACCACCGCCGCACTGGCTCGTGAGGTTGGCGTTTCTGAAGCGGCGCTGTACCGCCACTTTCCCAGCAAAGCGAAGATGTTCGAAGGGCTAATCAACTTTATCGAAGAGACACTGTTCTCACGCGTTAAGATGATCACCCAAAGCGACGGCAATAGCCTCAAGCAATGCGAACAGATTCTAACCCTGCTGCTGGCCTTCGTTGAACGAAACCCGGGGATGGCGCGGATCATGACCTGCGAAGCGCTGGCGGGCGAGACCGACCGTCTGCGGCAGCAAGTCAGCCAGCTTTTCGACCGGCTGGAGCTACAACTCAAACAGATCCTGCGCGAAGCCGAACTTAAAGAGGGGCTACGAACTCAAACCACGCCGACAATCAGCGCTAACTTACTGATGGCTTGTGTGGAAGGGCGAATTCGTCAATTCGTACGCAGTGAATTCAAGCTGCCGCCGACCCAAGGATGGGATGATCAGTGGCCGCTGCTGGCGCAGCCACTGTTTCGGTAACAAGGATTCCACTAAACGTGCTTCGCTAACACGTTTTTTGCTCACTAGTAATTCACCAACAATTACTAGGCAAAACACTCAAGTACGAAACGAGAAGATTCACAGCCAGCAGGGAAAATGTAATAACCCTGCTGTTTGCTGAGGTCTCTGACTAGGCCAGCCCAGACAACTACCATTCAATAATCACTGTCCCACTGCTGCTGAAGTTTCTCTAGCAGTAAGGCCTCAAACTCATCTTCGGGCAACGGTCGGCTAAACAGATAACCTTGCATCGAATTACAGCGCTCATGCTGTAGAAAATCTTGTTGCTCCTGAGTTTCAACCCCTTCGGCAACCACGTACAGATCAAGCGTCTCTGCCAGTGCGATAATCGCCCGAGCGATCGCCATATCTTGAGCATCGCCCGGAATATCCTGAACAAAAGAGCGGTCAATCTTCAGCGTGTCGATCGGGAAACGTTTCAGATAAGACAGCGATGAGTAACCGGTACCAAAATCATCAAGCGCGACCGCCACACCGATCTTCTTTAAGCGCCGCATAATATCCAGCGCCCCATCGGGATCGTCCATCAGCATCGACTCGGTCAGCTCGCACTCGAGCAACTCCGGCTCTAAACCGCTAGCACTGAGTGTCCGGCTGATAATTTGCGGCAGCTGAGAATCGCTAAACTGCTTGGCCGACAGGTTCACCGCTATCTGTAGCGATAGGTCGCAACGCTGATTAATCTGCTGAATCGTTTCGCACGCCTGCTGCATCGCCCAGGCACCAATCTGTGTAATCAGCCCGGTATCTTCAGCCAGCGGAATAAACTCGGTGGGGGGCACCAACCCACGCTCCGGATGCTGCCACCGAATCAACGCTTCTGCACCGTTGATCGTGCCGCTGGCCAGGTCCACCTTGGGCTGATAGTGAAGTACGAATTCTTGACGCTCCAACGCTTTGCCTAGCTCCATCTCCATCGTCAGACGATCCTGAGCACGGTCATTATATTCCGGCGTATAGAAGCGGAACGAGTTACGGTTCTCCATCGCTTTAAATTGCGCAGCTTCGGCATTACGGAGCAGAGCCTCACCATCCCCACCATCCTGCGGATAGACCGCGATGCCGATCGAACAGGTTATGATCATCCCCTCTGGACCGCTGTCAAGCGGTTTGGAGACTGCACTCATTAACTGCTGAGTTATAGCCACCACATCGGCAACATCGCGCAGATCATGCAGCACTACCGCAAAGTCATCGGCACCCAAACGCGCGACGGTATCGCCTTGACGCACGGTATTTGCAATCCGCCGAGCAGTCGTTTTAAGCACCTCATCGGTCGCGCTATAACCCAGACTCTGGTTAAGCATCTTGAAACGATCCAGGTCGAGCAGCAACAGCGCACTATGACGGCCACTACGGCTGGATTGAATAATCGACTGCTGCAACCGGTCACGCAGCAGGGTCTTATTGGCCAGACCGGTCAGTGAATCATAATAAGAGAGTTGTTCGAGCTGCTGCTCGTATTGTTTGCTCTCACTAATATCGTTGATGATGCTGATAAAGTGCGTCGCATCGGCCTCACCATCACGCACAGGGGCCATCGACAGGTCATTCCAGAACATGTCACCGTTACGTTTGTAATTTCGCAACACCACTTCAACACTTTGCTTGCCGTGGAGTGCCTGTTTGAGCTTATCAACCGCCAGTTGATCGGTATCGCCATTGAGCAGAACACGACCATTGCGACCCAGAATCTCTTCGCTTTGATAGCCGGTAATCTGTTCAAAGGCAGGGTTAACGTAGATATAGGGGTTATCGTGCTGCTGCAGATCCGAAATCGCGATGCCGTTGTTTGACGACTCGATCGCCCGCTCCATCAACAACAAACGCTGCTCCAACAACTGCCGTTCGGTAATATCGATCAGGGTCCCGACCACGCAGGGCTTACCATTAAACACGGTCGCACTACCAAAGACTTCAACCTGGATGATCTCACCATCAGCACGCGAACCGGTAAATTCATAACCCAGACTCTGAACCTCTCCGGTGTTACGACGACGTAAATTTTCAAGCACCCTATCCAGGTCTGAAGGAGCGACCAGGTCGGCCACGCTAAGGCCGGTTAACTGCTCAACACTGTAGCCAAAGGCCTGAGCCATATACGGGTTAGAGTAAACAAAAAGACCGTCTTGAATCATGTAAACGCCGACCATCGAGGCTTCCGCCATCAGCCGGAATTTACTCTCACTCTCATGCAGCGCTTGCTTGATCCGCTGTGCCGACAATCCGAACGCCATGTCATCGGCAAGTTGCCGTAACAAGCTCAATTCAACACTATCAAAAGCATCGGGTTGCTCGGCTAACACCCACAACACCGAATAAACGCTACTTCCCGGACGAACAAGCGGCAGCGCGACCGCACTTCTGACACCTTCAGGCAGGTCCTCAAGCTGGTTGAATGCCTCGGTCCGAAACGCGCCAACCATTCGCGACCTTCCCTAATACACTTACCTGAACGTCGTAACCCCCGGTCCAGAGAACTCCTATTATCGAGGTAGCTACCGGCGTCACCCGCGAAAAACTGCGGGACCACCTCGGTAGCCTCAGCGGTTTCTGCACTGCCTACCCAGACAAGCGGGTAACCGCCGTGTTCTACCAGAATATTGCAGATCTGCTGTAGCTGCTGAACCTGTTGGTCGGAGCGAACCAAAGCCTGATTACACTCGGATAACACCTTATGCAGCCGTTCAGAGCTCTGTAATGCCTGCGCGGATTGCTGCCGCTCCATCTCTACGGCAGCACGATTGGAAAAAATTCGCAGCAGATTTTCAACCAGCGGCGTTTCGGTCATCGGCTGTTTATAAAGCACCGAAAGCACACCCAGAGATTCACCTTTGGCATTGCGCAATTTAGCTCCGCAATAGCCCTCTACCCCCATCTCCTTAAGCAGAAGATCGTCGGGGTAGGCATGATGAACGTCGCGCGGATAGGAACACAGGTCACCATGAACCACATCAGCACAAGGCGTCGTGGCCAGCGAATAACTGAAATTATCAATAATTTCACCGCCAGCGCAGGCGGCATTAACATGAATAAATTGCTGATCGTCGCTGAGCGCCCCCACAAAAGCATAATCGGCACCCAGCGCCGATTGCAGTTGCAGAATCAAGGTTTTAAAGAAATTGTCGCCGGTCTCAGCTGAAACCGCATTAGCAACGGTGTTGAGTACCTGATCTAACCGCCGGCTGTCGGTCACATCGATCGATACCGCATGCACACCTGTAACCGCGCCTTCCGCATCCAACAACGGCGAGTATCGGGTTTCCAGTAAACGACCTTTCAGTTTTCCCAGCGATCGAACCTGTTCACCGCCGAGTGCGCGTTCTAAATTTGCCGGGCAAACATCGTAAGCAGTAAAGAGTTCGACCAGCGGCCGACCCAACCAGAGTGCCGAATCGATCTCAAGGCTATCTAACGCATCACCATCGAGTAAACGGATAATCCCCTGCGCATCGGTCATCCACACCAGCATCGAGGCGTGGCGTAACCAAGCCTGCGCCGAGCTCTGCTCTGCAGCAGTCAACTTGTTGTCTGTTGCAACCATTGGTACATCACATCTGCCATCAAAAAATACTACCCATGCCCGTTAAACAAAAAATACAGCCGTATCTAGCATGGCCTTTTAGCGATCGCTAACGACGATAAAAGCAGCTCTGATACGACAAAACAAGCGTTCAAAAAAAACCTATTCTTTGCGATCCCTACTAACAAATCTGCGAATAAGTTCATATCTATGTGGCTCACGGCATGCCTGTAGAGTCGAGACTGGATTGCCCATCGTCTGAGTTCCTGAACGATAGTTAGGCCTATTCGCAAACCTTCCTACACAACCACCAATAACACAGATCTCAAGATCCGCGGCAGCATGAAGCAAACTAACCGCCTCATCCTTGATGTATGTCGCCCCCGTACACAAAGACAATAGCGACATTAGAATTAACTAATGATCACTAGGCCAAACTGTTAACCAATCACACTAGCAAAATTTCGTAGCATGATTTAATTGCTGGCTCTCACATCGGCTGTAGCTTGGCGTAGCCGACGATCAACCATTTCGTTCCTTCACTATCGAAGTTCACTTGCACTCGGGCATTACTGCCCTGGCCTTCGTAATTAAGCACCACCCCCTCACCGAAGATCGAGTGTGATACCCGCTGACCCAACGACAGGTCCGTATCGGGGATACCGGTACCGGCAAAGTTGGGTATCTTCGGTGCAGCACTGCGACCGAAGCTGACCGGGCGGGAAAACTGAGTCTTGCAGCGCACCTCGTCAAGTAACGCCTCTGGCAGCTCTTTGACAAACCGTGAAACCCGGTTGTAGTTATCCTGACCGTGCATTCGCCGTGACTCGGCATAGGTGATATAGAGTTTACGCATCGCCCGGGTGATCCCGACATAACAGAGCCGGCGCTCCTCTTCCAGCCGCCCCGGTTCCTCCATCGACATTTTGTGCGGAAACAACCCCTCTTCGGCACCGGCTAGGAACACCAGCGGGAACTCCAGTCCTTTCGCCGAATGCAGTGTCATCAACTGGACGCTATCTTCGAATTCGTCGGCCTGAGCGTCACCGGCATCGAGCGCAGCCTGATCGATAAACGCCACCAGCACCGGCAGCTCCTGTTCCTCTTCGGTGCGCTGCCAGTTCTGGGCAAACTGTTTGGCGGCACTGACCAGCTCTTGCATGTTTTCCAGCCGCGACTGCGCCTTCTCGCCTTTCTCTTTGAGATGGTGATCGACCAGACCGCTGTGGCGGATCAGGTGCTCGGTCTGCTCGTCCAGCGGCAAGCCTTCGGTCTCGTCGTCGAGCCGGTCGATCAATTCAACAAACGCCCGCAGGGCATTACTGGCGCGCGCCGGTAACAGTTTCAGCTCGATCACTTCGTGCGCTGCCTGCCACAGTCCGGTGCCTTCATCACGGGCACGCTGGCGCACCAGCTCAACCGTCTTGGGACCGATGGCACGGGTCGGTACGTTGATTATCCGCTCGATCGCGGTATCGTCGAGCCGACTGCCGACCAGCCTCAGGTAGGCCAGCGCGTTCTTAATCTCCAACCGATCGTAGAAACGCTGACCACCGTAGATACGGTAGGGCGTACCCGCGCGGATCAGCGCTTCTTCTAGCACCCGAGATTGCGCGTTGGAGCGGTATAAAATAGCGCTGCTGGAGCGATCATTACCGTCACCCACCCAACTCTCGATCGAATCGACGATAAAGCGCGCCTCATCCTGTTCGTTAAAGGCCGAATAGAGCGAAATCGGATCGCCATCCTCACCGGCAGTCCACAGTTCCTTGCCTAATCGGCCTTCATTATTGGCGATCAACGCATTGGCCGCTTTCAGGATCGTGCCGGTCGAGCGGTAGTTCTGCTCCAGCCGCACAACCTGAGTGTCAGGGTGGTCTTTGCTGAACTGCTGAATGTTCTCGATCTTGGCGCCGCGCCAGCCGTAGATAGACTGATCATCGTCGCCAACGACCATCAGCTTGCTTTGGTCACCGGCCAGTACCTGCAACCAAGCGTATTGAATAGTGTTGGTGTCCTGGAACTCATCGACCAGAATATGTTTAAAACGTTGCTGGTAGTGTTTGAGGATCTCGGGCTTGTTAAGCCACAGTTCGTGCGCGCGCAGTAGCAGCTCGCCAAAATCGACCAACGAACTCTGCTGACACACCTCTTCGTAGCGGGCGTAGAAGTTGATCTGCATCCGCTGGTACGGGTCGCTACCCGGATCAAGATGGCGCGCGCGCAATCCTTCATCTTTCTGGCCGTTGATATACCACTGCAGCTGCTTAGGCTGGAACCGGTCGTCGTCCAGGTTCATCTCTTTCATGATCCGTTTGACCACGCGCAGCTGGTCATCGGAATCAAGAATCTGGAAATTCTCCTGCAATCCGGCGTCCTGCCAATGGCTACGAAGCAAGCGATGCGCCAGACCGTGAAAGGTGCCGACCCACATGCCGTACGGACTGATCCCCAGCATCTCTTCAATCCGACCGCGCATTTCGCGCGCCGACTTATTGGTAAAGGTGACCGCCAACACGCTGTGGGGTGAGATATCTTCGGCCTGCATCAGCCAAGCGATCCGATGCACCAACACCCGGGTCTTACCCGAACCGGCACCGGCCAGCACCAGCAGATTAACCGGCGGCGCAGCCACAGCAGCACGCTGAGCTTCGTTAAGGGGATCAAGAATGGTGGAAACATCCATCGGGCAGACCTGTCAGTTTGGCAAAAGAGAGCGATTATATCAGCCCGATTCGGCAGCCGTCGCCAAAGCGGGTAAAATCACCCACCTCATTTTTCAACGTACAGCATTACGGAGAATACCCATGCCGATGGCAATGGCGCGTCACATTCTGGTCAAAACCAAAGAGCAGGCCGAGCAGCTGAAACAGAAACTGGCAAACGGTGCCGACTTTGCACTGCTGGCTAAGAAGCATTCGACCTGCCCGTCGAAGAAGAAAGGTGGTGATCTGGGTGAAATCCGCCCCGGCCAAATGGTCAAGGCTGTCGATCAGGTGATCTTCAAAAAACCGTTAAAGCAGATCCATGGTCCAGTCAAAACTCAGTTTGGTTACCACCTGATCCAAGTGATCTTTCGTGACAAGTAAATTGCCAGCCATGTTGATGTCGCGGTTGAGGCTGATAACGGCCTCTAGCGTCTTAATCATCTCGGGATTATCCAATGCAGCCTGAGTACTCCAAAGGGCTCCTGCTAACCGCGTTGGGAGTAATCATCCTCAGCGTTGATGCGTTGCTGATCCGACTTATCGAGGCGCACTCGTTCGATCTGTTGTTCTGGCGTGGCCTGCTACTCAGTCTGGTGATCGCCATCGGTTGCCGCTACCGCAACCCCGGACAAGCACTATTTTATCGCGACGGCGCTTTTATCCGCTCGGCGCTGCTGTTTGTGGTCAGCACCGTCTGTTTTGTCAGCGCAATCAAACTAACCTCGGTCGCCAACGTGTTGGTCATCATCAGTGCCCAGCCACTGTTTGCCGCGTTGTTGGCACGTATCTTTGTCGGTGAAAAATCGCCGCTAATCACCTGGGTCGCCATTGTGACCTCGATGCTGGGGATCGGTTGGGTATTGGTGGGGTCCTGGCAAAGCCCCAACTTAACAGGCGACCTGCTAGCGCTGCTGTGTGCAGTTTCGCTATCGGCCAAGTTTGTTAATGACCGCTCCCAACGTGATCGCAATATGACCCCAGCTCTGATCGCAGCAGGCCTGATCATAGCGGCGATCAGTATTTTTTCCGGTGACCCACTGGCGCTGCAAGGTTCAGACTGGGGCTGGATGTTACTGCTCTGCCTGCTGGTGATCCCACTGGCCTTTACCCTGATCACCTTAGGTCCGATGCGCATTCCTGCGGCAGAGGTGGGAATGCTGATGTTACTAGAAACCGCGGCAGGGCCGCTATGGGTCTGGCTGGTACTGCACGAACAACCCAGCGTCCAAGCACTGCAAGGGGGGGCGGTGGTGATCGGCACACTACTGATTCACGGGGTAATCCAATGGCGAAGCCACAAACGAAAGGTCTATCAATAAAGCTTCAGTTATCGGCAACGAAATCGCTACCATCGATAGGATTAGGACAGAGCAAAATCTACTGCCGCCGCCGCATGGATCGCGGTGGTATCAAACAACGGCATTTCAGTATCATGTTGCGTCAACAGCAGCCCGATTTCAGTACAGCCAAGAATCACCGCTTCGGCACCCTGCGCTTTTAGCGTATCGATAATGCGCAGATAGTGGGCTCTGGAGTCCGCGTCTACCTGCCCCAAACAAAGCTCTTGATAGATCACCCGGTGCACGATCTGACGATCCTCAGCCCCTGGCACCAGTACCTCTAACCCAAACTGTTCTACCAATCGGCCTTTATAGAAATCTTGCTCCATCGTAAAGCCGGTACCTAGCAATCCTACCCGCTGCACACCCTGCTGCTGTAACGCACTGCCGGTAGCGTCGGCGATATGCAGCAACGGGATCGAAACTGCATGGCTAACCTGTGGCGCCACCTTGTGCATGGTGTTGGTACAGATCAGCAAACAGTCAGCGCCGGCGGCTTCAACACTTTGCGCAGCCTGGCACAAAATATCGGCAGTGCCGCCCCAGTCACCACAGTGTTGTAATTTTTCAATCGGATCAAAATCGACGCTATTAAGAATGATCTTGGCCGAATGCAAGCCGCCCAGCTGTTGCTTGATACCCCGGTTGATCGCCTGGTAATAACCGACCGTGCTCTCCCAACTCATCCCGCCGATCAATCCGATCGTTTTCATCTCTGGCGTCCTGTTAGGAAGTTTTTTGGGGAAGACAGCCCGGCTGATCGATGTGGTTTAGCAAAATACGTTTGAGCTCTTCTGGGTCTTTGATCACCTGGCCGTCATCGCTGTGTAGACTAATCAATCGCGATAACCAAAACCGCATCGCGGCGGTTCGTATCAATACCGGCCAGGCTATATATTCACTCGCTTCAAAGGGTCGCACGTTGGCGTATGCGTTGAGCAAAGCAGCCAATCTCTCTTGATCAAAATGCCCCTCATCGGTGACACACCAGTCGTTAGCAACGATCGCTAGGTCATAGAGCAGGTAACCGGAACACGCGTTGTACAGGTCGATAATCCCGCTAAGCTGTTCAGTCTCTTGATCAGGCTCCCGGTCCAACGCTTCATCTTTATAAAACAGCGCATTATCGTGAAACAGATCACCGTGAATCACACCCACCGGCAGTTTGAGCGGTTGTTCGCGCAATTGATCGAATAACGCCACCTCTTGCTGCAACAACGCCGCATCTTCGCTACTGAGTCGATCGGCCACCTGTTTCGATTCACGCCGCCACCAGAACACACCGCGATGCGCTTGGCGCTTCATAAAAAAGCCCTGCCCGGCCAGATGCAATTGCGCCAGGGCGGTACCGATCTGCGCACAGTGGTTAGCGGTTAAGGTCTTAGCATGGCCGCCGTTAAAACGTGGTAGTAACAACGCTGGGCGCTTGGCCAGCGTTTTCAGGGCGATCCCGTTTCGGTCTTTAAACGGCGCGGGCACAGCCACGTCTTTTCCGGCCAAAAAGCCGGTCAGTTCGACGAAGAACGGCATATCGTCCATCGCCAACTCTTCAAACAAGGTCAGCACGAAGCGATGCCGACGGCCATTCAGCTCGGTATCGACAAAGTAATTGGTGTTCTCAATGCCGCCATCGATCCCTTCGAAATGGCTCAGGGAACCGAGGTCAAAATCATTCAGAAACAGCTCCAGATCGGAGCGACTTAATTGGGTATAAACAGCCATACAGATAATCCGGGTCGATCGACCCCTTCATGTTAACAATAGAGGACAGTCACAATAGAAAACAGTTTTACGGAACCGTTTCTACACGCCTGTGCTGCACATTAGTCACGTGCGTCAGTCACACACATCGGCTCAAGCCGCGACAATACCAGCTAGGGCGGCACGGGTCACGACCCCCGATATCATTCCCTATACTATAGGCACCATACAATCGGGACAGTTTCTAATGCGATCAGGAGGAGCTACGGCCGGTTTTTCCGCCTACAGCCATAATCCATGCTAACCAGCGGCGGCCAAAGCTATTAACCAGCAACCCCAGCATCACCAGAGCGATACCACCCGCCTGAATACTGTTGAGCGTTTCACCAAGGAGTAACCAGGCACTAACCAGCCCGACCACGGGCACCATCAGCGTAAGCGGTGCCACTTGGGAGGCAGGATAATGGCGCAACAGATACGCCCAGCTACTGTAACCAAAGATGGTGGCCACCAGCGCCAGATAGACAACTGACAGAATCGATTGTATCCCGATCCCCGCAAGACTACTGACGATCAGTTCAGGGCCTTCAAGCCAGTATGATAACAACAGAAAAGGCAGTGGTGGAATCAGTGCACTCCAGACCACAAGACTGAGCAAATTAACCGAACTGATCTGGCCGATCTTACGGTTGATAATGTTTCCCAGCCCCCAGGCTGCTGCGGCAGCGATGGTCAGCATGAAGCCCATTATCGTCATCGAGGCGGCTTCATTTTCCTGACCTTGACTCGCCAAGACTCCGAGTCCAAGCGAGGCGATCAACAACGCCCAAATCTGTTGCGGCTGCCACTTTTCTCCAAGAAAGATCAACGCAAAAATCAACGTGAAGATCGCCTGTGCCTGCAGCACCAACGACGCCAGTCCCGCAGGCATACCAACCTGCATGGCGCTGAACAGCAGCACAAACTGGCCAAAACTAATCGTCAGCCCGTACGCGAACAACCATTTCAGCGGTAACTTCGGCGGCTTCACGAACAGCAACGCAGGGAAGGCCACCAACGCAAACCGCAGCGCACCTAGTAACATGGGCGGAAGACCGTCGAGCCCCCACTTGATCACCACAAAATTGACACCCCAGGCCACAACGACCAATAGCGCCAACAGCCAATCTTTTCTTTGCATCATCGATCCCTATGCTGCCTGGCAGCCCGGTGTTTTTAACAGCACAGTCGATCATGCTACTCGGTTAAATTGTTGCAAGCCTGATTCTGGCGCAATTTAACCTCCCTGCCTATACGCTGGTGTTATCGAGCGGATTCTTTATCATGGCGTTCACAATTTCAGTTCTCACTTATCTGTTCAACTGTCGCGGAACCCTTTCATGACCGACGCTGCCAACGCCAAACCGATCATTCTGGTCGATGGATCTTCTTATCTGTACCGGGCGTTCTTCGCCTCGCAACAAGCGGACCTGCGCACATCCAAGGGTGAGCCATCAGGAGCGATCCGGGTGGTGACCAGCATGCTACGGCGAATGCTCAAAGATTATCCGGGCAGCCCGGTGGTGGTGGTGTTCGACGCCAAGGGAAAAACCTTTCGTGACGAGATCTATCCCGAATACAAGGCCCAGCGCCCTTCGATGCCAGATGACCTACGCAGCCAGATCGAACCGATCCACAACATCGTCCGGGCGATGGGACTGCCACTGATCGCGGTAGAAGGGGTCGAGGCCGACGATGTGATCGGCACGCTAGCGGTACAGGCTAGAGCTGCCCAGCGAGAGACCATCATCTCGACCGGTGATAAAGATATGGCGCAGCTGGTCAGCGATCACGTCAGCCTGATCAACACCATGAACGATACTAAGATGGATCGCGACGGTGTGATTGAAAAATTCGGAGTGCCGCCCGAGCTGATCATCGATTTTCTGGCGCTGATGGGCGACAAAGTCGACAATATTCCTGGCGTACCCGGCGTGGGTGAGAAGACCGCACTGGGATTGCTGCAAGGAATCGGCAGTATTGAGGCGCTGTACGCCAATCTCGACAAGATCGCTGGTCTCGGCTTTCGCGGCGCCAAAACCATGGCCAAGAAACTCGAAACTAACCGGGAGAACGCCGATCTCTCCTACTTATTGGCGACCATCAAGACCGATGTTGAGCTGGAACAGGGGATCGACGATTTTGTCCCGCCACAGCCCGACAACGAGGCGCTGGCCGCGCTGTTTGGCGAGTTCGAATTCCGTAGCTGGGTCAGCGAGCTGGACCCGGATGCCACCACGCCGGCATCTTCGAACAACAATCCGGCTATCCCTACGGCACCGAGCGAGCTGGATTACCAGACCATCCTGGAGCAGGCCGAGCTGGACCGCTGGATCGAGCGACTCAAGCAAGCCGAGCTGTTCGCCTTTGATACCGAAACCACCAGCCTTAACTACATGGAGGCCGAACTGGTAGGTGTCTCTTTCGCTATCCAAGCGGGTGAAGCCGCTTACGTACCGCTAGCGCACGACTACATGGGTGCACCCCAGCAACTCGACCGTGATGCCGTATTGGCGCAGCTCAAACCGTTGCTCGAAGACCCCGATCAGGCCAAGGTCGGCCAGCACCTCAAATATGACATGAACGTATTGGCGCGCTACGATATCCAGCTACAAGGTATCGCCTTCGACACCATGCTCGAATCTTACGTGCTCAATTCAATTGCCGGTCGCCACGATATGGATTCGCTGGCGGACCGTTTTCTCGGCGTCAGTACCGTAAAATTTGAAACCATCGCAGGCAAGGGCAAAAAACAACTGACCTTCAACCAAATCGAACTGGATCAAGCCGCCCCCTACGCCGCCGAAGACGCCGACATCACCCTGCGGCTCCACCAAGCGATCGAGTCACAACTGAACCAAGAGCCCGCCTTGCAAGCGGTTTTTGATGAGCTGGAGAAGCCGCTGATCCCGATTCTATCGAAGATAGAACGTACCGGCGCACTAGTCGATGCCAACATGCTGGGCAAACAGAGCCACGAGATCGGCGAGCGGTTGATTGTGTTAGAACAGCAAGCCTTTGAGGTGGCCGGTAAAGAGTTCAATCTGGCCTCACCCAAACAATTGCAGGAGATCCTGTTCGACGAGCAGAAGCTGCCGGTGATCAAAAAGACCCCCAAAGGTGCACCCTCCACTGCCGAAGAGGTACTGGTCGAACTGGCACTGGATTACCCGCTGCCAAAGCTGATCCTGGAACACCGCAGCCTCAGCAAACTCAAATCAACCTACACCGATAAGCTACCGCTGATGATCAGCCCATCGACAGGGAGGATTCATACCTCTTACCACCAGGCGATCACCGCCACAGGACGACTGTCCTCAACTGATCCCAACCTGCAAAATATTCCGGTGCGCTCGACCGAGGGCCGTAAGATCCGCGAAGCGTTTATTCCTCCCGCCGGTTATAAGCTGGTCGCCGCCGATTACTCGCAGATTGAATTACGGATCATGGCGCACCTGTCGCAAGACCAAGGGCTACTAAATGCCTTTAAACATGGCGAGGACGTCCACAAAGCCACCGCCGCCGAAGTGTTTAAGGTCGAACTCGATGCTGTCACCGCCGATCAACGCCGCAGTGCCAAAGCGATCAACTTTGGGTTGATCTACGGCATGTCGGCGTTTGGGCTGGCCAAACAACTGGGAATCGGCCGCAACGATGCGGCCAAGTATATTGAGCACTACTTCGAGACCTACCCGGGCGTCGAGCGCTACATGGATGAGATCCGCACCAGCGCCTCCGAAAAAGGCTACGTCGAAACCCTGCGCGGACGGCGTCTGTACCTACCGGAGATCAACGCACGTAACGGTATGCGTCGTCAGGCCGCCGAACGCACCGCCATCAACGCACCGATGCAAGGCAGTGCTGCGGATATCATCAAGCAGGCGATGATCGACGTGCAGAGCTGGCTCGATAACGGTGAATTGGACGCCCGGATCATCATGCAGGTACACGATGAACTGGTGTTTGAAGTGCGCGACAGCGATGTCGAGCTATTCTGTCAGCAGATTGTCGACAAGATGGCGCAAGCGGCCAACCTGGACGTACCGCTATTGGTCGAAGCTGGCGTCGGAAACAATTGGGAACAAGCTCATTAGAAACCACATAACAAACTGATATACAAAGAAAATAAAATTAATTAGGAAATTTTAGGGCTAAAGATGAACTATGGGCCATACTTAAAGTCCCAAGTATGAGAGCAGCGACATATTTCACTTTCAACAACGCGACTGATACAACGTCCGGCTCTTTAGAAGCAGAAGTACTAGGCCCTAACCTCGCCCCCCTTCCGAAGCTAGGGCCTTTTTTTTCCGCTTCACCCACTCCCCGCTTGGTTCCACTTTTAGCCCGGCCTAACAGTCGGGTTTTCTCTGTCTGCGATTTCATAACCCTAAGCTTGATAGCCCGCTTCAACAGCCTAACCCTAACGACCCCGCTTCTTCGGCGGTTGTGATTCTTCAGCCTGCCCTGAGTCTCAACATTCGATCACCAGAGCGGCTAAAGCGACGTAAAAGTAAGCGTTTTCTGGCCGAACTACGTTCGTCACAGAGTATCGATGCTTTTTTATTGCAGTAATCCTCCCTGTTTTGGCATAAAAAAACCCGCACTCGAAAGTGCGGGTCTCGCTAAATAAGAACAGCTAGCATGTCAGGTCGCTGTTCTATCTCCGTTGCCAAGCTATCAATCAATAGCCCTTCAGATGATCGATATACTCAGGCAAGAACAGCGAAATTTGTGGGATATAGGTGATCAGCATCAAGAAGAACAGCAGCAACAACATCCATGGCAGTACCGACTTGATTACCCACAGCATGTCGTGGCCCGTAATACCTGCCGTCACGAACAGGTTGAGCCCCACCGGCGGCGTCAGCATACCGATCTCCATGTTAACCACCATGATGATACCCAGGTGAATGGGATCGATACCCAGCTGAACCGCAATCGGGAACAGGATCGGCGCCATGATCAGCAGGATCGCAGTCGGCTCCATAAAGTTACCGGCGATCAGCAGCAGAATGTTAACCACGATCAGGAATCCCCAGGCAGGCAAACCCCACTGCAATATGGTCTCAGCCACCGCGTGCGGAATCCGCTCGGTCGTTAGCACATGGGCGAACAACATCGCGTTGGCGATGATGAACAGCAGCATCATGCTGACCTTGGCCGCATCCAGGACAACCTTGTTGACCTCTTTGTCGAAGATACTGCGTGGCAGGGCAATGGCCATCTGCACCGTATTACGAACCAGCAATGCAGGATAGCTCTCACCCACCTTACGCCAAGGCACGCCTTTGATCGGACCCATGTCACGATAACCAACAACCGCAACTAGGAAGGCGTATACCGCCGCTGCAGCGGCTGCTTCGGTCGGGCTAGCAATGCCACCGTAGATCGAGCCCAAGACAATGACGATCAGCATCAGACCGCCCATGGCGATGCTGGCGGACTTGGCCAACTTCAGGAAACCAGGGAACGGCTGAGAAGGCAGCTTGGTAATGCGGGCGACGATATAGATCACCACCATCAACAAGAAGCCCATCATCACCCCCGGAACCAAACCTGCCATGAACATCCGCGACGCTGAGACTTCGGTCGCTGCCGAATACACCAGCATCACAATCGATGGAGGAATCAAGATGCCCAAGGTACCCGAGGTGGTGATAACGCCGGCCGCCAGCTTTTCTGGATAACCCGAGCGCACCATTCCGGCAATAACGATTGATCCGATCGCCGCAACGGTTGCGGGAGAGGAGCCAGAAACCGCAGCAAACAGCATACAAGCCATGATCGACGCCATCGCCAGACCACCCTTGATATGACCGACG
Source organism: Motiliproteus sp. (assembly GCA_036961355.1). GTDB lineage: Bacteria > Pseudomonadota > Gammaproteobacteria > Pseudomonadales > Balneatricaceae > Motiliproteus. The sequence continues at coordinate 23,369 of JBALVL010000016.1, forward strand.
CTATCGATGGCAAAATCGATGATCCGCTTAGCGACACCACCGGTCGACAAAAATGCCGACGACAGGATGAAGAACGGAATCGCCAGCAGGGTGTAGTGCTCGGAGGTTGCCTCAAACAACTTCAGCGCAATCGACGCCAAGGAGTCATTGGAGAACATCAGGATCGTGCTGACACTGGACAGGCCCAGTGCAATGGCGATCGGCATACCCATGAACATGCAGGCGAATAAAAACAAAAACAACGTTGCTGTGGCCATTACTTCGACTCCCCCTGCTTGTTCATCGCCTTAATTTCTTCAGCAATATGCATACTCTCTTTTGCCTCGTCCGCCAGATGGAAGCCATCGGCTTTATGGGTGATAACACCCCATAGCAGATTAAGGAACCTAACCACCAACAAGGAAAAGCCGATTAGCAAGACGCTGGTCGGAATCCACTTCTCGATAGCCAGATCTTCCATTTCGATACCGATCATGTGCAGTTTGCTCAGATACACCCAGGAGCCGTAAAGAAACAAGCAGCAATAGAATAGGCATAGAGCTATCGCAACCATCGTCACACCTCGGTGGATATGGCGCGGTAGCATCTTGACGAACACGTCGACGCCAATATGGCTACCGACCTTAACGCCGTAGGAGGCACCGAATAGCACGAACCAGGCCGACATCGTCAGCGTAACCTCTTGTGCCCAGTGGATACCTGCGTTAAAACCAAAGCGAGCAATCACTTCAGCAAACACCAGCAGTGTCATAGAGACCAGTAAGAGGCATAAAAAGCTCTCTTCCAATCGATTAATTGTTTTACCTAGCATGCCGCTAATACCTCGGTGACATCATGGTTCGATTATTTGAATATGTAGCTATCAAATAGGGGGCTATTCGATTACGAACTACTGCCGATCATGTTGGTCGTAGGATCCGTATTACCGGAGACGGCTGCTGTGTCAGCAACAACATTCTCCGGTAAACCAGGCTCTGTTCGACCTGACAAAGCAGAAGCAAAGCTCCTGCTTCACCGATAGGGAGGGCGCTTGGGAACCCTCCCTCATGGGGAGAGAGACTTACTTGTTTGAAGCGACTGCAGCTTCGATCAAATCAGCACCGATCTCTTCTTCAAACTGCTTCCAAACTGGCTTCATCGCTGTTACCCACTCAGCACGCTCGGCATCGGTGATAGTAACCACCTGAGAACGCTTGGAGTCGATGATCGCCTGCTTATCAGAGTTCGCTTTCTCGGCCGCTACGCTGTTACCGAACGCGATAGCTTCGTCCAGCGCCTTCTTGATCTCGGTTTGCAGATCTGCATCCAGACCCATCCAGAACTCGGCAGAAGTTACTACCAGGTAGTCCAGAACACCGTGGTTAGACTCGGTGATGAACGGCTGAACTTCGAAGAACTTCTTGGAGTAGATGTTTGACCAGGTATTTTCCTGACCGTCGATCGCTCTGGTTTGCAACAGAGTAAATACTTCAGAGAATGGCTTCTTCAGAGGTACCGCATCAATGGCTTCGAACTGCGCCTGCAGTACGTCGGAAGTCATGATACGGAATTTCTTACCAGCAGCATCGCTAGGCGTGCGTAGCTCGTCACTAGCCGACAACTGCTTCATGCCGTTATGCAGGTAACCCAGGCCAACCAGACCTTTCTTCTCCAGAGAGCTCAATAGCTTCTGACCGGAAGGGCCTTGCTGGAAACGTTCAACCGCTTCCATGTCCTTAAACAGGAACGGCAGGTCGAAGATCTGCAGTGATTTGGTGTATTTCTGGAACTTGGACAGCGAAGGTGCAGCCAGTTGTACATCGCCCAGTAGCATCGCTTCCAGAACTTTGTTGTCGCCGAACAGCTGTGAGCTCGGGAAGACTTTAACTTCGGCTTTGCCTGCCAGACGCTCAGCGACCAGGTCACGGAACTTGTTGGCCATCTGCCCTTTTGGCGTATTTTCGGCAACCACGTGAGAGAACTTAATCTGGACTGGCGCTGCGGTGGCAACTTGAGCACCAATCGTCAGGGCTAAGGTGGCTACTGCTGCAGATAGAAGACGCATAGGGTTTTCCTCATTGATCATATTGTTGTTGTCGTTATTGACGCGCACTTTTTAATCTTCGAGCGCTACGTTACGAAGGACATAGCAGAATTCGAGCCAACATAACAAATAACGATTAAAAACAAACACTTAATAAACGTATGCTACAGAAAATGTGAAACAGATACGCGCCGAATGGCGATAAGCGGCTTAGATGGGGGGAAATCCGCCACTGTGACAGCGGGGGAAAGTGGCGGATATCCGCCAAAAGCGTAGAAACCAAGGACAATCAACTTAATCGGATGCTTTTGTTGACAATAATCAATGAGGCTGTGGAGATATCACCGACTCGTCGTAGCCACTTCGCGGCGGCAATTAGTCCTTAAAGTCTTGTTTATCGAGCTGGTGTTTACGCATCTTGTCGTACAGCGTTTTTCGCGGCAGCTCTAGTGACGCTAACGCCTGTTTGATGCTGCCTCCGCTATGAATTAACGCCTCCTCGATCAGCATTTTTTCGTAGCGTTCAACCTTCTGCGGCAAGCTCTGCCCCCCTGCGACCTGATCAAGCTGCGGGATCAATTCGTCAAACTCGAAGGTACAACTTTCACCCAACAGCACATAACGCTCGGCCAAATTTCTCAGTTCACGCACGTTCCCGGGCCAATCGTAGCTGGTCAGACTGTGCACCCTTGCCGGGCTCAGCGCGGGCACCTCACGTTGGTACTGCGCCGAAGCGATCAGGGCAAAATGTTGGAATAGCAACGGCACGTCGTCGCGTCGCTCGCGCAGTGGGGGGATATCCACCCGTACCACATTAAGCCGGTAGTACAGGTCTTCACGAAACCCTTGCTGCTGGCTCAGATCTTTAAGGTCGGCCTTAGAAGCAGCGATAATACGCAGGTCCAACGGGATCAACGTATTGGCCCCTAATCGTTCTATGGCCCGCTCCTCAAGCACCCGCAGCAACTTGATCTGCAGCGACATCGGCATACTTTCGATCTCATCGAGAAACAGGGTGCCACCATCGGCATGCTCCAGCTTACCGATTCGCTGGTTTTTGGCATCGGTAAAGGCGCCCTTTTCGTGGCCAAACAACTCACTCTCCATCAGGTTTTCTGGCACACCACCGCAATTGATCGCAACAAAGTTATGATCTTTGCGGGCACTATTCTCATGGATATAACGCGCCACCAAATCCTTACCGGTACCCGTTTCACCCATCAGCAGGATATCGGCTGGGGTATCGGCTACCTGTGCCAGCAACTGCCGCATGCGCTGCACCGGCACTGTTTTGCCAATAATACGCGGGCCGGGGGAGCTGTGTGCCTGCAACTCCTGCCGCAAGGTACGGTTCTCGATCGTCAGCGCACGCTTCTCAATCGCACGCTTCACCACATCGGCCAACAGGTCTGCCGGAAACGGTTTCTCAATAAAGTCGTAAGCACCGTCACGGATAGCATTAACCGCCATCGAGATATCGCCATGCCCGGTAATCAAGATAACCGGCAGGTCCGGGTCGATCGTCCGCACCTGCGCCATCAACTCCAAACCATCCATACCGGGCATATTAATGTCAGTAACGATGACACCGGGCCAATCATGATCGATATGTGTGAGTGCCGTATCGGCCTTATCCAGCGCGATCACCTGATAGCCTGCCAGCTCCAGCGTCTGGCTCCCAGCCGATCGGATATGTTTTTCATCGTCGATCAGAATAACTGTAGGCAGGTTTAATTCCATCGATAACATGTCCTGATGAATGTGGGGGGAAATCTAGTAGAAGGATAATACCGGATTCACCGGTCTGTCCCAATGCGGGTACGAGCCGGTGATTGGAGAGAAAGAGAAAAAGCCGTCAGCTTAATCGAGAATCTTTGGCCAAAGTTGAGCTAACACACTGGCAAGGCTGAAGTGGAAAGGGGCTTTGACCATCTCGATCATGGTAAATGCCGGTTCGCTGGTATCTCGCAGGATCGCCTGGTCAAGATGCTCTCCGGTTGGTGAGATAACCGATCCCACTACCGGAAAGGCAAGCGACACCCCAGGTTTAACGACCACCGCTATCTCGTCATTGGCCAGTTCTATCCAACTGCCGGGGGGATGGGTACCCAGTAGGCTGATCAAGGACTTCGCCAGTGGCGCATCGATCTCCGCCCCCTTGGATTGAAAGATCTGCGCCATGGCATTTCGTGGCAATAACGCGGCCCGATCACCACGAGGTCGAGACATCGCCACGTAGCTATCAACCACGGTCAGTATCCGTGAGGCTTGGCTGATCTTATCGCTATTGAGCTCCAGCGGGTAACCACTCCCGTCAAGACGCTCATGGTGCTGCGCCACCACCTGCAACCACAACGGATCGATCACACCAACCCGCTTCAGAATTTTCAGCCCATTCAGCGGGTGCCGCTGAACCTGCCGTAACTGCGATTCGCTCAGCCCGGACGGTTGCTTATCAAGCCGGTCTTCCTGCAGGTCGAGCATGCCGATGTCTTGGGTCAACGCAGCGCAGATCAACAACAACCGGGTCGGCGGGGCGATCCCGGCTTTACGCCCCATTAACTCACACAGAACCGCCGCATATAGCTCTTTGACATATTGGTATCGGGCATTTCGATTAAGTTGTAGCCCCGCTAACAGGCCTACCGCATGGTGTTCGCAGGTATGCTGAATTTTATGCGCCAGGTAGAGGCAACGGGAAATCGGTTTACGATCCTGTGCGACCAACAGATGGTCGTAGGTTTCATCAAGAAACTGATGCTGCTGATCGATCCAGCTAAAAACGGTTAAGCCGCCGGCACCGCCATCATGCTCGGTGCGCTCCTGAACTGTCATCTGATTACCCTGAAACCACACACCGTAGATATGAAACGGCGATCTCTCTACTCAACAGTAGCTCAGACCGCAGCTATCACGATGAATTCAATAAATTAAATAGTGCCTAATAGAAGAAGTCCCGGAACTGACACCGCAGCAGAAACCGCTGTTGAAATCACTTACGACATAGTAAGTAACAGTGCGCTGTGGCACCAGCCTTGATTCACGCTTGATCGCATTACAACCTGATCTGAGTCATATTTAGCATGCAGAATCCGCTACTTAGTCGCTCGCTGTAACTGCAATACGAAGCAGGCCCCGCCATCGTGGTGATTACTGGCACTCAACCTTCCGCCCAAGCTTTCAACAATACGGTGTGAAATCGATAACCCCAACCCCAACCCCTCTGCCGCTTTCTTGGTGGTATAGAAAGGCTCAAAAACCTTCCCTAATTCAGAGGGGTTAATACCGGGCCCATAATCTCTGATCTGTAACGTGATCCAAGCGTCATCGGCGGTATAACCGATCTCAATCCGTTTAACCGAACTGTCGCTCATCGCATCTATCGCATTGCTTAGCAAGTTAACCATCACTTGTTCAAGCCGCACCATGTCCCCCATCACCAGAGGTTCTTCGAGCTGCGATGGCCACACAACGTCAACTTGCTCGCTTTGCAATTGACCGAACAAAACCGACATTGCGCCATTGCGCACCTCAGCCAGCGAAATCGGCTCGGCTTGACCGCTACTCTTGCGAGAGAACACTTTGAGTGGCGCGATAATTTTGGCCATCCGTTCGGTCAGCCCGGCAATCTCGGTTAAATTTTGCTCGACCCGCTCGGTGCGGTTAAGGGTCAGAAACTGACGGGCATTATCGGCATAGGCCCGAATCGCTGTCATCGGCTGATTCAACTCATGGTTGATACCCGCCGATAGCTCACCGAGCACTGCCAACTTGGCAGCTTGTACCAACTCGTCTTGGGTCCGCTGATGCTGCTCCATCTCGGTTCGAAGCCGCTCGTTGGTGTCCGACAAGGCCTGAGTACGCTCTTGCACCCGGTCTTCCAACTGGTCACGCGCCTCCCGTAACGATTGCTCGTACTGGTTTCGTTCGGTCATATCATGAAGGGTGACAATGAACTTACGATCCCCCTGATACCAAACCGGCACGATGGTCAGCTCGATCGGAAACAACTTGCCTTGCTGCTGCTGCGCCTGTGCTTCAATCACCGGTACTTGCACATCGGCCGGCAGTTCCAAGGGGTCAGTAATCATCCGCCAGCAGATCGGCCGTGATTGTGGCTCGATCAATAAGCTGAAGTAACACCCCACAATCTGCTCAGCGCTGTAATCAAACAGTGCTTCTGAGGTCGGGTTGAATGACTCTATCCGCCCCTGCGAATCGAGTGTTATCAACCCCGCTTGGGTATTATCGATGACCGCCCGAACCCGAGCTTCGCTGAGCTCCAACGCCCGATTGGCCTGTTCTTCAAACAAACGACGCTCGGCGATAATTTTTTTTCGCAGCAGCACAAACAAGCCCAACATCACCAACACAACCAGCACCACCGCCGCCAGCACCACCGCATCCCACACCCGCGCAGAGACCTGGGTCAGTTTCGCCAGCGCAACCACGTTAAGCTCCGCTTCGGGCAACGTTTTACGCAACAGCATGTAGCGGGTCCCCGAGAGCCGGTCAATCGAGCGCTGACCGTTATCGTCCACCGTTTCGAGTAGCGTGATCAGCTCAACATGTTGATCCAGCTGTTGTCGCTGGGTAATCGGCAACGATGTCAGTTTCTGGTCGGCATAACGCAGACTCTCAACGACCCGCTTCAGATCATTGCCCAACAGCGGCTCCAGTGTCTTAAACTTCCAGGCATCACGCGTACTAATAAAGATCACGTCATCGATATCAGTCACCAGCAGGTCGGTGAGCTCATCATTCCACTGCTCTTCAATATCGTTAAGATCGATCTTGACCACGACCACCCCCACCACCTGATCGGCACTGAGTATTGGGTGCGAAAAGTAATAGCCGCGCTTACGCGAGGTAGTACCTAACGCGAAATAGCGCCCGGGCTGGCCAGCCATCGCTTGTTGGAAATAGGGTCGGTAGTTGAAGTTTTTGCCGATAAACGAGTTGGGCTGATCCCAGTTACTGGCTGCCAGCGTTTCTCCGGACGGTGCCATCAAGTAGATATCGGAAGCACCGGTGATCCGACTGACATCGGTCATGTAGTGATTGAGAGTGTCTACCAGCACCGCATTATCGCGATTGTAGAGCACCTCTTTGAAGAACCGATCGGTCGCCAACAACGCGGGCAAGCTCTGATATTTTTCCAGTTCACCTTGTAAGCTCAGCGTGTAGCGCGACAGATCCAGATCGAGAGAGTGTTGCAACGAGCGTAGTTCATTGCTGCGCGTCCAGCTAGCGACTTGCCACAACACCAGCACGAACACCAGCAGTATCATGATAACCAGCGGCAATCGATGCCGCTTTATCTCAAGCGGCATCACAGCCACCTGCCCAGCCAACTATCCCAACACTTACCCCGCCTCCTATTCCGCCTCCGACCTCGCAAAAGTGCCGGCCACGGTTGCAGCCATGGAACCCACGACGAAGACCTCCAGCAGTCTTAATCATCATGCGATAGAGCGTGAATTGAATTTATTTTGACGGTGCCACATAACCTTCGGCCTGATCAAACTGATCACCACTGAAGAACAGATCCATCTGCTGCGATAAGTAGTTGCGCGACTCAGCATCCATCATATTGAGGTGTTTCTCGTTGATCAGACGGGTCTGATGCTCCAGCCACTCCTGCCAGGCTTTTTTCGAAACGTTGTCGAAGACCTCTTTGCCCTTGGCACCCGGATACGGTTGACGCTCCAACCCTTCGAGCTGCTGCTGATACTTTTTACAAAAAACTGACCGACTCATGATAGGTAAACTCCGCTAACAATGACTTCACGTTGACTTCGACAAAGCGGATCATCCGCTCCGTGAAAAGGGCTACAGACTACACCAGCACTAACGCCAGCACCACCACTGGCCCCTCGCCCAACAACCCTGTAATCACCCTATAAGTACGGGGTTAAGCAGCCGTTTTACCGGGGCAGCCAACCCCAATTGAGCCGGCTGCTGCGGATCAAACCAGACCCCTGCACTATCGCTCACCTGTAACGCGGCCACGTTTAACTGAGCCGAATCACGAAACTCTGCCTGACAGGGGTGTATCTGCAAATGAAAGTGGGAAAACGTGTGGCGAAAATCGGTAAGCATAGTCACCTGCCCGGCTGTGTCAGCGCAGCCCCCCAACGTTTCAACACCCTGTTGCAACGCCTGCAGCGAATCAAACTGCGGCAACGACCACAAACCGCCCCATAACCCCACCGGCGGTCGCTGCTGCAACCAGACCCGGCCATTGATGTCTTTTAGCAGTAGCATCCAGCATTGGCGTTCCGGCAACTGCTTCTTGGGTTTGGAATGCGGATAGCGCTGTGGCTGACCTTGCTGCTGCGCCTGACAGCCCGCGAGCAGCGGGCAGCGCTCACACTCGGGCTTTCCCCTGCGGCACAAGGTTGCCCCCAGATCCATGATCGCCTGGGTATAATCGGCGCAGCGATCCTGCGGTGTGTAGCGCTCCGATAGTGCCCACAATTTTTGTTGCACCGGCGTCGTACCCGGCCAGCCTTCAACCGCATGAAAGCGCGCCAGCACCCGCTTCACGTTACCGTCAAGGATCGGGGTCGAAACCTGATGCGCGATTGACAGAATGGCCCCCGCGGTCGATCGCCCGACTCCCGGCAGTGCTTCAATCTCTTGCGCCGTTGCCGGAAATACGCCGCCGTGCTGCTCCACCACCTGCTGCGCCGCTTTGTGCAAATTACGACCTCGGGCGTAGTAGCCCAATCCCGTCCACAAGTGCAGCACCCGATCAATATCCGCCACCGCCAGATCGCTGATGGTCGGAAATGCGGTAACAAAACGCTCAAAATACGGGATCACCGTGGCAACCTGAGTTTGCTGCAACATCACTTCGCTGAGCCAAACCCGGTACGGGGTGATCGATTGCTGCCAAGGCAACGCCTTGCGACCGTGCTGGTCAAACCATGCCAGCAACTGCTGCTGGAACTGCTCTGGTGTCATTGCCTACCCTTCTCGTTTACCAGCTACCCAATTACCACTCAATTTGACACCGTCTGGCCTTAACCGAACCGCATTTGAATGAAATACGCTTTACCGTGTGATTAAAATAACCCTTTGAGCAACCCTTTGACCGACTCGTTATCTTTGAGCTGCTCTCCCAATTTCTCTTCCAGCTTCTTCTCGAGCTTTTGCTTGGCCTCACGCCCGCCGGCTTCTGCAATCACTTTCTGTATTCGTTGACTATCGACGCCGCAGAGCCCGGCCGGATCGTCGTCAAAACCGCCGCGACAGCGTAATGGTAATGCCAGGTTATGCAACCGCTGATCGATACGGCAGTTGGCGCTGTTAAAGCCCTGTAGGATCGACAGGTCGATACTGTAGTTGAGCCCTTCGGCAGGCAGGTTAACCTGCCCGCTGCCGGTCAAATCGATACCGGTGAGCGCGGCTTTCAGGTCGTTATTGACCACCACCCCATTGTTAATCGTCGCAGTGGCGCTAAGGTTGCTGAAATCGGTATACGTTTGCGCAGTTGCCGCTGGCATCGGCTGTCCTTTGAGCCGGAGAATACCGCGGCACAGGGTATCGCCCAGATCGACCCCTTTCAGCTGTCCCTCTTTTAACCCCAGATCCATATTACCGTCGAGCGAATGCACCATCGCATAAACCGAGTTGCCTTCGGCCCGGTATTGCCCTTGCATCGACAAGCGACCGCTAAACTGGTCGACACCGCTAAGATCCTGCAACATCCCTCCCAGCTCGACTTGATTCAGCCGTTTGCTGACTGTCAGCTGAAGCGGCTGACGTCGTGCATCCAGCACTAGGGTGTTGTGAAAATCCCCTTGATAGAGTTGCCCCGACAGCTGTGTCACATTCACCAAGCCGCCATGAGCACTGAGCAGCAGCTTAAGCTGTTGCAGTGACAGGCCCGAAACTTTCAGGTCTGTCACACTCAGATCCGCATCAAGATTCAGTGACTGCAACAGTTCGATCGGCAGCAACGGCGCTTTGGAATACCGACCATCAGCCTTAGCGGGTGTCGCCGTCGCCCCCTTGCTCACCGCGGCCGTATCGGCAGTTTGCGTCGGCGACAGGTAGCGGTCGACATCGATGCCGTCGAGTACCAGTTCTATCGTTTGCGCACCGCTTTCGAACTGGTAAGCCAGATTACCGCTGAGCTGGCTCTGATCGAGCGTCAGTTGCACCGGTTGCAGCGCCAGCTCGTTGGCGGTTCCGGTTAGCACCGCTTGTAATTCAAGCTGCCGTAGTACGCTGTCATCCTGCGTTTCCGGCACCAGCAAACCCAGCGACAGCAGTAATTTCTTCAGGTCGAACGGCAGCAGGTGTAGCTGACCGTTGAGCTGTGGTTGCACACTTAAGGCAGCGACTTTCAGATCCGCTTCCAATACCAACTCGGCTAATACCAACTTCAAACTACTAATTTCCGCTCGATCCTGGCTCCGATCAACCAACAGATCAGTGGTCAATTCCAGCGCTAACGGCTGTGAGGGGTCGGGCAGCAACGCGCCAGACAGCAGCAGTTGCAACGACACACCTGTGGCTTCAAAACGATCCTGTTCCAGATCGACCAAGAGCTGGGTCTGTAGTTCGGTCTGCACGGTTAACACCGGCATCAGGGGATTACCTTCGAGCACCGCCAGCTCTACCGATAACGTTGCTGGAAATGGCTGGCCGCTGACCAACTGGTCAGCCCGGAAATTAAGATCCCGCAGTTCGATGGTTTGAGCCGTGGCCGGATCGGTATAACGAAGTCGGGCATTGATCACCTCAACATGGCCAATGTCAAAGCGTGGGGCAGTGCTATCACCCTTCATGCCGCTATCAGGTCCGGATTGTGTGCCAGGTGTTTTACTGCCCGACGCTGGTTCATCTAACGGCTGATCTGCCGTATCGGATGGCATCGCTGCCGCAGTCCAATCGACATCAAGCCCGTCGAGTAACAACCCCTTCATCTGCAGATCGCCACTCAACAAGGGCAACACCCGCACCGACACCTCGGCCCGCTGTAATGCCGCCAACGGTTCACCGTCGAGACGACTGACATCGAGCTTGGGTAACGACAACGCAATACTGGGATACAACGACCAACCAATATCGCCGTGCAACTGCAATTCAACCTGACCGTGCTCGCGCGCCAGCTGCTGTAATTCGGCTTTAAAGTCGTTCGGGTCAACCAATACCAGCAGCGCGCCCAGCACCACGATGACCACCACCACCGACACCGCTACGATTTTCACTATCAGTTTCATCTCTCGTCTCCGACCCTAACGCACCTTAAAAAACACACCGCCACATAACACACTCCATCATGGCATTTTAGTCGCTGAGAAACTGCGGTAAAGTCAGCCGCGCAATGATTCATTGATGATGGCATTGACGCTATACTGTGGCGCTTAGTTTGTTCCGCACCGCTGCCGCTACACAGCTGCAGCAAAGACGGGGCAATCTCAGAGGTCGATCGCGGTGAGAAATCCACTGTCGATGTTGTCATAAAGAGCAACACAACCGTTTTTCAGCAGGCAATCCTGCACAATATTCGAATAGCCGGAGCAGACCATGGGCGAACGTCAGGCCAGCGTGACGCGTAACACTCTCGAAACGCAGATCAGCATCTCCATCAACCTCGATGGCAGCGGTGTTTTTCGTGCCGATACCGGGGTACCGTTTCTGGAACACATGCTCGAACAGATTGCCCGCCACGGGCTGATCGATATCGACGTCCAGGCCAAAGGCGACCTTCATATCGACGCCCACCACACCGTCGAAGATATTGGCATTACGCTGGGGCAAGCTTTCGCCAAGGCGGTCGGTGATAAAAAAGGGATCAACCGCTACGGCCATGCTTACGTGCCACTGGACGAAGCACTGTCACGGGTAGTGATCGATTTCTCCGGACGTCCTGGCCTGGCGATGGACATCCCATTCACCCGGGCATCAATCGGCGCGCTCGACACCGAGCTGTTCAGCGAGTTTTTCCACGGCTTCGTCAACCATGCCCAGGTCACTTTGCATATCGACAACCTCAAGGGCAAGAACGCTCACCACCAGGCGGAAACCGTGTTCAAGGCATTTGGCCGCGCATTGCGGATGGCGTTGAGTGAAGACCCCCGCATGGCGGGTATGATGCCATCCACCAAAGGCAGCTTGTAAGCCAACATTATCCCCGAGACAGCAGGAGCAAGTACCGCGCATGAGTAGCGTAGCAGTCATCGATTACGGCATGGGCAACCTACACTCGGTCGCCAAAGCGCTTGAGCACGTCCAACCCGGTGTAGAGGTTCGCGTCACCGCCGACCCGCAACAGATCCTCAGCGCAGATCGGGTGATCCTGCCCGGTGTCGGTGCGATCCGCGATTGCATGGGCGAGATCCGCCGCCTTAAGGTCGACCAAGTCGTGCAACAGGTGATCGATTCGGGAACACCATTTCTGGCAATCTGCATCGGTATTCAATCACTGATGGCACACAGCGAAGAGAACGGCGGTGTCGACTGCCTCGATTATTTCGAGGGTAACACCCTGTTTTTCGGCACCGACCTCAGCGATGCCAACGGTGACCACCTGAAAGTTCCGCACATGGGATGGAACCGGGTTTGGCAAAGCCGGACACACCCGTTGTGGGCCAATATTGAAGATGGTGTACGGTTTTACTTCGTGCACAGCTACTACATCAAATCCACCCTCCCCACGCCGGTAGCCGGACGCTGTGAGTACGGTGTTGAATTCGATGTCGCCCTGGCCAAGGACAATGTTTTTGCGGTGCAGTTCCACCCAGAAAAGAGCCAAAAACCTGGTCTACAACTGCTGACCAACTTCCTTAGCTGGGATGGTAAAGCCTGAGCCGCTGATTTCCGGCTATTTACAGACCCACGTTCTACTTAATTTGCGGCACCGATACTGGAGAAACACCATGGCCTTGGCTAAACGCATTATCCCCTGTCTAGACGTTGAGAACGGCCGGGTCGTCAAAGGGGTTCAGTTTCTCGACATTCGCGATGCTGGCGATCCGGTGGAAGTGGCCAAACGCTACGACCAGCAAGGCGCAGACGAGATTACCTTTCTCGATATCACCGCGACTCACGAAGGCCGCGACACCATGGTACATACGGTCGAGAAGATGGCCAGTCAGGTATTCATTCCACTGACCGTTGGCGGTGGCATCCGCACCTGCGACGATATCCGCACCATGCTCAACGCCGGCGCCGACAAGGTCAGCATCAACTCGGCGGCCGTGTTCAACCCCGATTTTGTCCGCGAAGCCGCCGAGCGCTTCGGATCGCAGTGTATTGTGGTGGCGATCGACGCCAAAAAAGTCAGCCTGCCGGGCGAGACCGATCGCTGGGAGATATTCACCCATGGCGGTCGCAAACCGACCGGGCTCGATGCGATCGACTGGGCCAAGAAAATGGTTGAACTGGGAGCCGGTGAGATCCTGCTGACAAGCATGGATCAGGACGGTGTCAAAAATGGCTACGACCTGGGTGTGACCCGCGCCATTTCAGAAGCGGTGACGGTACCGGTGATAGCCTCCGGCGGCGTCGGCAATCTGGATCATCTGGTTGATGGCGTTATCGAAGGCAAAGCCGACGCCGTATTGGCCGCCAGCATTTTTCACTTTGGCGAACACAGCATCCAGGAAGCCAAACTATATATGCAACAAAAGGGAATTGAAGTACGGCTCTGACCGGCCCTTACTTTCGCTGAAAGACGCCACTGTGGTATCAGCCCGATGAAATGTAAAATAAGCACCGTACCGGCCAGGCCAATACAGTGCTTTTCAAATCAAGGGATCCAGACGTTGCCATCCGAACTCATTTCAACCATATGGCGACGGCGCGCCTCCACAAACAGGTAGTGCCCCAGATCATCGGGCAACTGTAAGGTATCTTCCGCCCGTGCCACCCCCGGCGCTTGCGCTAAGGACTCAAAACCAATATCGCGAATTTGATACCGTTGTTTCAGGTCTGACGGCAAATTAACCGGCACACCAAGCCGGTAACACTGGTACTCAAAGCACACAACACTGGATTGACGAACCGCGGAGTCGCCGACGGTAACCCCGCGCCATTCCTTACCCTGCACATAGCGATAACCTTCCGGAGCCGGGCTTGAACCTGTTGACTGACAGCCCGTCAGCAACACAGCAAACAAACCCATCATTAACACTTTCATAACCACTTCTCCCGCGCGCTAACGCACCATCATCCCAACCGCCACAGACCGTAAACTGACAAGGCGAATTACACTTTATGAAAGATAATTGCCCGGCAAGTTCCGTAAAACCCCCTAATTAGATGCCGTAAGCTAGTCGGTAGGCTCGGATCGACGCAACCTGCTCGGCACGATCACCCTGCTGTTCCAGATACTCAATCAGATCGGCCAACGAGATGATGCTAATGACCGGCATCGAAAAATCTCGCTCCACTTCCTGGATCGCCGACAACTCACCCTTGCCTTTTTCCTGCCGATCCAACGCAATAACCGTCGCTGCGGGGGTCGCTCCAGCAGTTTCAATTAACGTCATCACTTCCCGGATTGCGGTACCGGCGGTGATCACATCGTCAATGATCAGCACACGCCCTTCTAATGGCGCGCCAACCAAGTTACCGCCTTCGCCATGGGTTTTAGCTTCCTTACGGTTAAATACGTAAGGCAGGTCCCGATTATAATCATTAGCCAACGCCACACAGGTGGTCGCCGCCAGCGGAATCCCTTTATAAGCAGGCCCCAGCATCACATCAAAAGGTACCGCAGCCGCATCGATAGCCGCAGCGTAATAGCGCCCCAAGCGCGCTAAAGCCTCACCGCTGTTAAACAGCCCCGCGTTAAAGAAATAGGGACTGACCCGACCGGACTTAAGGGTAAATTCACCAAAACGAAGCACGCCACGCTCTATGGCAAATTCAATAAACTCACGTTGGAAATCTTGCATACAGAGGTCTCTACTAAGTCGGTTTTTCTACCGTGCTGAACAAACAAACAAACGGCAACTATGATACAACGAAGCGCTACACGGCTCTACGGCGACGGCTGTTGATGTTGCCCACAACCGCGATCTATTTTGATCAACAAAGTGCCATTAGCAAATAGACTAACAAACGGTTCAGTTTCGGCGTCATTGGATTTACAATCCGCGCAGCCAGACCGAAAAGGGCTGTCTTACATAAAAACCACAAGGTTGTCACATGCGCGTCATCACCCTGAATGTCCAAGGCATCAAGCAAGCGGCAGAAAAAGGTCTATTTGACTGGCTTATCCAACAGGATGCCGATGTCATCTGTCTGCAAGACATTCTAGCCAAGGAGTACCAGCTCGACGACGCCGTCTACCACCCTGAAGGCTATAGCGCCTATTTTTTCGACGCTTTCGAAGATGACTACAGTGGTGTGGCGATCTACTGCAAAAAGCCCCCCAAAGCGATCATGACCGGATTGGGATTTGAACTCTGTGATTTTCACGGCCGCTTCATACAGGCCGATTATGAAAATTTCAGTGTTATCTCAATGTCGATTCCGTCGGGATTGAAGGGCGATGAAGCACAGTCAGAAAAGCTGCACTTTATGGAGAATTTCCTCAACCACCTGCGTAAAACATTGCGTAAGCGGCGCCAATTTATTTTCTGCGGTACCTGGAACATCGCCCACAAAACCATGGACCTAAGTAACTGGTACGTAAATCAGAAAAGCTCAGGATTCCTTCCCGAAGAACGTCAGTGGATGGATGTTGTTTTTAACGAACTGGGCTTTATCGATGCCTTTCGTGAGATCAACCACGTGGACCACCAATTTACCTGGTGGCCACCGTACAATCGCGCTTGGTCCCTCAACGAAGGGGCACGACTGGACTACCAGGTCACGACCAGCGAACTACGCAAGTCGGTTCGTACTGCCGTTATCTGTAAAGAGGTCCGTTTTAGCGAACATGCCCCATTAATGATCGACTACGCCGTCAACACCTGAGTCGATCCATAGTTTTTATTGCAAGGCAGAGCGTCAGTAACGATGCACACAGCGTCAACAACGTTACTGGCACCCTGCGTAGAAACATGCCCATGCAACACAGGCTATCGAAACGCTAGAACAACTCTTCAGCAACCGCGCTTTCCGCACGAGTGGTCTTCTTGGCGGCGGCATTGCGCGGCACATCCTGCACCCGAAACATCTCAAATATCGCATTTTTCTGCCCGGGGTAAGCCAACAGCCCCGTGACAGGGTCGATCCTGACGCTGACAATACCTTCCGGTGGAATCATCGGCAGCTCCGGGAGCTCTTTCAGCGCGTCAGCCATGTAATCAATCCAGATAGGGAGTGCGGCAACACTGCCAAACTCACTGCGACCCAATGTTTGCGGCTGATCAAAACCGACCCAAACCGACGCCACGACATCCGGACTAAAACCGGAGAACCAAGCATCAACAAGGTCGTTAGTCGTGCCGGTCTTACCCGCCAAATCATTTCGGCCAAGCACCTTGGCTTTCCGTCCGGTACCACGTTTGATCACATCCTGCATGATGTTAGTGATCAGATAGTTAGTTTGTGAATCAACAATCCGCGTCGCTAACGGCATGGCAGTGACCGTCGCATCCGAGTCAAAGCTTGCAGAGACAGACACGAGCTCATCGCTATTACTTGCGATAACAGCACTCGTCACACTGTCAGAAGCGCTAGATGCGAGGACCCCTGTCTCATCTCCTTCTTCAGAAACGATCTCTGGTTCCGGCAGATAGACACAGCCGTCGCAGACCGTGGCCGGCTTAGCTTGAAACAAAACATCACCTTGGCGACTCTCGACCCGATCAAGCCAATACGGTGTGACTTTATAACCGCCGTTAGCAAACACCGCATAGCCGGTAGCCAGCTCCATCGGCGTAACATCAGCACTACCCAGAGCCAGTGACAGGTTGCTGGGTAACCGTTGGGGATCAAACCCGAAGCGACTCACATATTCCAACGTTGGCTTAATGCCCAACGAACGCAAAATACGAATCGACACCAAATTACGCGATCGATACAGCGCCTCTCGGAAACGGGTCGGTCCGTAAAACTTCTTACTGTAATTTTCCGGCCGCCAGCTGCTCTCTAGATTTTTATCTTCGAAAACCACCGGCGCATCATTAATAATTGATGCCGGTGTAAAACCGTTTGCCAGTGCTGTTGTATAAACAAAAGGTTTAAAATTTGAGCCAGGCTGACGTGTTGCCTGAAGTACACGGTTAAACTTACTTTGCTGGAAACTAAAGCCGCCCACCAACGCTCGAACAGCACCATTGTTTGGCGACAACCCCACCATGGCACTCTGCACTTGCGGCAATTGACGTAATAGCCAACCCTGATCGCTCGGCAGCAATCGAACCTGATCACCAACAGCCAGAACATCTTGCACCGATTTTGGCTTGCTCCCTCGCTGACTCACCGAAATGAACGGACGCGCCCAGCTAACTCCACCCCAACTCAGGGGCACGATGTCGCCATTTCGCAGCAACAAGCTCGCGACCGGTGTTTTGGCGATAGCAGCAAGCTGCTCCTCGTTCTTACCCTCCTCGTCGACCAACCCTTTAGTCTTTGTCAGGGCAACCACCACCGCCGGCTCAAGCGAACCGTAACGCGGTACCTTTCTCAATGCATCCAACAATTCTTCATGCGACAGTTGTGGCTCAAACTGCTGCTCGGCGCCACGATAACCATGACGTAATTCATATGCCATCAAGCCTTTCTCAACCGCACGATTAGCCGCCATTTGATCAACACTACGCACGGTGGCATACGCCTTAACCCCGTCGGTGTATATCTGCTCACCGTACTGAGAAAACAGATCGCTACGAATCATCTCTGCAATATAGGGTGCTGATAGTTGAATATCCGCACCGTGATAAGCCGCCGTCATCGGTAATTGCTTGAGCTCGGCATATTCGCTGGTTTCAATTTTTCCCAGCGCATGCATTCTCGATAATATCCAATTACGCCGTTCCAACGCACGCGAAGGGTTTGCCAACGGGTTATAAGCCGATGGTGCTTTAGGTAGACCGGCGATCATCGCCAATTCAGCCTGAGTCAATTGATCAATATTTCGACCATAATAGACATTAGCCGCAGCTTGAATCCCGTAAGCGCGATTTCCCAGATATATTTTATTGACATATAACTCGAGTATCTCGTCCTTGCTGAGTTGCTGTTCCATCTGGAGGGCAAGAATAATCTCTTTAAACTTTCGCAAGAATGTTCGCTCAAGAGTTAAAAGATAATTCCGAGCCACCTGCATCGTAATGGTACTACCACCAGACTGGATGCTCCCGGTACTGATCAACTGAAACGCAGCCCGAGCTAAACCTTTAAAATCAATACCGCCATGACTGTAGAAACGGCTATCCTCAGCAGCCAAAATCGCTTCGACAAAACCGTTAGGGATCTGATCATAACGAATTGGCGAACGCCTCATTTCGCCATATTCAGCAATCAATTTCTGATCAGAGGAATAAACACGCAAAGGTGTTTGCAACTCAATATCGCGTAATTGATCCACATCGGGCAATTGCGGCTTAAGATAAAAATAACCCCCGACTATGATTAGAACGCCAAAAAGTGTACAAATAGCCCCAGCTTTTATGAAAAAGTGCAGCAGAGTTTTGATTTTGATCATGTTAACCTAAAGCTTATCGGTTTAGAGGCGATATATAGTGCCAATAATAGCGAAGAAAGCGTATCAATGTATTACTCTCTTCACGCAAACTTCTGCACCAGTGGTGCAGGTCAGTTCACTAGATTTAAGGATTAATCGGTGATAAGCCTTTTTAAGACCCGCACAAAATCGTTACTTGGTGTCGATATTGGTTCGTCCTATGTCAAAGTATTAGGACTATCTAAGCGCTCCGGTAACCTCCATGTTGATTGTTACTCGGTAATTCACCTGCCCGAAGGTGCAGTTATCGACAATAACGTTCAGGACGTTCCTGTGGTCGCCGAAGCTCTAAAAAAAGGATTACTACTGGCCAATAGCCGTCTCAAGCAGGCTGCCACTTCGGTTCCAACTTCGGTGGTCATCGTCAAACAGCTAGAGTTCAGCAAGTCCTTTAGCGAAGACGAACTCGAAGACCAGATCAAGGTAGAAGCAGACCAGTTTATACCCTACCCGCTCGACGAGGTTGCTATCGACTTCCAGATTCAGGGCGAGTCCGAAACCAGCGAAGAACTTAATGACGTGTTATTAGTCGCCTGCCGTCAAGATAGCGTTCAGTCGCGTGAAGATGCCGTCAATGGCGCGGGGATGACCTGCGACATTATCGATGTGGATACTTACGCGATCGAAAGAGTGTTCCCAGTTCTTGCCCAAGCTCACGACATTTTGGACAAGACCGTCGGCTTGGTCGACATCGGCGCCAGCAGCATGACACTCTATGTGCTGGAGAAAGGAAAAGTGGTCTATAGCCGAGAGCAAGCATTCGGTGGTAATGACCTGTCCCACAGCCTGACCCAAGTCTCTGACATGTCAGCGGATCAGGTCGAACAGGCGAAAAAGTCCAACGACCTGAGCGAGGAATTAGTTCAGGGGTATATCGACCCGTTCAAACAAACCACCGCCCAACAAATCTCACGGTCGATCCAGTTCTACTATTCCTCCGGAACTCACGGTGAGATCGAAGCGTTATTACTTATGGGCGGCATTGCGGCGTTAACAGGGATCGAAACGGCAGTATCGCAGGAGCTGGGGATTCAGGCAGAAGTCGCCGATCCTTTCAGCACCATGACCATCGATTCACGCATCAACCGACACAAGTTTGATCCGGAAGCACCCTCTCTGGTTCTGGCCTGTGGTCTGGCACTAAGGAGCTTTGCGGAGTAATTATGGCAACCACGCTGATCAACCTCCGCTCTTGGCGCGAAGATCGCCGCCGAGACCGACAACAACGCTTCCTTGTCTCCTCCGTCGTTACCGCGGTCATTGCCGGTGTACTGGTGTGGGGAGCGGGGGCCTATATTGAGAGCAACACCAAGAAACAGCAGAAGCGTAACAACTACCTGCGCCAAGAGATGAGCAGCCTCGACTCTAAAATAAAAGAAATCAAAGAGTTACGAAATAAGCGTGAACGCCTTTTGGAGCGCCTCCGGGCCATTCAAGACCTCCAGGGTAACCGACCCGTGATTGTCAGGGTATTTGATGAGCTGGTGAGAGTACTCCCAGAAGAACTGTATTATTCATCACTCACACGCACCGGAGAATCACTTCATATCGTCGGGCGTGCTCAGAGTAACCGGGATGTTTCAATGCTGATGCGTAGTATCGATCGATCACCGTGGTTTAAAGAACCCAATCTCAGCTCAGTAGGCAAAGGTGGCGATCAGTATAAAAACTTTGACATGCGGGTCGTTCTGAGCAAACCCAAGGACGGAGAACCCTGATGGCGCTGCAGGATAGTTTTAAAAACGCCTTCCGCGGTTTCGATATCAACAACGTTGATCTCAATACCGCTGGCAGCTGGCCTTACGGAGTTAAGGCTATATTTTACCTCGTAGTATTGGTGGCTCTATCGGCAACTGGCTATCACTTCTATATCAAAGACCTTCAAACGCGTCTCGACCAAGAGATCGCCAAAGAAACGCCACTAAAAGAACAATACCGTTCTAAGGCATTTCAAGTAGCGAACCTGGAACCATTAAAGCGCCAGATGGAGGATGTCGAAGAGATTTTCGCCGAGCTTCTCAAACAGCTCCCAACCGATACCGAAGTGCCAGGGTTGTTAGAAGATATCACCGAAATCGGCCAAAACAGCGGCCTAAATTTCGATATTATTTCGCTGGCATCTGAGAAAAAGGTTAAGTTTTACATTGAACTTCCGATCAACATTCAGGTTAAGGGAAGCTATCACCAACTGGGCGAATTTATCAGCGGCATCGCAGCTTTGCCTCGAATCGTCACGGTACATGATTTTTCGATCAAACCGCTCTCCAATAACGGAGATCTGAGTATGTCACTATCTGCCAGGACTTATCGCTATGACGATGAAAGTTAATCGTCGATTCAACTCAGCCGGGATGGCTGCCATTGCTGCATTAGCCATGCTTCAAGGGTGTAGCCAGATTAATGACACCTCGGATCTGCAGCAGTACGTCCGAGAGACTCAATCACGTCCCGCCGGCCGTATCGACCCACTGCCCGAATTCAAGTCTTATGAAAGCTTCCTGTACCGCGCAACCAGTTTACGCGGTCCGTTTCAACCGCTGATCAAAGTTGAACTGGTCGATGAAGACGATCCAGAGTCAGGTCCCAAAAACAACCTCAAACCCGACTTCGAACGCCCCAAGGAACCCCTGGAAGCGTTCAAACTGGAAAACCTGCGCATGGTCGGCACCATCCATATGCTAGAGATGGGCAACCTAACAGCATTGATCAAAGATTCAAACGGAGAGATCCACCGTCTTAAAAGTGGAAATTACGTTGGTCGAAATTACGGTGAGATCCTCACCGTCAATGAGACACAGTTAGATATCATTGAGATCGTTCCAAATGGCCAGGATGGCTGGATGAAACGACCGCGTAACTTGGTTTTAGTGGAACAGTAGGAATAGGCGTAGATGGATATGGCGAAGATAATGTCTTCAGCGACACGGCAACACACTCGGCAGCAACTGGTAATGATCGGTCGTAAATGGCTGGCCTGCATCGCTTGCTTGTTGTTTACCCAAAGCGTTTTGGCGGAGGTGCGGATTATCGATACCACATTCGTCACCCTGCCGGGTAACAAGCTAGAAGTTCGCTTCGATTTTAACGAAGCACCACCGCTGCCCCGCTCCTATATGATCGAGCAACCTGCACGCGTGGTTCTTGATCTCATTGGTACCCGTAACGGCCTCGATAGCAAGAGCATTGAGATCAAAAGCGGCTTGGTCGACACCATTCACCTAGCTGAAGTGAAGGATCGTGTCCGCGTTATCGCCGACCTGTACGAATCAACCGAATACTCCACCTATATCGAAGGCAATAGTCTTTATGTCGTCTTCGGCGCCGGGTCCACCGACAGAGTGGCTGATACGTCAACTACGCAGCAAACAACCGTATCCGACGTACCAACATCTAGCCGCACACAGGTCTCCTCGATCGATTTCCGTCGGATAGACGGCGACATCGGACGCGTAGTTGTCAACCTGACCGATAATCGCGCCGGCGTTGATATCATCGAAGAGGGCAACAACATCATCGTCAACCTGATCGGCGCGCAATTGCCCGCAGAGCTGGAAGAGCGAATCGATGTACAAGATTTTTCCACCCCAGTCACCTTCATCGATGCCATGGCCGACAACAACAACAGCAGCATTCTGATAAAGCCGTCAGCCCAGCCTTTCGATTACTTGGCTTACCAGTCTGAAAACCAGTTAATCGTGGATTTCAAGCCGGTTACTGACCTTGACGCCGAAGAGCGGATCCGCGATCGCTTCCCGTACACCGGTGAGAAGCTGAGCCTCAATTTTCAGGATATCGATATCCGTTCGGTACTTCAGATCATCGCCGACGTTACCGACATGAACCTTGTTGTTAGTGACACGGTCAGCGGCAACATCACATTACGGCTGAAAAATGTGCCTTGGGATCAAGCGCTGGAGCTTGTACTCAAAACAAAGAGCCTAGATAAGCGAGTCTCCGGCAACGTAATGATGATCGCGCCTGCCGCCGAGATCGCCGAACGCGAGCGGTTTGAGATCGAGACCAACAAACAGGTCAAAGAACTGAAAGAGCCACAAACCGAATTCATTCAGGTCAACTACGCCAAGGCTTCCGACATCGTTGGATTGCTCGGATCCGAGCAAGGCATCCTGTCCGAGCGCGGCAATGTACAGGCTGATCCACGCACCAATACACTGATCGTACGAGACATCGATACAAGTATTGCTAAAATACGTAAGGCACTGAAAAAATTAGACATCCCGGTACGCCAAGTGATGATCGAAGCGCGACTGGTGACTGTACGTAGCGACGTCAGCAGTGAACTGGGCGTCAAATGGGGCTTTGGCCACACGGCCACCAACAGCGACGGCGGTCGGCTAGTCATCGGTGGCAACTCGCCGGGTGATACAGCTCAAGCGGCAGGCACTGGAGCGCTCAGTGTTCCCACCAGCCTCAACGTCGATCTTGGAGCGACCAGTATCGGCGCTTCTAAATTTGCCATCGGTATCGGCAACAGCACCAGCTTGCTACAGATGGAGTTATCCGCTCTGGAAAGTGACGGCAATGCCGAAATCGTATCGCAGCCCAAAGTGATCACCGCCAACGGCATGCCGGCACGGATCCAATCAGGTGACGAGATTCCCTTCCAAACCGTAGAAGATGGTGAGGTCAGTGTTGAGTTTAAAGAGGTGGTCCTATCGCTCGATGTGACACCACAAATCACGCCGGATAACCGCCTGATCCTCGACTTGAAGATCAACCAGGATTCTGTTGGTGAAGAACTGCCTAACGGTGAAGTCGGTATCGTCACCAATGAAGTAACGACCCAGGTACTGGTAAACAACGGTGAAACGATTGTCCTTGGTGGTGTATTCCAGAAAGAAGCAGCCGAAATCGTTGCCAAGGTTCCGCTTCTGGGCGACATCCCTTTCATTGGCAAGCTGTTCACCCAGACAAGCTCTCGTAATGATAAGACCGAACTGTTGATCTTCATTACACCCAAGATCATCGAAGAGAGCCTCAGCAACCGCTGAGGCTCTACTCGCAACTTAGCAACATAGAAGGCTCGCTGTTTGAACCTGTTTCTAATTGGACCTATGGGTGCCGGAAAAAGCACCATAGGTCGTCTGCTCGCACAAGAACTGCTGTTAGATTTCGTCGACTCCGATAAAGAGATCGAGGATCGCTCGGGCGCAGATATCCCGTGGATTTTTGACGTTGAAGGCGAGGCCGGATTTCGTAAACGCGAAGCGAGCGTGATCGAACTACTCAGCCGCGACGACAATATCGTATTAGCAACGGGCGGAGGCGCGGTACTCGATAGTGATAACCGCCGTCACCTGCAATCACGCGGTACCGTTATCTATCTGCACGCCTCGCTAGAGCAACAGATCGAGCGCACGGCCAAAGATCGCAATCGTCCTTTGCTACAGACAGAAAACCCCTCTAAAGTACTGACCGAACTGATGCAGATTCGTGACCCGCTTTACCGTGAGTGCAGCGACTTGGTGATCCACACTGACGGCCGCCGACCCAAGTCGGTCGTTCGCGATATCATCAAGCAGCTCGAGCAGCGCGACGTTATCCGTTAAACCGGCTAGACCAGCAGCCCCCGATTGGACCAACCTTATCATGACCCTGAGACTGGATGTTGCCCTAGCTGAGCGCAGCTACCCCATCTACATTGGCACCGGACTACTAGACCAAGCCACACTTTGGACTCAGCACATCCGTAGCTCACAAGTAATGATCGTCAGTAATGAGACGGTCGCCCCGCTATATCTCGAGCAAGTTAAACAAGCGCTGGGCGATAAAACTGTCGCCACCGTGATCCTGCCCGACGGTGAGCAGTTTAAACACCTGCAGACGATGGAGCAGATCTTCAGCGGCCTGCTCGAAGCCCGACACAACCGAACCACCACCCTGGTCGCTCTCGGCGGCGGTGTAGTCGGTGATATGACCGGTTTTGCCGCCGCCTGCTACCAGCGAGGCGTCGACTTCATTCAGCTACCTACCACCTTGCTTTCACAGGTTGACTCATCGGTTGGCGGTAAGACGGGGGTCAACCACCCTCTTGGAAAAAACATGATCGGCGCTTTTCACCAGCCCCGCTGCGTCGTCATTGATACCAACACCCTAAACACACTGCCCGATAACGAGTTAGCCGCAGGACTGGCCGAAGTGATCAAGTACGGACTCATTCTTGATCTTGAGTTCCTGAACTGGCTAGAGATCAATCTAGAAGCCATTGAGCAACGCCAGCCCGACGTTTTAGCTGAAGTGATCTTCCGTTGCTGCCAAATCAAAGCCGATGTAGTCGCTGAAGATGAGAAGGAAGCGGGCAAACGGGCGCTGCTCAATCTGGGCCATACCTTCGGTCATGCTATCGAATCACACAGCGGCTACGGCAACTGGCTCCACGGCGAAGCAGTGGCTGCCGGCACTGTCATGGCAGCGGAATTATCGCAACATCAGGGCTGGATCAACGCCGCTGATGTCGAACGTATCAAGACACTGTTCCAACGCGCTAAACTCCCCATACTACCGCCACAGGGGATGACGCCTGATGATTTCATCCAGCTAATGGCCGTTGATAAAAAAGTGATCGATGGTCAGTTACGATTGATATTATTAAGGCAACTGGGGGATGCGGTAGTCACTGCTGAGTTTTCGTCCCAATCTCTGACGACAACTCTTGAGACTGCGACAGTCAACAGCTCAAACCAAGGCTAGAGGCAGCGGCATGGTCGACCATTCGACATCATCCGGCACCATTGAATCATTGTTTGGCGAAGACGTTCCCACGCTTAGCAAACAAACAGGATCCGGTGATTTTTATCTGCCCGCGTCACACGTGCAGCTGCTTGAGCAGTTGGAGCACCTGAGCCGTTATAGCCATTTCATTCAGGTGATCAGCGGTGTTGCCGGAATCGGCAAATCTACCCTGCTGCACCAGTTCCATCCTGGCACCAGCGACAACTCCGTCCACGCCTGCTGTATCAACGCGCAACCGGGAAGCAACTGTCACAGTCTGCTTGCCGAACTCGTTGCACAACTCAACCTGGATCGCGATACGTCAACGTCACCATCTGGTCAGTTGCAGCAATTGATAGAACACTGTGATCTGTTAAAACAGATATCGAAACAGCTACTAATCGTCATTGACGATGCTGAACATCTGTCTGTTGATGCCTTAGAGTTACTGCTTAACCAACTATCGACACTGCCTGATGATGAGATGCGACCGCACATCGTGCTATTTGCCACCCCAGCAATTCGTCAGCAACTGGCAGCACCACAGTTTTCTGATGTGGTCGAAAGCAGCTGCCATTTTGTTGAGATGCAGCCTCTCACCGCCGAAGAGGTTAACGGCCTGTTGCAGCATAGCTTCCGTGCTGTCGCAGCAAGACTGAACGAGCAGCAGCTGCAGCGTATTTATGCCGATTCCTTGGGCTTACCTGGGCGAATCCCTCGCGCGCTCCGGGCATTAATGAGTGCCGGTAGTCCTTCGTCCAATCCAACAACAGACGCAACCAAACCCTCTGCAGAACCAACAACCCCAGCACCAAGCCTTACGACTGAGGTATTAAGCAGCCAAGCAGTCGCTGATAATGTCTATGACCTCGACACTCTCGATGCAGCGATTCCGGGCGCCATGCTGCCCGAAAGCGTCCCAGCCAGCGAAGCTAGCAAAGCCCCAAAAACGCGTTATTGGATGCTAGCCTCTGTCGTGGTATTGCTAGTTATTGGCGCTGGGGTTTGGCAAGCACTGCCCACACTGATGGAATACAGCCAATCAAGCTTTACTGAAATGGCCGTAAGCCCTGCCGGTGAAGAGCCCACAACTAACACAATCCAAGATCCAGCCAATAACGAGCGCATTCGCCTCAAACTTGATATCGAAGCTAAGCCCACAATCGCGTCCACAGAGCCACCAGTCACCGCTGCTGCAACCGATTTCGAACAACGTCTTGCTCAGGCCAGAGCAGCACTGGATGCCGAACAAGCGGCTGCCCAAGTGCCGCCAGAACCCGCAGCGGCCGCGCCAACTGAGCCAGCAACAACACAAACATCGCAACAACTGACAGCGGCCACCGTCAAAACGCCGCCGTCCTCACCTGGCGATGAGCCCGCCGCTATTGACGTTTCTTCGACGCTGGTATTGAAACTGCCACCAAGCCTACCGTCCGACTCTGTTCAAAACACCGCACAGCCAGAAAACAGTGAACAAGCGCAAAATATTGCGCCTGTCTATTACGGTGACGGCAAAACGCTACTGAGCTGGAAGCCAGCAGATTACAGTCTGCAGATGTTAGGCGCCCGTGAAGAGAAGAATATCGTCGAATTTATCGCATCAATGCCGGATAAGGACAACCTTCACTACTTCTTCACCCACTATAAAGACAAGCCTTGGTATGTGGTGATTTACGGTCGCTACGCTTCACGCGCCGAAGCGATGACAGCCAGAGGCGAACTACCCGAGCCGCTGCGCTCCAAACGCCCTTGGGCTCGCAGTGTAAAAGGAATACAGGGTGATATTCGGAAGGTCGTAAAATAAGGGTATATCTTTGCCATAACCGCCCCGTCACAGTACAAAACCCCTCCAATTTGTTCTTAACCGCGTTCGCGGGTAAAATGCATCTCCCTTTTTGGTACATGACACCTGGCTACTATCCCTCCATAAACCCCAGGCCATTGTTAACAAAGACTTTTTATATAAGGCTCTGTGTATGAATACAGGACTCTATCGCCCAGGCGAATTTAAAGACAACTGTGGTTTCGGCCTGATGGCCCACGTTGAAGGCGACAGCAGTCACTCGCTGCTGCTCAAGGCAATCGAATCGCTGACCTGCATGACCCACCGTGGCGGCATCGCTTCCGACGGCAAAACCGGTGATGGCTGCGGACTGCTACTGCAGATGCCCGACAGCTTTATTCGCACCATTGTTAACGAAACGTTTGCGACCGAGCTAAGCCAGAATTACGGCGTTGGTGTGATCTTCCTGTCACAGAACGAAGCCAACGCGGCTACTGCCCGTGACCGCCTCGAACAGGAGCTGCGTGCCGAGGGGCTCGACGTGATCGGCTGGCGTGTCGTGCCGACCGATAAGTCTTCGTGCGGACCGATCGCTCTCGAGACACTGCCGCAGATGGAGCAGGTGTTTGTCAGCGATGGCGGTAAGCCGGTCGAGCAACTGGCTGTTAGCCTGTTCGTTGCTCGCCGTAAGGCTGAAATTGCGCTGAGCAATGACCCTGACTTCTACGTCTGCAGCCTGTCCAACACCGTACTGTCCTATAAAGGACTGGTGATGCCGGCCGATCTGACCAATTTCTATCTGGATCTGGCTGACGAGCGCATGGCAACTGCCATCTGCATTTTTCACCAGCGCTTCTCGACCAACACCGCTCCACGCTGGCCGCTGGCCCAACCGTTCCGCATTCTGGCGCACAACGGTGAGATCAACACCATAGAAGGCAACCGCAGCTGGTCCAACGCACGGGCCAGTAAGTTCGAAACCGCATTATTGCCGAACCTAAAGGACCTGATGCCGCTGGTCAACACCACCGGATCCGACTCCTCCAGCCTCGATAACATGGTCGAGCTGCTACTCACCGGCGGCATGGACCTGTACAAGGCCGTTCGTCTGGTAGTACCGCCAGCCTGGCAGAATGTCGAGATGATCGACCCTGACCTGCGAGCCTTCTACGAATACAACTCCATGCATATGGAGCCCTGGGATGGCCCCGCCGGCCTGGTGATGACTGACGGCCGGCATGCGGTCTGTATGCTTGACCGAAACGGCCTGCGGCCATCGCGTTGGGTGCTGACCAAAGACGGCATCCTGTGCACCGCGTCCGAAATCGGCACTTACGATTACAAACCCGAAGATGTGGTCGCCAAAGGCCGGATTGGTCCGGGTCAGATGCTGGCAATCGACACCCGCACCGGCGAAGTGCTGCACACCGATGATGTTGACCAGCAACTCAAGAGCGAACACCCGTACAAAAAATGGCTGCGCGAAAGCTCCTACCGATTGCAGGCGACGCTTAATGAGCGCGATCTGGAGTTCAAGGAGTTCTCACCCGAACAGCTTAAGGTGCATCAAAAGATGTACCAAGTCAGCTTCGAAGAGCGCGATCAGGTTTTTCGTCCACTGGCCGAGACGTCGCAGGAAGCGACCGGATCGATGGGCGACGACACCCCGATGGCGGTACTGTCGCACCGGGTTCGTCCGTTGTACGACTACTTCCGTCAGCAGTTTGCTCAGGTAACCAACCCGCCGATCGATCCGCTACGTGAAGCGATCGTGATGTCGCTGGAGACCTGCCTGGGTAGCGAGCGTAATGTCTTCGACGATTCTGAGCAGCACGCTAAGCGGATCATTCTGGCCTCGCCGGTACTGTCTGCACGCAAGTACCACAAGCTGTTCTATAACGAGATTCTCGGCTTTGAAACCCATAGCCTGAGCCTCAACTATGACCCACAGCTTGGTTTACAACAAGCAGTCGCGCAACTGTGTGAGAACGCCGAGAAAGCGGTCAATGACGGCAAGACGCTGTTGATTCTATCGGATCGCAACCTCAAAGAGGGCCTGCTGCCGATTCACGCACTGATGGCCACCGGCGCGGTTGACAGCCACCTGCGTGCCAAGGGTGTGCGTTGCAACTGCAACCTGATCGTCGATACCGGCACCGCCCGTGATTCGCACCAGATTGCGGTACTGCTAGGCTGTGGAGCCAGCGCGGTTTATCCGTACCTGTCTTACCGCATCATCAATGACATGGTCGCCAAGGGCGAACTGCTCAGCGATGAAGTCACCGCCCATACCAACTATCGTAAAGGCATCAACAAAGGCCTGTTAAAGATCCTGTCGAAGATGGGTATCTCCACCATCGCTTCATATCGCGGCGCCAAGCTGTTCGAAGCGGTCGGTCTGGGTGAAGAGATCGTCGATACCTGCTTCCCGGATATCAGCAGCCGTATCAAAGGGGCTAACTTCTACGACTTCCAGCGCGAGCATCAGCTGCTGGCTAACGATGCCTGGAAACAGCGCAAACCGATCGAACAGGGCGGCAAGCTCAAGTTTGTTCACGACAAGGAGTACCACGCCTTTAATCCAGACGTAGTTCGCACCATCCAGCAAGCGGTCAGTAGCGGCAATTACGGCACCTACAAAGAGTTCGCTGCACTGGTTAACGAACGTCCCGTTGCCACCCTTCGTGACCTGTTTAAGCTTAAAGACTGCACCGCTATCCCGCTAAGTGATGTTGAGCCGGTCGAAAACCTGTTTAAACGCTTCGATTCAGCAGCGATGTCTCTGGGCGCATTATCACCCGAAGCGCACGAAGCCTTGGCACAAGCGATGAACGAGCTGGGTGGTCGCTCCAACTCCGGCGAAGGTGGTGAAGACCCCGCCCGTTTCGGCACCATCCGTCGCTCCAAAATCAAACAGATCGCCTCGGGCCGTTTCGGTGTGACGCCGCACTATCTGGTCAACGCCGAAGTACTGCAGATCAAAGTCGCCCAAGGTGCCAAGCCCGGTGAAGGTGGCCAGCTACCCGGTGGTAAGGTTAACCAGTTGATCGCAACACTGCGTTACTCGGTTCCTGGGGTGACGTTGATCTCACCACCGCCACACCATGATATCTACTCGATCGAGGATCTGGCACAGCTGATCTTTGACCTGAAACAGATCAATCCTGAGGCTCTGGTCTCGGTCAAGCTGGTATCGCGCCCTGGCGTTGGCACCATCGCTGCCGGTGTGGCCAAAGCCTACGCAGACCTGATCACCATCTCCGGTTATGACGGTGGCACCGCAGCTAGCCCGCTTAGCTCGATCCACCACGCCGGTTCACCGTGGGAGATTGGCCTGGCCGAAACCCATCAAGCGCTGATGATCAACAACCTGCGTGATAAGGTTCGGGTGCAAACCGATGGCGGCCTGAAGACCGGCCTGGATGTGGTCAAAGCCGCTATCCTCGGCGCTGAAAGCTTCGGCTTCGGCACTCTACCGATGGTCGCTCTCGGCTGTAAGTTCCTGCGAATCTGTCACCTCAACAACTGCGCCACCGGTGTCGCCACGCAGAACGAATACCTGCGCTCCAAACACTTCATCGGCACCGTGGAGATGGTCAAGCACCTGTTTACCTTCATCGCCGAAGAGACGCGTGAGTGGATGGCCAAGCTGGGTGTGCGGACGCTGGAAGAGCTGGTCGGACGTACCGATCTGTTGGAAATTCTTCCCGGCATGACCGACAAGCAGAAGCGCCTCGACCTGACGCCGATCCTGAAGAACGACGCTGTCGATTCCAGCAAACCCCAAACTTGCCAGCAAGCGCAGAACAGCCCTTACGATAAAGGCGCGCTGAACCTGAGCATCATCGAAGCAACACGCGATGCGATCGCCAATAAGCGTGGTGGTGAGTTCGATTTCAACATCACTAACTGCGACCGTTCCGTCGGTGCTCGGATTTCGGGTGAGATTGCCAGGTACCACGGCAATCTCGGCATGAACGACGCGCCGATCCGGGTCAACCTGAAAGGGGTTGCCGGTCAGAGCCTGGGCGTTTGGAACGCCGGCGGTTTAGAGCTGTATCTCGACGGTGATGCTAACGACTATGTCGGTAAAGGCATGGCTGGCGGCAAGATCGTGATCCGGCCACCGGCAGGCAGTCAGTTCGAAACACAGAAGACCTCCATCGTTGGTAATACCTGCCTGTACGGCGCCACTGGTGGTCGCTTGTTCGCAGCAGGTGGCGGCGGCGAGCGTTTTGCCGTTCGCAACTCCGGTGCACATGCTGTGCTCGAAAGTGCCGGCGACCACTGTTGTGAATACATGACTGGCGGTTTGGTCACTGTACTGGGCAACACCGGGCTTAACTTCGGTGCCGGTATGACCGGTGGTTTTGCTTATGTCCTGGATATGGACCGCACCTTCGTGGACAAGTACAACCACGAACTGGTTGAGATCCACCGCATCAGTAACTACCACATGGAGGAGTACCGCAGTCACCTCCAATCCGTGATAACCGAGTATGTCGAGGAAACCCGCAGCGCCTGGGGTCAGCAGTTGCTAGACAACTTCGACGACTACATCAACAAGTTCTGGCTGGTCAAACCCAAGGCTGCTGGACTGGGTGAATTGCTCGACAACATGCGTCAACGCCCTGAGTAACAGCCGCGACAGGTCGGCTTTATCTAACGATAAAGCCGACGGTTATCCCACCGCTTTACGCTCCGCCGCGGCGCCACGATCAGGCCGCCCGGGGCCGAACAATGAGGACGAGGTGTCATGAGTCAACGCCTTAATAACGACTTTCAGTTTATTGAGCTCAAGCGTGAAGAACCAACCAAGGTTGCCGCTGAGATCCGTAAAAAAGAGTTTGCCGAGATCTATCCTAGCTTTGAGGCCGACCAAGCTTCGGGCCAGGCGCATCGCTGCCTAGAGTGCGGAAACCCGTATTGCGAATGGAAGTGTCCGGTACACAACTACATTCCAGACTGGCTCAAGCTGGTTTCCGAAGGCAACATCATCGAAGCCGCCGAGTTGTCGCATCAGACCAACTCGCTGCCCGAAGTCTGTGGCCGAGTCTGCCCGCAAGACCGTCTGTGTGAAGGGGCCTGCACCCTCAACGAAGGCGACTTCGGTGCTGTAACCATCGGTTCGGTGGAGAAATACATCACCGATACCGCACTGTCGATGGGCTGGAAGCCCGACATGTCCAAGGTGGTCGCGACCGACAAGAAAGTCGCTATCATCGGTGCCGGACCTGCCGGTATCGCCTGTGCCGACATTCTATCGCGCAACGGCGTCAGCACCGTGGTGTTCGACCGTCACCCCGAGATTGGCGGCCTGCTGACCTTCGGTATTCCCGAGTTCAAGCTCGAAAAGAGTGTCATGGTTCGCCGCCGTGAGATCCTCGAAGGGATGGGGATCGAGTTTCGCCTCAACACCGAAATCGGTAAGGATATCGAATTCAACGAGCTGCTGGAGCAGTACGACGCAGTCTTCCTCGGCATGGGCACTTACACCTCAATGAAAGGTGGTTTCCCCGGTGAAGATCTTGACGGCGTGGTCGACGCACTGCCGTTCCTGATCTCCAACGTCAACCACTGCCTGGGATACGAAAAAGACCCATCAGAGTTTATCGACCTCAACGGCAAGAAAGTTGTCGTGTTGGGAGGTGGTGATACTGCGATGGACTGCAACCGTACCTCGATCCGCCAGGGCGCGGAAAGCGTTCAATGCGCTTATCGCCGTGACGAAGCCAATATGCCCGGTTCACGCAAAGAGGTGGTCAACTCCAAACAAGAAGGCGTTGAATTCCTGTTCAACCGTCAGCCGGTCGAGATCGTTGGCGACAACGGTAAGGTGACTGGCATCAAGCTGGTCACCACACGGATGGGTGAGCCCGATGCCAACGGCCGCCAGAGCGCCGAAGTGATCGAAGGCAGCGAAGAGATCGTGGCAGCCGATGCGGTATTGGTGGCGTTCGGATTCAGCCCCAGCCCGGCGCCTTGGTTCGAACAGTTCGACATCCAGCTCGATCCACGGGGTCGGGTACTGGCACCAGCCAACGGTGACTTCGCCTTCCAGACCACCAACCCCAAAATCTTTGCTGGTGGTGACATGGTGCGCGGATCAGACTTGGTGGTTACCGCGATCGACGAAGGCCGCAAGGCTGCCGAAGGCATTCTCGACTATCTGGAGCTCTAGGCTCTAGCCTGATCTTGAGCTAAGTCAGATCCCCAGAAAAAAGCACGGTTTAATACCGTGCTTTTTTTTGTCTGGGGCACAGGAAGCCTTATACTAAGCGCAATTATTTAGCCTCGATTGAGACCTGCTCTTATGTCACAACAGTTTCCGGAACTGAAAAACGACCGTTTCCTGCGCGCCTTGCTGCGTCAGCCCGTTGATATCACCCCCGTTTGGATGATGCGTCAGGCCGGCCGCTATCTGCCCGAGTACAAAGCCACCCGCAAAAATGCCGGTGACTTCATGAGCCTGTGCATGAACGCGGACTTTGCCTGCGAGGTGACCATCCAGCCGCTCGAGCGCTACCCGCTGGATGCTGCGATCCTGTTCTCCGACATCCTCACCATCCCTGACGCAATGGGATTGGGTCTCTACTTCGAGGAAGGTGAAGGCCCGAAGTTTAAAAAAGTCGTCCGTACTGAAGCCGATGTTGACGCGCTACCGATCCCCGATGTGACTACCGATCTGGGTTATGTGATGAAAGCGGTCAGCACCATCCGTCACGAGCTTAACGGCCGCGTGCCGCTGATCGGCTTCTCGGGCAGTCCTTGGACACTAGCCACCTACATGGTCGAAGGCGGCTCCTCCAAGGATTTCCGCCACGTTAAGCGGATGATGTTCGAAACCCCTGAGGTGATGCACCAGCTGCTCGACAAGTTGGCACAGACCGTCACCGCGTACCTCAACGAGCAGATCAAGTCAGGCGCACAAGCGGTACAGATCTTTGATACCTGGGGCGGCGTACTGAGCACCTCGTGCTACGATGAGTTCTCCCTCAAGTACATGCAGAAGATCGTCAACGGTCTGATTCGCGAGTACAACGGCCGCAAAGTGCCGGTGATCCTGTTCACCAAGAACGGCGGCCAGTGGCTCGAATCCATCGCTGCAACCGGCACCGACGCGGTTGGTCTTGATTGGACCACCGACATAGATAACGCCCGCGATCGCATTGGCTCGCAAGTGTCGATTCAGGGCAATATGGACCCTTGTGTGCTGTACGCTGGCAAAGATCGTATCCGTGCTGAAGTGGAAAATATCCTGTCTCGCTTTGGCAACAATCCAGGCCACGTATTTAACCTGGGTCACGGTATTCACCAGTTTGTCGATCCGGCCCATGCAGGATACTTTGTTGAGGCGGTGCATGAGTTGAGTGCTAAGTACCATTCAAAATAAGAACCACTCGAAGTAAGTACTATTCAAAGTAAGTACCACGCCAAGTAAACTGGTTCATTGAGCCAATAAAAACCCCGTAGCAGGCTGCTGGTACGGGGTTTTTTTTATCTGGCGATCCGGTTTTCTCTGAATTACTATCCATATAGTTCCGCGACTTACCTGGATATAGCGCCGGCTCTTAAACCGAGAACTTTACCCACCGTACGGTTCCAATTTGCGGCACATTCCGGGCCGCAACGCTCCGCCCAACGCGGTAAAATAACATCTATAGCTATTTGATTACGTACAGTAAGATCTGATTCAGAGGGTGCTACCAGAGTCATATTCCCCGTCTCGCCAATAGAACAAGGCCCGTCGGAGAGGCAAGCCAACGCGATGGCATCCTCAGTGGCAGTCTCTTGCCACATTTTTTCGGTTAACAATGTGACTTCTTTTTGCAGAAGGGCCTTTTGAGCATCGCTTAACAAATTCCATTTGTTCAGATTCATGGCACCGAAGGCCAGACCCCAACCAACACGCAAGGTATATCCATACGACGCTAACTTATAGAGTTCACCGGTATAAGCCGACATCGTTCCGGTGATGACGCAGTCAAAAATACCTTTCTCAAGCGCGTTAGGAACATCGTTAAAAGGGGCACTCACGGGGATCGCCCCTACCCCTTCAACAAAATCACCCAACGTGGTCAAAAATACCCGAATTCGCTTACCTTTAAGATCCTCAATACTGTCTATCCGGCTGTTACACCAGATCATCTGACTTGGGAAAGGATATAACATCATCAATTTAGCATTATATTTTTCCGCAAAAGCGCGCTCTAGCGTTGGAAAATAGGCATCCGCTACCTGCTTTTGCACAGCGATGTTCTGCACCAGCGATGAAAGGTCGGCCCCTTCAAATATTTCACTTTCAGGCACCACATACCCAGGCAGGCCAAAAGCAAAATCAAATACGCCATTTTTGACCAGGCGCATAATTTCATAACCCTGCAAGCCCAGTTCGGTGTGAGGTTTTATTTCGCCAATGATCTGCCCCTCACTGACTTCAGCAATACGCTCATTCCAGAACGGGCCTTCGTGCTTCTGATAATTTGTGAAGTAGCCCCAGGTACCTACCGCCTTGATGATGATGGTATCGCTGGCAGCCAAAATACTGTTGGAAGTGATCATCACAAGACAGAGAACCAATGCAACTGTGCTGCTTGTTATTCTTTTCATAAACACCGACTTTGCATATACCCTGAATACTGTATTAATGAGGCATTCAGGGTAGCCTCTATCATCGCGCTTGACTATAACCGCGTCAGCGAACGGCTTAGGGCCACTCAAACTGAGGTGCTGAAAAAGCAACCGATGTCTCTTCTAGCTGTTACTGAACTCAAAATAATCGATAAAATGACTATTATGCAGATTCGACTTATCAAGGCATCATTTGTATGAAACGTGGTCATAAGCTAGGGATTAGAGGACGTTTTTTTTTAGCGTTTGGCGCATTGAGCGCACTGACCCTGCTTGCAAGCCTTATTAGCTGGGTCTCTTATAACCGTCTAGGTGATGAATTGAATCTTGTAGTGGACGGCAATATTCAGACCCTCAGTCTGATGGCCGGCTTGAAGGAACGGGGGACCAAAATAACGTTGATGGCGCCGACCTTATTAGCAGCAAAGGATGAACATCGCCGCGAACGTATCTGGAAAGAGTTAAACCTCAACATCACCACCATGACAAACCTGTTGCCTGAAATTTATGCGACGACTCAAGACCATGATGCGCAAACAGCCTTGTTTGGGCAGATTGATACGATAAAGGCCACCCTTGCCGAACTTGATAGTAATGTGCTCAATAAATTTGAAGTGCAACAACAGAAAAGATCTGAAAATCAGCGCTTGCGCTGGGTTTCTTCGAACTTTATTAGTGAAATTAATACATTAACCGACAGCGCCCAGAGAAACCTGTTTAGCTACTACAATCAGGAGTCGCCCGATAGCTGGATCATTATGAACAGTTACGGTCAAGAGGCGACCAACACCATCAATGCAGATCTACAGCGCCTGTATCGAATCAAGGCCGATGTGAATCTGCTCATTAACCTGGTCGACCGGGCACAACACCTGCCGGATCTGAACTCTCTGGTCGCGACCCAGGCCCATTCAGATGAAATCATTCAACGGATTAAGCAGGATATCCAGGCGGTGGATAACGTGCCTGGCATACAGGGATTGAAGCAAACCATTGTTAATATCGTTTTTCTGACCCGTGGTGATAACAACATGTTTATGATCCGGAGCAAGGAGCGGGTAATACTCAGCGCCGGACAACTGCTGCTGACCCAGATGGGGGAGGAACTCGATAGTCTAAATGGCTTGATCGCTATTCAGACTAAAAAAACCGAGGAGGCCGCACAAAACTCGGCTAATAATGCCAAGGCGACCATTAAAAAAGGCCGCATCTGGATGTTGTTAATGGCGGCAGCAAGTTTATTGTTTTCTATTTTGATTGTTTGGCTCTATGTCGGGCGCAACATGGTGGCGCGGATTACCAGCCTGGATCGCAGTATGCGATCGATATCCAATGGCAATCTGGATGAACAAGTGCAGGTTAAAGGCGATGATGAAATCAGTGCAATGGCGCGCTCGCTGATCAGTTTTCGTGATCAGCTCACCACGCTCCAGGAAGAGCTGGTACAGGCCGGTAAACTGGCCGCCCTTGGTCAGCTATCGGCAGGAATCGCCCATGAAATAAACCAGCCGCTGTCGGCAATCGGGCATTATTCACACAATGGTCTGCGCTTGCTTAATGCCGGTCGAGTGGAGGAAACTGAGAAAAACCTGAACCAGATATCGAATCTGACCAAGCGTGCCAACACCATCATTACACGGCTTAAATCGTTAGCCCGAAATCAGCCAATTAACCTGGTTGTGGTTGATGTCCAACGTGTCGTGGATAACGTCTTGCTGATGCTCGAGGGTGATGAAGTAAGAAAACTAACCACCATTGAGGTCTCTTTTCACAGCCCTGTTAATCGGGTCAAGGCAGACCCCGTGCAACTTGAACAGGTGGTTTTGAATCTAGTCACAAACGCGCTGGACGCCATCAACAATCAGCCAGAACAATGGATTAATATTGACTGTCGGCACAACAGAGACAGAGTGGAAATTTATGTCCGTGACAGCGGACCGGGGATTAGCACAGAGATGCGTAAGCAAATATTCGAGCCTTTTTTCACCACCAAACGCCGAGGCCAGAGTCTGGGGTTGGGCCTGTCTATTTCGTATAACATTATTAGGAATTTTGGTGGCAAACTGACTGTTGAGGATGATTCAAATAATGGCGCGTCTTTTTGTATCCAGTTACCCGAATACCGGAGTAACCCGTCATGAGTTCAACCATGCTTGATGGTCAGGTAATCGTCATTGATGATGAAGAGATCATGCGCGAATCAATGCTTCAGACGCTTGAGCTCGAAGGCTATACCGCAAAGGCTTATGACGATCCGGAGCCGGTTTTTGCGCAATGCTCCATCAGTTGGCCGGGGGTTATTATTTGTGATGTTCGCATGGATATCATGAATGGTCTCGACGTCCTGCAAAGAATACTCGCTATCGATTCAGAAATTCCGGTCATTCTGTTCAGTGGCCATGCCGATATCGCCATTGCGATCAAGGCGATTCGACAAGGCGCTTACGACTTTTTGGAAAAAACCGATGATCCGCAACATCATCTCAACACTGTCCAACGGGCTTGGAAAAAGCGGGAACTGGTACTCGAAAACCGTCGTTTGCGTCAAGCCATCGAAGGGCAGCATCAAATTGATGATCGCCTGGTTGGCCAGACCGATGTAATAGCCAGGCTCCGTGAAACGGTGCTGCAACTGGCTCAGGTCGATGTTGATCTGGTCGTCAATGGCGAGACCGGTACCGGTAAGGAGGTTGTAGCCAAATGCCTCCATGACTTCAGTCCACGCAGCAACAAGCCGTTTGTTGCTCTCAACTGTGGCGCGGTGACAGAATCTGTCATCGAGAGCGAATTGTTTGGCCATGAAGCGGGATCGTTTACCGGTGCCAACAAGAAGCGTATCGGTAAGATCGAGCATGCCTGCGGAGGTACCCTGTTTCTGGATGAGATAGAAAGCATGCCGGCATCTCTTCAAGTCAGGCTGCTACGACTGTTGCAGGAGCGGACACTGCAACGGCTGGGCGGTAATTCAGAGATAAAAGTGGATATCCGGGTTGTTGCCGCCTCTAAGGTTGATTTGAGGCAAGCGGCCGATCAGGGAGACTTCCGGGAAGATCTCTACTATCGACTGAATGTCGCCAGTATTTATATCCCCAGCCTGGATCAACGAAAAAGTGATATCCCGCTATTGTTTACCCATTTTGTTGATCAGGCGAGTCAGCGCTTTGGACGTGATAACAGACCAGTAACCGACCTGTTATTACAGCAACTCACCATGCAGTCATGGCCGGGGAACGTGCGAGAGTTACGTAATGCTGCCGAGCGTTGGGCATTAGGTTTACCTTTAGGCGGCAACACCAGCGCTTCACCGACGCCACAGCCGACGCCACAACAGGGCAACTTGGACGAACTGATAGCCAGCTATGAGAGGGAGGTCATTCTTTCAGCGCTCAAAGCCAATAACGGGCAAGCTGAAGTGACCGCTCAAGCGTTAGGTATTCCACGCAAAAAGCTCTACCTGCGGATGAAAAAGTACGGCATCGAGCGGCGGGATTTCAGCGACCCATGAGTTAAAAGTGACTCATATAGACAGGACTACTTGAGTCAATACTGTCCCGATGAGGGAATAAATGTCCAAACACAAAACACTAACTTATTATTTTATAAGGAATTATTGTTCTATTCAGAGTTGGCCTCTGACTTGCATTATCAGCTGTAGCGAATGCCATCGGTATTTGTATCAACACTGATACTTGGAGAATAATAATGAAAATAACAACCAATAAAGCCGCAGTCCTGTTGGCGTCCGTACTGACATTAGGATCGGCCAGTAGTGCTTCAGCCGCAACCCAATGGCATATGCCGACTCCGTATGGCGATGCCAACCTTCCCACCCAGATTGCCCACCAGTTTGCCGAAGATATCAAAAGCAAGACCTCTGGCGAGCTGGATATCGTGGTCCACTCCGGCGCATCGTTAATTAAGCACCCCGAGATCCCCCGAGCGGTTAAAACCGGACAGGTTCAGCTTGGCGAAGTGTTTATCGGCATCATGGGCAACACCCATCCTGTCTTCAAACATGACAACATTCCTTTTTTGGCAACAACTTACGACAGCGCTGAAAAACTTTGGCATGCCGCTAAGCCAGAGGTCGAAAAGCAACTCAACAAAGAAGGCATGATGCTGCTCTACACCGTGGCATGGCCTGCTCAAAGCTTGTACACCAAAGCACCGGTCAACTCTCTGGCTGACCTCAAGGGTTCGAAGATGCGCGCCTACAGCCCATCCACCTCTCGCCTGGCCGACCTGATGAATACCTCACCAACCACGGTGCAGGTTCCTGAGATTCCACAAGCATTCAGCACCGGCATTATCGACGCGATGATCACCTCACCTTCTACTGGCGTGAATGGTCAGGCTTGGGATTACCTGAGCCACTACACCGATGTCCGTGCCTGGATTCCTAAGAACGTGGTGGTGGTCAATAAGCGCTCTTTCAAGCGACTCGATAAGAACACCCAGCAGGTGATTCTCGATGCAGCAGCCGCTGCTGAAGCCAAAGGCTGGGCCGGTGTGCGCGGAAAAGCGCTCGAAGATACCCAAACGCTGGCCGATAAAGGCATCGTCGTATCCGAGCCTTCGGCTGAACTGATGGCCGAGCTAAACAAGATCGGCGCCACCATGATCGAGGAGTGGAAAGACGAAGCGCCCGAAGTTGAGGCGATTCTGACCAATTTCAACCAGTAATCCTCGACGCTAACGGCCCTGCGAACGTTGCAGGGCCTATCACACAGGGTCGTTATTATGCGCTCGCTACTCGATAAGCTTTATCTCGCTTCCGGATACCTGTCAGGGTTCTGCATCGTTCTGATTACGCTGATTATTACCGCGCAAATCGTGGGCAGGCTGTTCGGCTTTATCGTGCCGTCGGCAGAAGATTTTTCCGGTTACGCCTTAGCAGCCTCAACTTTTTTCGGGCTGGCCTACACGTTTCGTCAGGGAGGGCATATCAGGGTCACCTTGGTTATCCAGCACTGGACCCGCGGCTCGCGTTACATTCAAGAGTTGATGGTACTGATTTTTGGCCTGCTTCTGGTCGGCTTCATGTCTTTCTACGCGGTACACATGGTGTGGGAATCCTACATCTTCGAAGAGGTGTCATCGGGCTATGTTTCGGTCCCTATCTGGATGCCTCAGGTCCCCGTCGCACTGGGCATCCTGATGTTGAACATTGCCATTTTGGATGACGTCATCGCAATGTTAAGACGGCACACCCCATCGTACAAAGCTCACGAAGGTGAAATTCACCTGGAGGAAATCTAATGGACATGGCCGTGATTGCAATCTCCCTGGCGGTGTTCATGCTGCTGATGCTGGCGCTCGGCGTCTGGGTTTCTCTAGCGCTGTTTGGCGTTGGGGTTATGGGACTATTTTTGTCGGGCAACGAGCAGATAGGCTTACTCTTTGCCACCTCAACCTGGGGATCCAGTACCTCGTGGTCACTGACCGCGTTGCCACTGTTTATCTGGATGGGTGAGATCCTCTTTCGTACCCGCCTATCCGAGGATCTGTTCAAAGGGTTATCACCCTGGCTAAGCGGACTGCCGGGGAAACTGCTCCATGTAAACGTACTCAGTTGTGGCATTTTTGCCGCCGTGTCGGGCTCTTCCGCTGCCACAGCCGCCACTATTGGCCGTATGACACTGCCCGAGCTCAAGGCGCAGGGATATAGCGACAAGATGGCAGTAGGTACGTTGGCAGGATCAGGAACGCTGGGACTGCTGATTCCTCCTTCGATCATACTGATCGTTTACGGCGTTGCCGCTGAGGTATCGATCGGTCGTCTGTTCATCGCAGGTGCACTGCCGGGTTTGCTGCTAGTTACACTGTTTATGGGTTATACCGTCTGCTGGGCACTGCTGAACAAGGACGAGTTACCCAAACACGACAAATCCCATGTGTCCTTTGCGGCAAAGGTCAAAGCCTTGCGTTTGCTGTTGCCGATTTTGGGCTTGATTGGTTTTGTACTGGGCTCAATCTACGGCGGATTAACCACCCCCACCGAAGCCGCTGCAC
This sequence comes from Motiliproteus sp., assembly GCA_036961355.1. Lineage (GTDB taxonomy): Bacteria > Pseudomonadota > Gammaproteobacteria > Pseudomonadales > Balneatricaceae > Motiliproteus. Next base: position 65,210 of record JBALVL010000016.1, read on the forward strand.
TGGGCGTTGTGGGAGCACTGTTTCTGGCCGGTGTCACCGGTTCGCTGAACAAGAGCAGCTTTGTTGAAAGCCTGACCGGAGCGGTCAAAAGTTCCTGCATGATCGGCATGATTCTGGCCGGGGCGCACTTTCTGACCCTGGCGATGGGCTTTCTCGGCATCCCCAGAGCCTTGGCGGAATGGATCGGTCATATGTCCCTTTCTCCCGGGGTACTACTGATCTATCTGACCTTCTTGTTTGTGGCGCTTGGCTGCTTCCTAGACGGTATCTCCGTGGTGGTTTTGACTGTAGCCGTGGTACTGCCGATGGTGCAGCAGGCCGGTATCGATCTGCTCTGGTTCGGTATCTATATCGTGCTGGTGGTCGAAATGTCGCAGATCACACCGCCGGTGGGCTTCAACCTGTTCGTGATTCAGTCGCTAACCGGCAAGGACATTCTGTATGTCGCCCGCGCTGCGCTGCCGTTCTTCCTGCTGATCTTGTTTGCCGTGGTATTGATCTACCTGTTCCCGGAGATCGTTACCTACCTACCGACGAGCATGAGCCAAAGATAATCGGCATCAGGGCCGCTACGCTGGAACTGGCGGCCCTGATGAAAATCGATAACCACCAAACTCCCCTACTACCGACGCCACACACGCCCACGTCTGCGTGTACAGCAGAGTATTGTCCAAATAAAACCGACTGTAATGGATAGTCAAACAACAAACGATCCGAGCATACCGGTGCAACCACTACCACAGAGCGCCCGAGTAATTCACACATTAGTTACCAAAACATTAATTACAAAACATTAGCTCCAAAACTTTTTTCCAAAAACAGTTGGGTTCAACGCCCACAAGAGGTTTAGACAGACCATGAAAGCGCAAATGGATGCGAGCAACACGCGTATCGACACGAGCACGACACAGATTTTGAGCTGCCAGTTTGGCGACGCCATTACCGGACAGCGGAGCATTGAGCTGACGGTTAACGGCAGCGGCAATCTGGTGGTGCTGTCTGATCTATTACCGATGGTCGAAAATCTAGGCGTTGCGGTGCTGACTTCCGCCAGTTATGCCGACAAACAGCATTGGCAGGTGAAGCTGAGCCTGCACCCTCAAGAGCAAAAACTGCTGACGTCGAAACCGACGCAGACACAGTTTTCAGAGACGCTGCTAGCCATCTCCACAGGGGCAGTCGATAACGACGGCTTTAACAAACTGATTACCCTCTGTGGTTTAGAACTGCGCAGTTGTGTGCTGTTACGTGCGGTTGCCCGCTACTTACTGCAGATCAACCTGCCGTTCAGTCTGAGCTATATGGAAGCGACTCTGTGCCGCTACCCGGATGTAGCCACGGCGATTGCCGAATTCTTTATCCATAAATTCAACCCCTTCAGCCCGACCTCTCAACAGCAGCTGGCCGCGCTGCGGGCAGAGCTGGACAGCCGCATCGAGGCCGTCGAATCGATCGACGACGACCGGATTTTAAAAAGCTTTATCGACGTTATTGAGGCGATGGTCAGAACCAATTTTTTCCAGGATCAGATCTGGAGTGATCACCAGCGTTGTCTGTCATTCAAATTAATACCAGCAAAAATCGGCATGATGCCAAAGCCTGTACCAGCCTATGAGGTGTTTGTTTTTGGCCCGGCAGTCGAAGGGGTTCATCTGCGGGGAGGCAAAGTAGCCAGAGGAGGGCTTCGGTGGTCAGAACGAATGGAGGATTACCGGACCGAAGTGCTGGGGTTAGTCAAAGCACAGATGGTCAAGAACGCGGTCATTGTCCCCACCGGAGCCAAGGGTGGATTTATTTGCAAAACTTCCTTAGATGACACCGACCCTGAACAAAAGATGTTGCAGGTACGTCGCGCGTATTCGGCCTATATCCGTGCCCTGCTTGACCTGACCGATAACCGTGTCGACGGGGAAACCGTACCGCCCAACGATGTGGTCCGTTACGATGGCGACGATGCCTACTTGGTGGTAGCTGCCGACAAAGGCACCGCTACGTTCTCTGACACCGCCAACAAGATCGCTTGTGACGCAGGGTTTTGGCTCGGTGACGCCTTCGCCTCGGGGGGGTCGAATGGCTACGACCATAAAAAGATGGGCATCACCGCGCGCGGCGCCTGGGAGTCGACCAAACGACTGTTCAAAGAGTTGGGGCACGATAGCCAGACTACCCCCTTCACGGTGGCCGGGATCGGTGACATGTCGGGTGATGTGTTTGGCAACGGCATGTTGCTATCCAGCCAAATTCGATTGGTGGCCGCATTTAATCACCGGCACATCTTTATCGACCCGGATCCTGTCGCGCAAACCTCCTTCAACGAGCGGCAACGGCTATTCAAATTGCCCAGGTCCGGCTGGGACGATTACAACCCCGCGCTGATCTCTCAAGGCGGTGGCGTGTTCAGGCGTTCCTCAAAAAAGATTCCTCTATCGCCGCAAATTCGGCAACGGTTGGGCTTGGACGATGGCACCAAACAGCTGTCGCCTGACGCGTTGATCCGCGCCATTTTACGCGCCGAAGTCGACCTGATTTGGAATGGTGGAATTGGCACGTATGTGCGCGCCAGTCATGAACGAGACCAGGATGTAGGTGACCGGGCTAGCGATGCTCTGCGCGTTTCCGCACCTGAATTGCGCGCCAAGGTAGTCGTCGAAGGCGGCAACCTCGGCCTCACCCAACAAGCCAGGATTGAGTACGCTCGTTGCGGCGGCCTGATTAATACCGATGCGGTGGACAACTCTGCCGGTGTTGATTGCTCCGACCACGAGGTCAATATCAAGATTCTGCTTAACCCGCTGGTCGACGCGGGTCGCATCACTGCGAGCGAACGCGACCAACTACTCGATGCGATGACCGACCAAGTCTCCGCACTGGTACTGCGCAACAATTATCAACAGAGCAAAATGTTAAGCCAGTCGAATCAGACGGCTCCTGCATTTATCGCCAAACACGCCCAATTGATCCAGTTGCTTGAGCGTGAAGGACGGCTGGACCGTCAAATGGAGCAACTGCCCGACGACGCCGAAATAGAGCAGCGGATCAGCAACAAAGAGGGATTGACCCGCCCCGAAATTGCCGTGCTGCTGGCCTATACCAAAAGTCGATTGTTCGAGCAGCTAATAGAAACCAACGTGATCGATGATCCGAAAATTGCCGAAGAACTGTACCGATATTTCCCCCAGCAACTGCAAGAGCTATATCGAAACGAGATCGCCAGCCACCCGCTGTGCAAAGAGATACTGGCCGCCCAGTTGACCAATCAGGTGATGAACCGAATGGGGGCGACCTTTAGCATCTTACTGCTAGAGGACACCCGTACCCATGGCGATCAGTGGATTCGCTCCTACACCATTGCACGCGAGGCGCTAGGCGTGCCCGAGATCGTCAAAGATATCGACCAGATGGGGTTCCAGATCGCCAACAAACAACAGATGGACCTGCAGCTACAGATCCACCATCCTCTGGAAAAAGCCACCCACTGGGTGCTGAAGAACGCCGATTGGTCGCTCGACACGCCAACCCTCATCGGTCACTTCAAACAGGCGGTCGACCATACCCGCGAGCAACTCAACCAGCTGCGGCTGAATCAAACCGGTGACGCGAATAACAAGCCTGCCGAGACACCGCAGACGGCAATGCAATCACGGGTTGGGGCGCTCGAATTCCTCTACTACGGCTTTGATATTGCCAAGATTGCCGACACTAGTCAGCGCGAACTCAGCGTCGCCACCGCCGCCTTTTTTGCCCTGAACACACAGCTACAGCTGTTCTGGCTACGCCGCGAGATAGATCGCTTACCCGCCTTTGATAAGTGGCATCGAAAAGCGAAACAGGCACTGCTGCTGGACCTGGATGCGGGCGTGCTCGATAACGTGGCACAGTTCATAACGTCAGACCCCAGCGTAAACAGCTATTTAGATTTTTCAGCGCTGATCGAACAATCAAACGCCGCGGCACATTTGAGCCATCTGATAACTGAGATCAAATCTGAACCCAGCCGAAACTTAGCAATGTTGACGTTTGTGGTTAATAAAATCCGAGCGATGTAGAACACCTAATTTTAACCGATAGCCGCATCGTTGATGCGCGCTATACCGCAACGCAAAATACGAAGGATAAGTCGATGTCTTTACCCGAGATAAACACCATTCTTTACACCTCATCACTAGGCAAGCATACCCGTCCTGTATTCCGCCAAGCGGTTTCCATGGCAAGTTTGTATCAAGCCAAAATTATTATGCTGCATGTGGTGGAACCCATTGGTGAAACCGGCCAGGTGTTAATCCAGCGATACCTGCCCAAAAACCTCATCAAAACAGTTCACGACGAGGGGCTACAAAAAGTTAAAGACAAAATGAAACAACGGGTACAAACGTTCTACCAAGAGGAGTTGGAAAGGCTCGATGGGGTGCCAGAGATAGAGATCGAACACATTGTCGGCGAAGGACATCGCTCCGATGTCATTGTTGAAACGGCTGACAAGTATCATGCAGACCTGATTCTTATCGGCTCGCACAACAGCTTTGGCCGAAGCAGCCGCACCACCCGCCAAGTCATTAAATATGCCGACAGACCCGTCGTGGTCGTCCCTACCCGGTCTTGATGAGGCTTATCCGCCAACATGACAACTACCCAACGGAAGAAGAGTCCATGAACGATAATTACCAAGAACGGGTAAGCCGCTACATCAAAGCCAAAGACAACAACAAGCCGCATTTGATGGCGGCTGTCTTTTCACAGCAAGCGACGCTAAAAATGGTGGTGCAAAGCGACAACATATCCTTTCCTGCCGATGTTCGCGGTGTGGAACAGATTACTCAGACGTTGGTGTCCGACTTTAACCACACCTACGAAAACATTTACACCCTCTGCCTTAGCGATACGTTGCAGCAAACCGACAAGACACTCAACTGTCGCTGGCTTGTGTGCATGACCGAGAAAGCCACTGGCGCGTTGCGCGTCGGCTGTGGCGACTATCAATGGGGCTTTGAGGAGCATGCACCGCGGCTCGCTACGGAGCTGACCATCGTGATCGATACCATGATGATACTGCCTCATGCAGCACAGCCTGCGGTGATGCACTGGTTTGATCAGCAACCTTACCCTTGGACGCAATCGTCTGAAATGCTGCAGTCGATGCCAGATATTCCACAGCTAACTGAACTCCAGCTGGTCGGTTAACGTGCTAGGTGCCAACTTGGGTAATCTTATTTGATTGATTCAGCTGAATCGTAATTATTGATGCAGTAGTGGCATCAATAATGATCACTTCAAACCTTCTGCTAAGCGAACAAAGCGGCCCTCACGGAATAGAAAGAATTTTCACTCTAATTTCCCCAAAGCGGACATGCCAGCACCAGCGATTAGACAGCTGCCCTATCGACATGGCCGACATTTAGCGCTTACAGATAATCTTGCCGTTTTTAGAGCGTCAATTCTGACAGCAGACATCACCAAAGCGTAATGCCTTAATAAACCAAGTTATCCATTGATATAGACCTGCTGTGTATGTGAGTATTAATTTTTAGTCTATTCATGCGCTACCTGAGTCGTTTAATGCTGTTAACACTAACCACTTCTCGTCTTAGCATAACCAGACCTCTGGTTTGTTTGCTACTTTCAGTGTGGGTTTTATTCGGTTGCCAATCGCTGTTAGCCAACGACCTTTCGGGCGTTCAAGCCTCCGCAGCCATGTATGAGATGACCTCTCTCGATGCCGCTCCAGACAAAGACATTCAAAACCATGCCTGTTGCAGCAGCGGTTCAATGCTCCCTTTACCCCAAACCTCTGTTACACCTGATAACAACCTGCAAGTCTGGAAATTGTCCATGCTATGGACGGCAATCTATTCTTCAGCTGAAAGCGCTATTTTATACCAACCCTACCGCCGCCTAGCGGCGTATAGCCCCCACCAACAGCTAAACACGCCCCCAGTCTTTCTGCAGCACTGCTCTTTTCTGATTTAACACTCGCCGCTTTAACCTAGCTAGACGGGGCCCGCACTGCCTGGGCTCTGCTCATCTATTTATCAGCCTGATGGCTAAAACTGCCTGTTTTTAAAACAGGATATACCAGACTCAGCATCGCTAAATTTATATATATAGAGCCCTAATTTATGACTATAAAACGTTTGCTTCCATCACTCGCGCTATCCCTTGCCGTACTCTCACCTGTGACGAACGCAGCCACTCTTGAAAATATCGGCCACATCCATAACCTCGCTTTTGCTGGCGCACAACAACAGACCTTGCTGCTCGGGGCTCATCATGGTCTCTATGCCTACGAACAGAACAAGGTTCGGCAAATATCCGCAGATTCTTTTGATATCATGAGTCTGGCAAAAAGCTCCGATCAGGATGTTATCTACGCCAGCGGTCATCCCGCGACTGGCGGCAATGCCGGACTACTGCGTTCTGGCGATGGTGGCCAGAGCTTTATTCAGATATCAGAAGGACTTGATGGGCCGGTAGATTTCCATCACCTCAGCATCAGCCCCATCAACTCGCAACTCATCTATGGCGTCCATGGTGGCTTACAGATCAGCAGAGATGGCGGTAAAAGCTGGGTAAAACAGGGCGAGCTGCCACAAAAAATGCTCAAGCTGACCGCCTCGGGTTTCCAGAAAAATCGCCTCTATGCTGCCAGTGAAGTGGGACTTTTCATGAGTGAAGACGCTGGCCTTAACTGGCAGGTACTGCTTTCTCAGCCCGCGACTAGCGTAATCATCAATAAAACGGAGGTGCTGGCATTCGTGGTTGGCAAAGGCCTGATTAGCGCCTCAGAATCGACCCTGCAATGGCGCGAGATCAACAACAGCTTCGGCACTCAGGTACTGCTTGATCTGGCGTTATCCGGAGACGGTCAGCGCTATGTAGGACTCAACCAATACGGCTCCCTGGTTGAGAGCCGCGACCGGGGGACGAACTGGCAGTCGCTACCCGCCAAACCCCAGCCACAAACGGCACAGGAGAAACGCGGCCTGACACTGTTCCAGGCTAACTGCCAGAGCTGTCATGGCATTGAAGCGGTCGGTGAAACCTACAGCATCGAGGGCTTAACAACCCCAGGATTCGTGTTTGCGCCAGCACTGAACGGTTCAATGCACGGCTGGCACCACACCGACGAACAGCTGGTGAAGACCATTCTCGAAGGCTCTCCCCGTACCCCAAAGATGCCAGCATGGAAAGGCACGCTGAGCGAAGCCGACGTACTCGCGACCATCGGCTATCTTAAAACACTCTGGGGCGATACCCAGAAACGCTGCCAAGGCCCTGGACATATGGACAGAAACTGCCTCAAGGGAAACCAATAGTTGAAACTATTTAGTCGGTGGAGACTCGCGCGATGATGAACTATCTAAAATTGATTCGCATATTTCCAGTACTGCTGGCACTGGGATTGATTCAGGCCTGTTCGCAGCAGTTTGACCCCTGGCATGAAGATGCGGATACCGGACGCTGGTACACCCAGACGCAAGTCGTACAGGGCGAACAGATCTATCTGACCCACTGCGCCAGTTGCCACGGTCTCAAGGCCGAGGCTACCCCCCAATGGATCAAGCCTGACGCCCAGGGTCTTTATCCGCCACCACCGCTCAATGGCACCGCGCATGCCTGGCATCATCCGTTTCCTCAGTTGAAGAAAACCATCAATGAAGGCACATCTGGAAAAATGCCTGCCTGGAAGGACGCGTTAAGCGATCAAGAAGTGGATGCCGTTATTGCTTGGTTTCAAAGCCTATGGCCAGACCGGGGTTATCAACTTTGGCAGCACCGTCATAAACAATAAAAGGGTCGATAAGTGACAAGGGCTCAGGGAAAGAGAGTGCTTCGCTACGTCTTGATCGGTTTTATTATCATTGCGTTTTTGTTATGGGGCTGGCTCGATAGCTTCAGCACTCCCTCGGAGTTTTACAAGCTAAGCGTCGATTGGAGCAATCCGCAGAAAATTATTGAGTTGGCTCAACAGTCTGGCATGGCAGGACCCTTGGTCATTATTGTCGCCATGGCCGCGGCGATTGTGTTTAGTCCACTACCCAGCGCCCCCATTGCGATGGCAGCCGGTGCGATCTACGGCCATTACGAAGGGACTTTTTATGTTTTCGTAGGGGCCTTGCTGGGTGCCTCGATGGCATTCTGGATTGCACGGACGCTTGGGTTTCACGCGGCCAATCAATGGCTAGACCAGCGTTTCCCAACGTGGAAACTAGGGGATCAACGACGGTTAATGTGGTTGGTGCTGCTGTCCCGTTTGCTGCCATTTATCTCTTTTGATGTGGTGAGCTATGCGGCGGGCATCACTCAGCTAAGCTACACACGTTTTTTGATCGCGACCTCCGTAGGTATCTTACCCGCCAGCTTTTTACTGGCGCATTTTGGGGCTGCGGCGATAGAACAATCGTTACTTATTAATACTCTGATTATGGTGGCGCTGTTAGTAGCTGCAGGTATCTGGCGTTTAAGTATCGTTTATCGACGCACTTCTTAAAAACAGCGTGCTTTAAAGCCTTTCGTCAGGAACGCGAAAATCACTGAAGGATAAATATCATGCATGGAACGCTTAAGTCAGCAGCCGTCATCGCCCTGTCTATCGCCCTCATCGGCTGCGACATGGGGATGAATCATACGAATAGCCGCTATTCCGGACCAACCTCTTTTGCCAGTAACGGTGAACGGATCTACTTTACCGGAATTGGCCACGATGGCCGCCCTATCGCGACGTCAGGCGGCAACATGCATCAAAGCATGCATTCTCAGGGCTGCGTGGGATGTCATGGAACGGATCGTGAAGGCGGCGCGAGGATGTATCCATTTTTCTGGATTAAATCACCCCCACTAACCAACCATGCTCTATTTGGAGAGCACAACGACGGGCACGGCGATCACGATCGCTACTCATTCGCCACACTGCGCCGCGCCATCCGAGAGGGCATCGACCCCAGCGGTGACGCTCTCGATAACATAATGCCCCGCTGGACAATAGACGAGCAAGACCTCGATGATCTCGTCGATTATCTAGCGAAAACAGGTGACGGACTGCATTAAAAAACAATGTTTTCAATCACTTATGACAGTGCCGATCTCAATCAAACTTAGATAGTGATTTTTTATCACAATTGCTTTATAAGACCCTGAACTATCGCTTGATTCCGGGTTCTCACTAAAGACGCTAGATTGAGTAACCGGTAAATGACGTATCGATTTCGACACCTAATCCTGCTCTTGATGCTGCCCCTGTTTCTAGGGCTTCAGCAGCAGAGAGTGGCCGCTGCTATGGATTCTAGCCCGTCTATTTCGCACGCTGCCTGTCAAGAGCAGGCAACCTCAGCAGTCGTTTCATCGCAACTCACCGACAGCAGTTGCGCTAATAATTGCGCTGAGTCGAACTGTAGCTGCAGCACTTTGTGTACCGCAGGCCTGGATATAATGGGTGCTTCAAACCTCACGACAGCCCTCCCTAAGCCGTCACGAACAAGATTGACCGCTAGCCACTTTAGCGCGGCGATCGGTTCCGTGCTGCACCGCCCTCCTATCACTTAGCGCCAACGCTACTTTTTTTTCGAGAAAACCTCACTAGAGCGTTCAGCGGTACTGAACGCTCAGCCGATGGGTTGCTCGATCTGTTCTTCTCGTTTGATGATCATCCTAAAAGGGTTCGATCTATGCGTAAAACATCTTCACTGCTCCAGTTAGAAAACGCCTCCGTCAGCCGTCGGCAATTCGTCCAGGGCATTGCCATGGGCGGCGTTGTCGCAGGCCTGAGCCTGCGTTCAAGTCAGCTATTTGCAAACCCCTCGGATCAGCCCGCCGTTGCCACGTTAAGAGGCAACCAGTTTGATCTCAGCATTGATCAACAACGGGTCAATTTTACCGGTGCGACTCGGTTCGCAACCACCGTCAATGGATCACTACCGGCTCCGATACTGCGCTGGCGCGAAGGCGAAGAGGTAACCCTTCGAGTCACCAATCATCTGGATGTGCCTTCTTCTATCCATTGGCACGGCATCATTTTGCCCACGGCGATGGATGGTGTGCCCGGGATCTCTTTTGCCGGTATCGCCCCCGGTGAAACCTTTACCTACCGTTTTAGGGTTCAACAGAGCGGCACCTATTGGTATCACAGCCACTCTGGCTTTCAGGAACAGACCGGCTTGTACGGTGCCATCGTCATCGACCCTAAAGATAAAGAACCGAGCCACTATGACCGCGATTATGTCGTTCAGTTATCGGATTGGAGTGACGAGGATCCTGACGACGTCTATGCCAAGCTTAAAAAGCTCAGCCATTACTACAACTTCAACGAGCGGACTGCCTCCGATCTGTGGCAGGAGATCCAGTCCAAAGGGGTAGTTCAAACCTGGCAGAGTCGCCAGATGTGGAACCAGATGCGCATGAGTGACAGCGATATCTCGGATGTCACGGGTTATACCTATACCTTCCTGATGAACGGCCAGACACCTGCCGATGGCTGGGTCGGCCTTTTCCGTAAAGGCGAACGGGTACGCTTACGCTTTATCAACAGTGCGGCCATGACCTTCTTTGACGTGCGAATTCCGGGGCTGAAAATGACCGTGATCGCCTCCGACGGTCAGGATGTTGAGCCTGTCAGCGTCGACGAGTTTCGTATCGGGGTCGCCGAAACCTTTGATGTGATCGTTGAACCCAATGATGACAGCGCCTACACCTTGTTCGCCCAAGCGATCGACCGCTCCGGCTATGCTCTGGGAACCCTCACCCCTGACGCGACCGTTCGAGCAGAGATTCCCGCCTTGGATCCGGTTCCCGTCCTCGGTCATGGCAATATGGGCATGGACATATCATCCATGGCTGGCATGGATCATGGTGCGATGGGACATGGGGCGATGGATCACGCCAGCATGGAACATGGCGCGATGGAGATGGGAGTGATGCCTGGAATGGATCACTCCAAGATATCAGCACCTAGCGGCATGCAGACCCAAGGAATGAGCATGGATGGGATGAATAGGCCCGGAATGAGCATGACAGAGATGGATATGACCTCGATGAGCAATGCATCGCCCACAACGGCATCGTCTCCAGCACTCATCCGGCCGGTCCAGCACGCGCCGACCGAGTATGGGCCTCATGTTGATATGCGCGCCGATAATCCGAGTTATCGGCTTGATGACCCCGGTGTCGGACTCAGAAATAATGGCCGACGCGTACTCACCTACGCCGACCTGATGAACCGTTACCCAATCCTGGACACCAGGGAACCCAGCCGTGAGATAGAGCTTCACCTGACGGGTAATATGAGCCGCTATATGTGGTCGATGAACGGGGTCAAATTTGCCGACGCCGAACCGCTGCAACTGAAATACGGTGAGCGGGTTCGGATTACGCTGGTTAATGACACCATGATGAACCACCCGATGCACCTGCACGGTATGTGGAGCGACCTTGAAACCGGTGATCTCAGCCGCCTCCCCAGAAAACATACCGTGGTGGTGCAACCGGGAGCGCGGATCAGCTACCAGGTCACTGCGGATGCGCGAGGTGACTGGGCTTACCATTGTCACCTGATTTATCACATGCTCGGCATGTTCCGTCAAGTGACAGTGAGTTAAGGAATAATATGATGAAAATCAAAATCACATTGATCACCACGACGCTTATCGTCCCCTCTCTCATACCCGGATGGGTGCTCGCCTCCGGAGAAGATGACCCACTGCTTTACAAAGTCATCGTCGACCAACTGGAGTATCGCGATACCGATGGCCCCAACCCTATGGTGTGGAATATCGATGGTTGGCTAGGCAAAGACCTCAATAAACTCTGGATCAAGACCGAGGGGGAACGTATCAACGGCATCACCGAAGAGCTTGAGGTTCAAGCGCTCTACAGCCGGGCGATCGCCCCCTTCTGGGATCTGCAAGCTGGCTGGCGCCATGAGAACTTGCCTAAGCCCGATAGGGACTGGGCCGTCGTCGGCGTAAAAGGCCTGGCGCCCTATTTGTTTGAGGTTGACGCCGCGCTCTTTGTTGGCGAATCGGGACGCTCGGCGGCGCGGTTAGAGGCCGAGTACGAGATTATGCTGACCCAGCGCTGGGTATTGTCGCCCGAGATCGAATTGAATCTACTGGGTAAGAGTGACCCCGAGCGAGGGGTGGGATCTGGGTTGACCGATATTGAGGTAGGTCTGCGGCTGCGTTATGAAATACGACGTGAATTCGCGCCTTACATCGGGATTAACTGGTCCAAGCTGACTTCAGATACCGCCGATTTAGCCCGCGCGGAAGGAGAGAAAACCGAAGCTGGGCAGTTTGTTGTCGGCGTACGGGCATGGTTTTAATCTAAACGCTCAGGCGATTGACCGGTAGTTAATAAGCGACGCAAGGATGCGTCACCATTGAACTCACAACACAAACACTACAGACATCTACATTGCAGCCATCTAATGCTTGACTAAACACACTTGCGATCAAGAACGGGGCTATTCGATCAAAAAAATCATCCTGCATCAGTTAGCGAAAAGAGCCCTCCTGTTTGGTTTTTCCATAAGCTCCAACCATCTGGGCTATCTCAACATCAAAAAACTAAAACCTCATCGCTATAAACTGACCGTCCTTATCAAAATACATTTTAAATATTCTCTTTGACGGGGCTGTTTCGTCGATATTTTCAAATATCACTACCCATTCAACGTGGGATTCACTCATCTCTTTTGAGGTGTTTTTTTAGTTTTTCCTTTCTCCACGAGGCGCCTAGCAATGTAAGCTCAATCTCTGAATTTAGCCTATTGGTCGCCATTTCAGATACCTCTTGAGAGGTAACGGGATCATGCGCCCGCATGATCATGATTTCCTCCAGGGTAGGTAGCCGCTGGCGGCCAGAAGTAAGCCCATAAAAAAAGAAGTCACCCTGTATCGTATAAACATATTTCAATAACTTATATCAGTGTCTATGAAAGCCTGCATTTACGCCGGAAAGCATGCGCTAAAGTTTATAGCCACATTATTCTTTGAAGACGAACAGGTTGGCTAAGCTAATCGCCGCCAAATAGCTCAGTGCCACATAAAAATTCATGCTCATTTTCAGCAGCACGGGCAAGGACGCAAACAGAACCAACGATGGAATAACCAACCGGAAAACGCCATAAGACAGGCCGCTAACCCGCGATATGTCTTTGTATTTGATGTAAAACCTGACCATTGCCAAAACCGAGACAAGCGAAATTGAAGCAACAGGGCACCAGCAGAAGTATTTTTTTAGCCAGCTCGGAAATCAATACGATAAGGACTGCTGAAACGGTAACCTTGAGTACGTAATAAGCCATGCTGGCACTCCCGCTATTTGGTAAATAGCCTTAGTCGTTCAGCAAGCTCGCCCCTTCACGCCTACCCGCAAAGGGGCTGCCTTTTACATCATGCGTTGAATCGACTGATAGTCCCCTTGGGTGGTTAGGAATATCGTGACGCTGTTGGCTGAGCGATTACGCCAAAACCATCCATGTTTGCCATCAAAAGCCGCTTCAAGTACGCCGTTGCCTCCAGTGACTTGGCGCCCTTTGCCATAGCTGTAGTAGTCAAGACCAGGAGCGTCTCCATGGGTATCAAAATTGACGGCTCCTCCCTTTACGGTCCACTCATAGCTCACGGAGGCTCCCTTGTTCATCCCTAACTTGATTTCGGTGGCTTCACCTGGCTTAAGCGTGATCACCTTTTGGTCTGAAGCGAGAGGCATGGGAACCAGCTGAGTGGCAGGTTTAGCTAGCACTTTTGTCTCCGCAACCTCTGCCGATGCAGCGTTTATTAATGCGACTGAAGGCGCTGCCTGCCGATCACTCTTGATGGGCTTCACGACAAGCAGAGATGGTTTCTCCTGTCTTGCAGCTTCCTGGGCATTTTCCTGTGCAAGAGAAACTTTGATCTCACCCATGTTAGTCAGTCCCAAGTAACGGCCAGTCCCTGTCGGGTCTATCCCGTATTCAGCGGGAAGTACGGTTGTGATAAGCAAAAGTGTTGCCGCAGCAGCTGCTATTAACGTCGAGCGAAGCAGTTGTTTGCTAGTCGGAAGCTCGGCTCGATTTGGTAAGTCTGAGTTGTACATAAAAACCTCGTTCGAATTCTTTGAGTTCAAGTAGCGTTATTTTAAGCGGCGAAATAACCTGTCATCTGATAGCCGACCAGCATGAAACCAGCCCCCATCAAACAGACATTCGCGGTATAGGCATGTTTAAAGAAACCTGCATGGCGTCGCCAGAACCCCATCAGAATCAGAATAAAACTGAGAGCTAGCAACTGGCCTACCTCTACACCGACATTGAAGGCAATCAGGTTGGCCAACAGGCCATCTGCAGATATTTCAAACGCTTGGATTTTGGTTGCCAGTCCAAAGCCATGAAAAAGGCCAAAGATGAGGGTCGCCAGTTTAGTATCGGGTTGATAGCCGAACCAACGCTGATAGGCGCCGAGATTATCGAGGGCCTTATAGACGACAGAGAGACCTATCATTGCATCGATCAGATAAGCATTTGCGGGAATATCGAAATAGACTCCCACCAGTAGAGTTGTTGAATGGCCAATAGCAAACAAGCTCACATAAACCGCGATGTGAGGTAGTTTGTACAGGAAGAAAATCACACCGAACAGGAACAGCAAATGGTCGTATCCAGTGACCATATGCTTAGCACCCAAGTAGGTAAACGGCAGCAGATTGATTCCACTTATTTCCTGAATATAGCCCTGATCGCCTGAGGCGATCCCGTGCGCTAAGGCACTCTCCTGAAACAACACTAAACACAGCAACCCAACAAGAGCAGCCCAGAGCTTTCGCCGTCCGATAAGAGACAGTGAAATTCCTGAATACACAGGTATCTTCATAAATTAACTCACATTTTTTATAAACAAAACTTCCGCAGATGCGGTTTGCTCAAGAAACGTGAATTGGCCTAGGAGGACGTTGCCATTGGGGAGGGGATGGAGATAAATGACTGCGTATATATACGGGGGACCAGATGTTTAACTGGAACTCCATAGGCATATCATGTGCAGATAGAAAGACGGAGAGGTGGGTATGGTCAGCATTGTTATGACCATGCTGGTGCTCTAGATTTGCTTCTTCGTGGGTGCCGTTATCATGGGAGTGGGCAGCATGATCGGGGACGTCAGATCCTAGTTCCAAGTGGCGTTCAATATCTGCGTCCATGGCAGCCAGCGGGGTGTGTGAGGCAATGTTCATCTGAGGCAACATCAGAGCAATCGACATAAGAACGCCGACAACGATAAACCTGATGCTATCCGATGCATTACCTAACCGCATAATTCTAATGATCTGCCCACGATAAAAACGAAGCCAAAATTCGAAACCAATTCTTTCTCAAAGTTGAAGGAGTATAGGGTTTATTCCAAACTGCCTCAACTTGGCCTTTGCCACGGAATCAAACAAGATTACCGAGATCTGGCCGTGAACATTTCAGAGCCACCATTTTTCGTAGGACGCCCTCTTCAACCAGGAAAACATCAACGACGGAGGGATCAAGCTGCTTACCTGAAAGGCTGACGATCTCTGCGCGTGCCTTATCAAAAGAGAGTGTTTTCCGATAGACTCGGTCTGATGTCATCGCGTCCAAGGTGTCAATGACCGCGAGTAGACGGGCTCCAATGGGTATTCGATCACTGGTAAGCCTGTTTGGGTAACCTTTGCCATGTAAACTCTCTTCATGGGAGAGCACGATGTCTGCCGCCGCTTTCAGTTGAGGTACTGGGGTGAGAATTTCATAACCTCGCTGCGAGTGGGTTTCCATCTCTTTTCGTTCTTGTGCTGTGAGAGGCGCCGATTTAAGCAAGATACGATCGGGTATAGCGATCTTACCAATGTCATGCAGTAGTAAACCGTAGTAGACCGACATGGGTTCTGTGGGATCATCGGTGATATGCCGGGCCAGCACAAGAGTATGGCAAGCAACACGTTTTGAATGCAGACCTGTCTCATATTCTCGGGCATCTAAGGCGATGGCTCGCGCTGCAACGATCCCTTCGACATGAAGGTTCGGTGAAGACAGTGCCGTGGCGCCATTTAGGTCGTTGGGCATCCCTCGCAGCAGTATGGCTGGCCGTCTTCACTAAGGTACAACGATCCACTCAATGAATGGCCACAAATGCGACAAGCGGGTGCAGCTTCCTGCGATTGTACTGTCACGGCCTTATCCTCTTCACTAGTACCGTTTAGCTCAGCAGGCATCTATTTTCCAGGCGGTGCCTTATTGCAACAATGGGGTTGAAGCCGAGCATTATCGTAAACATTCTGGTCGGTAAACTCGTAATATCGCTGCTTAAAACGGGCCCACCAATCATCAGCGATACACGCCCCCATCGTGGCTAAAGCCTGCTTAATATCATCCAACGGTTGGGGCCGCACCGATGCGTCATAGGCGATGTTCAGCATCGATTTACTCCCGTTTCTCGTAATAGACACGTCATCGACTTGAACTAACGCGCTCAATTGTGCAACAAGTGGCTCTATTAACGATTCACCGAGACCTTCGATGCACATATGGCGGCTCACCAAATAATTTACGTGAATGCCCGGTTTGTGGATTTTGTCCTTCATGGCTGTTTCTCCTTGGCAGTACTGATAAAGGCCTCCTCGGAATGTGACGATTTGAATTTGGGAATGAACGCAGGGGTGACGTCCCGGTAACGTTGGTAGGTCTCACCGAACTCTTGCTCCACGACCCTTTCTTCGCGCAACGCCAGACGCTTGTAGACGATAAGCAGGACCGGAAACATGATCAGAGTGGGGAGCGTGGGCCATTGCAGCAGAAAGCCAATCATGATCAAGATGAATGCACTGTACTGGGGATGACGCATATGAGCGTACCAACCGCTGGTGGCCAGCACGCCGTTCTGTTGTGCTTGGTGCAGAACACGCCATGACGACGACAGTAAGAGGAAACCGATGAGTATCAATACTGTGCTTAGCATATGGAGGATATTGAAGTGAGGATTTCCGTCTAGCCCCAACAGCGTGTGCAACAGGTGACCATTTTCATGCGCCAACAGATCTAATTGCGGGTAGTGGGTCTGCAACCAACCGGACATCAGATAGATGGTCAACGGGAAGCCATACATCTCAGTGAATAGTGCGACAACAAAGGCGGAAAAGGCCCCTAGGCTGCGCCAGTCGGTTGTTGTTTTGGGCTTGGTGAAGCTGAAGGCAAAAAAGATGAAGATGGCCGAGTTGATCACCACCAACGTCCATAAACCGTAGCCGTTAGCGGTGTCCATGAGGGGGCTCTGCTTCGTGGTCATCGCGCAGAGCGTCTTTGCGCCCCTGCTCGTAGCCATCTCTAAATGTCACCTCCCTATCCGACTGAGAGGATTGCGACTCCACGTTATCCTTAATGCCATGTTTATGACCGTGCCCTCGGTGCATAAAGAGATGCATGAGAGGACAGAGCAGCAGGATCAGGTAGGGCAAATACTCAAACAGATGCTGTGAGTGTTCCATCAGCAGGAAGTAGCTGGCAAAGCCGATCAAGCTGATTGCGGCCAACCCTTTACTGCTTAGCCAGAACGAATTACCGGTTGATTTAGCCATGGTATGACTCCTTGTTTCATGTTTCCTTGACCTCCAGACTGCCGCGATACATCTGCATCGGACAGCTGAAGCGATAATTACCCGGTGTTGCGGGGTCAATAACGATCTCTTTGATCTCTCCTAGTGGCAGCTCGGCGCTGATATCCAGCTCGTCGAAGATAACGGTGGCTGCACATGTCGACGGATCTTTGCGTAAAAAGCGCAACGTCGTTGGCTGGTTGGCAAGGACGAGGATGCGGTCAGGGCTGTAAACCCCGTTCTCTACGATGATCTGTACCACTCCAGCGTTTGACTGGGTTGTGAGCCCCGATCGATAGAGCCAGAACCACCAGACGATTGCCGTCATCAGTAGCAGCCCCGAGACGTTGACAATGAACGTTGTCATGACAGTACCTCCGTCGTTCTTGTATCTGGATTATCGACTTGAGTCTCAGCTGTCTTACTTCGACTGGCTTGGAAAAATCGCAACCGGTTGGCATTGCTAACCACCGTCACCGAAGACAGCGACATAGCCACGCCAGCGATGACTGGATTGAGCAGCAAGCCGGTCAGCGGAAAGAGCACACCCGCCGCGATCGGGATTCCCAAGCTGTTGTAGGCAAACGCCCCCCACAGATTCTGCTTGATGTTTTTCAGGGTGGCCCGGCTCAGTTCGATGGCGTCGGCAATACCGTGCAGGGAACCTCGCATCAGGGTGATGTCGGCACTTTCGATTGCCACATCGGTTCCTGAACCGATCGCAAACCCCACATCCGCTTGGGACAAAGCGGGCGCGTCGTTGATACCATCACCGGCCATCCCCACGATCTCGCCCTGTGCTTGTAACCGACGAATTTCAGCCAATTTGTCTTCGGGTAACAGTTGTGCGCGGAAATCGTCGATACCGGTCGCTAGAGCCACCGCTGCAGCTGTCGCCTGGTTGTCACCGGTCAACATCAGCACCTTGACGCCATCGTGTTGCAATCGCTGGATGGCGGCCAGGGCATCGGGCTTGAGCGGATCGGCGATCCCAAACAGAGCGCTCAGCTGCCCGTCTATGGCCATATAAACGACGGTGCGTGCCTGCTCTTCCCAGCCTTGTGCTAAGGTTTTTGCCTGCTCGATATTAATAGCTTCCTGCGCCATCAGGCGCGGATTGCCGATCAGAACGCACTGCCCTTCAATAGTGGCCTGGAGCCCTAGACCGGATAACGCCTCGAACTGATCCAGGCTCAGATCTACCGCATAGGTTTTGGCATAATCAACGAGTGCTTCGCCAAGCGGATGTTCGGAACGGCTTTCCAACGTATGAAGCAAGGCTAGGGTGTGCTGCTCGCCCAGGGCGCCGAACAACTCCACCTCGGTGACCTCGGGCTGCCCGGCAGTCAGGGTGCCGGTCTTATCGACCACCACGGTGGTCAGACGGCTGGCTTTTTGTAACGCCTCGCCGTTGCGGATCAGGATGCCGTGCTCAGCCGCCTTACCGACACCAATCATGGTGGAGATCGGCGTTGCCAGCCCCAACGCACAAGGACAGGCGATGATCAGCACCGTGGTGGCGGTCACCAGCATATAAACAATCTGCGGTTCAGGGCCGAAGTTGTACCAGATCAAGGCAGTAAACACCGCGATCAGCAGCACCACCGGCACGAAAAACGAGGCGATCTGATCTGCCAAACGGCTGATCGGCGGCTTGCTGTTTTGGGCCTTACGGACCATTTCGATAATCTGTGCCAGAACGGTCGTCTTGCCGACACGGGTGGCCTTAAACGTGAGTGCGCCGGTACGGTTCAAGGTGCCAGCGGACAACTCATCCCCCGCCGATTTTTTGACTGGCATCGGCTCGCCCGTCAGCATCGATTCATCCAACGTGCTGTGGCCTTCGGTCACCACACCATCCACCGGAATCTGCTCGCCGGGGCGCACCTGGATCAGGTCATCTTGCTGCACCTGATCAATCGACAACTCTCTAAACTCACCTTCTCTGAGCACGCGCGCCGTCTTGGTACGCAGGTCCAGCAACCGCTTGATCGCCTGGCTGGTACGTCCCCGGGCTTTGAGCTCCAGCGCCTGACCCAGGTTGATCAGACCGATAATCATCGCCGCCGCTTCAAAGTAAAGACCGCGTGCGGTTTCCGGCAGGATCTCCGGCATCAGTACCACCACCATCGAGTAGAGCCAAGCAGCGCCGGTGCCGGTGGCGATCAGGGTATCCATATTGGCGTTGTGGTGCTGGAACGCTTTCCAGGCACCCATGTAAAAATGACGCCCGGCTGTCAGCAATACCGCCAGGGTTAGCAGTCCGACCAAACCCCAGAGGCCGCGCTCCCAAGGTGAGGACACGCTCATGTCATGCACCAGACTGGTCACCATCAACGGAATACCCAGACCGAGACCGATCGCGGTGTTGATGATCTTGCGTTTGTATTCGGCAGCCTCGTTGGCCTCCTTCTGCCGTTCCGCCTGCTCCGGATCCTCGACTTCGCTGGCACCATAACCCGCGTCTGCTACCGCCTGAATCAGCGATGCCACTGCCAGATTTCCGGCAACCAAAGCACTGCGACTACCAAAGTTGACATCGACACCGGTCACACCGGGCACCGTTTTCAGCGCGTCCTCAATGCTTTTGACGCAGCTAGCGCAGGTCATCCCCTCCAGAGACAGATGGAATCGTTGCCCGGCTGCTGCGGACTCCAGTGCAGAGGGGGAAACCTCAGGCTCCGTGGCTAACGATGAGGCCAGTGGCTTTGACTCAACCGGCTCCTCGCTGACAGAGGGAACGACCGAAGATGTCTCCTTTTCAGAAGGGTCACTCTCAGTCAGATCCGTCTCAGAAAGAGGTAGAAGTTCGATACCGTAGCCTAAAGCGGACACCAGATCGATCAGCTGCTGAGAATCCAGCAGGCTATTAATGGAGAGGGTTTTAGCTTCAAAATCCGCCTCGGCCTGCGCTTGTGGATCGCGCTCCGCCAGCGCTTTACGCACCTTACTCAGACAACCGTTACACTTGATCCCCTCAACCTGGAACTGCTGTTGGCTGGTCATAACCAGGCGGGCCTGATAACCCAGCTCCTCAATCTGTTCGATGACGTGTTCAGTACTCAATAATGAGTTGATCTTGGCAATTTTACGTTGCAGATCGACGCTGATCTCGGCCTCAGGGTCTGACTCCTGTAGCAACATGCGGATCTTGCTGACACAACCGTTGCAACTCACGCCTTGCAGAGACAAACAGATTGATGAGGCTACCCCTTTTTGTTCAACCATGATTCCGTTCCTCCTGATCGCTCCAGTGTTCGATTAACGGACAGATGGCATCGTCGCCCTGTTCGCCGTCTGGCATCTCCTCCCAAGCCACCATCGCGCGCTCCATTCGTGTCAATTGCTGCTTCAGTTCGGCAATCTGCTCACGCACCTTCGGTAGATGACTCGCCATCAGTCCACGCACCATGGGGCAAGGGGACGTTCCGCGGTGCTGGTGGTGCACAATGGTCTCAACTTCGTGCAGCGTAAAACCCAGCAATCGCGCTTTCTGGATAAAGCACAGCTGCTTGAGGGCGTCGCCATCATAGAGCTGGTAACCATTGGCTGGATCACGTGTCGGGCTGAGCAGTCCAATCCGGGTATAATGACGCACCGTGTCTGCCGTCACGCAGGCCTGCCTGGCGAGTTCACTGACTTTCATCGCTCTGTTCCCATTGGTTAAGTACAAGTGGTATTGGTTGTATTTGAGTGTACAACCAATGTGTTACACATAGGTCAAGCTTGGTTTTGCTGTTCTGATGAATGAGTACAAAAAGGAATGCCTGCCATAGATCAACGACTGCCGTTTTCGGTCAGGGCAGATTGATTCCAGGCTAGCTCCATGCTTCGGAGCCTAGCTAGTTAGACCTGCTTCAGCCAATCAACAAAGTCATCGACATCAGGCACACCGATCAGGGTTTGATCAGCCTGAATAGCGCCCAGCCTGTCATACAGTATCAACGCAGGCGGTCCGATAATGCCGAAGGCTTTGTTCAACGCAATGGCATCGGCATCGTTGGCTGTCACGTCGACCTTGATCAGTACAAACCGTTTAAATTGCTGTTGAACGTCTCGGTCAACAAATACAAATGCTTCCAACTCTTTGCAGGTCACGCACCAGTCAGCATAAAAATCCAGCACCACGGGCCGGTTCGCCGCTTTAGCCGACGCTAATAGCGGCTGTAACTGTTCCATAGCAGTCACCTTGGTAAACGCAACCAACGGTTGAGTCGTACTGTTTTCCCCCGCTAATACGCCGGCTAAAGGACGGATCAGGCTGCTGTTCCCCGCCGCTGCACCCAGCAACAAACTGACACCGTAGACAAGCAGCAGAACCCCCAAGCCTTTGCCTAGTTGAGGCCAACCAGCGGAGTCGGCAGGCAGACGATCAAGCACCCTAAGGTAGATCGAGGTCACCACCAGAACCGCGCCTAAAAGAACCATCGTGATCACTGCCGGAACAATACGGTCGAGCATCCAGATCGCCATTAACAGCATCACCACGCCGAAACCCGCCTTGATCGTGACCATCCAATGCCCGGCTCTCGGTAGCAGTTTTCCTGCCGAGGTACCGATGATAATGAGCGGCAGACCCATGCCCAAACTTAAACTAAACAGGGCGGCACCACCGAGGATGGGATCCCCTGTCTGACCGATATAAATCAGCGCACCCGCCAGCGGCGCGGCGACACAGGGACCGACGATCAACGCCGATAACACTCCCATCACGGCGACCCCCGCCAAACGACCACCCCGCTGCTGTCGGCTCAGCCTGGCAAGCCGATTCTGCACAACGGCGGGCATCTCAATGGCAAACAAACCGAACATCGACAACGCAAAGACAACAAACATCAGACTGAACAGGCTGATGATCCAAGGGTTTTGGAAAGCCGCCTGAATATTGGCACCAAATAATCCCGCTGCAACGCCAGCCAAGGTATATGTCAGCGCCATAAACAACACGTAAACGCAGGAATAAACAAACGCTTGTCGAGTGGTTGCTTGGCCTTGATGCCCCACAATCACAGACGACAGAATCGGAATCATCGGGAACACGCAGGGCGTCAATGACAAGGCCAAGCCCGCAATAAAAAACAGTAGCAGAGTAAATAGGTAGCTACCCGAACTTAAGGCAGAAACAAAACGTTGTTGATCGGTTAACGACAGATCCAGGTAGCTCATTGTTGAGGTAGCGGATGACGAGTCACTCGGGGCTTGCGACAGTAACGTCCCGGTCTGAGGCACGGCGTTCAGGTTGACGGTCTTAGTTTCCGGGGGATAGCAGATACCGCCTTCCCAGCACCCTTGATACTCAACCTTGATTTCGGGGTTAGCCTCGCCATTCAGGGCCTGCTGAATCGCGACCCAGACTTCGGCACTGTCAAAATAGACCCAGCTGCGACCATAGATTGCGTCCTCTTTTTCGACCGCAGCCTCTTTTTTAATATCGAGAACCGTCACCTTATCTGCGGTATGCAATTTAATTTTGTCACGGTAGAGGTAATAGCCATCGGGCATCTGCCAGTTAAGTACCAGCCTGCCAGGCTCCGGTTGGTTGTAATTAAATTGATAAGCTTCTTCGACAGTTAACGGGCTTTCGCTTTCACCTGTTAACGACTCCCACCAACCTGCATAAGCTGGGTTTACTAGAAAAACTGATAGCAAAAAGCCAGCTATCAACGGCTTTTGTTTGAAGAACCCAAACCATGTCAAAACTACACGAATGCGCCGATACATCTTTAAAGCCTCAATATCCTGAACTTTTTTAGGGGTTTAGATTCCAACTAAGTTCAATAACAATCACCATTGGAAGGCATAGCATGAAAGCCAACATCATTCTCATCCTGGCAAGCCTGTTGGGCAGCACGATCTCCCAAGCCGGAAGTGTCGAGGACAGCATCGCTGAAAAGCTTAAAAGCATCAGCCCTCAACTGCAGGCCCGTAGCGTAAAGCCAGCTCCTATCGACGGGTTCTATGTCGTGGTGCTGAGAGAAGGACAGATGATCTACACCGATAAAGAGGCGAGCTTCTTCTTTACTGGAGAGCTGTACCAGACCGGCCCAACGGGAATAACAAACCTCACAGAAAACAGCAAAAAATCGCTTCGTCTGTCGTTACTCAGCGATATTTCGTCAAGCGAAACTATAAATTTCACACCTACAGGCGAGGTCAAAGCATCGATCGTCGTGTTCACAGATATCACTTGTGGTTACTGCCGCAAACTGCACAGCGAGATGGACGATATCAACGCAAGGGGAATCGAAGTTCGTTACCTCGCTTTCCCCCGTGCAGGCATCAACTCTCAAGCCTACCGGGATATGGTTTCTGTCTGGTGTGCCGACAACCCTCAGCAGGCGATGACCGATGCAAAACTTGGCCACCCGGTAGTATCCAAAGCGTGTGATAATCCGGTGGCTAGGCAGTATCAATTAGGCCAACAGTTTGATGTCGCAGGTACTCCAACATTAATTTTCGCCGATGGTTCGGTAGCCCCCGGTTACCTCCCTGCAGAGCGGCTGGCTGCCAAACTGGGGCTTTAGTAGCCCCTGATACTGGAATAGTAACGACTAGCATGCGACTCAAAAAAGGAAGGAGTAGCGCCGTTTCATAACGCTACGACCCCCTATTACATCCTGTGTGCTTTCTTCACAATGCCATTCTGCTTCTGAACCTCTCTGACAAAAGAAACAATACCGGTCATGTCTGAAAACCCAACATCGGGTTGCGGGGGCATGTTTCCGTATGTCCAATGGTGTTGCTGAACGCCCTTGGTAACAGCTCTGGAGAAAGAGCCATTATCATGGTGACCAGGGTTATAAATAGCATGAATCAGCGGCGGCCCCGCGAGTGTTCCTTCACCGTTTAAACCGTGACAGGAACCACACTTTTGATTAAAAATCTTCTGACCTGCAGCAGCTCGAGGTGATAATGAGCCGACTTTAACATCCACATGGCCGTTAAAATGATCAGCCCATACCGGTGAAGAACTCAAGGTAGAAATAAGTACTAACAAAACAACTCTTTTCATAATTTATCCCTATATTTTGATTGTTTATCCTGTCAAATTCGCTAACTGCGCTGCCATGCAATGCCCGCCGTTAATTTAGTCGCCCACCATCGGCAATTATTCTGGGACATTCACCCGTCACTCCGCTTCGCGCTGCAAAGACGCCAAATACCCGCTGTAATTATTAAAATCAGGATGATGAAGCCATTGATCAGTAACGATTGTTCCATCGCCGCTTCTCCGAAATGCGCCAGCAAAAAGCTGGCTGGCAAGATACCCACCGATGTAGCAATGAAAAAACGT
Organism: Motiliproteus sp.; assembly: GCA_036961355.1. Taxonomy (GTDB): domain Bacteria; phylum Pseudomonadota; class Gammaproteobacteria; order Pseudomonadales; family Balneatricaceae; genus Motiliproteus. The sequence continues at coordinate 90,081 of JBALVL010000016.1, forward strand.
CCATAGCTCAGCTGAGTCACACCTGCGGCGTAACTCACCAAGTCAAAAGAGATAAAAGGCAACAACCGCGACAGCATCACCAACCACATCAACCGCTGCTGATCGCCCAGCTTCCAAGCCGGGAAGCGTTGATCTAACCAATCATGGGCCGCATTAAAGCCCAGCACCCGCGCAATACCAAAAGCGACCGATGCCCCTAACAGCGCTCCAACGAACACATAAAAGGTGCCCTCGTAATGACCATATATGGCACCCGCAGCCATCGCGATTGGAGCACTCGGTAATGGACTAAAGACAATCGCAGCGCTCATAGCTGCAACGATAACCAATGGTCCGGCCATACCGGACTGCCTGGCGAGATCGATAATGACTTGTGGATCGCTCCAATCGAAACTGAAGGATAAGCTGAAATGATCTAACCAACTCCATAGCAAAAAAGCGCTAACAACGAAGACCATCAAGGCATAACGCAGCACTCTCTTTCCCTCAGAGTCAGTCATCTAATACCCCTTAGGCGGCTTATTGCAGCAATGACTACTGGTTGATTGTGCATTGGCCGCTGTATTTTGATCGACAAATCGATACCACCGCAGGCACTGACGTTGCCAATAGCTACGACGGATAGAGATGTCGCTACGCTCTAGCAACTCAAGCACCCGATCAATCTGTATCTGACTGGCGTCGTATTTCACTGCGAGCCGGTCACGCGTTGTGATAACCGCTGACACCATGCCTGGCAGCGCCCTAATACTGGCTAGCGTATTGGTCAGGTCTCCTATGCCAACATCAAGCAGTAGCTGTCGTTTCAAGACAAAACCATCGGCAATGGGAACCGAGTCTTCACTGTCCATTTCAATGCCCCCTACTGTTTATGCCGTCGCTGCCAAATCAGATAACCCTCGTCGGGCCACAGACTCTGAAACCATGCGATAACGGCATCTACCTCCTGATCACTCAATTTGTCCTTCCAGGCAGGCATGCGACCATTGGTTCCTTCGTTGATGGTTTTTTTCAACATAGGGAACGGATGATGCCACGCATGCGCGGTGCCGTTGAGCGGTGGTGGCGGATACAGGCCGTCCGCGTCAGGTTTGGTCCATTGCGGCGTGGCTTCAGCTTTCGCGCCATGACAGTTAGCGCAATAGGTCTGATAGATCTGTTCTCCCTGCGCTACTTGCTCCTGAGTAAACCAGCGGCCAGTACTGCCATCCTCATGCCAAGGATCAAACTGTTCCGAACAGGCCTGAAGAAATCCCAGCGCAAACAGCCCCAGCACCAAGCGAGTAAATACTCGATAATTCGTCATATAACTAACATCCGATATCAATGATATGTGCTAACAATGGTTAGCCGTTGGTAACACGCGATCCGACCCGTCATGCTAGGTCGAGCCATCGAACTGATGACTGTAACTAAGCGATAGCGATTGATGTAAAGACACCTATCTCGATTATCGTTCCGCAATAACATTTGCAGAAAGGGAGATAAAAGGTGCGATCGAGAGGTTAAACTTGGGGAGGAGGATCAGGAGGGCTGAGCAGCGGGTCTATATGGTTGTTGATATATGCGACCACCGGCAACGTGACGATGCCACTATTCATGACACTCAGGAACCCCGGCACGGCCAAGGAACCCGCGCACTCGGAGGGACATGGCTGGTGATTGCCATCAATACATACAGGCATAGATTCACAGGATGAATCGGACGTTTCCATTGCAGAAGGAATCTGCTGTATCGTACTGAAAAACTCCAACTCAGACGCAAGCGCAAACTGCTGACCCAGAATAAGCAGCGTTACCATACAAAATTTGATGATGCATTTTGCCACATGTCCCCCTGCTAGCCTGGTGAATAACGTCCGGTGCGAGCTATTATCGCCCATTTTAATGGACTTTGATAAGCTTGTTGTAATCAAATTCTTTTAAGATCTATATTTAACGACTTTAAAGGACTTACATCATGTATGGCGTGTTTAAGTCAGCCGCGCTCATCACCCTATCAACCGCCCTTAGCGGCTGCGGTATGGGGATGGATCATTTCGATAACCGCTCCACCGGCCCAGCCAACTTCACCAGCAATGGTGAACGCATCTACTTCACCGGTGTTGGGCGTGATGACAGCCCCATCTCAACTTCAGGAGGCAATATGCATCACGACATGCATTCGAGCGGTTGTGTATCGTGCCATGGCGCTGACCGTCAAGGCGGCGAGCGGATGTACCCCTTCTTCTGGATTCAGTCACCTGCGCTAACTGCCGATGCCCTGTTTGGTGACCACGATGACGGTCATGGTGACCACAGCAGCTATTCATCGACCTCACTGCGACGTGCAATCAGGGAAGGGGTTGATCCCAACGGTGAAGCGCTCGATAGCTCAATGCCCCGCTGGGTAATGGGTGAGCAGGATCTAAACGATCTTGTTCGTTACTTGAGGGGCGAGGGTATTGCTTCGCACTAACGGCTAATGTGACACAACATTGGCAGCAACTCCGAAGTGCTTAGCGGCCAACATTCCATACGCTATTTCTCGTATCTGCGATTGCAGGTAGATATTTCCAGAAAAATGAAACTGTAGCTTTGCTAAATTCGAGAAAAAGCGTAGATTCAAATATTAAGCGGGCCACGGTAAAGAGTCTAACGTTCGGACTCGATCGGCTTACCTCTAGGTCATTAAGAACACTACAATCGCTTGATAGCTCCGTAAAATAGGCAAAGCCCCTCACCATAGGGCAGCGAGGGGCGGACTTTCACATCATGCGTTTAATCCACTGATAGTCCCCCTGAATCTCCAGGGTTATCGTTACCGCACCAACCGAGCGGTTCCGCCAAAACCACCCATGTTTGCCATTAAAGGCTGCTTCAAGAACTCCACTATCCCCTTTGACCTGACGCCCTTTGCCGTAGCCGAAATAATCAAGGCTGGGAGAGTCTCCATGGGTATCAAAATTGACAGCTCCGCCTTCTACGGCCCACTCGTAAGTCACGGTAGCTCCTTTATTCATACCCAGTTTAATTTCGGTGGCCTCACCGGGCTTAAGAATAATCACCTTTTGGTCAGAAGCGATAGGCATGCTCGATGCTGCCGCAACAGGTTTAGCGAGAATCTTCGCTTCAGCAACCTTCTCGGCGGCTGGGCTAATAAGTGATACAGCAGGAACAGCTGCTAGGCCTTCTTTCGAAACAGCCCCTGTTTCTATTGCAGCTATTTTCTGCACTGGAACCTCTTGAGCGCTCTCTTGTGCAAGTGAAACCTTGATCTCACCCATGGTCGTCAGCCCCAAGTAACGTCCTGCTCCTGTAGGATCTAGCCCGTATTCTGCGGGAAGTACGGTTGTAATCAGCAAAAGGACTGCAACTACGGCTGCGATCACCGTTGAGCGTACCAATTGTTGACTGGTTGGTAGCTCCGCTCGGCTTGGTAAGTCTGTGTTATACATATAAACCTCTATCGTATTCTTTAACTTCAAGTAGTCGTTTTATTAAGCTACGAAGTAACCAGTCATCTGATAACCGATCAGCATAAAGCCAGCCCCCATCAGAAAGACATTCGCGGTATAGGCATGCTTGAAAAATCCTGAATAACGCCGCCAGAACCCCATCAGAATTAAAATAAAACTCAGAGCAAGCAGTTGACCTATCTCAACACCGACATTAAAGGCGATTAGATTGGCTAACAGCCCATCTGATGAAATTTCAAATTCCTGGATTTTTGTCGCCAATCCAAAACCATGAAAAAGGCCAAATATCAGGGTCGCCAGCCTAGTATCGGGTTGATACCCAAACCAACGCTGATAGGCCCCGAGATTATCGAGCGCTTTATAGACCACAGAAAGACCGATAATTGCATCGATCAGATAAGCATTCGCGGGGATGTCAAAATAGACGCCCACGAGCAGAGTCGTTGAATGACCGATAGTAAACAAACTCACATAAATTGCGATATGGGGCAGTTTGTACAGGAAGAAGATTACGCCGAATAGGAAAAGCAAGTGATCGTATCCTGTGACCATATGCTTGGCACCCAAGTAGGTAAACGGTAGCAGATTGATACCGCTGATTTCTTGAATGTAGCCTTGGTCGCCAGAGGCGATACCGTGTGCAAACGCACTCTCCTGAATTAACACTAAACATAGCAACCCGACAAGGGCCGCCCAGAGTTTTTTCTGACCGAGAAACGGCGGCGAATTCTCTGTACACACAGGTATTTTCATAAGGTAACTCACATTGTTCTTAACAAAATATTCCGCAGATACGGTTCGTATCAAGAAAGGTGTGCTTGCCTAGGAAGGAGGACGCTGCCATTGCATAGAAGTATGGGACAAGTGATTCCGTACATAGACAGAGGACCAAAACCCTAACCTAAGCGCAGCAGGTATGCTTTGAACGGATAGAAAGACCGAATTATGTGTATGGTCGGCACTATCATGGCCGTGTTGGCGCTCTTGGGTTGACTCCTCGTGCGTGCCTCTATCATGCAAGTGCGTTGAGTACTCAGATATTTCAGCCCCTAACTCTAGGTGGCGTTCAATATCTGCATCCACAGAAGCAAAGGGATTATGTGAGGCAAAATGTGTATAAGGCAACATCAAAGCAATCGACATAAGAACGCCTACAACAATGTGTCTCGTGTGCACTGATAATTTACAAAACAACATTTTACTGACTAAAACCTACATAAAGATTACATCAATGGATCGCGCTACTCTTCCCGCACAAACCAAGAAGTATATGGCTTAATCAAAGAAGCTTAAACTTGACATTTATACTCGCTAGAACGAGGTGGTTTGTGTTGAAATTCACAAGCTACCGTATTCCAGCACGCTCCTGTCGCACTCGAACATAGGCGATGATATGCGCGGCATCTGTCGGTAAAACCTGCGGCTGTGCTGGCATATCGCCAAACTTCCAGTGATGCGACCTGACGCCATCTTTAACCGCCCGATAAAAAGCCAGATCAGAATGATGACTCGGCTCGTACACTTTGTGGTTCAAAGGTGGCCCCTGCTTTGTTCCATTCATCATTACCCCATGGCAGCTGGCACAGCTCTTACTGTAGAGCAGCCTTCCCTGATCTTTATCACCAACGAAATTGGTAGGAGGCAACCCTTGATTTGCAAGTCGTTCAGCTTCATCGGGCAAGCCGCAGGCCGTTAGCAACACAATCAACCCCAAACCTATCCACGGTTTTAGTTTCATAACTCTATCCATTATGTGGTGTATTCAGTCACACCATCTTGATCAGTAGTTTCAGTCTCGCAATAGGCCAGTGCAATACTATCCACTTGCTCAATTTTTCCTTTCATCGAAACCAGCCCTAATCGGCTAGCGTGTAACTTCGGTGCGTGCTCCAAGGTTTGATACAAAGACGAAGAAATCAACGCTCTAACCCCTGCCTCTTTACAGTGACCTTGCAGTCCTGCTGCCACATTAATAGTGTCGCCGAAATAGACCAGCTCACGTTTCAAATCACCAACCTCGCTGACGAGGACAAGGCCTGAATTGAGCCCTGCTCGTAAATCGACCCAGGCGCTGTAAACGGGGACACTAGCTTGTCGCTGAACCTCGACGATGCGAAAAACGTCTTCTAGGCAACCGAGAATATCCGGCATCGACCGACGTTTAGAAAGGTCCCAGGTCACTACCATTTCATCGCCAATGTAGCGGTGTACCTCGCCGCCGTATTGATCAACCACGCCAGCCAAGTCAAAGAATAGGTTTCCTATGAGCTGGTGCGTCTTAACATCACCTATTTTTTCAGTCAGCCGGGTTGATCCCACCACATCCAAAAACATAAATGCCAGGTGCTGCTCAGCCGGTTCTTGATATCGACCGAGTAGTATCTCCATCAGCGATCGAGTACCCAAGAAGGAGGTGATCCGAAGCAGTAGATTAAACGTAAACGCCATAAACAAGCTAAACACAAAATGGCGTCCAAAAGCCTCACCACGCATCCATTGCAAGCTGAGGTCATGACTTAACCCCAGCCAGTGCCGAGTCAGCGTCATATTGAACAGGATGATGGTGATCCAGATCACCGTCAGTACCAACGTATAGTGGATCAGCGGTAATTGACGTAGTCGACGCCCTCGACGTTTGCGTACCCAAATTGTGTCCAGAAGACCGATAAAGATTCCGTTCAAGATGCCATTAACGAGCCCAAAGGAGAGCCCTTCAGACAAAACGACACTGTATAAAATGCCGAACATGGACGAGGCGATAGTAATCACAAACACCCGCTTCATATCCGACCTTCTTATGTGATGCATTAACACAATCGCTATGTTCCTCAGTTTCGTGCCTAACAACGATGTTGGAGCGCGAGACAGCACAGCCAGAGAGGGGTGCCCGGACAGATCACCTGACGGGGGAAACCCCATCAAACAGGAACGATTCTATCCTAGCCGGTTCGAACTACCCGCTGATCAGTGGGTGCTAGCACCATTACTCCCTCGTGCAGTAAGGATCTGATATTGATTTTCTGTCAGACCAGGCAAACGTTTAAGAAAAGCTACCATGTTCCAGATACGCGTATCATCATGCCCTGGCGCCCAAGAAGGCATCCCTGATGCTTTAATTCCGTGTTTAATAATCCAAAAATTTCGCTGATCTTCTTCTTTTGCGTCTTCGTCCGTTCGGGATATATCTGCTAAATTTGGCGGCGAAGGATACAAGCCTAATGTGAAATCACTTTCACTTTTACCCGGTTTTAGATGACAGCCTGCGCACATGGCATTGTAATCTGCACCACCTTTGAGTAAACGCTCAGCTGAATTGAGATCCGACGGCACGTCAATATCCTGTGAGGCGCGCGCGATCGAGTTCTCACGCAATGTCTCTAATGCCCATGTGGTAACATCAAAGTGAGGATCATCTGCTCCCATCGAATACAAACCCGAGTAGAGAAACGCCACGCCCCCTATCACCACTACGCCTGCCATTGCTATCAGTCGCTTAAAACAAGCTCCCTTTTTTAAAACTGTCATTAGATACTCTCCGCCGATAGCAGCCCTTACCACTTACTCGGCAAGGGCATGCTCAAGTGACTGTTTTATCTTTAATTACTGAGATGGCGTTTGCATATGATCACCCGCCATTCCCGCGCCTGTCATCTGCTCGCTATGGCCATGAGATGATGCGTCATCTGAGTCATGCCCATGAGATGATGCGTCGCCTGACTCTACTGAACCATCCTGCATGGCACTCATGCACTGCTGCATCATGGCCATCACAACCGGATCATTCATATCCATTTTGCTATGATCCATCGCACTCAAAGTCGCGCAGTCTGGATTCTCTGCGGTTTTCATGTGATCTTTTTCACTATGCGCCTGTACAGAAAACGCCAGCATAAGTGCAGGAACAGCAATAAGTACGCTAAATTGTTTTTTCATCATGATTGATCCCTGTTTTTTTTATTTAAAATAAATGATCTTTTGTGTTTAAAGCACAGTTAGAACCAGAACCTCACACCCACTACATAATGGGTATCACGAACGGACTCATCAGCGGCCCGAGCGATATCAGCTGTTTCACCTAACATACTTGTCCACTCGACACCCACATACGGTGCGAACTGACGTGTGATTTCATAGCGCAGTCTTAATCCAAGCGCGGCATCAGCAAAACCCTCGCCTAATCCGTTTTCGATGTCATCCTGACCATAAAAGCTCAACTCAGCGCGCGGTTGCAAAACCCACTGCTGGCTAAGTAATAATTCATACTCCGCCTCAAGTGAAACAGCAGTGCGGCCGCTTTCGCCAATGTAGGCGGTCGCGTCCAATTCGAACCAGTAAGGAGCGAGCCCTTGCAGTCCAAGGGCAAGCCATTGCCGATCAGTACCTTCATCGTACTGATCAAGCCGTATCCCAAGCTGTGTATCGAAATAAGGGGTGTACGCATGACTCCACAAAACATCTGTCTGGCTTTCTTCCAGACGGCCGTTAGCAATATCACCTTCCAATTTGATATACAGACGATTGAAGGTGGATCCATACCAACCCTGAAGATCAAACACACCTGTTTCACTGTCGGCATCGTATTCAATACGATCACCCACCACCGCCCAGAACATATATTCGTCGGCCAACTTGAGTTGACGCGGCCCACCCAATGCATAAGGTCCTTTTTCTAACGTATAGCCATCGGAATAGGCATGTGGATCACGAGCATCAGCGGGCGCTTCACCACCCTGCGCTTTTCCATCGTTTACATCAGTCCCAGCGGCATATGCCAGCAACGGATAGCTACTCATTGTTAATGCAGCAGTGACGATCAGAGGTTTTAGTATTCGAACAAAAGAGACTGGTTTCATGAGACCACCACCTCGCGGAACATGCCCGCATCCATGTGAAAAAGAAGATGGCAATGCCAAGCCCAGCGCCCGAAGTCATGCGGTGTTGTCAAAAAGCTAACCCGTTGTGCCGGTTGCACTGAAATAGTATGACGGCGCACCAATAAATCGCCTTCTGAAGACTCCACATCGCTCCACATGCCATGTAAATGCATGGGGTGAGTCATCATAGTGTCATTCTGTAAGATAACTCGTATCCGCTCACCTTGATGCATCGACACGGGTGTACTCTTACCAAATTCAAGTCCATCTATTGACCAGCTGTAACGTTCCATATTGCCGGTAAGATGCAGCTCTATCTCCCTTGTCGGTGCACGATCATCATCCAGCACACCCGTAACGGAACGCAGATCAGCCAGTGTTAATACACGACGGCCATTGTTACGCAGCCCGATGCCCGGATCATCCAGATTGGTACGCGGTGTATCAACACGCATATCGACAGACGGGCCATATTCAGTACTCGCATGCCGAACCTTTTGTGAAGGCTTCGCCAAAGGATTCGTTTGCATGCCATGTTGGCTGTGATCCATTGCCGGAGACTCCATGGCAGCACCGCTCATGCCATGTCCCATCGCACTGTGATCCATTGCCGGAGACTTCATGGCAGCACCGCTCATGCTATGTCCCATCGTACTGTGATCCATTGCCGGTGGTTTCATGGCGGCACCGCTCGTGCTATGTCCCATCGCACTGTGATCCATGGCCGAATCGTCCATGGTATGACCCATTTGGCTATGATCCATGGCTCCCATCATGTCAGTCATTTCCAGCCACTCAACAGGATCAAGTTCCGGTACAGCAGTAACCATACTAGGATGCACAGACAAGGTGCCGCGTGCGTAGCCTGATCGATCCATACTTTGTGCAAAAATGGTGTATGCATCGTTTTCAGGCTCGACAATAACGTCGTACGTTTCACCTGGACCAAAGCGGAATTCATCTACGCTCACGGGCTTCACATTCTGCCCATCAGCCTGCACAACACTGAGGATCAACCCAGGAATGCGAACATCATAAAAACTATTACTGGACCCATTAATAAAACGCAGACGTACGCGTTCACCTTTGTTGAACAATCCATTCCAGTTACCCGCTGGTGTCATGCCGTTCATCAGATACGTAAATGTTGCGGCTGAAAGATCAGCTAAATCCGTCGGATTCATCCGCATCTGATTCCACATCTGACGCTTTTCAAGCGCACCGGTCATTCCTAGCGTTGATGCATCCTGTAAAAAATCACCTAATACCGGCTGATTGAAGTTATAAACATCACTTTGTACCTTCAATTTGGACAACAGAGACATAGGATCCTCATCGGTCCAGTCTGACAGCTGTATCACATGATCTTGATCTGCTTGAATCGACTCACCTTGGCGCGGCTCAACAATAAGTGCGCCGTACATACCGGTCATTTCCTGAAAGCCACTATGGGAGTGATACCAGTACGTCCCGCTTTGCTTCAACGTGAAGCGATAAACAAAGGTTTCTTGCGGCGCTATACCGCGAAAACTTATGCCTGGCACACCATCCATCTCGTAAGGAAGAATAATCCCATGCCAATGTATTGAGGTAGGAACAGTGAGATGATTGGTAACACGAATAGTCACCTCATCCCCTTCGCGCAAACGCAGAGTCGGTGCTGGAATGGAGCCATTGATAGTGGTCGCCATTCGCGTAACACCCGTAAAATTGACAGGAGTTTCCGCAATGACCAAATTTATTTCCTGGCCGCTCAATACAGGGGCCGAACCCAGATGAGTATCATTTGTGTTGGCATAGAGCAGCCTTGGCATAGCTGATAAAACACCGCCTGCCGCTAGACCTTTTACAAAAAGCCGCCGTGACAAACGTTGGCGAGAAATTAATACTGACTCGTCTTGTTTCATGTTAACTGATGCTCCGGTGTCATCACCTATCTCGCAGGTAGTCAAGCAGGTAATAAGTGGCCGCTATTTATTAAATAGGCAGCTTTTAATTTTTTGTTCCTACATATTACCCAGCCTACACTGACGCCAGCATGACCCAAAGATTACAAAGCTGTCATCTTTGGGTCATCTGACTGTGTGTATGCATCCGTTACACTACTAACTTTTTAAGACGGGAGGCGGACAGTGAAACTTCTGCTTGTAGAAGACGAAGCTAAAACCGGAGATTATCTGCGCCAGGGGCTGACAGAAGCAGGGTTTCTGATCACATTGACTCGCAATGGACTGGATGGCTATCACCTCGCCATGACAGAGCGATTCGACTTGATCATACTCGACGTAATGCTACCGGATGTCGACGGATGGCGAATTCTCACGTCATTTAGGGAAGCGGGACATCAAACACCGGTGCTATTCCTCACCGCCCGTGACAGCATTGATGATCGGGTCAAAGGGCTAGAGTTAGGTGCTGATGACTACCTAGTTAAGCCTTTTGCTTTCACCGAACTTTTGGCCAGAGTCCGCTCCTTACTGCGACGTGGCGTAGTGCCCAGCGCAACAAGCCAACTCAGAATAGCTGACCTTATACTTGATTTACCTCGACGCAGAGCTTCTCGCTCAGGCAAAAAAATAGCACTAAGTCAGAAAGAGTTTGCATTGCTGGAGCTACTGGTGCGCCGTCAGGGTGAAGTACTGCCCCGCACGTTGATCGCCTCTGAAGTATGGGACATGAATTTTGATAGCGATACGAATGTTATTGATGTGGCCATTCGAAGACTGCGCGCAAAAGTCGATGATAACTTTGAACCTAAACTTATCCACACCGTTCGCGGTATGGGCTACACGTTAGACGTGGAGGACGATAATGCATCCGCGTAAAACACGCCCGATTTCACTAACATTACGTGTACTGCTATTTGTCAGTATCGCCATAGGGTTAAGCCTGTTCCTCACCGCCACTCTGGTCATATCATCCGTAAAGCACCACTTTATTGAGCAAGATTCTGCTGAGCTCCGTGTGATTACTCAATCCATCGTATCGGTGCTAAAGCAGTCGAACGATTCCATCCAACTGAAGGATGCATTATCGGATGCGGTTTCCGGCCATCATAGTGTCTTTTTTCAGGTTGAAAGTAACCAAACGCCTCTGCTGTTCCGTTTAAATGACACCGATTTCACACAGACCACTGAATCGCTACAACCCAGCCAAACCATCGATGCCGACAGCTTGCGCACATGGAAAAGTGATGGGGGAACTTACCGGGGAGCCATCACTACGGCCTCTGTAAGCGGCGTCTATTATCGCATTACGGTAGCAGTCGACATGGGGTTTGATCTGCAATTTCTTGAAAGAACCCGTAAGAATTTATGGCTCATCATGCTAGGTACCGGCATAGTCACTGTATTAATTGCTTGGCTCGGCATTCGACAAGGACACCTGCCGCTGAGAGGCTTAAGCAGCAGTATGCTTGAAATTGAAACCAACCAACTCCATGTCCGTATCGACACGGAGACTGTGCCCATCGAGTTACTAGAATTAGCACAATCTTTCAACCATATGATTGGCCGTTTGGAAGAAGGGTTTGAGCGCCTATCACACTTTTCGTCGGACATTGCCCACGAATTACGGACACCTCTTACTAACCTGATCACTCAAACCCAAGTGACACTCAGCAAAACCAGAGAGCCTGATACTTACAGGGAACTGATCTATTCCAACTTAGAAGAACTGGAACGTTTGACCAAGATGGTCAACGACATGCTTTGGCTTGCCAAATGCGATAACAACCTGATCAAACCTGCATTGGAGCCATTAGACTTAACGCTGGAGCTTGGCGAGCTGTTTGATTATTTCGAAGCGTTGTCAGAAGAAAAACACATAGTCCTACTTTTAGAAGGACAGCCAGCCAACATCATGGGAGACCGATCTTTATTAAGACGCGCTCTGTCTAACCTCTTATCCAACGCAATCCGGCATACGCCGCATGGAGGCACTATTGTTGTTAAATTCGAAACGTCTGATGACAACATGGTAAATATTTCAATGATTAATCCGGGTATAAATATTCCGTCGGAACATCTATCCAAGCTATTTGATCGATTTTACCGGGTCGATCCTTCTCGCCAACAGCAAAGCGAAGGAGCCGGGCTTGGACTGGCAATAACGAAGTCAATCATAGAGTCCCACGGAGGCAGTATTTGTGCACACTCTGATAACCACACAGTCTCTTTTTGTATCGCATTACCGCTTCACAATAAAGAGCTCTTGATTTGACGTTAAATCACATTTAACAGAGAAGGCAGGTGCGCCCAACTAGAGACGCTATCCCTTTACAGACGGGAAAATTTAAAAGGTTTTTTACGCGAGAATGTTTGAGGTTACGTCGACATACACATTAGTCCTTTTAACTGGCCTAATCAGCCAAGATCTATCGTATCAAAAGCAGCTTTCGTCGAGCCTGGAACAGGTTCGATAACGCAAAAAGCATATTGAGCTGTGTGACCCTGAACGCGGCTTAGGATCCGGGCTAACCGATACTGAGTTAGGTCTGCAACTTCGCTATGAAATCCGTCGTGAATTCGCCCCTTACATCGGTATTTACTGGTCCAAGCTGTCGGCGTATTCAGATACGGTCGATTACGCCCGCGATGAAGGTGAAAAAAATGAAGGAGGCCAATTCGTTGTAGGCATTCGTGCTTGCGGCGTTTTTCAAGGTAGTTGTCGCGTTCACCGATTCTATGCTGCCTGATCG
>JBALVL010000070.1:0-10784 GCA_036961355.1 Motiliproteus sp.
TCACGAATTACATTATCGGCTATTACAGCCAGATCAGGCCGCATCGTCACAACGATACACTGCCCCCGAATGTTGCTGAAAAGCAGTACTGGGATGTGTACAAAACCGTGGCCAGTTTTACTTGACCATATATGGACGCTCTGGGTGCCACAAGCCTTAATGAAGTATCGGTTCGCTTCCATATATTCGGCGTCGTTGTAAGCCGCTGAGGCCTGCGCCATGATGTAATCCGAGCCCTGGCTCCTAATCACTACATCTGGCCTTGATACCCATAACCGAAATACGCCCGAACCGGCCGTCAAGACATCTTGTCCGCTTTTGGGGAAATCTAACAGCGTCTGTAGTTAAATCCGCATTTACTATGAATCCTGCTCACTTGATTAGACGAGGAGCGATCGATTTGCGGTCGTATATTTGCGCACTTTGCGTGGACTAGAGTTTAACCGCGTACGGCTAGCTTAGCTCCGCTATTTGTGCGTACTTTGCGTGGGAACAGTTAATCTTGAGTTCAATAAATTCAGATAGTTATGCAATAAGTGATTTGCATACTTTGTGAGGGCGCCCACTGAAATCAGGCTATCGTGATGTAAATGCTTGCTTAGGTATGGCGCGCTACGTGAAATCTGACACGTCCCCTGTGTGTCATGGCCCATCAAATCTGCGTAGCGTGATTCGAAAAGGCTAGCTGGTTGCCGCGGCTTCGATCTGTTCTCGTCGTCCTCCGGTCCTCCTCGATGCGATCGGCGCCAGCTCATTCATCAGGTCAGGAACTAAGCGACTCAGGTCGTCGTTGATGTATCCCAACAAGTGATGACAGGTTTCTTCCGGCACCAGATCACGTAATTCTCGGTACGCTGTTTGTATATCTAACAGCTTGCTGATCAGATCGTTTGGCCTGTTTGCATCCATTTCATTTCTCCTTTTTATCCGTGATTGGTTCACCCGAACCCAGTGCATTGAACTTATAAAACTGATGCTCGTAACTGACGTACAGCGACACCGGTATCGAGACCGTCCGGCCTTTCAGGTTGCGCCAAGACTCCAGCGCGTTGGGCTTGATCTGCGACCGCTTCAAACTGACTTCATTATTTAGGGCTGAAATGGCTCGGTAATATTTGCTGAGCGGATAAGAAGAGACTTAACCGCACCTTCCCTAACTTAGCGCCAGCGCTACCGCTTCTGACACCGTTTCGACACAGGAAAACGCCCCCGTAATACGTTTATCATCTCCAGGTTGGAATTTTCCGGTTTTGACCAGACAACCGGCGAGCCCTGACATCAGTGCGCCCTCCACATCGCCGTGGACATCATCGCCAACCATCAGGATCGAACTGGCCTCCAAGGTTGTAGACGCTACGACCTGCTCGAAAAAATCCTTCGAAGGCTTACCCAGAATGACCGCTTCGGTGGAAGCGGCATATTCAATCGCTTTAATAAACGGGCCCGCATCCAGGTGCAATTGGTTATCGAGCAAAAAATAACGGTTGCAGCCAACCCCCACTAAGGGTGCCCCGCCCATGCAGAGCTGGAATGCCCGGTCTAGGGTTTGGTAACGGAAAGTTTCGGCGGCATCACCGATTAACACAGCGTTGGGCTGGCTTTGATCCAGGTCGGCAAACTCGCTGAGAATATCTCTGTGAATCAGGCAATAAGGGCGCAACTTATTGCGCTCTAACCAATCGTGCGCAGCCGTAGGCGCGGTGTAGAGGGTATCGGGGTCGATGTCGAATCCAAGGGCTTTCAAATCAACAACCAGTTGATTGCGGGTACGACGAGAGGTGTTGGTAACAAAGCGGACTTCTAGATCGCTGGCCTGAGCCGACTTAATCGCCGACTGTGCGCCTGGAATCGCTTCCCTGCCGGTATAAAGCACACCGCTAATATCAAAAAATATACCCCGGTACATAGGAATATCAGCCACCTTCCTGCTTACAACGCTGGTTTTACTATAGCTGCAACGGCCTCAACCGGCCGAGCCACCAAACGACAACAGGTGGCCCAATTCTCGATCCTTAAGGGCTGTGGTTAACAACGCGCGGATTTTTTTCTCGTGATCCAGCAACAAGGCCTGTTCCAACCATTGTCGCGCCTCGACCCGCTTCAGGTTACGAATCAGGAATTTTATTTTTGGCAGGCTGAAAGAACTCATGCTCAACTCCTTCATCCCCATACCCAACAGCAGCACAACCGCCAGCGGATCGGAGGCCATCTCACCACATAGGCAGACCTTCAACCTGAGCCGTTTGGCTTGCTCCAACAGCAAGACCAGCGTGTGCAGTACCGCCGGGTGCAGATGATCGAAGCGGGAAGAGACCCGGGCGTTATTGCGGTCCAGTGCTAACAGGTATTGCGATAGGTCGTTGGATCCGATGGAGATAAAGTCGATATGGGAGGCGAAGAACGGCAGTAGCGGAATCGCTGCGGGCACCTCGACCATAATGCCCAGTTTGGGACGGTCTAAAGAGAGCCCTTGCTGTTGTAACTGCTCCATGGCGATATCGAGCAACATCAGGGTATCGGTGACCTCATCGACCCGACTCACCATCGGCAGCAATATCTGTAGATTGCTACAGCCAGCACTGGCGCGAAGCATCGCCCTCAATTGAGTCATGAATATCGGCCGATTATCAAGCGAAAAGCGTATTCCACGCCAGCCGAGTCCGGGGTTCTCTTCCTGAAACGGGAAATAAAGTAAGGGTTTGTCACCCCCGATATCCAGTGTGCGGATGGTGACGGGACGTGGGTAATAGCTTTCGAGCAGGTGGCGGTAGTTTTGATACTGTTCCTCTTCACTGGGAAAGTTAGGGTGGACCATGAAGGGGAATTCAGATCGGTACAGGCCGACCCCTTCAGCACCGTACTCCAGCCCCGCATCAATGTCCGCCAGCAGGCCGATATTGGCCAGCAGTTGAACCTGGAAACCATCGAGGGTTTCTGCGGGTTGATCGATGACCGCCTTGAACTGCTGTTCGTTGCTACGCTGATGGCGGATAACCTGTTGTATTTCCTTCAGCAGCAGCGGGCATGGGTTGAGGTCAACATGACCGCGGTGACCATCAATCGCCACCGCGGCCCCTTCCATCAGCCCGGTAATCACGCCGGTTCCCATCACCGCCGGAATACCCAGACCACAGGCCAACAGTGCCGTATGTGATAAAGCAGACCCTTGCATACAGATAATGCCCGCCAGTTGACCTGGAGCATATTGGGCAATGTCGGTAATACCAATCAGCGCCCCTGTCAGCACGATATCAGTGCTGTCTGCAGGCAGACTGGAACACGTACCTTGCAAGGCGTTAGACAACGTACAACCGAGATGCCGCACGTCTTCAGCCCTGGCTCGAAAATAGGGATCAGTCATGTTTTCAAACGTCTGAGCACAGGCTTCGACACAGTCGCTGAGCGCGCTGCTAGCAGATTCTCCGTTACGGATCCGTTGTTCGGTGGCATCGCTCAGTTGCTCGCTGACCAGCATCAACTTATAAAAATCGAACACCTCAAGCACCTCGTCGGCGACTAAAGACTGCAACCGCTGATGCGCATCTGTGAGGTCTTCCAGAGTCTGGGCAACCGCATCATGAAACCGACTCAGCTCCCCTTCCGGCTCGGTTAAAATCGGGTCGTCGATCGCGCTAACACGGATAGTCGAATCGATAATGTGGAGTTGCCCGACTGCCACCCCAGGCGCGCCTTTGATACCGTTGATACGCCGAGGCAGCTTTGAGTCTGCAGTTCGAGGTGTCGGTGCCTGGGTCCAGGCCAACAGACTGCCAGCGAGCTGAGCCGAAACCGTCACTAAGAAAGCTTCGTCTTCATAGCTAAAGTGACGTGGCAAAGCGTCTTGCAGTACCAATACACCCAGGGTATCCCCCATGTAGACAATGGGAACACCCAGAAAAGCCTCGAAGGCTTGTTCACCGCTTTCAGGAAAATATTGATACTCGGGATGACAGCTGGCGTGTTCCAGCACCAGGGACAGCTGGCTTGATGCGATGGTACCGACCAGTCCCTTGTCGATCGGCAATTGCAGTCGGCCCGCGACCTCAGGATTGAGGCCGATGGTAGAAATGAGCCGCAGCTGTTGCTGCTGAGAATCCACCAGATAGAGGCTGCAGACCGCAACCTGAACAGCCTGATGCACGTGTCTGACAATGCAGTCGACCTGGTCGACTAAGTCTCTCGCACGCGAAGCGTCCACCACAATTTGGCGCAACAGTTCCAGCGACGGAGGGGAAGGAACGTTCATCATTTTCGCCAGTAACCTTTGCTGATTATACCTCTTACTAGCGACTCAGGTTAAGTGCGAACGATGCATACTGCATCTGCAGTCCTTTCAGCGTAATCAGGGGCCCCGCCCCTTCCAGGTATTGATGGAGGGAAATAGAAATTCTTTTATGCGTCGCAAGATCCTGCGTATCCACATAATCAGCGAATCCTGCGGCGAGTCATGGCTTCTCAATAACACTGCGCTCTCCTCCTGTAGAAAATTTAGCCTAAGGAGCATCATTCACAGCTGAGAAATTCAGCTCGGTCACCTGTTACAGGGTCCGATGCCTCTCGAATCGTTGCCATAAGAGCGACTCAGCTATGACGCTGAAGCCTGAACGGCAACCTGAAACAGACGGTTTGAGCCCGTTCAACAGCGTCAATCCAGTGTTGCCAATCAAAGCCCTAGTGATGATTACGCGCATCACGGCAGCCATTGAGCATACAGCTGCTACGCTTAAATCGAACCGCGATAATACCCCTCTGGAAGAGTTCTCCCAAGGAGATACCCCATGTCTGAAGTGCCACTCCCCAAGACTTTCACCCGGATGCAGCAACAACATCCGAAACTGGCCGAAGCGATCGACGCGCTGGGTCAAGCGGTAAAGCAGGAGGGACCCATCGATTCAAAGACCGCGCAGCTGATCCAGCTGGCTGCCGCTGCCAGCATCCGTTCCGAAGGCGCGGTCCATAGCCATGCCAAGCAGGCGCAAAATGCCGGGGCGAGCCGGGAAGAGATTCATCACGCGGTGATCTTGCTGACCAGCACCATCGGTTTCCCATCGGTGATGGCGGCCTTAAGCTGGGTGGACGCTAGCCTCGACCCGTCGTAACAGCCGTTAATAGCCCACCTATTCAACAAACCCAGCCCTGGGTGGCTGCCGCTGATGACCACGGCACCCTCCCAGTAGCTGAGCGGATGGCGCATCTCCTGATCAGCCAGCCGCGGCACGATTTCAACATCCAGCGACTCGCTTGGAATGCGTAGCCGCCAGCGGGCGGGATACCGCTTGCCGTTAGGACTACGCCAATGTTCAGCACGGTTAAATCGATTTGATGGGGGGCAATTGCCGCGGCTTACCGACCCGATCAATCAGCACGCTTTACTGGGTCAGCGGGTGACCCTGCTTGCCCCGGATCTGAAACAGCATCAGCTCGCGGCCATCGTCGAGCTGCAGCGACTGCTGCTTGATGCCCAGCCGCTGCATCTGCATCAACGCCCGTGGACGCTCGTCCATACGGCCATTGAGTTGCAGCGGTAACAGAATATTCTCCAACACTGTCAGAGTCGGAATAAGGTTGAAAACTGATAGACAGTACCGATATGCTGGCGCCGGAACAGGGTGCGCTGGCGCTCATTCAATGCGTTGATAGAGGTACCGTCGATCTCAATACCGCCCGCGTCGGCCTCGTCAATGCCCGCAATCAGGTTTAACAGGGTCGATTTACCCGACCCGCTGGGACCGAGCAACATCAAGATTTAGCCCTCGCGCATGTCGAGTTCGGTGCCTTGTAAAATGGGCACTAAATCTTGGCCGTTGCGGTAGCTCTTGTACAGATGACTTAGACGGAGAATCGACATGGCATCGCTGCGTTCAGAACAATTATTGTATGCGTCAAGCTTAGCTCGCAGCGGCCAGGTTGGCGTATACCCGGTTCAGACTCAGGGCGCTGATGTCGGTCGTTGTCCCGCCAACGGCTAAACTGTAGCTGAATGGTTGTAATAAGGCCCCTGTGAGCAGGTCCTGCCCCAGTGAAAACTGATGACCAGTGCAGAGGGTCCCATACCCAGTCCGAGGTCTGCGATGAGCGACACGCACTTCAGGGATCGAATCCGACAGCATGGGTGACATAGAGGTGCCTGACCACGCCCTCTATGGCGCCCAGACGCAACGGGCTGTAGACAACTTCCCGCTCAGCAGCATCTGCATGCCACGGGCCTTTATTCGTGCCCTGGGGTTGGTGAAAGGCGCCTGTGCTGCGGCCAACGCCGAGCTGGGGGTACTGGAACCCAAGCTAGCGGCAGCCATCGGCCAGGCGGCAGCGTCCGTCAGCCTGGGACAATACGATAACCACTTTCCCGTCGATGTATTCCAGACCGGATCCGGCACTAGCAGCAACATGAATGCCAACGAGGTGATCGCCAGCCTAGCCTCTGTGCAGGTCAATTACCGGGTACACCCCAACGATCAGGTCAACCTGAGTCAGAGTTCCAACGATGTGATTCCCAGCTGCATCCACCTGAGTGCTGCACTGTTGTTGAACGACCGGCTACTGCCGGCGCTGGATCATCTGGCGCGGGTACTGGAAAACCGAATCGGGGAGCTGGCTCGGGTGGTGAAGACGGGGCGCACCCACCTGATGGACGCGCTGCCCGTCACCTATGGCCAGGAGCTGGGCGGCTGGCTGGCTCAGGTACGCCTCAGCCAGCAACGGCTGTACTCGGTGCAACCGCGACTGCATCAGTTGGCCATCGGCGGAACGGCAGTGGGCACCGGCGTTAATGCGCCGGCAGGATTCGCCGAAAAAGTCTGTGCCGAGCTCGGGCGCCAGACCGGATTGCCGCTGCAGGTGACGGACAACCACTTCGCGGCCCTCAGCAGCCAGGGTACGGCGGTGGAACTAAGCGGCCAACTGAAAACGCTGGCGGTGGCATTGATCAAGATCTGCAACGACCTGCGCTGGTCCAACAGCGGGCCGTTGGCGGGGCTGGCGGAACTGAGCCTGCCGCCGCTGCAGCCAGGCAGCAGCATCATGCCGGGCAAGGTCAATCCGGTCATCCCCGAGGCGGTGGCGATGGCCTGTAGTCAGGTGATCGGTAATGACTGCTCCATCACCCTGGCCGGCCAGTCCGGGAATTTTCAGCTCAATGTGATGCTACCACTGGTGGCACACAACCTGATTCAGAGCCTGGAGTTGCTGAGCAACAGCGCGTTGCTGCTGGCCAGCAAGGCGATCCAGGGCTTTGTGGTCAATACCCAGCGGATCGATGCAGCCCTAGCCCGCAACCCGATCCTGGTCACCGCCCTCAACTCGGTTATCGGTTATGAGCGGGGAGCCGCAATCGCCAAGCAGGCCTACGCCGAAAACAGGCCCGTGTTGGAGGTGGCGCGAGAGGTTTCCGGGATGGACGAGGCGCAGCTCAGGGCGCTGCTCGACCCTGTACATCTGACCAAGGGCGGCTGACCGAGGGCGAGAAAAAAGACTAGCAGCCAGTGGGCCTGCCCCGCAACCGCCCTGCCGCGTCGAACTGGAGTTCGGCCAGTTGGCGGTAGAGCGACGAGGTTTGCAGCTGATGCTGATGGGATCCCTGCGCCATCAGGCGGCCGTTATCAATCAGCGCGATGCGATCGGCGTTCAACACCGTCGACAGCCGGAGAGTCGCACTCCCTTCTACCCCAAGTCGCTGGCGTAACCCGGCTACGGCAGCCGGCATCACCTTCAAACCTTGTCAGCATTTACCACCCGGCCTGTTACGCGCGGGTTGTCGGGGATTAAACAATGCTCCTTGAGGGCGACCCTTGACACTCCGTACCAGTATTCGTAGTGGTATTAGGGAAGGGGAAATATGAGATATAAGGAGGATAGTTAATGACACTGATTACGTCCGCTTACGGAAAAAACAGATGCAACAGGCAGGTCTAAATATCACTGAAATGTCTGATTTGGGCGCAGGATCGATCGAAAGTGAGAACTTGATATCACGCAGCGTCAATGACCCCTTAAGGGCGCGTTTACGACCATTCGCCACACCTCTACCCAAACTCAATCTGTCGTGGTCAGCTAAGGTATACCCTAATAAGGTAAGCCAAGCTTGCATGCCCTCCATATAGCAACCTTGGCTAACATCGGCCCGTGGAGTCGATCAGAATGAAACAAACCCCCGGAAATAGCCCAGGCCCGCTGCAGCAGGTTTTAGATTATCATCAGGCGACGAAACATTCCTTCCAGCGGTATGCCAGTGGTCCAGGTAATTTAGACTGGAGCAATCAGCCGAACCCTTTTCGTCGGTATGAGGACACGCGGCTAATCCAGCTAGAGCTCCCCCCGCTTTCTAAAGAACCACTCTACGACCACGCCTTTACTCAAGGCCGGATCCCCCCTGCTTCACTGAACTTTAGGTGCATCTCGCAACTCTTCTACAACAGCCTGGCGATATCTGCCTGGAAGAGTACGGAGGGGACTCGTTGGGCGCTACGCGTCAACCCCTCCAGCGGCAACCTGCACCCAACCGAGGGATACCTGATCTGCGGCCCTGTTGAAGGGCTATGCGATAAGCCCATGGTCAGCCATTACGCACCGAAAAAACACGGGCTGGAGGTACTGGCAGAGTTTGACTTAGGGCTGTGGAAGCAGCTTTGTGCGAGCTCGCCTAAGGGCAGCTGCTTCATGGTTCTCACGTCCATTCACTGGCGAGCGGCTTGGAAGTATGGTCAGCGCGCCTATCGCTACTGCCAGCACGATGCGGGTCACGCCATCGCGGCTATCAGTATCGCCGCTGCTGGGCAGGGGTGGCAGGCAAGAATCCTGGACGATCTGAGCACCGATGAACTGGCGTTACTCACCGGTACATTTCGTAAGCACGACGCCGAGCCGGAAGAACCTGATGTACTGATAGCCTTGAGCCCATTTACACAAGCAACGAATCAGGTTGGCTTACCCGAAGAGGCTATTCTGACTTTCGCCACTCTTGACTGGCGAGGCCGCCCCAACCAACTGAGTACTTCGCACGTTGGGTGGGGAATGGAGGAAATAGCCTTAGCGGTTAGAAAACCCCGTGGTTCGAGTTGGTATGATCGATCGCACAGCCAGCCGAAACCTAGACCTTTGAAACATAGGCCTTTGGACGCTCGCCCGGTTGCCCTTTATTCAGTGATCCGCCAACGCCGCAGTGCCGTGGCTATGGACGCCAAGACGAGCATCTCTCGGGACATCTTCTTTCGGATCTTGCAAAAGACGTTAGCCGTTCCTGGCAGCATTCCCTTCGGCACACTTCCCTGGAAGCCCCACATTAACCTGGCACTTTTTGTTCATCGGGTGGACGGTCTGTCGCCTGGACTTTACGTCTTAGTGCGCGCCCCTTCACAACGAAAAGCGTTGGAAGCGGCCCTCACCAAGGCCGATTCATGGAGGCGCCCCCCGGGTTGCCCAGAACAACTCGAGCTTTATGGCCTGATAGAGGCAGATGCACGAAATGTTGCGCGGCAGATTGCCTGTTCACAGGACATAGCGAGCGATAGCTGTTTCAGCCTGGGTATGATTGCGGAATTCGAAGCCTCCCTGAGACATTATGGTCCTGCATTTTATCCGCGCCTGTTTTGGGAAGCGGGTGTTATTGGTCAGGTACTCTATCTAGAAGCCGAAGCGGCCTGTATGCGCAGCACCGGTATCGGCTGCTACTTCGATGACCCGATGCACCAAATCCTCGGCCTCGAAGGCCGTCAATACCAAGACCTGTACCATTTCACGGTCGGCGGCCCCATAGAAGACACACGGCTGACAACCCTGCCGTCATACCCGGATGAGCAACGAAGTTAAGGACTTTTTAGATAAAGGGAATCACATGTTCCCGTGGTAACAGCTACTTGATGATTTCAAAAAGCTTGTCGGGATTTTTCATGGTTTTGATTTCCAGGACATTGCCATGGGGATCCGTAATAAAAAAGGTTTCCTGTTCAAAAACTGTATCGGCGAAGCGTATATAGGGCTTGTTTACGAAAACAACCTTGCGGTCATAGAGACGTTGCTTAAGTTTGGCAAAGTCTGACGCGGATAGATGCACGCCAAAATGGGGAACAACAACATTACCCATATCCACGTCATGCCGATTACCATGCACCGATTCGTCGGGTTTTGAGGCATGGAGTGTCAGTTCGTTTCCCCAGAAATCAATATCAACCCAGCCGTCGCGGCTTCCCGTTTCTGAATGCCCTTGTGCGCAACCCAGCAAGTCGCAATAGAAAGCCGCGGCCACATCCAGGTCGCCGGCAGTAATCGCGAGATGAAATCTATTGGCCATTTTTTCATCCTTTTGAGCCACACTGCTCAGAGTAATCTCAACAATGCGCCAAGCCTCTCAACCGCCCTACACTCAAGTCAGTACATAGAAGACATAGAGGTCAAAATCTCATAAATTCATGCCGATGGTCCGCCCGTCTATCGCCTATATTGGCCACCAAATCTCGGCAATATACCGCTGACCTACCGCTTTTCACTACTTATCTTGTGCTGTTGTTTAGGCACCAGGCTGACACCGACTGTCAGATGAAATCTAAGCTTTTGTATTAGACAGTTTGATCTCAGAAAGAGTCACTAGCGCGAGCTCAATTAGGCAACCCTTGGACTTCCGCTCTGGGCCAGGTCCTGCCGTTACCAAAGACTCTAAACAGTAAAATCAGCGTCTGCTTCCGTGTTTCTGTCGATCTGGAAAGGTTGTAGTGTTCGCAGGCCCTGAGTGGCGGCAATGGGCCGACTAGAGTCGCTCGGGTCATTGAACAGTGAGGGGCCGGTTTGTGCGA
>JBALVL010000017.1:0-93552 GCA_036961355.1 Motiliproteus sp.
CGGGCATTGTATCCCGCCCAGTATTTTCGGGTGACAAAATCCACAGCCTGCTAGGAAAACCTTAGAATTTGAGACGCCTGCCGAGCGATTTGAACAGTGTGTTGCAACGATCCATTGAACTCACATCGCATAGCGGAAGCTTATCAGTGATATTGGTGATGTCTGCTCCATGTCAAACAGGAGTCACGTTCCCCTGATGCCCCCCCCCTTTAACACCGGCGCTGACCCGCGAGTTATTCCGCGCCATTCTCACTCTGATGCAGCTCCAAAATCAGTTCCGGTATTTCGCTCGGATGCAGCACGGTATGGTGAGGATCGATCCCCAGTTCCGCATCCAACGGCTGTTGATGCTGAATCCAGACAGACGTGATACCGCTGCTGTTGGCACCGGCAATGTCGGCGGCCAGGCTGTCGCCGACATGGATCGCCTCATGCGCAGCACAGTTGGCTAACGCAAGGGCTTTGTCGAAAATCGAACGCGCCGGTTTTTGCTCCGGCTCTTGGCCGCCGATAATGATGTGATCGACATGCTCGGCCAGATTGACCGCCTCAAGTTTGGGGATCTGTGAAAACTCCGGTCCGTTGGTGATAACCACCAGGGTAAAGAGCTTACGCGCCTCGGCCAAAAACGCCGCAATACCCGGGTAGAAATCGAACGCGTCTAAGCGATCACGATTAAAATTGTACTGCAGGGATTGAACTGTCGCGTTGTCGACATTCTCAACGCCTTGCTCTGCCAGCAGATCACGGATTAACAACATCCGAAACGCCGCTTCGCTCTGCTGTTCGATAACCGGCAGATAACGTGCTCGCTGGCTATCGTTCCACTCGCGGTAGATCCCGCTAACGTAGGCGTTTGCAAAACCCTCTCCATCACACTCAGCGCCGTACTGCGCCACCACCGCTTGGGCCATCAACCGTTTGGCCTGCTCGTTGGCCCCTGGGGTGTCGCACAGGGTTTCGTCCATATCAAGAAAAAGGGCTTTTAGCATAAGGCGGTTCCTGGTCAGGTCATTGACGATGTTTATCCTACCTTAAACACCGGATTAGATGAGAGCGCTGTTAGCTGTGATCACCCTGTTATGGCATCGGCAACAGTAGGTGCTGGCCTTGATGTCGGTAGTGTCGGCTCTATACAGCGCCGCCACTAAGGACAATTCGTGAAGCACGTTCCAGACCTAAATTCGTAACCAAAAATTCTCGTCACGTTTTACCAAAGTGATCATGCTATGCAGCCAAATAGAAAATCAGACTATCTGTAAAACGTCCATGATTCTGATGTTTCAGCAACTTCAGGAATTGTTAAGTGTTCTCGGATGCCTGCCCGCAGCGCCATGCCTCAGACCGCTACCTGAAAACCTTCAGCGGGCAGGTGTCGGATAACACTTAACATTCGCTGACAAACTACTAGTGCATCTCTAATGTCCGCTTTTGTCATCAAGGCCCTTGTTGGTTACATACGTCTAAAAGGCTGCTATGGGGCCCAGGCTGTCAGGACTGATCCTGGCATGGCGTGAGTCGTCGGTTGTGAGACGTCGATTGGGGATCGGCTGTGAGGCATATGTCACACGCAAGCTCCCGGACCACACCCCGGGAACCTGTTCTAGCTGACGTCAGCTTGCAGCTTACTCGGAAGCCGCGATCAGGCTGGCATTTCCGCCAGCAGCGGTCGTATCCACACAGAGGTGACGTTCGATGACAAACCGCTCGGGCGTATTATGCTCGGTGATCAGCGGCAGCAACGCCCCTTCCCGATGGGAAAGTGCAACGCGGTAGGCGCGCAGAGTTTCTTGATCGGCAGCGCTGGCGATCGCCTCAAAACCGCTACAGTAAACTAGGGCTTTAGGATCCAGCAGGCCGTTGATAGCCACAATGGGTACCCCGACATCCGCCGCTTGGCCGGCCAGCACTTCGACTTGTGGCGCAATCACAACCACGCTATTGCCCTGAGACAGAGCCAGGCTGGCCTGGGCCAGTGCCGATTC
This sequence comes from Motiliproteus sp., assembly GCA_036961355.1. GTDB lineage: Bacteria > Pseudomonadota > Gammaproteobacteria > Pseudomonadales > Balneatricaceae > Motiliproteus. The sequence continues at coordinate 1,986 of JBALVL010000017.1, forward strand.
GTTGTCGGGCCCCAGACAAAGTACAACACCACGAGCACAACAGGAGAGTCGGTTAAGTTCACCGGTGGGGCCAGGCATCTCCTCAGGAGTCGCATCCAAGGCCGGTGGTACCGGTCCAAACAATGGCCTCAACGTTTCATCACGATTTTCGATGCCACGCCAACTGGCAGTAGCCACTTGATTAAGCGCGGCTTGCAAACGGTCCGAGCTCACAACAGCGTCGGCGACGACCGCCTGCTGCTGCAACTCTTGGACTTTCATAAAGCGACGAACGTATTGCGGGCCGCCCGCCTTGGGGCCGGTGCCGGAGAGACCTTCGCCACCAAAGGGCTGGGAGCCGACAATAGCACCGATCTGATTACGGTTGACGTAGATATTACCCGCCTTAATCCGGCTGACGATCCGCTCGACTCGCGTATCAACACGGGTATGAAGACCAAAGGTGAGACCGAACCCCTTGGCGTTGATAGCATCGACCACCTGATCGATCTGCTCGGCTTCAAAAGTCGCAACGTGCAGTACCGGGCCAAAAATCTCCTGTTCTAACTCTTCAATGCCTTCAAGCTTGATCACGGTGGGGGGGACAAAAAATCCCTGCTCGGGAGCCTGCAATGTCTTGAGTACACGCCCCATACGTTCGAACTTGTCACAATGGGCATCGATCCCCGCTTTCGCCGCTTGGTCGATAACCGGGCCCACATCGGTTGACAGCAGCCAGGGATCACCCATCCGCAACTCTTCCATGGCGCCGTAAAGCATCTCAAGTAAGTGATCGGCGATATCTTTCTGCACGTAGAGCATGCGAAGCGCCGAGCAACGCTGACCAGCACTCTGGAAGGAAGAGACCAGCACGTCACGGATCACCTGTTCAGGCAGCGCGGAGGAGTCGACAATCATCGCATTGAGCCCACCTGTTTCGGCGACCAGTGGCGCATCGGGGGCCATCTTTTCGGCCATCACCCGGTTGATTCGTTGTGCGGTCGGGGTAGAACCGGTAAAACAGACACCGGATATCCGTGGGTCCGACGTCAGCGCAGCACCCACCGTTGCACCACTACCCGGCAACAACTGGATAGCGGCTTCGGGAATCCCCGCCTCATGCATTAGCTGCACCGCGCGGGTGGCAATCAGCGCCGTCGCTTCTGCCGGCTTGGCAATAACGGCATTGCCCGCCGCCAGACCCGCCAGAACCTGCCCGGAGAAGATCGCCAGCGGGAAGTTCCAGGGCGATATACAGGCAATGACACCGCGTGCCTCCCCTGCCGCTTCGTTGCGCATCCCTTCATCGGCATAATAAAGCGCGAAGTCCACCGCCTCTCGAATCTCGGCGATCGCATCGAGTAATGTCTTGCCCGCTTCGCGAGAAGCCAATGCGAAAAGTTCATGCACATGTGATTCGAACAGTTCGCCGACTCGACGAATGCAGACACCTCTCTCTTTGGCTGACAATGCCGACCAGCGGGCAAAGCCGTGCTGGGCTGCAGCAATCGCCGTTTCGATATCCGCAGCCGAAGCCTGTACCACTTCACCGACAAAGTCGGCAGGAATGGCGGGGTTGTAAACCTTCTTGATCTCAGTGCCGTCGACCGCGCCCGCCACGACCGGGCCACCCAGCCAGGTAACCGATCGGAACGCCTGCCGGCCCTGCTCGATCCTGTCAACATCAATCGGGTTGGTGATATCCCACCCCTGAGCATTGCGGCGTTGGTTACCGTAGATTTCAGCGGGACGGGCGATCGCTTGGCTAGGCAGTTTGACCCCCAGCGCCTGTACAGCAGCAAAAGGATCGCGAGCGATCTCTTCTGGCTGGATGCTGGTATCAACAATTTGATTAACAAACGAACTGTTGGCACCGTTCTCCAGTAATCGGCGAACCAGATAAGCCAACAAGTCCTGGTGTGCGCCAACCGGTGCATAGATTCGGCAACGCGCCTGCCCTTCGCTAACCACCGCATCATGCAGAGACTCACCCATGCCGTGCAGACGCTGAAACTCAAAACAATCCCGCCCTTCGGCTAGCTGTAAAATCGCAGCGACCGAGTGCGCATTATGGGTCGCAAACTGCGGGTAGATTCGATCGGTCATACTCAGCAGTTTTTTGGCGCAAGCGATATAAGACACATCGCTGCTGGCCTTGCGAGTAAAGACAGGAAAACCCTCCAGACCCATAACCTGAGCGCGCTTAATCTCGGCATCCCAGTAGGCACCCTTTACGAGTCGAACCATGATTTTACGGTCAAGGCGGACCGAGAGCGCATATAACCAATCAAGCACGTGAGTCGCGCGCTGACCGAAGGCCTGAACCACGACACCAAAGCCGTCCCATCCTTCGAGTTCAGGATCCGACAGTACTGCTTCGATCACATCCAATGAGATATCCAGGCGGTCGGCTTCTTCCGCGTCGATATTGAATCCCATGTTGGCCGCTTTTGCCTGTTTAACCAGCATCAGTGTTCGCGGCACCAGCTCATCCATCACCCGCTCGCGCTGACCAAACTCGTAGCGTGCGTGCAGCGCCGATAGTTTCACCGAAATGCCCGGATTTTGGCGAGTATCAGCGTGTATGCAAGTCTGAGTCAGCTGGGCAATAGCATCGGAATAGGAGCGTTGATAACGGAGCGCATCGGCATCGGTCCGAGCCGCTTCACCCAGCATATCGTAAGAGTAGGTATAACCATTAGACTCGTACTTGCGCGCCCTTTTGAGTGCTTCCTGAATATCCCTACCCAGCACAAACTGACGCCCTAGCTCTTTCATCGCCTGAGCAACAGCGGTCCTTACTACCGGTTCACCCAGACGTTTCATCATTGAACGCAGCGTCTGAGTCACGCCCTTATCATCCACTGGTGCAATCAGCTTACCGGTGATCAGCAGTGCCCAGGTAGATGAATTAATCAGTGAGGAGTTGGACTGGCCACGATGCTCGCCCCAGTTTCCTGATACCACCTTGTCTTCAATCAGCGCGTCGATGGTGATCTTATCCGGCACCCGCAACAAGGCCTCCGCCAGACACATCAATGCCACGCCTTCCTTAGTAGTTAGGCCGTACTGCGCCAGAAACTTTTCCATCATAGTCGGTTTGGAGTTGCCACGAACACGGCGAACAAGGTCAGCAGCACGGGAAGATATCGCATTACGCACACTTTCAGATATCTGGGCATTGGCAATCAATTCACTGATAGCTTCATATTCATCAGCCAAGTAGTTATTGCGAATTTTTTGTCGGCACTCGTCAGTCGTAATTGCGCTGTAATCAATCTGTCCCATGAGGGATTCCTCTTTATCATTTTTATGTAATATTGCAACAAGTATACGAAAAACAGAAAGCCCGCTTTGGCTATATTTATCTATATTTACTTAACAAATCACTTTATTTGTTAATATTAATATTCTTTTTGTTAAGTGTTTAAGCATTTCATAGTCATATTCATCGCAGCGCTATCGATCTAAAGTTTCATAGATATACGCCGTTATCAGCCACGATTTTTACCCACGATCACCTAATCATAGACTGACGTTAATAAGCCGCAGAGACAAAAAAGCCACGCAATAGCGTGGCTTTTTATTACCCAGATAAAACAAGCTTAAGTGCGCGCTTCGCTTAGCCCGGGAGCCTTATCCTTAATAATTGCTTCTACTTCATCGAACTTAGCCACGATGGAGCGAGAAGGTAGCGGAGTGATCAGGCTAACGGTGACCACAGCAATGGTCGCAAATAGAATGCCTGGGATGATTTCGTAGAGATCAAACAAGCCACCAGACATCTGCTTCCAAGCCACCACAGTGACACCACCTACGATAATGCCTGCCAGAGCACCGGACTTGGTCATGCGCTTCCAGTATAGAGATAACATCAGGGCGGGGCCGAAAGCAGCGCCGAAGCCAGCCCAAGCATAGGAAACTAGGTCCAACACTTTCGAATCTTTGTCCAAGGCAAAGAAGGTCGCAACAAGAGCGATGCCAACAACAGCCATGCGTCCTACTTTCACCAACTGCTGCTGGCTGGCATTTTGATTGAACAACGCCTTGTAGAAATCCTCGGCCAGTGCAGAGGACGATACCAGTAGTTGTGAATCGGCGGTGCTCATCACAGCCGCTAAGATGGCTGCCAAAAGAATACCGGCGATGACGGGGTGAAACAGGGCATCGACCAGCACCATAAATACCGTCTCGCTATCACCCAAAGGTGCATCCAGATAACCGATGGCAGCAAAACCAACCAGGCAGGCGCCAACCATAGTCAGGCCACTCCAAATTACGGCGATGCGACGGGCAGCGGGAACATGATCTTTGCTTTTAATACCCTTAAAGCGCGCCAATATATGGGGTTGGCCGAAGTAACCCAAACCCCAGCCCAGCAACGACAGTGTGCCGATAAGGGTGATAGGGGTGCCGTCGGCGTTGGTAAAGGCATTCAGAAACTCGGGATTCTTGGCTTCCATCGCCGCCCAAGTTGCGTCGATACCTCCCACTTCGCCCATGGCGATCAACGGCACAACGATCAGCGCCGCGGCCATCAACAGGCCTTGAACCACGTCGGTCCAGGACACGGCAAGATAGCCACCGAACAGGGTGTAGGATATCACTGCTATCGCACCGACGATGACGGCCAGGGTGTAGTCGAAGCCGAACACGGTTTCAAACAGCTTGCCGCCCGCAACTAGGCCGGAGCTGGTGTAGAACAGGAAGAAGATCAACACGAATATCGCCGAGATCACCCGCAGGCTATGGCTATGGTCTTCAAAACGCTTTTCAAAGAAGGCCGGCAACGTCAGGGCGTCATCAGCTTGCTGCGAGTAGACCCGCAAGCGCTGGGCCACTAACAGCCAGTTCAACCAGGTGCCCACCAGCAAGCCACCCGCCAACCAAAAAGACCCATAACCGGCAGTCATGGCGTAGCCTGGCAAACCCAACAGCAGCCAGCCACTCATATCAGAAGCGCCTGCCGAGAGGGCACTAGGCAGGGGACCTAGATTACGTCCGCCGAGAACATAGTCTGATAAATCCTGGGTTCGCCGATAAGCGACGACACCGATAGCAAGCATCAGTCCCAAGTAAATAAGAAAGGTTAAAGTGATCATAAGTTGGCCTCATCATAGTTATATTTATAGGGGGAGTTATTGAGTCTCAGATAAAAACCGCCGAGAACAACGGGCTTTATCGGTCGCTCTGATTACATCCTTCGTATGTCGCTAAAAGAGCCGGCATCGAAAGCATTCTGGGTGTGCCATGGCAACAAGCTATCAGGGTCGGTTCCAGCAGCACGCTTCGCGCAACAAAGAACGCTGCGCAGTCAATCGAACACACTGGGTAAGCAGCCGAAGCGGTTCCAGGTCTCGATTTAAGGTGCAAACCAAAGGACTTCGGAGATCGGTTTTTTGATTCCCATGCCAATAACAGAGTGCTTTGGCGTAAAGCCATTCAAGCGGCTGAGCTTGCCGTTCTGGGGTAGGCGTGGCACTAAAGAGATGGTGGGGAAAACGGGGAATAGGCTCAGCATTGGTGGAGCCAAGTCTGACATTGAATAAATCAGACAAGCGATCTAGAACAGCGCTTTTCGGAGAAACAGCAGTGTCAGGCATAGCAAGAATCCTCATAGAAGCAAAACCCGGCCTTACTTCTATTTTGTACTGGTCTTATTGTTATTTATGGGCGTCCCGAACTCGATCTCACAAGGGGTCACACCGGCGATTATTGTATTTTATTCACATAAGTCATATTCTTCTTATATGACGACAACGCATACCAAACAGACTTATCTTTGCATCTATTAAAGATATACAGACAATAAGAAGGATAAAAAATGGACGATCTGGATAAGCTAGATCACGCAATAATCCATCAGCTGCAGCAAAACGCACGCATCACAGTGACCGAATTGGCAAACCGAGTCGGGCTGTCAAAAACACCCTGTCAGATTCGTATGCGACGTTTAGAGGAGAAAGGTTACATTCTTGGCTACGTAGCTCTGGTTGATCGAACACGCATGGGGCTGAGCCACATCGCTTTTGTTCAGGTCACCCTTAATAACACCAGCAGCAAAGCCCTAGATGCTTTTAATAAAGCCGTTTATTCGATTGCCGCAGTAGAACAGTGCCATATGATTGCAGCAGGATTTGACTACCTACTGAAGGTGAGAACATCGGATATGGCGTCCTACCGATGTGTACTGGGAGAGCAGATCTCCGCACTGCCACATGTGCTGCAGACCAGCACTTTTGTCGTGATGGAAAACGTTAAAGATGAGGAGACATTAAGACGGGGCGATAGTTAATGAGGCCAGCTTGAGATTAATGACAACGCAGGATGCGATGGGGCTTTTACTTCACTCCCCACAACTTTCCTCAACACCTAACCAGACCCTACAAACTTCTGCAGAGGAATAGTTCGGTCCCCTTAGCATCGTCCCTAGCTTGATTGGGAGCTTTGGCCACAACCGATTGAACTGCTGTAGTCGATGCCCGATGATATCGGCACAGCAGCCGAACTCAAACTTGCTGGTTAACTTGTCAATCACGACTCATGAGGATGCACATGCCCACCATACTGATCACCGGCGCTAACCGCGGTCTAGGTTTTGCTCTGGCCCAATCCTACTTAGATGATGGTTGGCGAGTTTTTGCCGCCAGTCGTAGTCCGCAAGCTAAAATTCCCGATGGAGCAGAAGCGGTCACTCTGGATATCGCCACCGCTTCCTCAATTCAAGCCCTAAAAAAGAGGTTACACGGCATCCCGATCGATATTTTGTGGAACAACGCTGGTATCTACCTGGATAAAAATCAACAGCTTGAACAGATAGACGACCGGGACTGGGTGCGCTCTTTCGAGATTAACTGCATCGCTCCTATACGGGTTGCCGAGGCCCTAGCTGACAACGTAGCCCGTTCTGAGCGCAAGGTGATCGCCTTCACCTCGACCAAAATGGCGTCTCTGGCCGGTAATGGCCCGGGCGCCTATGCCTATCGCTCCTCCAAAGTCGCACTCAATATGGCGGTAAGGTGTTTCGCCCAGGAGCAAGAAAATCAGCAGATCAGCTGCCTGCTACTGCACCCGGGGCATGTACGAACGGATATGGGCGGGTCTGAGGGTGCCATCGATGTAAACACAAGCGTTGCGGGTATGCGCCGCCTGGTTGATGGAGTGAACCCTGCCAACCGCACGGTATACAGCGGTAACTACTTCGACTACGACGGCTCTGGCATACCTTGGTAAGCAGAACCCACGTCATTGAGACAATTTATCGAAATTAATAAAGAACACGAGTTAACCACGCGTGATTTGAGCGGCGTAGCATTGATTACTCTAGGCTCAAGTTGTCATTGGCTAAGTGGAGTAGAGAGCAATGAAACGCACCCTCGATAAAGCGACCTTGTATTGCCTGCTTTGTTTCTCACTGCACTTCGGCAATACAGCCTATGCAGAGCCCCTCAAGCTAGTTGCCTTTCAATACCCACCTCTGGTTTACCAGCAAGATGGCGAAATCATCGGAGTCGCTGCTGAATTGGTGCGCGCTGTATTCAATGAGCTCGGGGTGCAAATTGAGATCGAGATGCTGCCCTGGGCCCGATCACTGCAGTATCTCCAGAGCGGCCAGGCTGATGGAGTTTTCACCATCTTTAAGAACCCCCACCGGCAAACCTTTCTGCTTTATCCCGACGAACCTTTGATAGAGCAAACCATCAGTCTTTATACCTTCCGAGATAAACCGATAAATTTTTCAGGCAAGTTGTCAGATCTGGCACCTTATCGAATGGGTTTGACCCGTGCTGTGAGCTACGGCAAACGCTTTGACGCAGCGATAGAAGAGACTTTGACCAACCTGACCGTCGTTAACGATGAGGAGGCCAAGTTTATGCTGCTGGCAAAAGGGCGGGTTGATGTCGTGGTGAGCAGTGTCGGTATTGCGGATTTCTATATCGATAAATTGCAGCTTGCTAACCGGATATCACGAGTTCCAACCGAGATACAGCGAGTGCCCAGCTATGTCGCTTTTGCTAAAACACCCGATAACCAGTTACGGGTTGAGCGATTCGAACAAGCGCTTAGGCAGCTCAAACTGTCCGGTCGCTATGATCAGATCGTTAATTCGGCAGCACTACCAAAGGTTGAACATTAACTATTTGTCCACACAGCGACAAACCGATTCTAGATTTCACCCAACCCCTTCGATGTAGCTGGCTATTGCAGTTTGACGATGGGGTATAGCTGGGGGGGGGGGGGTAAGACTTTTCTTGCTCGGTTGTTTGTGGCATTTGCCAAAGAGTAACGCCGGAGGGCGTTGTAGGTAGCAATGATCACAAGGCTTAAGGCAGAGCTTCTTGGTCGGTTTTCGCGCTTATTCCTTAGTCATCTCTTTAACAAACGACTTGGTATTGATCCAGATTTCCTGGCTTACCTCAACCGTTTTATCGACCCCAACCTCGGCTAAACAAACGCCCTTACTGGCTACACATTTGGTGCTGCAGGCAGCTTCGGCACCGTCATCATTCAGATGCTTAACCAAGCAGGTTTTTGAACAGATCTGGTAATCCAGATCGCAGCTGGCGTGGGCTGTGAGCGGCACCAACAGAGCCAGACTCATAGTAATCAAGGCAATCATCGATCGAGACAAGTTGAAACGCTCCTGTTTGTTGAAAGAATGTTCGCACCGTTCGAGCAGCTAGGCTCAGGGCTTGGCTTCAGGTTTAGATTCAGGCTTAGATTCAGCCTCAATCCCGGACTCAGCGGCGACCGAAACGTCCAGGCGCGCTTTCAACCAGCCGGTCGACTCCTGAAACACCTCATCGACCGTTTTTCCTTCGGTCATGATCGGTGCTCCGATCTCGACTCGAATCAACCCCGGCACCTTGGCAAATCGGCCTGATGGCCAGTGTTCACCGGCATTGTGGTACAACGGAACCACCGGCACCTTGGCACTGCAGGCCAACATAGCACCGCCCTTAGTGAACTTGCCGACTTTTCCTGCGGCGATGCGGGTACCTTGCGGGAAGATCAACACCGGAATACCGCTGCCCAACCGTTCTTTACCTTGTTTAAGTAGCTGTTTCATCGCCGCCGACGCCTTGCCCCGGTCGATCGCAATCGGTCGCAACTGTGCCAAGCCCCAACCAAAAAAGGGAATCTTTAACAGCTCACGCTTCAACACGGTACTCAGCGGGCGAATCAGCAGCTGCAGATAGATCGTCTCCCACTCGCTCTGATGATTGGCCAACAACACAAAAGCCTGATCTTTAGGCAGGTTCTCGCGGCCTACCACCTCGTAGCGAACACCACAGGTCAGTTGCAACCAGGCGATATAGAAGTAGTTAATCGAGCTAACCACCCGGAATCGAATTCGAAACGGCAGCCAACTGACAAACAACAGACAAAACAGCGAGTGCACCACGGTGGTGGATATCATCAGCAGATAAAAAAGGAAGGCCCGAATATAAGACATGAACTTCAAAATCCTTTGATGACGCCTCTGGCAGGCACAGCTTTAATTAGGGTTGTATCAACCACCGGTTACCGGTGGGAAAAAAGCGACCTCGTCGCCGTCTCGGACCAACGCTACTGGCTTGCTCATCTGCTGATTGATCGCCACCAACACTTTATCGCCCTGTAATGCTTGATGCCAAACATCACCCTGCGCGGACAGCAGCTCGATCAGCTCGGCAACACTGAGAGACTCCTGCGGCAGTTCGAAAGATTGCTGCTCACAGCCCAGCCGTTCACGGATACTGGCCAAAAATACTAGCTGGATCATACTTGATTATCCTCCACCTTCCAGTGACCACTTCGACCACCTGTTTTTTCCAGCAGGCGAACACCCTCGATGGTCATCCCCTTATCGACCGCCTTACACATATCGTACAACGTCAATGCCGCCGCCGAGGCCGCCGTTAGGGCTTCCATTTCAACCCCGGTGCGGCCGTTGAGTTTACACAGTGTCTCAATTCGCACCCGCTGCCGCTCAGGCTCTGCAGCCAAATCTACCGTCACTTTGCTGAGCATCAGAGGGTGACACAACGGGATGATATCCGAACAGCGCTTGGCCGCCTGAATACCGGCGATACGAGCCACCGCCAGCACATCACCCTTATTGTGGCGTCCCTCGGTAATCATCGCCAACGTTTCCGGTAACATACAGATATAGGCTTCAGCCCTGGCTTCACGGGTGGTGACAGCCTTTTCTGAGACATCGACCATATGGGCGTGTCCCTGCGAGTCGAGGTGGGTTAGCGGCTGATCAGATTGTGTCATGAGAGGCTACCTGCAGTGTTCTCTTGGATGGTCACCCGCCAAGTAATGGCTGGCAAATCCCAGTGGTTAATTTGTGTTATCAATCGCGGCCGTTAACCAAACTCATTCTTACTCTGAACAGGATTGGCGTATTGAGCAATAAACCAGGGGCGGTCTTTGGCGGCAACTTCGGCTAAACGACTCTGGAACCCCTCGCGTTTAGCCGCCGGAACCTGATCGACGCTTTGCTCGGCGGCGAGCAGATTCGAAGGGTGGAGGTGGTAATTTCCGATCACCGCACGATCAATCGCTGCGGCTAACGCTTCAGCGTCGTCAAAGTCGGCGGTCAACGGTTCGCCAAAGGCGACATGGACATCTCCTTTAAAGCCCACGATCCCTCTAACGATGCTTTCGATATCTTCAAACTGCGATTTCTGATAACTGCCTTCTGAATCCAACGATTGCAGTTCGGCAGCTTTCAGCGCATCACAAGGGTCATATTCGTAGGAGATCGATACCGGAACGATCCGCAACGTGCGCGCCAGTTCATTGAACGCGACACCCCGCTTCTTGAGGCTCATATTAAGCATTTTTAAGATCGCCGATTCGGTACGATCGTTGCCGTCTTTGGCACGGCCCTCTCGCTGTGCCAACCAGACCGACTCTCCGGTACTGATCGAGTGATCAATATAACTCGATAGCTGCATTAACGCTTTCAACTTGCCACGCACACCGGTCGCCGAGCGATTGACTATAAAGCTCTTGTTGAGGCGCATCAGATCTGAAACGTAGGGTTTCTGGAGTAAGTTATCACCAATCGCGATCCGTACCGTTTTTATATCATTACTGTACAGTCCCCAGTTGACGAAAGCGGGATCCATTGCGATATCACGGTGGTTAGAGATGTACAGATAAGCGGCTTTAGGGTCGAGCCGCTCAATGCCTGAAAATGTCAATTTACTGGTGCTACGGTCGATCATCTTCTGCATATAGCCGGCGACGATGTCCTGCATCTTCGCCACGGTATCGACACCCGAGAGCTGCTTGTGCAACGCCTTTTTAACCAGCGGTTCGATAATGAATGGCAGCCAGCGGCTCAGTCGGGGGAATCGAAATTTTGCCAGCGCTGAAAACAGTTCAGAGGTTGCCAACAAACGGGCTACGACATCGCTGACCTCATCATCATAATACGGACGAATTTCATCAAACTGGTGCGGATCTATAGTACTCATGCAGCCTAGCGGCTCCCTTCAACATCTTTTAACACCCCGCCCCGAAGGCAACGGAAACAAACAAAGCCCCATATTCTACCCGCAATTACGACAAAAGGCAGCGAACAACCACACTGTTGTATTTGGTTGGCCAGAGAGGTAAAGAGCAAAGGGGGAGGTCAGCCGCCGGTCATATTCATAAAGCGCAGAATCTGGGGCTCAGCTTCCAGGTCAAATTCATGTTTTTCCGGCTTGAGATCCATAGCATCGATTATCGCCTGTTGCAGTTTCTGCGGTGAATAATCATCCGCTCGTAACACCTTCCGCAAGTCCAGAGAATGTTCGTTCCCCAGGCAAAGTAATAACCGACCCTCAACCGTCAGCCGCACCCGGTTGCACTCATCACAAAAATTATGGCTGTGCGGCGAAATAAAGCCCACCCGGGTTGATTCACCGACAACCTGATAATAACGTGACGGACCGGCAGTTTTGGTTGGTGATTCCTCCAGCGCATAGCGCTCGGTAATGATGTCGCGCACCTCTTCGCTAGAGCAATAGGTTTCGTGGCGCGAACGCTCGCCAATATCACCCAGCGGCATCTCTTCGATAAAACTGATGTCCAGCTGCCGCTCGATCGCGTATTCGACCAGATCCAGCACCTCGCTGTCGTTGCGACCTTTCAAAATCACCGCGTTGAGCTTGAGCTGTTCAAAACCCGCACGACGCGCCGCTTCGATCCCTTCAAGCACCTGTTCGAGCTTACCGGTACGGGTCAACTCGCGAAACAGCTCGGGTTTTAGCGAATCAAGGCTGATATTGAGCCGCTTGACGCCTGCTTCGCTGATCTCAGCGGCCACCTTGTTCAATTGTGAACCGTTGGTGGTTATGACCAGTTCATCAAGCCCCTCCAGCGAGGCAAGTTGCTGGCAAAGGTGAACAATGCCACGCCGCACCAACGGCTCGCCGCCGGTCAAACGTATCTTCTTGACCCCAAGGGAAACAAAAGCCTGAGCCAGGAGCTCTATCTCTTCAAGGCTAAGTACCTCTGAACGAGGCAAAAAGGTCATCTCTTCGCTCATGCAGTAGACACAACGAAAATCACAACGATCCGTTACTGAGATACGGACATAATCAACAGTCCGTCCAAAGCGATCGGTAAGAGTTAAATCTGACACCACAACCCCCCGAGGGTAAACCAACAACAGCCCACTTGGCGAGCCACTAATAAATCAGCGCCAAGTTAAGGAAAGATTAAATTACCGCTAGTATACCTGAGTGGGACACTAGGCTTTAAATGATTATTTAACAGCCGCAACAAGCCCTGCAGGTTTAAGGTTCACTCACTAAATGCCATCACCCGCCTTGATGAGAAGACAGCGGTCTAAGCAGTCCAGCTATAGTAGCTACGCACCACCTGCATCAAACCCGAGCGCCAAGTACGCTGGTGGATACCAAAATTGGCGAGGATTTTGTCACAATCGAGCCGGCTATTGCCCGGACGTGGGCGCATCGACAGCCGCGACTGTGATACCGCAATCAAGCGCTCCAGCGCTATATCTTCATACTGCCTTGCCGCAGCGACTATCGCTTCGGCAAACCCAAACCAGCTAATACTCTCAGCGGCGCTATAGTGGTAGGTTCCCCAACAGGGGGCGCCACTATGAAGCTGTTTCATCATCGCCAAAATCACCCGTGCCAGGTCGGCCGCTGAGGTTGGCGCACCGAGTAACCCTTCGGCCACTTCAATCTCAACCTGATCGCGTGCTTGCTCAAGCAACTCTCGGACAAAACTGCTGCCGCGAGCGCTGAACAACCAACCGGTGCGGATAATAACATGCTGAGGCAACGCCAAGCGCACCAGCTCCTCTCCGCGCAGCTTACTCTTGGCGTAGGTACTGATCGGTCCGGTTTCTGTCTCTTCGGTATAAGGGCCCGCTGAGCGATCACTAAACACCTCTGCACAAGAGACATGCACCAAGGCGCAAGCGGCATCAGCACAGCATTCGGCCAGTATTGCCGCACCGCGGCTGTTAACGGTATACCCTGCCGAAGTCTCTTCCTTTGCCTGGATCACTGTCGCCGCGTTGACCACAAAATCCGGCCGGTACTGGTCGATGGCTGTCCGTACAGCGGCTCTGTCGAGGATATCGAGCTGTTCAGAATCTAGCGCCGTGACGCTAAAGCCCTCTTCGCGCGCCAGCGCTTCAAGTTCGTACCCCAGCTGACCCTGTGCACCGGCAATTAATATGGAGGGCAATTCAAACAACAGTCATTCCTCTGGCTAACTTGGTTTCATCACTCAATCCCATCGTATTAATCAATCTCAACAACCGACCGAGGGCTGGTCATTATGGACGCCGCATCAAGGCGAATCCAGCCTGATAGACCGGTAGTGGCACCGATATTGCGAGTTTCTTGGCTTAACCTTGGCACCATCAAATATTGCTGACGAGCTTAAAAAGGCTAAGCAGCGGCTTTAGTGTCTCGTCTGCAGCAGAAGGTTCGATCTAACCCGTTCTGCCATCACACACGGCAATGGATTCTCACACAAAACAAACCTGCCAATTTTACGCCCGAAACACCTTAAATATGAACCACGCCTAATCAAACCTTAAGCTTTTATTCGTCAATCCTTATATTAACAATCAAAAAAACTGCCTCATCATGAATTGGATTATTTCTGAGACAGAAAACTGTCCTAAACTCTATAATATTAAATACTTTCAACCAAACAGGACCATTAAAATAAACCACCGCAACGATAGCAGTAACTTACAGACTCGATAAAACCCTAAAGACATTTAAGATCAAAATTTAAATCTGGAATAAAATATAAAGTTCTGCATCAATACTTTTTCTATTTCACAAACAACCTAGCCACTGCCCTCTACCGCTCGCTTGATTTACTCTGCCAGCATGGGTCAACCATCAATACTCTGCATATAGCGACCGATCACCAGACAAAATCTATGCCAATAAAAGCCCATATCCACTGGCCAGCAGGCCAATAAAGCGATTGGCAGCCTCAAACAATCAGAGTTATGACTATTTTCATATGATAGCCAATTAAAGCCTCAACAAAAAATCACTGAGCAATAAAATATTACGCATACGGCATTACTCATCCCCACAGTCAGGAACTGTGCAAGTTCACAAAAAACACAATCAATCTATGGACATTACGACAATGTTAATAAAAAACATATCAGGCAATATCTGTCGAAGCTTCTCATGCGATTTATTTAATTCTCATTTCTTAGCGAACTTAAATAAGCATTAGAATTTTAATGAATACTGATCAACAAGGTGAAAAATAAAAATGCATATGAAAAAAACATTAGTAACACTAATTGCCGCCTGTACAGCTACATCCGCTGGGACTGCCCTGGCTGAAGTTGGCCCTTTTAACATTTACGGTCAAGTCGAAGCTCGTACCGTTGATCGCGATGACACCGACCTTGATAGTTTCCTCGACGCCGCTCGACTGGGTGTGAAGCAGAGTGTTCAGCTGGATAAGTTTGATGATCTGCAGGTTCGCTACCAGATCGAATTCGACCTGCCCACCAACAGCACGGGTACCGACTCCAGAGATGTAGATGAGGTTGGTGTACGTAAAGCGCAGATCAACCTGATCGGTAATTTTGGTGAGGTGATCATTGGCCGCCAAAACCACCTGATGGCACAAGCGAAAAAAATCGACCAATTCAAGAACGACTCCGGTGCCTTTGTGATGGGTCCGGATCGGATCGGCAACGCCCTCAGTTATGTCACCCCCTCTTTCGGTCCGGTTAACGGCTTCGTCCAGGTAATCAGCGACGTTAATGCCGATCAAACAACCGCCACTGATGATGCCGATGCCACGACCTTGGGGCTTAGCGTAGTGGGCGAGATGTACGATGTGCAAGCGTCTTACTACGACGTCAGTGAAGACTTCGATACCGATAAAGTTGAGCTGGCCTCGGTCGGCGGTTCTGTCAGCCTAGACAACCTAGGCCTCTTTGCCACCTACCAATCTGAAGATTTCTCAAATGTCGATATGTTCGGCATTGGCGCTTCCTACCAGCTTAACGATACGACGCTGAAGATCGGTTACAGCGCCACCGACAACGATAACTTTAACGGTGTCCTTAAAGAAGGAAGCTACGTTCAGCTGCTGGCCGATTACGATCTCGGTGAAGGTGTCTCAGCGTTTGCCCAGTATATCGAGTACGACACTGACGCAGAAACCACTCTGGATAAGGGCGACGCTCTCTCTGTTGGTATTAAGTATGTCTTTGGCACTGAAATCTAACTGCCTATTCGAGCCGCCGGTCGGTGGCTCTACCGCTTCCCCTCGTCGCTATGAGGGCCCAAGCACCCTTTGCGGCAGCGTCATGGATCGACCGACTCGGCTCGGATTTTTGTCTCCCCCTTCGACAAAAAGACTGGCCGTGTTTTCTATCCGACGCACTTGCTAAACCATTCAAGAAAAGATTAGACGTAATACGGAGCACTCTCGATCAATGCTATGGCCGCTCACCCTAACCGAATATTGACGACGGAGTGGTGAAGGAATGGAACAGCTTGCGATCGTTTTTACCGGTGTGATTACCTTCTGGCTAAGCCAGAATAAGTGCCCGAAGCGGCGCCGTTATGCCTGCCTTTGGTATTGCCGGGCAACCATTTTGGTTTTACAGCGCTTGGTTAGCCGAGCAATGGGACATCCTGTTTCTGTGTTCATTTTACGCCTGGGCTTGGTTCAAAGGCGTACGTCTCTACTGGCTCAACAAGCCCAAAATACAATCCAGAACACAACTCAAAACCAGTCCTAAGCGAACGATATGAGCCTGACGTAAAAGGGATAACCGAGCACTTGTAAGCAGTGCCTCCAGCTAACCCGCCAATGCGCGCTGTAGTGGCAATCGCCGAAACCGGCAATCCATCATCACTTGATGGGGCACCAAACGGTTAGGTTAATGCAAAGAGTGGCAACGAAAGCAGCACCTTGCTGACGGATTAGCGACGGCGAGTCAGGAATCGATGGCGCAGGGTCAGTGCCAACACAGCCCCGGAGAGCAGCAAGGTCACCAAGTTAGCCAGTAGCATCGGCAGATCACCGATGATAGAGGCATAGGTCAGCCAAAGTGCGACCCCAACCGTGAAAATCGAGTACATGCCCAGAGAGATTCCATCCACATTGCCCGACCTAAGAATCTGCAGTACCTGGGGGATAAACGCAGCGGTGGTACAGCAAGCAGCAGAAAGGCCAATCAGAGTCATTGTATCCATCGGGGAAGCTCAAAAAATAGGTTAAAGCGACTGAGGTCCGAGAGGACATTTTCCTACCAGAGCCAGCATATATCGTCCGAAAGTTAAGCCTGGGGTCGGCCCTCGGCTATTTCGGTCGGCGAGTATAGGGTCGGTTCTACCGCAGTGCAATATAAATAAACAAGCCAGATGAATATTCTGATTTGCTTAAAAAGACAGGAAATATGATCGGATTAATCGATGTTTCAACACCTAATTTCTCTTTAAATCTCCCCTTCAAAATAGAGACAGGACACAGTCATGAGCCATTCACCAAAATTTGACACAGAAGAGAATCAGGCCGAGAACGACACCGTCATCGTTGGACGTTATCCGTTATTGAATAGTTATGTTTCGACGTTACTTACCGCCCATATCAGCGCGACTAGGGTGAAGGAATACAACAGTGCCCAGCAGTTCCTAAGCAACCATCAGCAAGCGGTGGAACTACTGGTAATGATTGTTGACCGGCATCGCCCTATTGACTGGGCTGCTTTAGCATCGGCGACCGCCATCAATACAGCAAGGCGCCGTATCCTTATCGTTGAGAAAGGCTGTCACGTTCCTCAGGATATTCTTCGAACGAGCCTGGTCGTTCCGATGGGACTGAAACAAATTGAACTTGAGACGCTAGTGAAAGATCTGGTCTCAAACCGCTTCTCGAAAGTGATTTGGAAAACGGTTCCCGATCACTACTTGGCTCCATGCTCCTCAGCCTTTACAAGCAAGCAACGACAAGTGCTGGGGTTTCTGGGAAAGGGGATGTCCAACAAGCAGATAGCATTTAATATGCGGCTATCTGAAAAAACCATTAAGGGGCACATGACCAATATTATTAAAAAAACCGGTTGCCGCTGCCGCGTCGATGCCGCACTGATGGCGAATCGCATATCTTTATGATCAGAACCCAGTTGATCACTAACCATACTTACTTTTTCGGACCTCCTGCCAGAGTCGCCTCAACAGGCCCCTTGCCATCGATTCAAGGCTAGAGCCTCAATACCTAGAGTGCTATTTCATGGCTAGAGGCTAATTTTTCGAGGCGTTAAGGGTATGTAATATCGATCCAGCGCCGTTCAGCCATCGCTTGTTCGGCTGCAGACAGAATGCAAAACGCATCCAGAGTATCGTCCAGAGTCGACAACGGTGCTTGCCCTGCCGCGATACATTCATTCAAAAAGTGAGACTGGCTATGGATGAAGCTATCGCGATAGCTGGCCAAGTCCCACCCGGGCTGACTGGCTTCACCGAATTGCAAATCGTTCCAACTGTGGCTAAAACCGCCCTCGGTTCCTAATACCTTGTAGTAAACCGACCAAGGATTGCTGGTTTTATCGTCAACACCAAAGCTTCCCCACAGATTAACAATCACACCATTGGGTAACTCGGCCTGAATTGAAATCTGATCTGCCGCCTCTTTGTCATTAAAAAATACATTGGTGCCCACTGCGGTGACGCGAGTTGGACGCCCGACCAGATAGAGCATTGAATAAACATGGTGAACACAAAGCTCCCACAAAGTGACACCTGGCGTCCCCATTTCCGGCCAGTGCTTTTGGTTGTAAAGCATCCACATACTGGACAGATTACCAAGCTTGCCATCATCAATGGCTTGCTTGGCTCGGCGAATTGCCGGGGCATAGATATAATTGTGATTGGGCATACAAATACGGCCCACACGATCGGCAACCGCTTTGACGTTCTGCACCTCTGCAAGGGAGACCCCAACCGGTTTCTCGACCAACACATGTATGCCCGCTTCCAAGCAAGCGATGGCGGTCGGAACGTGGGTCGAGCTCGGACTGGCAATGATCACCGCATCGATATCATCGTCGTCTAAAATCGCATTCAGATTGGCATATTCAGCGATTTGATACTGTTGCGCGAAGGCGCTCAAATTGGCCGAATTGCGGCTGTATGCACCGGTTAGCCGGGCCTGTGTGGATGCCATAACACCCTGAGCGTGCATATGGGCCACACCCCCTGTACCAAACAGTGCCACATTGATCTGTGTTTGATCAGACATATTCTTCCTACCAACGGTTGAGCCGCAAACCGTTTGCCATAACGCGGTAGCGGACGTTAGTGGTTAGTCTCACCGAAGACGGCGCACGAGCTCACCTGCATGGTGAGCTCGATGGTCCGCTGAAACGCTATCGGAAAGTTACAACTCGCTGCTAAAAGATTTCAGGCTCTGGCGTTGAACCCGGCTCTCCCTGAAGAAACTCGAAATCACAGCCTTCGTGTGCCTGGGTGATATTCTGGGTGAATATCCGGGTAAAACCTCGCGTACCTTTCGGATCCGGCTTTTTCCACTCCGCCTTTCTGCGAGCCAGTTCGTCATCATCCACCAACAGTTCCAGCGAGCGTTTTTCCACATCCAACTGAATCATATCGCCGTTTTTGACCAGCGCCAACGGCCCCCCTAACGCAGATTCAGGGGAGATATGGAGCACGCAGGCACCATAACTAGTACCACTCATTCTGGCATCGGAGATACGGAGCATATCTCTGACCCCCTGCTCCACCAGCTTTTTCGGCAGAGGGAGTTGCCCCCACTCCGGCATACCCGGTGCGCCTAATGGTCCAGCATTTCTGAGCACCAGAACGGTATCTGCTGTCACATCCAGATCGTCAAGCTCCATCGCCACTTTCATGTCGGCGATATGATCGTAGACCAAGGCCGGACCGGTATGTTTGAGAAGATGAGATTCCATCGCGCTTGGCTTAATCACGCAGCCGTTGGGTGACAAGTTGCCTCGAAGTACCGCGGTGCCGCCGGCACGTTTAAGCGGCTTATCGAGAGGATAGATCACTTCAGGATTCCAGGTTTTGGCGTCCTCAATAGCCGCGCCGAGGGTTCCGCCCGATACGGTTGCTGTGTCCAGGTTCAGCAGCTCAGACATCTCTGCCATTAATGCATTCAGGCCGCCGGCATAGTAAAAGTCCTCCATTACGTACTTGCCGGAGGGCTTAACATTCGCCAGAAGCGGAACATCTCTGGAGATACGGTTGAAATCATCGAGCGTTAGCTTAATCCCGGCACGGCCTGCCATGGCGATCAGGTGGATAATCGCATTGGTCGACCCACCGATGGCCATATCGACGCGGATCGCATTTTCGAACGATTCTTTGGTCAAAATATCGGTGGGTTTAAGATCTTCCCAGACCATTTCGACGATCCGTTCACCTGAACGGCTGCATAGCCGGATATGATTCGAATCGACCGCAGGGATAGACGATGCACCGGTAAAGCACAGCCCCAGGGCGTCCGCCATCGACATCATGGTTGCAGCGGTTCCCATGGTCATGCAGGTTCCTGGCGAGCGAGCGATACTATCCTCCAACTCACCCCAGTCCTTATCGTTGAGGTTACCGGCGCGGCGTTCTTCCCAATATTTCCAAACGTCGGTACCGCTGCCCAGAGTTTCTCCACGCCAGTGACCGCGAATCATCGCTCCGGCCGGGATATAGATGGTTGGCAGGTTCATGGTGAACGCCCCCATCAACCCAGCTGGGGTGGTTTTGTCACAACCGCCCATAATCACACAACCATCAATCGGGTAACTGCGCAGCAGCTCCTCAACTTCCATGGCGAGAAAGTTGCGATACAGCATCGCCGTCGGCTTCATCAACTGCTCACCCAGTGAGATGGCAGGCAGCTCAACAGGAAAACCTCCCGCCCGTAAAACGCCCCGCTTGATATCTTCAACACGCTCAGGGAAGTGCGTATGACAAGTGTTCAGATCGTTCCACGGGTTGATAATTCCGATCACCGGACGCCCGATAAACTCGTCGGACGTAAAGCCCATCTGTTTGACGCGAGAGCGATGACCAAACGAACGTAGATCATCCTTACCAAACCAGCGAAAACTGCGTAATTGCTCAGGACTCATTTTACGTTTATCGGATGACATAACTGGCTCCAAAAATTTGATTTTGTTGTTATAAATTCAGCAATACATAGACACGGTGACTTATCGCCATCAGTTGCAAGCAAAGCTACATTTTGACTCGAGGGTGACCCAGGCACCGTCGCCGCGATTGGATTCGATCGCCGTTTCTATAAACCTTACGCCCTCAACACCTTCGGAGATCCCCGGGTACAAAGGCGCCGCCGATGGCGCGGCATCAGTCGGTGTTGAAGCAACGATACTCTTGGCAAAATCGGCATAGAGCGTTGCGAATCCTTCTTGGTATCCTTCCGGATGGCCGATGGAGACCCGACTGGCACGGTTTGCCGATTCGTACAGCCCCGGACCACCTTTGGTTAACAGCTGCGCGGGGGCATCAAGACGACGGTACAACAGTTCGTTTGGCTGCTCCTGATGCCATTCAAGTCCACCCTTGCTACCAAAAACCCGCAGATAAAGACCGTGCGCGGCACCCGCGGCAGCCTGTGTGACCAAAAACGAGCCACGAGCGCCATTGGCGTAACGCAGCTGAATATTGGTGTAGTCGGTAGCTTTTCTACCGGGTACTAAAGTCGTGGTATCGGCACTGAGTCGCTCCGGCAGCATCCCCGACACGAAGTTGCTGAGGTGGTAACAATGCGTACCAATGTCGCCGACAACAAGGTCGCCACCCGCCACTTCCGGATCCATATGCCAATTGCTGTCGTTCTTTTCCGCCTCGTTCAATTGGGCCAGATGCCCTTGAACATAGTTGCACTGGACCATCCGTATCTCGCCCAGATCACCGGCATCAACCATCGCTTTTGCCTGTCGCACCATCGGGTAGCCGGAATAGCCATAAGTGACACAAAAATGTAGCCCCGACTTCGCCACCCGGCGCTGCAAATCTTGCGCTTGAGACAACACGTTGGTTAAGGGTTTCTCACAGATCACATGCAGTCCGTGATCCAAGGCCTGGCAGGCAATTTGGTAGTGGCTGTTATTCGGCGTCATGATCGCAATGACGTCGATGCCATCATCGCGTTTCGATTCGGCTTCAATCATCTCCAAGGCTGAAGCGTAACCCCGTGTAATACCGAGTTTCTGCGCAGCCTCTATCGAACGTTCAGGGTTTGAAGAGAGCACCGAAGCTACCACGTCGTACTGCTCATTCATCAATGCGGCAGCACGATGAATGCTACCCATAAAAGATCCTGGACCGCCGCCTACGACACCAAGCCGCAGACGCCGTCCGAGTTTTTCGACAACATAATTGGGTGACATGACCATCTCCGTTACGGCTTAGCCGGTGGTTATCAAGTGCGAAAAGTTAGTCCGCGCGAAGGTTGGCAACATCTTGCCAAGATTGGCTTTCCCAGGAATCGAGTATCGCCTGCTGAACATTGGCAACGGCTAATGCTTCATTCAGTCCTGGATCGGCTGGGGTGTTATTGATCACAGCATTGAGGAACTCAAAGCACTCAATCGTCTTGAGATCGTCATAACCCAAGCCGGTGCCAGGTGCCGGATTGAAGTTACCGTGATAGGGATGAGCAGGACCACTGACAAGAGTGGTGTAACCCTCTTCTGCCGCTTCAGTATTGCGGTACTGTAGCTGCAGCTCGTTCATGCTTTCGAAGTTCCAGCGCAAAGCACCTTTAGTGCCATGCAGCTCAAAACCCATCTCGGTTTTTGGCCCATTGATCACTCTGCAAGATTCCAGCGTCCCGGTAACGCCGTTCTCAAATTCAACCAACGCACTGACGTAATCATCATTGGTCACCTCCGCCATCGGGCTGTCTGCACCACCTTTAGCATAGTGGGATCCCGCCTCACCCGTCGGAAGGGGACGCTCCTTGATGATGACCTGAATATTGCTGGACAGACGCTTGATAGGACCCACCAACATGTGCGACATATCGATGGTATGACTCATCAGATCGGTCAGGGTGCCGTGACCGTTCTCCTTTTGAAAGCGCCAGGAAAACAGCGAATACGGATCGCTGGCATAACAGTTGAGAAAACGACCCCGGTAGTGGGTCAGTTTGCCGAGCTTACCCTCCTGGATTATCTGTCGTGCGTACTGCACCACAGGTGCCCAGCGATAGTTGTAGCCAATCATGCTGAGAACCCCGTGTTTTCTGGCGATACGCTCTGCCTCGGCAATCTCCTGAGGGTCCTTGCCGGCGGGTTTTTCACAATAAATATGCTTTCCGGCTTCGGCAGCCGCCTTGATGATTTCAAGGTGCATGCCAGTCGGTGCTGTGATATTAACGACCTGAACGTCAGGATGAGCAATCACCTGTTTCCAATCGGTCGAGTATTCTTCGAAGCCGAAGCGGTGCTGACTGGCTTTTGCCCGCACTTCGACATTGTCACTACAAATAACCAAACGCGGATCAATTCCGTGATCATAAAAGCGGTCGCTGATGGCTCGATAGGAGCGGCTATGACACTCGCCCATCCACCCCATACCGATAACACCTACTCCAACTGTTTTACGCATTTAAAACTCCTTACCAGAGACTGCACTGACCCAACAGCAGCCGTCACAGGGCATTGATGTGACGACTGCCGGTATATAGATAAACGGTAGAAATGAGGGGTTAGCCCTCTATGTCAAATCGCGCCATCGCGAACACTGAGCGAAGGTGATCCAGCCCCATTCGCGCATACTCCAGCGGGGGAGCTTTTACAGGGTCCTGTTCAGCTTCGACGATAACCCAGCCGCTGTACTGCTGTCGGCCAAGCTCATCCGCTACCGCCTGGTAATCGATCATTCCATCTCCAGGGACGGTAAATACGCCCGCCAGTACGGCATCCAAAAAGGACATATTGTTGATTCTGGCTTGCGCCATGATGTCGGCACGGACATCTTTCATATGGACGTGGCTGACTCGGTCACCATGTTTTTTCAACAAGGAAACCGAATCACCGCCGGCAAACGTTAGATGGCCGGTATCGAGCAGCAATCCAACGTCGCTCCCGGTGTGGGCCATCAGCAGATCCACTTCATGCTCGGTTTCAATCACGGTTCCCATATGGTGATGAAAGGCAATGGGCATACCTTCGGACGACATGAATTCGGCAAAGGCCGTCAACTTTTCACCGTACTGTTTGATACCATCTTCACTGAGGGTCGGACGCTGGCTCACAGGAATAAGCTGCTGATTCTGCACAGTACCCGTGGTTTCACCGAAAACCATTAATGGCGCACCCAGTTCCAGATAGGTGCGTAGCTGCTCGGCGACTCGACGCTTTTCTGTCTCCAGATCGTTAGCAACCAATCCTCCAGAAAACCAGCCTGACACCAACTGAAGCTCATGAGCAGCCAGCCTCGGTCCCAAAACAGCAGCGTCCATCGGAAACTTACCGCCCGTCTCGGTACCGCTATAACCGGCCAGTCGACTCTCACGAAGACAGGTCTCTAAGCTGGTTTCTCCGCCCAGTTCGGGCAGGTCATCGTTGGACCATGAAATAGGGGATATTCCAAACCTTATTGACATTAGCAACACCTCAACCCTAGAACAGCCAGGGTAAAAAAATAGTTTCGTTACGGAGCAAACAAAACTCCAATTTGCTTATTCTGGTAGTTACTGCGGGTCGGATTGCGGAAGAACACATCCTTTATAGATATAAAAAAATACTTCCCTTAATCTATTAAAATCCTCAACCCGTCACTCTCTCACTCACACCTGCTCGTTAGCAAAATCCACATCATGACCATCAATGCTTGTCCACAAGACAGTGATCTTGAACTTAGTGTAGAGATTTAAAGCCCCTTGCCGGAATCCCTACAACTACGTCATTTATTTGATAAACTACTTTGATAGCTTTTTAGATCGTGCATCTTTTCAAACAATCGAGCGAGGCATTGATGAATATCAACAATAAGAATTGGCCACAGATATACACCATTGGCGACGAGTGTATTGAACGCTTTATAAACTCCAGAGATGCCGATAGTCCTCTGGAAAATCACGACATTATTGCGGCCGGTTTGTCCGATCTTAAAGGGAACTACGACCTTAGCCGAAGATTTGATGCCCATATTGTAAATTTCACTGTCGGGGGCATGGGGCGATTAATCACCCCTGATTATCAGAGAATCATGGGGCCTGGTGATCTGATGCTGATTCCCGCAGGCAGCCCCGCTCGTTATCATCTTCACGGCGATTCCTGGAAAACCATGTGGTTTGACTTGGCTGACGTAGAACGCTGGTCATGGCTTCGCGATCAAGGCGTGACAACCCACAAGGCCAAAAATATCGATGCGTTGTACGCTGCAATGGATGCCCTATACCATGAAACACACAGCCATGAGCAAGAATCCAGAGCGCTAGCCAACCTATTACTGGAACAGGTCGATATTTATCTAAAAAGGGAGCTGGAGTTTGAGGTCGATGATTATGAAAAACATATCAAGGATCGCTTAACCAATCTGTTCGAGGTGGTTAAACGGCAGTTACAACACCCCTGGAATGTGGACAAGCTGGCCGAGATTGCCACCGTCTCGCCATCTCATCTGTACACGTTATGTCGGGAACATTTAGGCATCAACCCCATGAAGCAAGTCACGCAGTTACGGATGCAACGTGCCCGCATGCTTCTGTACCAGACCAATGCCTCGGTAGCCCAGATAGCCGGCATGGTCGGTTATCAAAATCAATTCAATTTCTCCAGCGCTTTCAAGAAACACAGTGGTTCATCACCAACCAACTATCGTAAAAAACTCCGCGATAGCGGAGTTTTTTAGCATCAAAGACTCTCACTCGGTGAGAACCTACGTCAGGACAAAAGCCTGAAAACGGAACCGGATATAGCGGCAGGTTACGTCTTTTCCACCGTTCGCTTCGATCGTATGAAGCAGCCAATTTGGTAGTCGGCGGTCAGAACCTCACCCACTTGGCGCCATCTTCAGCTGACTCGGTGCAACGCTCAAGTAACACCTTCAGAGATGGCAGGGTAACGGAGTGACCCCCGATACCCTTTACCGATAACCCTATATTTAAGCTTTTTTGCGTTTCTGAGCATCCAATAGAACGGCGGCAATAATAATCATGCCTTTGATAATCTGCTGCCAATAGGGATCAACACCCATCATGTTCAGACCCTTATTCATCACACCGATAATCAGAGCTCCCACGATACACATGGGCACAGAACCTTTACCGCCCGCCAGTGAGGTACCACCGATAACCGTTGCGGCGATGGCATCTAGCTCCCACATATTGCCGAAGGTTGGATTACCGGCATAGGCCCGAGAAGCCAGCATACAACCGGCGAGTCCCGCCAAAACACCCGCAAGGACGTAGACCTTAACCAGGGTCACTTCAACGTTAACACCGCAAATTTTGGCGGTGTTAACGTTTCCGCCAATCGCAAACACATGACGACCAAAAGTGGTTCGGCTCATAACAATGTGACATACCAAGGCGACACCGATGTAGATAATCACAAGGCCCGGTAGCCCAAATAACGTCCCATCTCCAATCGACGTGAAGGCATCCGAGCTAGCATCAATCGGACGACCTTGACTGACCAACTGCGCCACACCACGCGCCATGGTCATCATGCCCAGGGTCGCAATAAAGGGAGGTATTCGACCGTAAGCGGTAATCGAACCGTTAATCCAGCCGCAGATACCCCCTACCAGCATCGCCGCTCCAAAAGCGACAATCGTCATCCCATAGCCCTCAGTGCCTGTGACCAGTGATGCAGCCACCACTGAAGCCAAGGCAACAACGGCACCGGATGAAAGATCGATACCGGCGGTCACAATCGCGAAGGTTACACCTATCGCAATAATACCGAACATGGATACCTGCTCAAGGATACTTAATACGGTACGTATGGATGCAAAACCATCAATTTTCACCGAGAGGCTGGCAAACAGCAGGATGAGAATAAAAACCATTCCGTACTTATTTAATATCTCCCCAATATTGAAATTTTTGACTGCATCTGATGTTGCTGTGATCATTGCTGTAACCCTCTGTCTTTCATATCGGCATGCTCTGCATGTTTGATCGCTTCTTCCGCACTATCGCCGGCGGCCATTTCAAGAATCACTTCCTGTGTTGCCTCAGAACGATTTACGATTCCGCTTTCACGCCCTTCCGCCATGACCATGATGCGGTCACTCAGCGCCAGCAGCTCCAGCATTTCCGACGAGATAATGACAATCGCCTTACCCATACGGGCTAGCTCTACGATCAGCTTGTAGATTTCCGCCTTGGCACCGACGTCAATCCCCTTCGTTGGTTCATCTAGAATCAGAATTTCCGGTTCCAACAGCAACCAACGGGCAATCAATACCTTCTGCTGATTACCACCTGACAGATCACCGATGATGGTGTCCACCGTGGGTGTCTTGATCCGCAACTGATCTCGCTGGTCGTTGGCGACTGCCGAGGCCAAGCCGCTGGAGATCAACCAGCTATTTATGTAGGGGGAAAGATCGGGCATGATCATGTTGTCAGTAACACTCATGTTCAACATCAGCCCGGTTTGCTTACGATCCTCGGTAACAAGCCCTATTCCATGTGTGATGGCATCCATCGGCTTAGTAATATCCACACGTCTGCCGTGAATCCGAATCTCACCCGATTCCGCCGGTTTATAACCAAAAACAGCTTCAACAACTTCGCTGCGTCCGGCACCAACCAGCCCTGCGATACCGAACACCTCCCCCTTGCGGACAGAGAAGTTAATATTCTCAAACTTACCGGGCAGTGACAGGTCTTTGACTTCCAGCAGCGTTTCACCTATTTCGACGGTATCGCGCTGGAACATCTCGTTCATTTCCCGCCCAACCATCATCCGAATAAGCTCTTCTTTCGTTATATCGGTGGTCTTTTTGGTGCCAATGTACTGTCCGTCACGAATAACAGAAACTTCATCAGACAGCTCAAACACCTCACCCAACTTATGGGAGATATAGATAATCGAGATACCCTTGGCCTGAACTTTTCGTACAATCTGATAGAGCTGAGCAACCTCGGCCTCAGTCAAGGCGGTCGTGGGCTCATCCATAATGAGAACTTTGGCTTCATAAGAGACCGCCATTGCAATGGCCAGCAACTGGGCCTTGGCCACGGGAACGTGACTCATCAATTCCTCGACCTTCATAGGTATGCCAAGTTCTTCCAGCACCCGATTGGTCTCTGCATTCATCTGTTTTTGGTCTAACAAGATCCCCTTAGTGGGTTCTCTTCCCAGGAAGAAATTATCAGCCACACTGAGGTTGTGGGCAGGGCTAATTTCTTGAGGAACCATAGCCAATCCAGAGCGGATGGCGTCGATTGGTGATTTAGGGGTAAAGGGCTGGCCATCAAGCATGACGACTCCCCCGGCATCAGGGGTGTAAATCCCGTAGAGGATTTTCATCAAGGTGGACTTACCCGCCCCATTTTCCCCCATCAGAGCATGAATACTGCCCTTGCGAACGTTCAGATTGACATTATCCAGGGCCTTCACCCCAGGAAATGTCTTGCTCACGTTCTGCATCTCTAATATATATTCAGAGTTATCCATAAGCATTGGACTCTTTCAAATTGGTGGAGCCTGACGTCTAAGGCGTTGGTTATCCAAGACCCATTAACGTCACGACTCACAAGCAAACACTCCGGCGGATGAAGAGAGGCAAATCAAATTCGCCCCTCCATATCCCTTAGTATTTGGAGAGATACTCATCCTTCTGTGCTTCGGAAACCAATTCAAATTCGATCCAGTTCATCTTCTCTACTTTCTTCCCTTTCGCCAGGTTGTAAGCCACCTCGGCACCACCGAAACCTTGACCTTTGGCACTTTGGAATACCGTTGAGTCAAGCCCGTTGCCAAGATACTCCAGGGCGTCCGGGGTCGCATCGATACCAGAAATGATCACATCGGCGTCGGTCAGACCGGCCTTTCTCACTGCCAGCAGCGCGCCAATTGCCATTTCATCGTTATTGGCTACGATTACGTTGATTTCGGGGTGAGCCTGTAGCAGGTCTTCAACGATCTGCAGCGCTTTGGCACGGTCCCAACGCCCCTCTTGCTCGGCGATAACCTTGATATTGGCGTGCTTGGCAAAGACCTGCTTATTTCCTTCCGTGCGCTTGATCTGGGCTTCATGCCCTAGGATACCCATGAGGATGACGACATTACCCGGCTTACCGTCCAGCATTCCGACCACGCTCTCACCTTGAAGCAGACCGGCTTGAATCGACTCCGAGCCGACATAGGCAGCTACATGGGGCAAGGTTTCCTTGTCAGGAAGACGGTTGACGATAACCAACGGAATATTGGCGCGACCGGCTTTTTTGGCGATCGGTTTTATGGTCGCAATATCGGTGGGCACCACCAGCAAGGCATCAACGCCATCATCAATAAAGTTTTCAACGTCGTTCAACATTCTCGATGTATCTTCATTAGCATCGGTCATTTTAATTACAACATCGTCATGCTGTTCGTCGAATTCACGGACACCTTCAAAAAGATAACTCAGCCACTTATCGGCAAAAGTTGGCATCGGGGCACCAATCACCAGGGTATCAGCCTGTACAAGAGTGGTGGCGGAGCAAAGTACTGCAGCTGCGATTAGGGATTTTTTTATCATTTTTAATATATCCATATCTATTGTTTTAGGAGGACTACTTACTCGGTTAAACCGAGAATTTTTTATAAACTGACTACAGACCAGACCACCAAAGCGCCTAACTAAATCGCAGTCAGCAATAATTTCGTTGTGATGAAGACAGACAGAACCACTGACGGGGCATGCACCCCGCTTTACAGCTTCGGTATTGCGAGACTGCAGCTAAAACGCACTGATGATTTCGACGCTTGCTCGAATAGCGCGTTTGCTCAATAAGCCTGTTTACTGGAAGACTACGTCAGTCGACAAACGGGCCAACGTCATAGCGGCTCATTGCCCTTCGATGTCAAACCGCGCCATGGTGAACACCGAGCGAAGGTGCTCCAGACCCATTCGCGCATACTCTAGCGGGGGAGCTTTTACAGGATCTTGCTCCGCTTCGACGATAACCCAGCCGCTGTATTGCTGACGAGCAAGCTCGTCCGCTACCGCTTGGTAATCGATCATTCCGTCTCCAGGGACGGTAAATACGCCCGCCAGTACGGCATCCAAAAAGGACATATTGTTGATTCTGGCTTGCGCCATGATGTCGGCACGGACATCTTTCATATGGACGTGGCTGACTCGGTCACCATGTTTTTTCAACAAGGAAACCGAATCACCGCCGGCAAACGTTAGATGGCCGGTATCGAGCAGCAATCCAACGTCGCTCCCGGTGTGGGCCATCAGCAGATCCACTTCATGCTCGGTTTCAATCACGGTTCCCATATGGTGATGAAAGGCAATGGGCATACCTTCGGACGACATGAATTCGGCAAAGGCCGTCAACTTTTCACCGTACTGTTTGATACCATCTTCACTGAGGGTCGGACGCTGGCTCACAGGAATAAGCTGCTGATTCTGCACAGTACCCGTGGTTTCACCGAAAACCATTAATGGCGCACCCAGTTCCAGATAGGTGCGTAGCTGCTCGGCGACTCGACGCTTTTCTGTCTCCAGATCGTTAGCAACCAATCCTCCAGAAAACCAGCCTGACACCAACTGAAGCTCATGAGCAGCCAGCCTCGGTCCCAAAACAGCAGCGTCCATCGGAAACTTACCGCCCGTCTCGGTACCGCTATAACCGGCCAGTCGACTCTCACGAAGACAGGTCTCTAAACTGGTTTCTCCGCCCATCTCAGGCAGATCATCGTTGGACCATGAAATAGGTGATATTCCAAATTTTATTGCCATTTACAACACCTCAACCCTAGAAAAGCTAGGGTAAAAAAATAGTTTCGTTACGGAGCAAACAAGGCTCAACTTTATTTATTCTGTTATTTCCTGCGGATCGAGATTGCGGAAGAAGACATTCTCATAGATACAAAAAAATACTTTCCCTAGCCCATTAGAAACTTCAACCCAGCAGCCAAACTCACATCATGACCAGCAACACCTAACCATAAGACAGCACTCTTGGGCTTAGTATAGAGATTTACAGCCCCTTCCCGGAATCCCTACAACTACACCATTTATTTGAAAAACTACTTAAATGGTTTTTTTTGTCCGTGGATTTTTTAAGAAGAATAAGTGCGATATTGATGAATATCGACAATAAAAATTGGCCAGGAACGTGATGCACTTCTTGTCAATTCAAGTGAGACAGACAGCCCCTTAAAGGACCTAAGGTATTATTTCCGCCGGCACCTCGGACCTACCCGGGACAGATGACATTGGCCGAAAAATGTTCATGGGGATGTTGTGCATTTCACAGAGGAAGGCAGCGGGGCACTTGGGATTCGAACCAACGGAGCAAGTCACGCAGTTACGGAAGCAACGTGCTCAATGCATCTGTACCAGACCAATGCCTCAGCAGCTTAAATAGCTGGCATCGTGAGTTATTGAAATCCATTCGATTTTTCCAGCGTTTTCAAGAAACACACCGATTCATCACTAACCAACGTCGTAGAAAACGCCTCAATAGCGGAGTTTGCTCCTGCACAGACTCTCACTCGGTGAGAGTCTGTGCAGGAGCAAAGCCTGTAAACGGGACCGGATAGTGGCTGGTTACGTCTTTTCCTCAGCTCGCTTCGATCGCATGAAGCCACCGACATGGTAGACGGTAGTCAGAACTTCACCCACTTGGCACCATCTTCAGCCGACTCGACACAACGCTCAAGCAGACGAACCCCGTCGATACCCGCATCGATATCGGGGTACCAAGTCTGCGCCAATGTCTCCTGATCGTTTTCATCCGCAGCCTTCATCGCAATCGCAAAACGGCTATAGAGGTTGGCCCAGGATTCAAAGAATCCTTCGGCATGCCCCCCTCCAATACGATTGCTAGCAACGGCAGGATCATCTTGGTACAGATAATCCATGCCCCGTTCCAGGATACGAACCGGCTCACCTTGGACCTCATAACGCAGCTGGTTGGGATGCTCATCCCACCATTCAAGACTGGCTTTTTCACCGACGATACGAATTTTCTGCTGATGCATCGACCCTGCATTGATACCGCTGGCCCAGAATGTCCCAACCGCACCATTGGAGAAATGCATCAACACATGAGCATTGTCTTCCAGCGGCGCGCGAGATTTGACAAAACTCTGGCGAGTACAGCAGAGCTCCTCGACTTGGAGTCCGGCCATCACCTGAGCCAGGTGATAGGTGTGGGTGCCAAGGTCACCCAACACGTAGGTCGAACCAGACACTTGAGGATTCATCCGCCACTTGGCACCGGGGCTGTTCTTTTCCACCTCGGTATTATGAAAGCCATGGGCAAACTGCATGTTGATTACCCGCACCTCACCAATATCTCCACGCCGAATCATCTCTCGGGCCTGATGCACCATCGGGAAACCGCTATAGCCATACATGACGCCGAACACCCGATTGTGCTCCGCAGCCAATTGTTTGAGCTCCTCTGCTTCGGCCACGGTAAAGGTCAACGGCTTTTCGCAAATCACATGCACCCCCGCCTGTAACGCTGCCTTGGAGATCGCATAATGGGTGCCGTTGGGTGTGGCGATTGAAACCGCTTGAATACCGTCTGAGCGACCAGCCTCGGTTTCAAACAGGGCTTTATAATCGGCATAACAACGCTCGGGCGCGACCCCTAGGTTGCCACCAAACTCACGCCCCCTGTCGGGATTGAGGTCAAAAGCCCCCGCCACCAGTTGGAATAAACCATCTCGACTCGCGCCAGCACGGTGAGCGTGGCCAATTTCACTGCCCCGGCCACCGCCGACCATGGCCCAACGAATCGGTTGTTGGAACCGCTTCTCTTCATTAAACATACCAATATCTCCTTAGACGCCAGGGCGCTGGTGCTTGCGGTTTTCAGAAAAATTAGCCACTGCGGTCTCGGTCCGCTCGTCTCGGGTGACTTCGGGCAAGCCGACTTCCCACCAGCAATCACAGCTAGACCATTTAGTGGAATCAATATCGATGACGATGACAGAGGTGCGATCCGCCGCCTTAGCACGCGCGAAAGCCGCATCAAAGTCCGCCATGCTGCCGACCTTTTCGCTGATCGCACCTTGTGCTTCGGCGTGCTTGGCAAAGTCCACACGAGCGACCTCATCACTCGGCCGACGACAGTCTTTAAGTAGATTATTGAACGACTCGTTGCCGGTGTTGTTCTGCAGTTTATTGATCACCGCAAAACCACCATTATCGCAGACCACCACAATCATCTTGTGACCACACAGCACAGAACTGTAGATATCTGAGTTAAGAATCATATACGAGCCGTCACCCACCAACACCACCACATCGTGATCTGGATTGGCGATCTTAGCGCCCCAACCACCGGCAATTTCGTAGCCCATGCAGGAGAAGCCAAACTCGACATCAAATTTTCCGATCTGTGTGTTCTGCCAGTTCATACTTAACTCGGCAGGCAATCCTCCTGCAGCGGTCAATACCGTATCACCGGGCTCAATTAACCGGTTCACGGCGCCCACGACTTGGCCATATGATGCCATTTCATCGCCTTCTACCCGGGCTCGTTCGGCACACACAGCTTTCCATTCATCGGCCTGAGCCTTGGCGGTATCTGCCCACCCTTGCTGCGAACGCCAATCTCCCAGCATCACACCCAGCTTAATCATGGCGGCCTTGGCATCAGCGACAACCGGCACCGAGAGGTGTTTGATCGCATCGGAACTCGCCACATTGATGCCGATAATTTTCAGATCAGGCGATCTAAAGACCGACCAGGAGCCGGTGGTAAAGTCCTGCAGCCGGGTGCCGATAGCGACAACAACATCGGCGTGTGCGGCGAGGTAGTTGGCAGAATTTGATCCGGTGACACCTATAGGGCCACCATTCAACGGATTGTCTTGCAGCATGGTGGCGCGTCCAGCGATTGTCTCTACCACCGGAATATTATGCTTACCGGCAAACTGCGCCAGCCTATCGGTAGCAAGAGAGTAATGTACACCACCGCCACTGATGATCAACGGCCGTTCAGCCTTGCGAAGAATGTCCACAGCCTCTTCCAACGCCAGATGCTCCGGCTCTGGACGGCGGATACGGTGTACTTTCTGCTCGAAGAAAACCTCGGGGTAATCAAACGCGACCCCCTGAATGTCCTGAGGTAATCCCAAGAACACTGGCCCACAGGTGGCCGGATCCAACATCACATTCAACGCTTGTGGCAAGGTTTGCATCAACTGTGCAGGATGGATAATCCTGTCCCAATAGCGGGTCACCGCTTTAAAGGAGTCATTCACCGTGATCGACGGGTTATGAAAGTGCTCGGCCTGCTGCAACACCGGATCGGGAAGGCGACTGGTGTAGGCATCACCAGCAATCATCAGTAACGGCAAGCGGTTAGTGTGGGCGATACCGGCGGCGGTGACCATATTGGTCGCCCCCGGCCCAATGGACGTCGCTGCGATACCGATACGTTGACGCAAGTTAGCTTTGGCATAAGCAACGGCCGCCATCGCCATGGACTGCTCATTCTGCCCACGCCATGTCGGAAGTTCTGCTTCAACGTTCTTAAGCTGCTGGCCCAGACAGGTAACATTACCGTGGCCAAAGATAGCAAAAGAGCACCCGAACAGTGACTCAACTTTGCCATCAATTTCAATTTTCTGCGCTACCAAATACTTTACCAGCGCTTCAGAAAGCGTTAACCGAATGGTTTTCATGTATTAAACCCTTTTGTTTTTATTTCGATTATTCATCAAGTGACATTCAACAAGATAAAACCAAATCAATTAATTAAAATACCAATTAAATATTTTTAAACCGTTCCCAGCACCTAAATCAAGATTTATCAAGCGACTGAAATACGCCCCATACGGTGTAACGTAAATGCTGAGTATAGAAAAAACATATTGCCAATATTATTAACATCCATACCGGTATAGTCCTGAATTTTTCCTAACCGATATCTCAGTGTGTTTCTATGTACATGTAGTTCTTCAGCCGTCTTACCCATATTCAGGTTTGATCCGAACAAAGATTTTAGTGTTTTCTGTAGACAGCCATTCTTATCGTTATAAATAAGGTTTTCGTAACTTTTTTCTAAATGGTCAGAGGTCCAATCACTACTGGTTGATGACAGCAAGACCTCCAGCGACATGTCGCTGTAGCAATAGATTTTCTTGCCTGGAAAAAGTCGCTTACCAATGGACAAACTCCGTATTGCCGACTGATACGAAGTGGACAGGCGCTCGATCTCCGCATAATAGTTGCCACAACAAACACTAAAATCTAACCAGGAGTACCGTAACAACGGTTTACAAAGCGCTTCTATTTCGCGCACAGTGGCTTGGCTATCCCAGCCCTTAAGACCAACCCTGATCTTTTTCAGCATCACCAGTTGCCGAGAATTAACCACCTCAACAACATCACCTTCCGCATCAGAACGCAGGCTAAACAACGCTTGCTGTAGCAACTGGGGGGTCAGCTCTTGGCCACCCTCTTTTCGAAACAGATCAAAAACGATCACAACCCAGTCGGATTCCGGTTCCAATGAACAAAGCAGGTCATCCCTTATGGCCGGTTCATATTTGAGCGGATCAACAATAGACATGATCAATCTATTATTTCTGCTCTGCCGGTTATTTGTTGATTCCTGCCAGCCTTTCATAGCCAGTTCAACAATGGTTTTAATAACATTTTCAAACATTAAAACATTAGCGCTCAAGCCCAGAACACTGACGACACCAACGACCTTTTCATCGAACGAAACAGGCAGCAATAGCTTACCAACTCCAACACCACGACTATAGTCTGTCACTCGATCAAGCATCAGCTTAAAATCGGTTCTAATAACCTTGGAAATATCTTCATCAATACCGACGGTCTTTGAAGAGTTTTTTCCTGCTACCAAAACACCTTGGTAGTCAAAAATACAAATTTCAAAATCTACAACCTTACCTATATTAAGAACAATATCCTTAGCGATTTCTGGACTTAAATACATCTCGGAAATCCTCATTTTTATTATTTTAATAAATGCTAAACAACTAAAACATTGTTCAAGCAAAGCAGGGCCTGAAATAAAAAGCCTGTGCCATGGTGAATGATCACCAGAGGGCACAGGAAAGGACCCACAACTTGCTCTTACTCTTTCATCTGGGGCGAGGCTACACCGTCAAAACTAAATCTAACGCGCTGTTGCGCTTTTGTTTTGCAAACCAAGCCCGCATGTCGGTATCACTGACTAGCTGTCGTGTGAAACCATCAAATGCCTCACGATGGAAATGCGAACTGTACGCCTTCACGTACGCCGCTGGATGGCCAGCGCTGGGTAATCGTTTTACGCTTGGTGTAAAAACGGACAGCATCGGGACCGTAGGCATGCAAGTCACCAAACAGAGAGCGCTTCCAGCCACCAAAACTGTGATATGCAACCGGCACTGGCAGCGGTACGTTGATGCCAACCATGCCAACCTGGATATGGTCAGAGAAATAACGTGCCGCCTCGCCATCACGGGTAAAGATGCAGGTTCCGTTACCGTATTCGTGATCGTTGATCAGCTGCATCGCCTCATCCATGGTGTCCACACGAACGACCTGTAACACAGGCCCAAAAATCTCTTCCTGGTAGCTGCGCATCTCGGTGGTCACCGCATCGATCAGTGTCGCCCCGACGAAGAAGCCTCCTTCAAACCCAGCAACCTGAGGGTTTCGACCATCAACCACAACGTTGGCACCGTCCTGCTCGGCGCTGTCGATGTAACCCACTACTTTCTGCTGATGCTGGCGTGTAATCACCGGGCCAAAATCGTTGCTGCTATCAGAGTAGGCACCGACTTTAAGCGGTTGCATCGCTGCCTGCATCTTGGAAACCAGCGCGTCGGCAGCGGAATCACCCACGGCAACTGCAACCGATAACGCCATACAACGCTCACCAGAAGAACCGAATGCAGCCCCCAGTAACTGGTTAACGGCATTGTCCATATCGGCATCGGGCATCACGATGGCATGGTTTTTAGCCCCACCCAGTGCCTGACAACGCTTGCCGTTGGCATTGGCAGTGGAGTAGATGTATTCAGCAATCGATGTTGAACCGACAAAGCTAACCGCTTTAATACGGGCATCGCCCAGCAGTGTATCGACCGCTACCTTATCGCCGTTGACTACGTTCATGACACCATCCGGCAGACCCGCTTGTTTCAGCAGCTCGGCGATAAACAGCGTGGAGCTGGGGTCACGTTCGGAAGGCTTCAACACAAAGGTATTACCGCAAGCGATCGCCATCGGGTACATCCACAGCGGCACCATCGCAGGGAAGTTGAACGGAGTGATGCCGGTCACCACACCCAACGGTTGAAACTCGCTCCAGGAATCGATGTTCGGACCGACATTTTTGCTATGTTCACCCTTTAATAATTCAGCAACCCCGCAGGCATACTCAACACACTCGATACCTCGCTGTAGCTCACCGGCGGCGTCATGGCTGATTTTTCCGTGCTCTTCGCCGATCATCTGGCAAATCTTGTCGGCATTCTGCTCCAGCAGCGCCTTAAACCGAAACATAACTGCGGCACGTTTGCCGACAGGGGTATTGCGCCAAGCAGGAAAAGCGGCTTCAGCGGCAGCAATCGCCTGCTCTACCGTTTGCTTGGATGCCAGCGCAACTTGCTTAGTGCTCTTGCCGGTGGCTGGATTAAAAACAGGTTGCGAGCGCTCGTCTGACTGAGCGGCGATGCTTTGGCCGCCAATAAAATGTCCGATCATCGTCATGAAAAATACCTTTTTTAGAGAACCCATCGCACTGCGACAGATTGCATTCTTGTTAGTTGAGAGCGGCTTATTGCCGTGCGGATATGAAAGAGACCCGCTACCTCTCTTGGTTCTCAGCCGCGAACGACATCTGAATGGTCGGCACTAATTTAGAGCCGCTATACCTCAGCCTATGTCGGCTGAGGCGGACTCTCGTAGCAACCATTGACGGACTGGTCCATATCGATCACCGATCCGGTCATCATGCCGGACTCCTCCGATGCCAGGAACGCAATGGCCCGGGCCACTTCCTGCGTTTCCAGCAGGCGTCCGAACGGTTGCTTTGCCGTGGCGGCTTGCAGCCAATCGTCCTGCTGTCCGTGATAATTTTTCTGAATAGTGTCTTCGCCAGGCGTGTTCATCCAACCGATGTTCAGCCCGTTGATACGAATACGGTGCCGCATCAGGGCGAAGGCCGAGTTCTTGGTCAGGTTAGCGGTAGCGGCCTTGGAGGCCGAGTACGCCGAGATAAAGGGTTGGCCGCCGTGGCTGGCCAAGCTGATAATATTCACCATCGCGCCTTCGATGCCTTCACGAATCATCAACTTGGCGGCTTCCTGCATCAGAAAGAAGGGACCACGGGTATTGACCGCAAACATCTGATCAAACAGTTCTTCGGAGGTATCCAGAATGTTGCCCCGGTCGGTGATGCCGGCGCAGTTTACTAGCACATCCAACCGCCCGAAACGCCTATCGGCCTCGGCAATCACGTTGCGGCAATCGGCAACAGTGGCCTGATCAGCGCGCACGAAATAGGTCGGACATCCCGCTAAGGTCAGCTGGTCGGCGATCGCCTGGCCCTTATCGATACTGCGACCACAAATAATCAGACCGGCGGCGCCCCGCTGGGCAAACAGTCGTGCGGTGGCTTCGCCCAGTCCCTGAGTACTACCGGTAACAACCGCGACCTTACCCTGCATGGCACAATTTTTATCGCTCATAACAACACCTGCTCCATTCGTGGCAACCGACCATGTCCCATTAGGATTGGTGACTGCCAGGTTGACTCACTAACCGCTGTGATCGTTAGCCACTACACCCCTACTCGCTGGCGGCAACGCTGCTCTTCATGATCGATCTTCGCCTGACGGATCTCTTCACGCTCACTCACCTCGGGGACCCCAACATCCCACCAGGCATCACCGGGCGACCAGTCATGTGGGTCGGTATCAATCTGGATGACGTAGGTCCTGTCGGCTGCCTTGGCGCGCTCAAAGGCCTGCTCAAATTCGGCGATGGAGGAAACTTTCTCTGCCAATGCCCCCATGCTTTTAGCGTTCTGAACGAAGTCCACCGAGAACACTTGCTCGACATTGCTGTCTTTCAGCAAATTGTTATAGGAGGCACCGCCCTTAAAATTTTGCAGCCGGTTGATGATCGCGAAGCCGCCGTTATCACAGACCACAAGAATCATCTTGTTGCCGTCCAACACGGAGCTGTAGATATCGGAGTTCATCATCATGTAGGAACCGTCACCGGTGAAGACGATGGTATCGGCACCATCCTGCTCACGGGTTACCTTGGCCGAACCCCAGCCACCGGCGATCTCGTATCCCATGCAGGAGAAACCGAATTCACAGTCAAAAGTGCCGGGGGTCTTGGTGCGCCACAATTTGGTGATCTCACCGGGCAAACCTCCGGCCGCGCTGATCACCCGATCCTCGGGGCCACATTTACGGTTAACCGCGCCGATCACCTGGGCATAGTTGGGCAACTCACGGCCGTCATCGGTGGTACGCTCATCAATCAGCGCATTCCAGCGTCGATACTCTTCGCGTCCTTTATCCATCCAGGTCGGACTAGCACGCCAATCACCCAGCTTGCTGTCGAGCTCCTGCAGGGATACCAGCGCATCGCCCACGACGGACAGAGCTTGGTGTTTAATCGCATCGAAGCGCGCCGCATTGATAGAAACAAACTGGCAATCGTGGGAGAAAACACTCCATGAACCGGTGGTAAAGTCCTGCAGCCGTGTGCCTACAGCAATGACCAGATCGGCCTCTGCTGCCATGGCATTGGCAGAGGCGGAGCCGATGATGCCCAGCGGGCCAATATTGACGGCAGAATCGTGTACCAGTGCAGAACGACCGGCGATGGTCTCACACACTGGAATATTTCGGCTCAACGCCAGCTGTTCAAGACAGTCGGCAGCACCCGAGTAAAGCACGCCGCCGCCAGAAATAATCAGTGGCCGCTTGGCGTTCTTGATGGCATTAATTGCGCGATCAAGCTGACCTTCGTCGGCTCGTGGCCGCGGTGCTTCATGAACCTTCTCTTCGAAAAAAGACAACGGATAATCGTACGCGATCGCCTGAATATCTTGAGGCAGACCGATAAAGGCCGGACCACAGTCGGCCGGATCCAGCAACGTGGCGATAGCCTGAGGCAGTGAAGAGATGATCTGTGCCGGGCTGTTGATTCGATCCCAGTAGCGGCTAACCGGTTTAAAGGCGTCATTAACCGTGATAGAGGGAGAGTGGAAATGCTCGACCTGCTGCAGCACCGGATCGGGAATGCGGTTAACAAAGGTATCACCACAGATGATCAACAGCGGCAGACGGTTGGCGTGAGCCACACCAGCGGCCGTCACAACATTGGTCGCGCCAGGGCCGATAGAGGTCGTGACCGCCATCACTTGGCGACGCTTAACAGCCTTAGCGTAAGCAACGCCGGCCAGTGCCATCGACTGTTCGTTCTGGCCTCGCCAAGTAGGGAATTCTTCGCGAACTCTCTCTAACGCTTCGGAAAGACAGGTCACGTTACCGTGGCCAAAAATGCCATAAACACCGGGGATCAATGGCTCTACCTTGCCATCGATCAACGTCTTTTGCGCCATTAGGTATTTAACGACGGCCTGGGCCATGGTGAGTCTTATCGTTTTCATACTCTGTCCTCTGCTGGCGAGACGATGTGCAATCGTCTCGCAGGATACTGTCTGTTAAGTTGGATTTACGAGAGCGCCGAGCGGTTGACAGTCAGCTCAGACTTAAGCGTTCCATCAAATGCCGCCAATACATTTTTGGCAGAGGATATCCCCATCCGTGCTGCACACTCTTCGGTCATACCCGCGCTATGCGGACTCAAAAGCAGGTTACCCAGTGCCACCAATGGCGAATCACTGGGGATCGGCTCGTTCACAACCGTATCCAACCCGGCCCCCTTGATCTGCTTATTTTGTAACGCATCAACCAACGCAGACTCATCGATCAGGCCGCCACGCGCGGTGTTGATCAAAAATGCACCAGGCTTCATCAGGCCAAGCATCTGCGCATCAAATAGATTCTGTGTCTCAGGCGTCTTGGGCACATGCAGACTGATATAATCGGCCTGCCGTACACCGTCGGTCAGGGTATCGACACGGGTGACGCCATACTCAGCGATCTTTTCATCCGGTAAATAAGGATCGTAGACACAGACATCGGCATCGAAAGCCTTGAGGCGTTTGCTGACTTCAAAACCGATCCGACCGAAACCGACCAGCAGCACCTTTTTTTGCCACAACTCGGTCGCAGCCAGGGTGTTTTGTATCGCCCAGTCGCCTTGACGAACCGCGCGGTCGTAGTCGGTGCATTGTTTGGCTAGGGCAAGCATCATAAACAGAGTATGTTCGGCGACTGCCACCGCATTGACGTTATCAATGATCGCCACCGGGATACCCATGCTGCTAGCCAGCTCGACCGGCACATTGTCATAACCCACACCGTGACGGGAGATCACTTTCAGTTTAGAACTCGCCTCCAGCGCTGCTGGCGGTAGCGCCATGGTACGGAGCAGTAGACCGTCACAAGCGGGCAGCTTGTCGATAAAATCCTCAGCCGTCGGGTAGTCGATCATCTCGTAACAGATATCGTCCCGCTCATCCAGAAGGCGCAAACCCTCCGGATGAACCTTGCCTGCGACCAGCACCTTTTTGATAGCCCCGGCCATGATCAGTAGCTCCCCTGCTGCTCAGTAGCAGTCGATTCAGCTCCTTGCTTCATCGTGTTAACTATTGCCTGAGCACCGGCGGCCATCAGCCGGGCGTCGGACCCGATGGTGACGAATTGAAAGCCCTTCTCAACCATTCGCAACGCATACTCAGCACTGCCGTTATGAATACCTGCATAAACCCCATGGGCCTTAGCCCGGGCAAGAATATGATCGATCGCCTCGACCACCGGTGCCTCTTCCTGATCAAACTTGGGCGTACAGCCCAGCGCGTTGGACAGGTCGGCGGGGCCGATATAGATCGCATCAATGCCATCAACCGAAAGAATGGCCTCAAGGTTATCGAGCGCCTGCTTGGTCTCGATCATGGCAAACCGCACAATGGTGTCATCGGCATGTTTGGGATAATCCGCGCCGGCGTAAAGCACCGAGCGAATAGGTCCAAAACTGCGCTGACCACGAGGCGGATAGCGGGTGTACTGGACGAACGCCTCGGCGTCTTCTGCGGTATTAACCATCGGGCAGATAACACCGTAAGCACCGGCATCCAGGGTTTTCATCAGGATACCGGGTTCCAGCCAAGGGACACGAACGATCGGCATAGTGTCAGTGGTCGAGATCGCCGTCAGCATGGGAATCAGACTGCTGTAGTCGGTGACGCCGTGCTGCATATCAATGGTCAATGAATCCCAACCCTGATGCGCCATGGTCTCCGCCGAAAAGCCGCTGGGGATCGCCAGCCAGCCATTGATGACAGCACCACCTTCGGCCCAGATTTCACGTATCTTGTTCGCTCGCATTGTGATACCCCCTTAAGCCTGAGTTACAAGGTGGGTATATTTTAGGTTGAGATAATCACTCAGACACTCACTGCCGCCTTCACGGCCAGAGCCACTTTCCTTGATACCGCCAAAGGGCGTTTCGGCGGATGCCAGGGCGAAGGTGTTGACGGCAACCATACCGCTATTGATACGTTTCGCCGCTTCATTAGCCTGGTGCAGAGACTGACTCCAGACATAGGCAGCAAGACCGTATTCGGTATCATTGGCTTTCTCGATCACCTCATCGAACTTTTCAAAGCTGTTGATGATCGCCACCGGCCCAAACGCTTCCTCTTTCATCAACCGAGCGTTGGCAGGTACATTAATAAGCACCGTCGCCTCATAGAAGTAGCCCATACAATCCATCGGCTTACCCCCGGTTAAGACCTCAGCGCCACAGTCAACAGCATCACGCACCAGTTCGTCGACTTCGGCCAAGCGAGCCGCAGTACGCAACGGCCCCATCTGTACGCCTTCATCCAAACCATTACCCACCACCAACTGAGACGCCTGCTCGGCGAAACCCTTGGAAAACTGGTCAAAACTACCCGACTGCACATAGAAGCGATTCGGCGACACACACACCTGACCGCTGTTGAAATACTTGGTGGCCACCGCTGCATTAAGGGCTGCCGTCACGTTAGCATCGTCAAAAATGATGCAGGGGCTATGCCCGCCTAACTCCATTGTGACCTTCTTCAGTGTCGAAGCGGCTTCCTGCACCAACTGCTTGCCTAGCTCGGTCGAGCCGGTGAGTGACACTTTGCGCACCACCGGGGATTGCATGATCACTGGAGAGGTCACCGATGCACTGCCCGTCACCAAATTGACCACGCCTGCAGGAATGCCCGCATCATGACAACACTCAACAATTGCAGCGGCTGAGCCAGGGGTTTCCTTCGATGGACGGCAAACAATCGAGCAGCCTGCCGCTAACGCTGGAGCCACTTTGCGCGCCAGCAACGACACAGGGAAATTCCAGGCAGCAAAAGCGGCCACCACACCAATCGGCGAATGATCAATACGAATCTGACCATTGGGTAGACGACTTTCGACAGTGCGCCCGTAAATACGCTTGGTCTCCTCAGAAAACCAAATGAACTGATCGATCGCCAAGCCCCACTCGCGGACGGAGCCAGCCAGAGGACGTCCGGTCTCCATGGTGGTGATCTCGGCGTAGCGGTCCAGCCGTTCAACCATCAATTCAGCGACCCGACGAAGCTTCTCACCGCGCTGCCAGGGATCAAGTTCAGCCCAGACACTCAACCCTCTTTCAGCCGACTCGATGGCCCGCTGGGTGTCTTCAACGGTCGCTGCCGAGCAAGTTTCAAAGACCTCCTCTGTCGCAGGATCAATAACTTCTATCACTCGGCCATCCGCCGCGGCGCTCCATTCGCCGTTGATATACAAGCTCTTCAATTCGTTCATGCCTTATTCCTCTGTTCTTATAGTCTTGGAACGATATCGCCGAATGGCCAACATTTTTAAAAGTACGTTTCTTAACAATCCAGATCATTGCAACCAGCAGTGGCACATAAAGCCACCAATGCAAAACAACAACCGTTTAAACTTCATCGATAGTAAGAATTAAGGGTTATTCTAATGAGCACAGTGCAATATCAGGAATCTCGGTTACTATTTAATACATTTGAATAACTACTTTTATAGCCCTATAGGCACCCTCAAGATAGGGGCCTAGAATTGACAACAAGCCCCACACCAGACCAGCCTACAAGCAGGTCTTAACCGCGCCCCAGCCACACATGACCCAAGATCAAGACCAACAAAAAGCTGGCACCGAACAAAAAGAAAGGTAAACAGAAAAAGCGACAACAATGCCGAACAGAAGGGATCGAACGGCTCGATTTGCCCCCTAACAGCAACCGCCCAGCTGGGGGCTAAACCGTCCCAAATAGCACTGCAGCACCTTCATAGCAGAGTTTGAGACCCGTCATTGCCAGTAAGCCGTAACAACACAGATAGAACCAGCCATCGCTGATCCGGTGATGCAGATAAATTCCCAGCCAGACCCCTACAGGAGCCAACGCCACTAGCCACAGCGAGGTCAGCAGATTGCCCGGCTGCAGCA
This sequence comes from Motiliproteus sp., assembly GCA_036961355.1. Taxonomy (GTDB): domain Bacteria; phylum Pseudomonadota; class Gammaproteobacteria; order Pseudomonadales; family Balneatricaceae; genus Motiliproteus. Next base: position 46,244 of record JBALVL010000017.1, read on the forward strand.
AACCGAGCCAAGCATAGGGCAGCAACTTGACGTAATTAACCAGCGCAAAGAGCAGCACCGTGGTGCCAACAAAAACACTCTTATCCAACCGCTGTGGCAGCAGGTAAATACTCAATGGCGGGCCACCGGCATGGACACTGAAACTACAAAACCCCGTCAGCGTGCCCCACAGCCCACCACCAAACAACGACCGACCTCGGGGCTCAGGCTGCCGTCTGCGGACTTTACTAGCCACAAATTGGCCGCAGAAAGCCACCGCCATCAACCCGATTGCCAGCTTGATATGGGCCTCACTCAGCAAACGGAAAGTCAGCGTCCCCAGCACCAGCCCCAATAACGCCGCCGGTATCAGAACCTTGAGATTGTCCTTATCAAAACGCCCCCGAAACCCCCAAACGCTGAACAGATCCATCACACAGAGTATCGGCAGCAAGATAGCCGCGGCCTGCACCGGCGGCACCGCCAATGACATCAACGGAACAGCCAGCAGTCCGAGCCCGCCACCAAAGCCTCCCTTGGAGATACCGACGATCAGCACTGCAGGAATCGCAACCAGATAAAACAAAGGATCCAAAATCATAATGTGTAACGGACCTAAAACTGTGTGATTACCACCAAATTAAAACCTTACAAAGGAGATAGTTTTATTCTTTTTAAAATAACGATTTCATACTTTCCAGCATCGTTTCAGCAACAAAATAATGGTCACCTTCCCACAGTTGATCATTGAGAAACTCGCCCGAATAAAACCCCTTATAGCCAGTACTTTTAATTGCGTCGGCCCACTCTTGCAGTGGGATATCACCCTCACCCAATAGATACCCGCGCAGCAGTTTTTCATTAACCCAGGCCTGCCCAACGTCGGGCCTTTTTCCATCAGAAAGATGAACGTTATAGATCAATTCTTTATCGACTTTTGCCATATCTTCAGGCGTGGCACCACGGCATGACCAGAAGTGCCAAGTATCCAAAACAAAGGCAAAGTTATCTCGCCCCACCGCGTCGTGTAACCGATAATAGTCGCTGAGTTTAGCGATCGGGGTCCAAGCTGCACCCTCGTATTGGAAGCGAATACCGTGTTCCTTGCCAATATCAGCAATATGCTTAATATTTTGTGCGGTAATCTTAATATTGTCTTCCACGCTAAGACCGTTCAGCGCCTCAAAGGCATTGAGCTGAATCGTGGGAGCGCCAATATCACTGGCGAATAGACAGAGTGTCTCTACCTCTTTAAACACTTTCGCTTGTGTGGCTTTATCAGTAGCTTCCACCGACCCTACAATATCGATAGCACTCGGTAGGATATTGGCTTTTTCCAGGTGCGTTTTATAATCTGCACTGCTAAAGCCGGCATTTATATATCGCCATAGTTTATCTGTATGGATCTCTAGTCCTTGATAACCCGTTTCTTTTGCTAAGCGTATATCGCTCACTATATTGCTGTGCAGCGAGCACATACCATGCAGCGCAAAGTTCATAGTTTTCACCTTGTAAAATTTAGTTCAATCTAGGTATAAGATCAGCCGCCGACCCAACGACGACCTCTTCACATCAATGGAGATCCAGCACCTGCTTGTTTCTCAAAACAGCGAACTGAAATAATTTCAAGCCTCTCGCGGCCGATCGATCAGAGCGCGATGCAGTCTGATCATGTTATTCAGCAATGGCATTAATCGTTAAGGGGACGAAGCAACTCCGATATTTCAGGATCTGCCCGATTTTCTCGATTGACCAGTAACGGTTCAAAAAGAGTGCGGGCGGAAATCGAATTACCTCTCAGCAGATTAACTACCGTTTCAACACCCTGATAACCCATAAGGTACTGACGCTGAATAAACAGGGCGTCCAGGTAATGCTCATCGAGAGCACGCAGTAACCGTGGGTTATAATCCATCCCAATCACCTTAATCTGCCCCTGCATCCCCCGACTCTTGAGCGCTAGCACCAAGCCTTCGGTGGAGGATTCATCGGGGGTAAACACCCCTTGTGCATCGGGGTATCTGTCCAACAGTCGATGAGCACTGCGCGCGGCAGATCCCAAACTGACACCGGCGTAAGCCTCGCCAATAACCTCGATACCGCTACCTTTAAGCCTGTCGATAAAGCCCTGCTCTCGCTGATCGGTAGAGGCGCTACCCGCATGAAAGCGAAACAGCAACACCCGCCCTTTGCCGCCCAACAATCGGAGCATCTCCTCTGCAGCCAAGGTACCGACACGGTAATTATCCGTGGCGATGAAGCTATCGTAATCGCTTCCCTGCTGCGTAGAATCGATAATAACCGTCCGCACGCCCCGCGCACGCACCTGCTGTAGCAGCTCGGTATGCATGCTCTCATCGCCCGGAGCCAGGACAATCCCCTGATAGCCGTTATCGAGAGCACTACGAATTAACTGCCCTTGAGCTTGGCGATTATCTTCGTCGCCGGGACCGCGAAAGGTGACCGTCACACCGAGATCCCGGCCGGCCTGCTCTGCACCGCGCTGGACAATTTTCCAATACTGATTGGACATACCCTTGGGTATGACGAACACCTTTAGAGGCAACTCCATCGCCGCCAAGGGCATAGACCACAGAATTCCAATGAACAGCGCTGCCAACAGTGAGGTTAGCAGTCCAATTGACAGCGTTACCTTGCGATGCATAGGACCTCCCAAGTAAGCACTGAAGCCAGGATCAGACGTCCAGCGTCACAGCCTCTCCGGTCTCCAATGCCTGCTGAGCGGCGTCGGCAAGACGCTGGGCACGCAGACCATCCTCAAAGCTGGGTGTTACCGGCCGCCCCTGCTGTAGCGCCTCGACAAAACCATTAAGCTGCAAAGCGTAAGCCTGCTGATAGCGATCGATAAAGAAATCAAACAACGGCTCCTGCTGGCCAGTGCTTTGCGCCGAATAACGGGTCAGGCCATTGGGTCGGGGGTTATCAGACAGCAACATCCCATCAGAACCGAAGGCCTCTATCCGCTGGTCGTAACCGTATGCCGAACGGCGCGAACAGTTGATATGGATTAGTTTCCCCGAAGCGGTTTTCATGATGATCATGGCACTGTCAACGTCACCGATCTCCGCCACCTGTGGGTCGACCAGAGCACTACCCATCACTTGTATTTCAACCGGCTCTTCGCCAAGAATAAAACGGGCGATATCAAAATCATGAATCGCCATATCGCGGAACAATCCGCCAGATACCTTAAGGTAATCGAGCGGCGCCAAGCCAGGATCACGACTGGTGATAATCAGCTGCTCTAAACTACCCAACTCGCCTGCAGCAACCGCCTCTCGCAGTGCACTATGGCCTGAATCGAAGCGGCGATTAAAGCCAATCTGGATCGGTACACCGTAATCCTTGATCTGATCCCAGCAGCGCTCAACGATCTGAGTGTCTAGATCTATAGGCTTCTCACACAATATCGCCTTACCCGCTTTGGCGGCAGCAATCAGTAATCCAACATGCGTATCAGTACTGGTGGCAATCAACACCGCCTGCACCCGATCATCATTTAGCACTTGCTCGATCGACTCCGCAGCGATAGCACCGTGCTTTTCGGCGGTCGAACTGGCAGCCGGTTGATAGTTGTCGTATACGTACAGCAGCTCAGCCTGAGGGTGCGCGGCAATGTAATCGGCATGCATTTTACCAATACGCCCGGCACCAAATAGAGCAAATCCAATCATGGTTATCCCTACAGCCTCTCGGCTTTTCTCAACGATTTTAAGCAACAAACCCCCGGCCACTAAAGCAACCGAGGGCAGTCTGTGCTAACAATAAAAGATCACAGTCAGCGAATAAGACTGAACTGTCACATCAACTTAACGGTGAACACCTGCCTCTTCTTTAACAATCGCCAGGTTTGCTTTGGTAACAAAACCAGGACCGGTATTCACATGGTCGGGAATTCCGATACCGTAGCGACTCTTAAGCGTCAGAGCCATAATAGGAAGGTATCCCTGTAAGTACGGCTGCTGATCGATTGCCCACTTAATCGTTCCGGCCTCGATTGCAGTGGCGATATCAGCACTTAGATCGAAGGTGCCAAAATAGATTTTTCCGCTCAGGCGCATCTTATCCAGCAACCGAATAGTCGGATCTGCAGACGCAGGCCCCAAGGTCAGAATGGCTTCGGTATTTGGGTTCTTACGCAGGTAAGCCTGCACACGCTTGGCAATATCAGTTGGATCCTGCCCTGAGTCGATCATCTGGGAATCACCGCCCAGCTCAACGCCTAAGCCCGCAGCAAATCCCTGACAACGCTCAACCGAAGCGGCGTTAGTAAAGTAGTGATTCACACAAAGGAAATTCTTGATACCGTCTTTCTTGGCAAGTTTACCGGCTCCGAAGCCTGCATCGTATTCGGGTTGGCCAACATGAAAATCAGCACCTAAAGCCTCACTCTGCTCATGGCTACCGGAATTAATCGTGATCACCGGAATGCCTTTCTTGACGGCACTGGCGATGGCTGGCTTCAAAACGTCAAAATCAGCAATAGACACGACAATCCCATCAGGGTTGGTTGCCGCCGCTTGTTGCACAAGCCGCGCCATATCCGCCAGGTCTCCAGTGGAGGGGTTGCGGTAATCTACTTTGACCTTAAAGTCCCGCTCTGCATCTTTAACCGCCGTCTTAACGGTGTTCCACCAGGAGTCGCTGTCCGGTGCGTGTGAGATCAACACGTAATGCTCATCTCCGGCACTGGCTGTCATCGGTGCCGCAACCAAGCCCATGGCTATCGTTGCGGTCAACGCGACTCCTGCGACTTTCTTCACCATTGAGGCTTTGCTAGCCACGTTGATTAAATTTAGTTTCATATGAACTCCAGTCTATTTATTTTTGTGTTGCTGGTTTAACCCGACAGTATTCGCTGACGGGGTGAGATAACGCGCACTAAGAGTGGGCGTGAACTTTTTTGGCCTCTTCCCCAATAGCGTCAGCGATGGAATGCTCGGCAGCCGCAGCGGCTTCTAACGAACTGGAGTGAGTCCCGGTCGCTACAACATCATCGGCGCGGGCAAATTCTTCCAACTCGGCCTGCAGCTCATCCATCTCTTGACCGCCCGCCATCATCTCGAGCACCTCTTCACGGGTAACATCCGATTTAAGGAACGACCCCAGGCTGCCGCCCCGATTGAGCAGGGTAAAACGGTCAGCTACCGGGAAGGCATGGTGAACGTTATGGGTAATCAAAATCACCGCCAAACCTTTCGCCTTGGCACGTGCAACAACTTTAAGCACGTTAGCCGACTGCTTGACCCCCAGGGCCGCAGTTGGCTCATCCAGGATCAGTACCTTGGCACCGAAATGGATAGCACGTGCAATAGCCAGGCACTGCTTCTCGCCGCCAGACATGGTACCGATCGCCTGCTCAGGGTTACGCACATTGATGCCCATCTCGGCTAAACCCGCACGGGCGATCTCATTAGCATTTTTCGAGTCAAAGACGTTAAAGGGACCCCATTTCTTGGTCAGCTCACGACCCATAAAGAAATTTCGCGTGACACTCATCAGCGGCACCAAAGCCAAATCCTGATAAACCGTGGCAATACCGGCATCAAGCGCGTCCCGAGGCGAGTCAAACTCCACCGGCGCACCATTCAGAAAAAACTCTCCTTCGCTGGGCTTATGAACACCAGCTAGGGTCTTGATCAGAGTGGACTTGCCTGCACCGTTGTCACCAAGCAGACAGTGCACTTCGCCAAGCTTGACCTTCATATCTATATCTTTCAGAGCGATCACGGAACCGAAGTAACGACTGACCTTTTTTAATTCAAGAATGAACTCACTCATGATTTTCCTTCCTTATTATTCTGGTGTTGGTCGGATTAACGGGCTTCGGTCACACGCTTGCGAATGTAGTTGTTAAACAGCACCGCGATCAGCAGCATCAAACCGAGAAACACCCGGAACCAATCAGAGTCGATACCGGTAAAGAAAATGCCCTGCTGTACCACACCAAAAATAAGAGCACCTAAGCAGGCACCAATCACAGTGCCATAACCACCGGTCAGCAACGCGCCACCGATAACCACGGCGATGATCGCTTCAAACTCTTTCAACATGCCTCGGTCAGCCGCAGCGGAGCCGAACTCGAACACCTGACAGGAGGCATAAACAGTCGCCACAAAAGCAGTAAACACGAACAGTAGAATTTTGACCTTATCGACTGGAACACCGACATTTTTGGCGGCTTTATTGTCACCGCCGGTAGCGAAAATCCAGTTACCAAACGGGGTGCGCAGCAATACAAAACCAGCGACAATCGCCAACACAACCCACCAGACCACTACTGCCGGAATACCAGGTACGTAGGGTGTACCGTCAGAAAAGGTATCGAGCATGCCCATATCAGCGAACCACTGAAATAACCCGGTGCCGAAAGTACCGCCGAACAGTGGCGCCAGCCAATCATTCTCTGCGACCTCTTTGACACCACTAATGATGGTCTTGTTGGTTAGTAGAATTGACAGAGCGATGGTCAAACCGCGCAAGATAAACAGGAAGGCCAGCGAGACAATAAAGGACGGTAGTCCGGTTCTCACCACGGTGTAACCGATCAAAGCACCGATAGACATCGCACCAGCAAAGGCGAACACAATGCTAAGCCAAACCGGCCAGCCCCAGTGCACCGCCGGGATGGCGATCATCATCCCGGCAAAGCCGATCATGGAGCCGATCGACAGATCGAACTCACCGGCGATCATCAACAAACAGGCACCGATGGCGAGAACACCCAACTGTGCCGAGACAACAGTCCAGTTCATCACACCTTCGGAGTTGAACATGCCAGAATCACCGGCCACCATCGCAAAGAAAAGGAAAACAAGAACAACACCCGACGCGGAACCTAACTCAGGCCGGTTAAGAAGGTTTTGGATCACAGAAACGTCGCGTACACGCTCATCTCCGGAGGGAACAACATCAGCTTCCTTGTTAGGCACTGGACTGGATATAGTATTGCTCACTAAGACACCTCTTCGTTTGTATTTATTATTTTCAGGACCTGCGCTCTTGCATGAGCACAAACCCTATTTTGTTATTTTCTACCTTTTACTACCGGCTGTTTTCGTGAGGAAAGCTCACTACAAGCACTATTTAACGGTTCCTATTTCGCCTCACACCAAGCAATGCAATGGCGCCAGATGTAAGACATAGAGTTACTGTACCCAATAGCCTTTCCCATATTAATAGCTTCGCCTACTAAACACATTTGTAAAACTACTGTGTAAGCATTAGTCAAACAGCTCGAAAACAGCTCCATTTGTCGGCTGAAAATCTCTGTTTCTCCCCCATCGACCGATCGTGAGCTTTTAGGCTGAACGGTCAATCGACAAAGAATATTGAGCAATTTTTCTCCTGATCTAGTTCTCCCCATGAGAAATATCACCCGCTTAACAGAATCTGTCCGAACCTGTGCTTATGCGCTGCAGCGCCGTACCGGCTGATAAATCTTAATGAATTAAACAGGTAGTCAGACCGGACTCCGATACATTACCAATCGACAAGACAGGATATAAAACACTACTGGGGATGCGAACCAGGAAGACTGGGTATTGCCATCCAGGCTGTTAACACAAAATTTAGACAACAAACCCGAACACCTGTTCTTTAACCTCATTAAAGACTGAGTCAACAGCGGCGGTCATGTATGTATGTAAACTACGCGCTGCGAAAAGGCGCAGCGTATTCTATCTGTGCGAACGAATTGCCCTTTGCGTGAAATCGCATAGTAAATTTCGAACAGCCCACAAGCAGATCGCCATGCCAGCCCCCAAAGAGATTTGGTGGCGACCGGACCTCGGTATTAGTAGCTATTCGACCGATGACCGGCATATCCGTAAGATCAACGGCCCGCAGCTCAACATGCTGCGTATCGAGCGGATTCTCGGCACAGGTAACAGCGCCAATCCGTTTATGAGAGGAGTAAAGCCATACTATCAGAAAGGGTAACAAACCTAAAAACCAGGATATGAAGGTCTTTAACCAAGCACCATCGACCTTGCGTCGAATCGAGATGCCGTGACCGTACCTGCAAGGATATGCTGCAGAGAGACGAACAAGTAGGCAAACACCGATCAAGGGACAGCGTTTATGACGCAGTAGCTATCAATGAACCTCCGCACTTCCCTGTCACGGAAGAGAATGGGATTAACTCGCCAACACATCGGTAAAAGTTAATGTTACGCGGTGTTTAATAAGCCTACGCCTATCAAACCGGGCAGCGCGTATACAAAAAAAGCCGCTATTAAGCGGCCTTCAAGGATATTCTTTACATTTTACATCACCTGTTCACTAGAACGGGATATCGTCGTCAAAGTCATCGAAGCCGGCAGCAGGCTGTTTAGGCGCGGCTTGCGGTGCCGGTGCAGCTTGTTGCGGCGCGTAGCCAGCCTGCGGAGCCTGTTGCTGTTGCTGTTGCTGTTGCTGCTGGCGAGGTTGCTGCTGAGGCGCCGCTTGCTGCGCAGGTGCTGGCTGCTGATAAGACGGCTGCTGCGCCGGAGCTTGCTGCTGGGTCGAAGCTTGTTGATAACCCCCGCCCTGCTGCTGGTCACCACCGCGTCCGTCAAGCATCTGCATCTGATCGGACACTATTTCGGTAGTGTAACGATCCTGACCGTCCTGCCCCTGCCACTTACGAGTGCGCAACGCGCCTTCAAGGTAAACTTTGGAGCCTTTACGCAGATACTGACCGGCGATCTCCGCTAACTTATTGAAGAACACCACCCGGTGCCATTCAGTACGCTCTTGCTGCTGACCGGTCTGCTTATCCTTCCAGCTCTCGGAAGTTGCAATAGTCACGTTGGTTACAGCATTGCCGTTGGGCATATAACGCACTTCGGGATCCTGACCCAAGTTGCCGATCAGAATGACTTTATTGACTCCACGTGCCATCGGTTTTCTCTACTTTAAATGATTAATGGACCTGCCTGTCTACCATCCTGAACGACACTGGCAGCAGATATTAAGCGATTTAGAATACCATAACTGGATAAGGTTGCAGCCTTCGGGCTGCGAATGTTTTCTCTGATCGAAGCAGTGTCTATATAATGGTCGGTTCGATTCGCGGTAACAGGCTACCGATAACGGTTAGCCAGAGGTAAACATGGATAAAATTAGTGTTCGGGGCGCCAGAACCCACAATCTTAAGAACATCGATCTGGATATTCCCCGGGACAAACTGATCGTCATTACCGGCCTGTCCGGCTCAGGAAAGTCATCACTGGCTTTTGATACCCTCTACGCCGAAGGACAACGGCGTTATGTCGAGTCACTATCGACCTACGCCCGCCAATTTCTATCGATGATGGAAAAACCCGACATAGACCATATCGAGGGTCTGTCGCCGGCGATATCGATCGAACAGAAATCCACATCCCATAACCCCCGCTCGACCGTCGGTACTATCACTGAGATCTACGATTACCTACGGCTGCTCTTTGCCCGTGCTGGTGAACCACGCTGCCCTGACCACGACCTGCCGCTTCGCGCCCAGGCGATCAGCCAGATGGTTGACCAGATTCTGGCATTGGAAGAGGGCAGCAAAGTGATGCTGCTCGCCCCGGTAGTTCAGGGCCGCAAAGGTGAACACCTGCACCTGCTCGAGAACCTCAAAGCCCAAGGTTTTGTCCGAGCCCGTATCAACGGTATCGTGGCCGATCTCGATAGCCCGCCGGAGCTCGACAAGAAGAAGAAACACAATATCGAGGTGGTGATCGATCGCTTTAAGGTACGCGACGATATTCAAGTACGACTGGCCGAATCGCTGGAGACCTGCATTCAACTCAGCGATGGCTTGGCGTATCTGGCATCAATGGATGACGACGGCAGCCCCGATACTATTTTCTCGGCCCGCTTTGCCTGCCCCCAGTGCGGTCACAGCATTCAGGAACTCGAACCACGCCTGTTCTCATTCAACAGCCCACACGGCGCTTGCGGCCAATGCGATGGTCTAGGCGTTAAGCTGATCTTCGACCCCAACAAGGTAGTGGCCGATCCAACCCTGACACTCGCCCAAGGCGCGATCCGCGGCTGGGACCGCCGCAGCACTTACTATTACCAACTACTCAAAGCAGTTGCCAGCCATTATGGTTTTAACACTGAAACCCCGTTTGGCGAACTCACCGAAGCGCAGCAGCACCGAATTCTGCAGGGTTCGGGCAACGATAAAATCGAATTCCATTACCTCAGCGATCGTGGCGACCTGACCCTAAAGTCACACCCGTTCGAAGGGGTGATCCCCAACATGCAGCGCCGCTATCGGGATACCGAATCACAAACGGTTCGCGAAGATTTGGCGCGCTACCAGGCCCAACAACGCTGCCCGTCGTGCGATGGCTCCCGACTACGGCGCGAGGCCCGCCATGTCTATATCGACGAACACAATATCTCCGATATCACTGCACTACCCGTCGGCACAGCCACCGCTTACTTCGAGCAACTGAAACTGCCGGGAAAACAGGGAGAGATCGCTGATAAGATTCTCAAAGAGATCGGTGTGCGGCTCAACTTTTTAGTTAATGTCGGACTCGACTATCTGACCCTTAATCGCAACGCCGACACCCTGTCGGGTGGTGAAGCGCAACGAATCCGGTTAGCCAGTCAGATCGGCGCTGGTCTGGTCGGCGTGATGTACATACTCGACGAACCATCGATCGGCCTGCACCAGCGTGACAATGAACGACTACTGACCACACTGACCCACCTGCGTGACTTGGGCAACACCGTGATAGTGGTCGAGCACGATGAAGATGCGATCCGACAGGCTGACCATGTCATCGACATAGGCCCCGGTGCCGGCGTTCACGGCGGTGAGATCATCGCCCAAGGCACCCCTGCCCAAGTGATGGCAAATCCAGCCTCGATTACCGGCCAATATCTGACCGGAACCCGTAAAATCGAAGTCCCGGCAGTGCGCAACCCAGCCGACCCAAAACGCCAACTAAAGCTAAAACAGGCTCGTGGTAACAACTTACAACAGGTCGACCTGAGCATTCCACTGGGGCTGATGACCTGCATCACCGGCGTTTCGGGGTCAGGTAAATCCACCCTGATCAACAACACCCTCTACCCGCTGGCCGCCACCGTTCTAAATAAAGCTACCACGCTAACAGCCCAGCCCCACGACTGTGTCGAGGGACTGGACCTGCTCGACAAGGTGGTCGATATCGACCAGAGCCCTATCGGACGCACGCCACGATCTAATCCGGCCACCTATACCGGCATCTTTACCCCGATGCGCGAGCTGTTCGCCGCCACTCATGAGGCACGCTCTCGCGGTTACAAACCGGGGCGCTTCAGCTTTAACGTCAAGGGTGGGCGCTGCGAATCCTGCCAGGGCGACGGCGTCATCAAGGTTGAGATGCACTTTCTGCCTGACATCTACGTCCCTTGTGATGTCTGCAAAGGTAAGCGCTACAACCGCGAGACGCTGGAGATTACCTACAAGGGTAAGAATATCCATCAAGTGCTCGATATGACCGTCGAAGACGCCCACGAGTTCTTTGGCCCAGTGCCGATGCTGGCGCGGCGCTTACAAACGCTAATGGACGTCGGCTTGTCATATATTCGTCTGGGTCAGAGCGCAACGACATTATCGGGAGGTGAAGCGCAGCGGGTTAAGCTATCCAAGGAACTCTCTAAGAGGGATACCGGCAACACCCTCTACATCCTCGACGAACCAACCACCGGTTTGCACTTCTATGATATCCAGCAGCTACTCAACGTACTGCACCGCTTACGCGATCACGGCAACACGGTGGTCGTAATCGAGCACAATCTGGATGTTATCAAGACTGCCGACTGGATCGTCGACCTCGGCCCTGAAGGGGGTATTAACGGGGGCAGGATCATTGCCACCGGCACACCAGAACAGGTGGGTGACAGCGAGCAGTCACATACAGGCCGCTTCTTGAAGCCGCTACTAGAAAGGAACGCGTGAGAAGGCTACGGGACTAAACGTTAAGCGAAAACCTTACTCAGTTGGCACTCCTGTGCCGGCTGAGCAAAGCCCATCCAATATGCTTCGTGATAATATTGAATAAACAGCAGGCCAAAAAAAACCCGGTATTAACCGGGTTTTTTATTTCGCCTAAAAATAGCTAAGTCTTACGACTCTTCTACTTCTTCAGCGGCAACCGGACGGTCAACCAACTCAACGTAAGCCATAGGCGCATTGTCACCAGAGCGATAACCGCACTTGAGAATACGAATGTAGCCACCAGGACGACTCGCGTAGCGAGGACCCAGTTCGTTGAACAGTTTACCCACAATCGCATCGCTGCGAGTACGGGCGAACGCCAGACGGCGGTTTGCAACAGAGTCGTTCTTAGCCAGAGTGATCAATGGCTCAGCAACGCTGCGCAGTTCTTTAGCTTTTGGCAAAGTCGTCTTAATCAACTCGTGCTCAAACAGGCTTACCGCCATGTTCTTGAACATCGCTTTACGATGCGAGCTGTTGCGATTAAGTTGACGGCCACTTTTACGATGACGCATGTTTAATTCCTTACGAAACTAGACGTTTTTAATCAAAGTCGCTTAAGAAGCAACTTTGTCGTCGTTTTTCAAGCTTGCTGGTGGCCAGTTCTCAAGACGCATGCCCAGAGACAGTCCCTTAGAGGCCAGAACATCTTTGATTTCAGTCAAAGACTTCTTGCCCAGGTTTGGCGTCTTCAGCAACTCAACTTCAGTCCGCTGGATCAGATCACCGATGTAGTACAGATTCTCGGCTTTCAGACAGTTCGCAGAACGAACAGTCAGTTCCAGATCATCAACAGGACGCAGCAGGATCGGATCGATCTCTGGCTCAGGCTCTGCCTCGGCAACGCCGGACTCACCTTCCAGATCAACGAAGGCAACCAATTGCTGCTGCAGAATAGTTGCAGCGCGACGGATCGCTTCTTCCGGATCGATAGCACCGGTCGTTTCCAGATCGATAACCAGCTTATCCAAGTCGGTACGCTGCTCAACACGAGCACTCTCAACCACGTAAGATACGCGGCGGACAGGGCTATAACTCGCATCCAACAACAGACGACCAATAGGACGGCTGTCTTCGTCGCCATTGTCACGCGCATCAGCGGCAACATAACCACGACCACAGGTGACTTTCAGCTGCATAGACAGCTCAGCCTTATCACTCAGATGAGCGATAACGTGATCGGGATTGGCAAGTTCGATATCCTGGTTCAGTTGAATATCAGCTGCAGTAACAACACAAGGACCTTTCTTGGTCAGTGTCAGCAGCGCTTCTTCGCCATTGTGCATGGCGACGGAAACGCCCTTCAGGTTAAGCAGGATCTCAATGACATCCTCCTGAACACCTTCAATAGAGCTGTACTCGTGCTGCACACCATCAATCTCAACTTCTGAGATTGCGCAACCAGGCATCGAGGACAGAAGAATCCGTCGCAACGCATTGCCCAGTGTGTGGCCGAAACCACGCTCTAGCGGCTCGAGAGAGACCTTGGCACGAGTGCCAGAGATCTCTTGAACATCGATCCGGCTAGGGCTTAGAAATTCGTTTACAGAAGACTGCATTTGTTTCCACCTAGCAATAATTACTTGGAGTACAGTTCAACGATCAGGTGTTCGTTGATCTCTGCAGACAGTTCTGCGCGCTCAGGGGCAGCTTTAAAAGTGCCTTCCATCTTCGCGTTGTCTACATCAACCCACTCGATCACAGTACGCTGAGAAGCCAGTTCCAGTGCGTTTTTGATGCGCAGCTGAGTCTTAGCCTTTTCACGAACAGTGACAACATCACCGGCCTTAATCTGGTAAGAGGCGATGTTAACCGTTTGACCATTCACAAGAATTGCTTTGTGTGAAACGATCTGACGAGCTTCAGAGCGAGTCGCTCCAAATCCCATGCGGTAAACCACGTTATCCAGGCGGCTTTCAAGCAGCTGCAACAAGTTCTCACCGGTAGCGCCTTTAAGACGTGCGGCTTCTTTGTAGTAGCTGCGGAACTGACGCTCCAGAATGCCGTAAATGCGGCGAACTTTTTGCTTTTCACGCAGCTGCAGACCGTAGTCAGAAAGACGACTACGACGTGCGCCGTGTACTCCCGGAGGAGTTTCTGCCTTGCACTTCGAATCTAGTGCACGAACGCCGCTCTTAAGGAACAGGTCCGTACCTTCGCGGCGAGACAGTTTACATTTTGGTCCAATATATCGAGCCATTTTACCGTCTCCTGATTAAACGCGACGTTTCTTCGGCGGACGACATCCATTGTGCGGGATGGGCGTCACGTCGGTGATGTTGGTGATTTTGTAACCTACGTTGTTCAAAGCACGAACTGCAGATTCACGACCCGGTCCAGGGCCTTTCACGAACACGTCGAGATTTTTCAGACCATACTCTTGAGCCGCTTGACCAGCACGCTCTGCTGCAACCTGAGCAGCGAACGGGGTGGACTTACGCGAACCACGGAAACCAGAACCACCAGCGGTGGCCCAGCTCAGAGTATTACCTTGACGATCGGTAATGGTCACGATTGTATTGTTGAACGAAGCATGGATGTGAGCGAACCCATCAACCACCTGCTTCGTAATTTTCTTGCGTTGTGTGCGAGCACCTGGCTTAGCCATATCGGTAGTTTCCTATCGCTTCCACTACTTACGGATCGGTTTACGTGGGCCCTTACGGGTACGCGCATTAGTCTTAGTGCGCTGACCACGAACCGGCAGACTGCGACGGTGGCGAATACCACGGAAACAGCCAAGGTCCATAAGACGCTTGATATTCATGTTTACCTCACGGCGAAGGTCACCTTCTACACTTAACTTGGTGACTTCGGCACGTAGGCCATCCAGTTGTTCTTCAGACAGGTCTCCGATCTTAGCATCGGTAGCTACACCCACTGCGTCGCACAGCGACTGAGCAGTAGTTCGGCCAACTCCATAGATGTAAGTCAAGGAGATCACCGCATGCTTATTGTCTGGAATATTGACGCCAGCTATACGGGCCATTCAATTTACTCCGTTATCGGTCGACCGTTCATTAACAGTCAACACGCTTTGCTTTTACCACTCTGCGAAAGGCGCAAGATTATAGTGATTGATCGATTAAGATTCAACCACTATCTAACTATAATCTTTGCAACCTTCGCTCGAAAACAGTTCAGGCTTAACCCTGACGCTGCTTATGGCGAGGCTCTGTCTTGCAGATTACGCGAACGGATCCGTTACGACGTACAACCTTGCAGTTACGGCAAATCTTTTTTACAGATGCGCGTACTTTCATGATTTACTCCAAATAATGACAGCAACTGGTTAGCGAACCAGTCCGCCACCACCTTTAAGATTGGATTTTTTCATCAGTGAATCATACTGGTGAGACATCAAATGCGACTGTACTTGCGCCATGAAATCCATGACAACAACCACAACGATCAACAACGATGTTCCACCGAAGTAAAACGGTACATTCCATGCGACTACAAGAAACTGCGGCATCAGCGACACAGCGGTGATATATAAAGCACCGAAAAGTGTCAGACGCGACAGCACCTGGTCGATGTAACGTGCCGATTGATCACCGGGACGAATACCGGGAATAAAGGCGCCGGATTTCTTCAAATTATCAGCCACTTCCTTCGGATTAAACATAATCGCGGTGTAGAAGTAGCAGAAGAAGATAATCGCAGCAGAAAACAGCAGGATGTAGAGCGGTTGACCTGGTCCAAGCGCCAACGCCATATCCTGCAGCCAATCCATGCCCTCTGTCTGACCAAACCACTGACCGACCGAAGCCGGGAACAGCAGAATACTGGAAGCGAAGATCGGCGGGATAACGCCGGCCATGTTCACTTTCAGTGGCAGATGACTGGTTTGGGCGGCAAACACTTTCCTACCCTGCTGACGCTTTGCATAGTTAATGGTGATACGGCGTTGGCCGCGCTCCATAAACACTACAAAGGCCACTGTTGCGATCGCCACGACAGCGATGGTCAACAACACCAGGATATTCAGATCACCTTGACGCGATGCTTCGAAGGACTGCCCGATTGCTCCGGGAAGACCAGCGACGATACCGGCAAAGATCAACAGTGAAATACCGTTTCCGATTCCATTCTCGGTAATTTGCTCACCGAGCCACATCAGGAACACAGCACCAGAAACGAGAGTTACAACAGCGACGAAATAAAAGCTTAGGTCTGCGCTGAAGGCAATACCCTGCCCTGCGAGACCGACCGCCATACCTAACGACTGAACGGTAGCCAGAATTACGGTACCGTAGCGGGTGTATTGGCTAATTTTCCGTCGACCTGCTTCACCCTCTTTCTTTAGCTGCGCTAACTGAGGACTAACAACGGTCAGCAGCTGCATGATAATCGAGGCAGAAATGTAGGGCATAATACCCAGTGCCAAGATACTCATGCGCTCCAAAGCACCACCGGAGAACATGTTAAACAAGCTCAGGATGGTACCTTGGTTTTGTTCGAACATAGCAGCAAGGCGATCAGGGTTGATTCCAGGAACTGGAATGTGTGCCCCGATGCGGTATACCACGATGGCCAGTAAAACAAACCATAGACGCGCTTTCAGCTCGCCTAGGCCGCTTTGTACTCCGGTGGGTGAACTACCTTTACCTTGCTTAGCCATTTAGTCTTCGACCTTTCCGCCTGCGGCTTCGATCGCTGCACGGGCACCTTTGGTGACCTTCAGCCCCTTGACCGTAACGGCCTTGGTGATCTCGCCAGACAGGATTACTTTAGCTTCCTTAATGCTGTGACCAATAATATCAGCTGCTTCAAGAGCCGCCAGATCGATCACATCAGCAGCAACCTTAGCCAGTTCGTTCAAACGAATCTCGGCGCGGTACTGTGCTTTACGGGAAGTAAAACCGTACTTAGGTAGACGACGCTGCAAAGGCATCTGACCGCCTTCGAAACCAGGCTTAACAGAACCGCCAGAGCGGGACTTCAAACCCTTGTGACCGCGACCTGCGGTCTTGCCCAAACCAGAACCGATACCACGACCAACGCGCTTAGGCGCTTTCTTGGAACCAGGAGCTGGGCTCAGAGTATTTAGACGCATAATATGCCTCTCCTTTAACCTTCGACGCTAACCAGATAGTTAACTTTGTTAACCATGCCGCGAACGGAAGGAGTGTCTTCAACTTCGACTGTGTGCCCGATACGGCGTAGTCCCAGACCTTTCAAGCACAACTTGTGCTTAGGTAGAGTACCGATAGAGCTGCGAGTCTGCGTCACTTTAATTGTCTTAGCCATCGCAGATTACCCCAGAATTTCTTCAACAGTTTTGCCGCGCTTAGCAGCAACATCGTCAGGAGAACTCATCGCCTTCAGACCGTTGATGGTTGCGCGAACAACGTTTACCGGATTGGTAGAGCCGTAGCACTTAGCCAGTACGTTGTGTACACCAGCCAATTCCAATACCGCACGCATTGCGCCACCAGCGATAACGCCAGTACCTTCAGATGCAGGCTGCATGTAGACCTTAGACGCGCCGTGGCGAGCCTTGACCGGATACTGCAGCGTACCTGCGTTCAGTTCAACACTGATCATGTTGCGACGAGCTTGCTCCATCGCCTTCTGAATCGCGACAGGCACTTCACGCGCCTTACCACGACCGAAGCCGACTTTACCATTTCCGTCACCAACAACAGTCAGAGCGGTAAAACCGAACACACGACCGCCTTTAACCACTTTGGCGACACGGTTGACCTGTACTAGCTTTTCTTGCAGGTCGCCATCTTTCTGTTCGTGATTTGCCATAACCTAACCTTTAGAATTCCAGGCCGCCTTCACGCGCCGCTTCTGCCAACGCTTTGACTCTGCCGTGGTATTTAAAACCGGCACGGTCAAAAGCAACCTTGGTAACACCTGCGCTCTTAGCGCGCTCAGCAATCAATGCACCGACCTTAGAGGCCGCCTCAGAGTTGCCAGTAGCGTCTGCACGCAATTCTTTCTCTACCGTAGAAGCACTCGCAAGCACTTTTCCGCCACAGCCAGAAATTATCTGGGCATAGATGTGACGAGGAGTACGGTAGACACAGAGACGTGTCGCATCCATCTCACGCATTTTACTGCGGGAGCGGCGGGCACGACGTAAACGAGATTCATTCTTTACGCTCATGATCCTGCCCTACTATTTCTTCTTAGCTTCTTTACGACGCACATATTCGTCAGCATAACGAACACCCTTGCCCTTATAAGGCTCTGGTGGACGGAAGGCGCGAATTTCTGCGGCAGCTTGACCTAGCTTTTGTTTATCAGCAGCTTTCAGAACGATAGAGGTCTGAGATGGCATTTCCGCAGAAACACCTTCTGGCAGCTGGTAATTAACCGGATGCGAAAAGCCCAGAGTCAGGTTTAGAACCGACCCTTTGACCGCACCACGATAACCAACACCGATCAGATCCAATTTCTTCTCGAAGCCCTGAGTAACACCAACAACCATGTTGTTAGCTAGGGAACGCATGGTACCGGACAGGGCTTTAGCCTGCTTGGAACCATCGCGTGCGGCGAACTGAAGAGAACCCTCTTCAGCAACGACGGTAACACTCGGGTGGATATCCAGACCCAGTGAACCTTTGCCGCCTTTGACGTTCAGTGACTGACCGTCAAGCTTAATCTCTACGCCAGAGGGGATAACGACGGGCGCTTTAGCGATACGTGACATTACAACCTCCTAGAATACGGTGCAGATGACTTCACCACCGATATTTGCAGCGCGAGCTGCTCGGTCGGTCATGACACCTTTAGAGGTTGAAATAATGGCAATACCTAGACCGTCGCGAACTTTTGGAAGTTCACCAGCGGTCTTATAGACGCGCATAGACGGACGGCTAACGCGATCGATTGTCTCGATTACGGGCTTGCCTTCGAAATACTTGAGTTCGATGTTAAGAACGGGCTTCACATCTCCTTCAACGCTGAATCCAGTGATATAACCTTCATCCTGCAGAACTTGGGCAACAGCCGTTTTCTGCGTAGATGTAGGCATCGACACTGTGACTTTTTCAGCCATCAAACCGTTGCGGATACGCGTTAACATATCTGCAAGTGTGTCTTGCATGCTCATTTAATGAGTCCTCACTATTGTGCAGCTGATCAGCTCCGGATATCGGAGCCGTTGCTTACCAACTAGCTTTCTTCAAGCCAGGTACATCACCGCGCATAGCGGCTTCACGTAGCTGAATCCGGGATAAACCGAATTTACGATAAACACCGTGCGGCCGACCAGTGATCTGGCAGCGACGACGTTGACGAGATGGGCTCGCATCACGAGGCAGGCCCTGCAGCGCAACCTGTGCTTCCCAACGCTCATCATCAGATGAGGCTGGAGCGTTGATGATAGCCTTTAGCTGAGTCCGCTTTTCAGCAAACTTAGCGACTGTCTTAGCACGCTTAGCTTCGCGTGCCTTCATTGATTCCTTAGCCATAGCAACACCCGTTATTTTTTAAAGGGGAAACCCAGAGCGGTCATCAGAGCACGACCTTCTTCGTTAGTGCGCGCAGTGGTGGTGATGGTGATATCCATACCGCGCAGCTTATCGACCTTGTCGTAGTCGATTTCAGGGAAGATGATCTGTTCTTTAACGCCCATGCTGTAGTTGCCACGACCGTCGAATGACTTAGCATTCAAACCACGGAAGTCACGAATACGAGGAATAGCGACATCAACCAGACGGTCGAAGAATTCCCACATACGCTCGCCGCGTAAAGTAACCTTACAACCGATAGGCCAGCCTTCACGCACTTTAAAGCCTGCAACAGACTTACGTGCCATGGTAACAACTGCTTTTTGACCAGCAATTTTTTCCATATCAGCAACGGCGTTTTCAATCATTTTCTTGTCCCCGATACCTTCACCAACACCCATGTTCAGGGTGATCTTGGTAAGGCGAGGAACTTCCATTGCGTTCAGACTCAGCTCTTGTTGCACTTCGGCAGCAGCTTTGTCTTTATATAGTGCTTTCAATCTTGACATGGTACCTGCTCCCCTATTATCCGCCGACGACTTCGCCGTTGGATTTAAAATAACGAACCTTGGTACCGTCTTCCAAGATCTTGAAGCCGACGCGGTCACCCTTGCCAGTTGCAGCGTTGAAGATTGCTACGTTAGAAGCCTGAATCGCTGCTTCTTTCTCGACGATACCGCCGGACTGACCCTGCATTGGGTTAGGCTTAGTGTGCTTCTTCACCATATTGATGCCAGAAACGATAAGACGGCCATCAACCATAACTTTCATGATCTTGCCGCGCTTGCCCTTATCTTTTCCGGCGATAACGACTACATCGTCATCACGTCTGATCTTACGCATTATTAATACCTTATCTTTCCTACTACCTTCTCATGCTAGAAACGCCGAGAACCCGATTCGCACCGGATCTCAGCGTTTCACATAAACACAAGCTACGTGGAGCTTGGTCTTTACAGCACTTCAGGAGCCAGGGAAACGATTTTCATGAACTTCTCATTGCGAAGCTCACGCGTAACCGGTCCGAAGATCCGAGTACCAATCGGCTGTTCGCTAGCATCGTTCAGCAGCACAGCAGAGTTGGTATCGAAGCGGATGACCGAGCCATCAGGACGACGAACGCCCTTTCTAGTACGAACAACCACAGCCTTCAGGACTTGGCCTTTCTTCACCTTACCGCGTGGAATTGCTTCCTTAACGGTAATCTTGATGATATCGCCGATACGTGCATAACGACGGTGTGAACCGCCCAGTACTTTAATACACTGAACACGCTTGGCGCCGCTGTTATCAGCAACATCAAGGATCGATTCTGTTTGAATCATGGTTTTACTCCATCACACACAACCAGGACCGCCCAAACTGGACAACCCCGGTTCAAAGCGAAGGCGCGTATACTACACCTTTGCTGCGCGTTCTTCAATTGTTACTAGAGCCCAAGACTTAGACTTGGAATACGGACGTGTTTCTTTAACGATGACCAGGTCACCGATTCCGCATTCGTTGCTTTCGTCATGCGCATGCAGCTTAGTTGAGCGCTTTACGTACTTACCGTAAATAGGATGCTTCTCCTTACGCTCAATCAGTACTGTGATGGTCTTATCCATCTTATCACTCACAACTCGGCCGGTTGCAGTGCGGATATTTGACTCTGCCATGCTTAGTTACCTGCCTTTTGTGTCAGTACTGTTTTAACGCGAGCAATGTCACGACGCACATTACCAATCAAATGGTTTTGTGCGAGTTGACCAGAACTCTTCTGCATCCGCAGATTGAACTGTTCCTTGAGCAGGTCCAGCAACGCTTCATTCAGCTCATCTACGGACTTTTCACGTAATTCAACAATGTTCATTACATTACCGTCCGCTTAACAATAGTTGTAGCAAGAGGCAGCTTGGCAGAGGCCAGAGCGAAAGCCTCAACAGCCAACTCCTCAGGCACACCTTCCATTTCAAACAGCACCTTACCGGGCTGAATCTGGGCTACCCAGTACTCGACGTTACCCTTACCTTTACCCTGACGAACTTCCAGAGGCTTACCGGTAATTGGCTTGTCGGGGAAAACACGAATCCAGATCTTACCGCCACGCTTGATGTGGCGCGTCATGGTACGACGCGCCGCTTCAATCTGACGAGCAGTGATGCGACCGCGACCAGTAGCTTTTAGACCGAATTCGCCAAAGCTTACCTTACTTCCGCGTTCTGCCAGGCCGCGGTTACGGCCTTTCATCATCTTGCGGTATTTTGTACGTTTAGGTTGCAGCATTGACGTACCCTCTACTTAGCAGCTTTCTTTTTTGAAGCGGCACTCTTTTGAGCACGAACCTGCTCAATACCACCCAAAACTTCACCCTTAAAGATCCACACTTTGATACCAATAATGCCGTATGTAGTGTGAGCTTCGTATGTGCCGTAATCGATATCGGCACGCAGAGTGTGCAGAGGTACACGTCCTTCGCGGTACCATTCAGAACGTGCAATTTCAGCACCGCCCAAACGACCACCAACCTGAACCTTGATTCCCTTAGCGCCAAGACGCATCGCATTCTGTACCGCGCGCTTCATCGCACGACGGAACATGACACGACGCTCCAGCTGACTACCGACTCCGGCAGCAACCAGTTTCGCATCCAGCTCGGGCTTACGAATCTCTTCGATGTTGATCTGAACCGGAACACCCATCTTTTTAGTGACGGCTGCACGCAGCTTCTCAACATCTTCGCCTTTCTTACCAATCACGATACCTGGACGGGCAGTGTGAATGGTGATACGGGCATTCTGCGCTGGACGTTCGATCTCGATCCGGCTAACAGATGCTGCTTTCAGCTTCTCTTCCAAGTACTTACGTACTTCAAGATCCTGAAGCAAGTTTTTTGCGTAGGCAGAGCGACTGGCGTACCAGACCGATGTATGGTCCTTAACAATTCCCAGTCGATAACCTGTTGGATGTATTTTATGACCCATGGTGTTATCTCCTAGCTCTCTGCAACCTTGACGGTGATGTGACAAGAACGCTTCAGGATACGATCGGCACGACCCTTGGCACGCGGCTTAATGCGCTTCATGGTCATTCCTTCATCCACAAATACAGTGGATACCTTTAGCTCGTCGACATCTGCACCTTCATTGTGCTCGGCGTTGGCAATTGCCGACTCCAGCACTTTCTTCATGATTGCAGCACCCTTTTTGGGGCTGAAAGCCAGAATATTCAGGGCTTCATCAACTGACTTACCGCGGATTTGGTTCGCTACTAAGCGAGCTTTCTGCGCGGATAAGCGGGCGCCTTTTAATTTAGCGGCTACTTCCATCTCTATATCCTCGCTTAACGCTTCGCTTTCTTATCAGCAGCATGACCGCGGTAGGTACGGGTGACAGCAAACTCACCCAACTTATGACCTACCATGTCTTCAGTTACGAAAACAGGGACATGTTGGCGTCCGTTATGGACTGCAATCGTCAACCCAACAAAATTTGGGAAGATCGTAGAGCGACGCGACCAAGTCTTAATTGGCTTGCGATCACTCTTTTCGATAGCAGTCTCAACCTTCTTCATCAAGTGAAGGTCTATGAAAGGACCTTTCTTAAGTGAACGTGGCACAGCCGTTACCTCGAATTATCAATTTATTTCTTAGAACGACGACGTACGATAAGCTTATCGGTACGCTTGTTCTTACGAGTTTTGTAGCCCTTGGTCGGGGTTCCCCATGGGGACACAGGATGACGGCCACCAGAGGTTTTGCCTTCACCACCACCGTGCGGGTGATCTACCGGGTTCATCGCAACACCACGAACGGTGGGACGAACACCACGCCAGCGTGAAGCACCAGCTTTACCCAGAGAGCGCAAGCTATGCTCACTGTTGCAGACTTCACCTAACGTTGCGCGACAATCAACCAAGACTTTACGCATTTCACCGGAACGCAGACGCAAGGTAGCGTGCGCGCCTTCGCGAGCAACCAGCTGCGCAGAAGTACCGGCGCTACGCGCCATCTGTGCACCCTTACCAGGCTTCAGTTCGATACAGTGAATCACACTACCCAACGGAATATTCCGCAGCGGCATAGTGTTACCTGCTTTGATCTCAGCACTGACACCAGAAACTACCTGATCACCAGACTGCATACCTTTAGCAGCGATAATGTAACGACGCTCACCGTCTGCGTATTTCAGCAAGGCGATGTTTGCAGTCCGGTTCGGATCATATTCCAAACGCTCAACAACAGCAGGAATGCCGTCCTTGTTACGCTTAAAATCGATAACACGATAGTGCTGCTTATGACCACCACCGATATGACGGGTAGTGATACGACCGTTGTTGTTACGACCGCCAGACTTGGACTGCTTCTCCAGCAAAGGTGCGTAAGGCGCGCCTTTGTGCAGATCATTATTTACAACCTTAACCACATGGCGACGGCCAGCGGAGGTCGGTTTACATTTAACAATAGCCATCTGTTAGCCTCCCTTATTCGCCGACAAAGTCGATGTCGTGGCCTTCAGCCAGTCGAACATACGCTTTACGAATGCTCTTACGCTGACCCATGCCGTGCGCGGTACGCTTGGTTTTACCCTTAGCGTTCAACACACAAACTTTGGCAACCTTAACTTCGAACAACTGCTCAACCGCCTTCTTGATCTCAGGCTTAGTTGCGTCAGATGCCACCCGGAAAACTACCTGCTGAGAGTTTTCGGCAACGATAGTCGCCTTCTCAGAGATATGCGGCCCTAATAGGACCTTGAAGATGCGTTCTTGATTCATCCCAACATCTCCTCAATTTTCTTAAGTGCAGCAACTGTTACCAGTACCTTGTCACTTCCAACCAGGCTAACCGGGTCGATCGCAGCAGCGTCACGCACATCAACCTTTGGCAGGTTACGGGCAGACAAGTACAGATCCAGATCCACACCTTCAGTGATTATAAGAACATCACTCAGGTCAAGCTCTTTCAGCTTGGCAACCATCAGCTTGGTCTTAGGGGCTTCGAGCTTAAGCTCTTCAACCACAACCAAACGTTCCTGGCGTACCAGCTCAGAGAAGATGCAGCGAATCGCAGCGCGGTACATCTTCTTGTTCACTTTCTGAGAGTGATCCTGTGGCTTGGCCGCAAAGGTTACACCACCGGAGCGCCAGATCGGGCTACGGATAGTACCTGCACGAGCGCGACCAGTACCCTTTTGACGCCAGGGCTTCGCACCACCACCGCTCACTTCTGAACGGGTTTTCTGTGCACGGCTACCCTGACGACCACCAGCCATATAGGCGGTAACGACCTGGTGAACCAGTGCTTCGTTAAACTCTTTATTAAAGGCCAGCTCGGAAACTTCAACCGAACCGTTAGCGCCTGCAATAGTAAGATTCATAGTCATCTCCCTTAGCCGCGCGCTTTAACCGCTGGTTTAACAATCACATCACTGCCTGTACAGCCAGGAACCGGACCCTTAATAAGGAGCAGGTTACGCTCAGCATCGACGCGAACAACTTCCAACGTCTGCACAGTGACATTCTCATCACCCATATGGCCAGCCATCTTCTTACCCTTGAATACACGACCGGGTGTCTGACACTGACCGATGGAACCAGGAGCACGGTGAGAGATAGAGTTACCGTGAGTAGCATCCTGCATCGCAAAGTTCCAACGCTTAACACCGCCTTGGAAACCCTTACCCTTGGATCTACCTGTCACGTCAACTTTCTGCCCAACGTCGAAACGTTCAACAGTTAATTGATCTCCAACCTGAACTTCGTCGTCACCCGACAAGCGAAACTCCCACAAACCACGACCGGCCTCAGTGCTAGCCTTGGCGAAATGACCCGCCTCTGGCTTATTAACACGTGAAGCTTTTTTAGCACCAACAGTAATCTGAATGGCACTATAGCCGTCGACTTCATCAGTCTTCAGCTGGGTCACACGGTTCGGTTCCACTTCGATGACCGTTACTGGCACGGATACACCATCATCTGTGAATACACGGGTCATACCCGCTTTCCGTCCGACTAAACCTATAGTCATATTTAAACCTCTACCAGTTGAGTACGGGGCTTTAACCCACTATGGCCGCCCTTTACAGAGCGTTCCTCTACTAACACTTATATAGCGCCGAAGCGCTTATCGATTATTAGCCCAGGCTAATTTGAACATCCACGCCAGCTGCAAGGTCTAGCTTCATCAGTGCGTCAACTGTTTTTTCAGTTGGCTCAACAATGTCTAGAACACGCTTGTGAGTACGGATCTCATATTGGTCACGTGCATCTTTATTCACGTGAGGTGAGGTCAGTACTGTGAAGCGCTCCTTACGAGTCGGAAGCGGGATCGGGCCACGCACTTGCGCGCCGGTACGCTTGGCAGTATCAACGATTTCCTGTGTGGAAGCGTCGATCAAGCGATGATCAAAAGCCTTCAATCGAATACGAATTTTCTGGTTTTGCATTTCGATCACAACTCCAAATGAAATATAACGGCAATAAGATGCCACCCCTACAAAAAGGGTACGGAATTGTACGCGTTGGATTTATCGAGCGCAACAGCAATCAAGCAGAAGAATATAAAAAGGCTTGGTGCCCAGAATTTAACGCTACATCGTTGGATATGTAGCTGAAAGGAAGGCGGATTCTAGGGCAATAGATTGCTTTTGACTAGTGCTTATCGTGACCAGATTAGACCCACCGAGAAAACCATCCTTAAGGACGGTCAAACCGCGGTAACTACGTAGTGATCAAGCTGCAATAACCACTGCCGGATCTGCTCCGGCCTAGCAAAAGCACCTTCAAAACTGTTTCGCGCCAATTTCACCAACTGCAAGCGGTCCAACCCCAAGGCCTTTGCCGTTTGCAGATAGTTGTCGTTGATATAACCACCAAAATACGCCGGGTCATCCGAGTTGATCGTGGCTTTGATACCCTGCGCTAACAATTCCCTTAGTGGGTGCTGCTCAAGACTGTCAATCACACCTAACCGTAAATTTGACAGCGGACACATCGTCAGCGGCACCTGCCGTCGCACCAACTCAGCCATTAACTCACTGTCTTCCAGCGCGCGATTACCATGATCGATCCGATCCACCTGTAACAGACGCAATGCTTGCCAGACAAATTCGGGGGGCCCCTCCTCTCCTGCATGCGCCACCGACCTGAGACCACAACTGCGCGCACGGCGGTAGGCCTCGGCAAAAGGTTGTGGCGGGTAATCGCGCTCGGACGAATCCAGCCCTACGGCGACAAACTGATCCAGCAGTGGTCGGGCTTGCTCGAAAACCGCCTCCGCCTCACTGGCCGGCAGGTGACGCAAGAACGAGAAGATCAAACCGCTGCTTATCCCCCAACAACGCTGCGCCTCTGCCATCGCGCCACGAATACCGGCAACCACAACAGCCAATTCCACCCCGCGTGCAATATGTGCCTGGGGGTCAAAGAACAACTCGGCATGTAACACACAGTCATCGTGCGCCCGTTTGAGATAAGCGATCGTCAGGTCATAGTAGTCCTGCTCCGCCTGCAGGACCGCCATCCCTTCGTAATAAAGATCAAGAAAACCCTGCAGGTCTTCAAAACGATAAGCCGCACGTAGTGCGTCGATAGAGTCGAAACGAAGTCGCTGGCCATTACGCTCAGCCAGCTGAAATAACAGTTCAGGTTCGAGCGAACCTTCGATATGGATATGCAACTCGGCCTTGGGCAAGCCGCGGATAAACTGCTCCAAAACCACTCCTCCCGAGGTCATATCCCGCCCCGTCAAGCGACGAGGCGGAATGCTATACAGAAGAATTAATTAGGCAGACTGCCTTCGACACCTTCTACATAGTAGTTCATACCCGCTAGCGCGCCGTCATCAAGCACCTCACCAGCACCGATCACCTGCTCGCCCTGCTGATTAACAACCGGACCGGCAAACGGGTGCAACGAACCGTCGACAATGGCCTGCTTGACCTTATCAGCAGCAGCGACAACATCAGCCGGAATCGCTTTGTTATACGGTGCAAAGTCAACCATGCCCGACTTAATACCACCCCAAGTGTCTATTTCAGTCCAAGTACCGTCCATTACCGCCTTAGTACGATCAACATAGTACTTGTCCCAATTATCAATGATCGCCGTCAGCTGCGCTTTAGGTGCAAACCCGGTCATATCGGACGCCTGACCGACACCCCAAACACCACGCTGCTCGGCAACCTGTAAAGGAGCTGGGCTATCAGTGTGCTGCATGATGATATCTGCGCCTTGATCGACCAGCGTCTTAGCGGCATCTGCCTCTTTACCCGGGTCGTACCAAGAGTTCACCCAAACCACTTTGATCTTCACATCCGGATTCACCGCACGCGCCGCACGGATAGTGGAGTTGATACCCCGAACCACTTCAGGGATCGGGAACGAAGCAACATAACCGATTATGTTAGTCTTGGTCATATGGCCCGCAATAGTGCCGGTAACATAGCGACCCTCATAGAAGCGGCCGGCATAGGTGCTGACATTCTTGGTTCGCTTGTAGCCAGTAGCGTGCTCAAACTTTACCTTATTAAACTTCTTCGCCACTTTCAGCGTCGGGTTCATAAAGCCAAACGACGTTGTGAAGATCAGATCGTGACCACTGGCTGCCAACTTACGCACAACCCGCTCTGCATCCGGCCCTTCTTTAACACTTTCGACATAGCTGGTTTTGACATCATCGCCGAATGCCTTCTCGATCGCCAGACGCCCCTGATCATGACGGTAAGACCAACCATGGTCGCCGATAGGACCCACATAGACGAAGCCTACCTTAGTTTCTGCCGTAGCCTGGCCCGCCAGTGCTAACCCTGCAACTGTCGCGCTGACAGCCAACAGCTTCTTTACACTTTGCTTCATACCCTTCTCCTGAGATTGGATCATCATTACTTCATTAAGCGAATTTTATAAAACAACCAATAAATCAACACCAATCAGGTGGACGCCCTGAACGGCTTACCCAGCGATGCCGGTGAATTTTCACGCAACTTGGTTTGATCCCGCGAGATCAGCACCAACACCAGAATCGTAGCCAGATAGGGCAGCATCGACAGGTACTGCGACGGAATGGCCAAACCCAGCCCCTGGCCATGCAACTGCAAAATAGTCACACCACCAAACATGTACGCCCCCAACAAGGTACGCATCGGCTTCCACGAAGCAAAGACCACCAGCGCCAACGCCACCCAACCACGACCAGCAGTCATATTTTCGGACCACATCGGGGTATAGACCACCGACAGATACGCACCACCAAGACCGGCCATCAAGCCGCCAAATAGCAAGGCACAAAAGCGCAATTTGATCACTGGATAACCCAGCGAGTGCGCTGACTCTGGTGATTCTCCAATCGCTCTAAGAATTAGACCGGCACGGCTGCGATAGATAAAATAGTGCAGCCCAAACACCAGCGCCACCGAGAGATAGATCAGTAAGTTATGATCAAACAGTACCGGCCCTAAGAACGGAATCTCCGACAACAGAGGGATCGGCAGATTCGCCATTGGCTCAACCGTGGTACCGACAAACCCGACCCCCAGCAGCGCACTCAAACCTACGCCGAACAGCGTTAACGCCAGACCCGTTGCCACCTGATTAGTGAGCAACGTGAGGGTTAAGAAGCCATGCACCAGCGCCAGCGCCATCCCCGACAACGCACCAATCATCACGCCCAGGTAAGCATTTCCGGTCATCACCGTGCCACCAAAGGCACCGACGGCGCCTACTAGCATCATCCCTTCTATACCCAAGTTCAACACCCCGGAACGCTCGGTGACCAACTCACCCAGCGCCGCAAACAGCAACGGTGTCGCAGCGCCGATAATGGTCAGACTGGCCGCTTGGATAATCAGCATTGTGTCATTCATGGTATCGTCCGCCTTATGCCTTGCCGAACCGAATTCGGTAGCTGATTAATACGTCGCAAGCCAACAAGAAGAACAGCAACATACCCTGAAAAACTCCGGTCACCGCCTGCGGCAACCCCATTTCCATCTGCAGCGTCTCCCCCCCCAGATAGGACAACGCCAACAGAATACCCGCCACCATCACCCCCAGCGGATGCAAACGCCCCACAAAGGCCACAATAATGGCCGTAAAGCCGTAGCCGGGAGACACTTGCGGCACCAATTGACCGATCGGTCCAGCCACCTCAATCATCCCCGCCAGGCCTGCCAAACCTCCGGCAAGCAACAAGCTAAACCAAACCAGCGCCTTCTCCTTAAAGCCGGCAAACTGGGCCGCTCGCGGTGCTGCACCAACGACCTTGACCTGAAAACCGATCAGCGTTCGGCTCAGCAATACCCAAGCCGCTACTACCACCGCCAACATGATCAACAAACCGATATGCAGCCGGGTATCTTCCATCAGCAGCGGCAACAGCGCAGCATCGCCAAACATTCTTGATTCGGGAAAATTAAACCCTTCAGGATCACGCCAGGGGCCGTGCACCAGCACACTCAAAAACAGCGCCGCGACGTAGGTCAGCATTAGACTGGTCAAAATCTCATTGGCATTAAAACGGGTCTTGAGGAAGGCCGGAATCGCCGCCCATGCCATACCGCCCAAGACGCCAAACAGCATCATTGCTGGCAATAAAAAGATACTTTCGCTCTCATGCGAGAAGATCGCTAAGCCGCCGGCAGCCACCGCGCCCATCACCAGCTGGCCTTCGGCGCCGATATTCCAAACGTTGGCTTTAAAGCCTATCGACAGACCGATACCGATCAGTACTAACGGAATCGCCTTAACCATCAACTCACTGATGCCGTAGCTGTCGCTGATTGGCAGAATGAAAAATGCATGCAGCGCCTCCCAACCGTCGATTCCCATCAGGGTAAACATAATAAAACCGGCGACCAGCGTTAACAGCAACGCCAACATCGGAGAGCCGTACACCATCTTTTTCGATGGCTGTGACCGCGGAATCAACTGCAACCTCATTTCGGCAACTCCTTAGAACTCAATAGGGCCGGTGATTTACCCTCCAGTGCTACCCCGGTCATCAACAACCCAACCTCTTCTGCCGTTATATCAGCACGATCATAAAATGCCGACAAGGTGCCGCCGCAAATGGCACCTATACGGTGACTCAACGTCATCAACTCATCCAGGTCCTGTGATATCACCAGCACGGCTGTGCCCTGCTCGGCTAACGACTGCAGCGATTTATGAATAATGGCCGCAGCACCAGCATCAACCCCCCAGGTGGGCTGGGCTATCACCAACACCTCCGGAGCCTGCAACACCTCCCGGCCAACAATATACTTTTGCAGATTACCGCCCGACAGACTGCCGGCGGTAGCCTCAAGGCCGGTACAGCGGACATCAAATTTGTCGATTACCTGTTCGGCGAACCGGCTCACTTCACCCTCGCGGATAAAGCCGCTGTGCAAAAAAGGCTGGCGCACGTAGCCGGTCAGCAAGGCATTATCCTTGAGGCTCATAGCAGGAACCGAGCCGTGCCCCAAGCGCTCCTCTGGCACAAAACATAAACCGCACCCGCGGCGCTGATGCGGCGCCAGATTACCGACGGCCTTGCCCGCAATTTCGACCGTTTTCGGAGCTGTCTTACACTCGCCACTCAGCACTTCGAGCAATTCCGCCTGGCCATTACCGGCCACACCGGCGATCCCCAGAATTTCACCACAGCAGATATCCAGATTGATATCGTTCAGCGTAATAGCAAACTGACTTTCAGCCTTCCGGCTCAGGCCTTTAACCCGCAACCAGACGTCACCGTGTTCGGTGTGCGCCGCCACACTCGCCCCCTCAACCTCCGAGCCAACCATCAGGGCAGCCATACTTGCAGCGGTTTCTTGCGCAGGAATGCAGTCACCGACATTTTGCCCGGCACGCAATATCGTAGCGGCATCGCACAGCTTTCGAACTTCATCGAGTTTGTGGCTGATATAGAGGATGGAGCAGCCTTCGGCGGCCAACTTGCGCAGCGTTACGAACAGACGCTCGGCCTCTTGCGGGGTCAGCACCGAGGTTGGCTCGTCCATGATCAGTAGCTGCGGATTCTGCAACAAACAACGAACAATCTCGATTCGCTGCTTTTCACCAACCGACAGACTGTGTACCGCACGATTGGGATCCAGCGGCAGACCGTAATGCTCTTCAACTTCCAAAATGCGGGCTTCGAGCTCTTTCATCGGCGGTGGGTTACTCATCCCCAAAGAGATATTCTCTTTAACCGTCAACGCTTCAAACAGCGAAAAATGCTGGAACACCATGCCGACACCCAACTCACGCGCCTGCGCAGGGCTGGACACTTGCACCGGCTCCCCCTGCCATAACATCTCACCCGAGTCGGGCTTGAGCAGCCCGAAAATCATCTTGACCAGAGTGCTCTTACCCGCCCCGTTTTCACCAAGCAGCGCATGGATCTCACCACTACCGACGGACAGGTCAACCCGATCGTTCGCCAGACACCCCGGAAAGGCTTTAACAATCTGCCGTAGCTCTAACCGCAGTTGCCTCTGCTCGTTTGCTGTTGTCATGAAACCTCACCTACGTTGAAAGACGCTAATCCGGCGACGGCGCGATAACTTCCACCCATCCAGACCAGACTCAACACTCAAAGCAATAACCAAGCCACCGCACAGATACAGTGATAAAAAAATAACATAACCCCAAACAGCCACAAACGGGCGGCCAACCATAATGCATCAACCCTTTAGAAAAATCATACAATCGGTCGGTTTTGAGCAAAAAAATGGATCAAGCACTCAAACAGGGCAAATTACGCAATCTCACTGCCACCAGAGTAATCGGCTGTCACTCACTGATGCCACAACCACGCAGGATGATGCCTACTACCTGGTCGCAGATCAGGTTAAAGGCGTCTTCGTCGAGACTTTCGCGATCCATCATCACCAACACCTGAGGCTGGTAATCGGCGTAATGCTGCGTCACCGACCAGATCATAAAGATCAGCTGCAGTGGGTCGATCGGCAGCATCTTGCCCTCATCGATCCAGCGCTGGAACAACGCCATACGCGGCACTAACCACTGTCGCTGTTCGTCATAGATACACTCTTTAAGCACTGGCGCACCGCGTAGCACCTCGCCGGCAAATATTTTGGAAAGCTCCGGACGCTGCCAAGACAAGCGTAACTTGGCGGTTATGTAATCACGCAGCACCTGTGCCGGAGGTTGATCGGTCTCGGTGCCCGGCAAGTGGCAATTCCACTGCTCCAGCACCGTCTCCAGTAGCTGACGATAAAGATCTTCTTTGGCCGGGAAATAGTAATGCAGCTGCGCCTTGGCCAAGCCTGCCCGGCTAGCGATAGCACTAGTGCTGGTGCCTTTATAGCCGTTTACAGCAAACTCCTGCTCAGCTGCAGCAAGGATCGCTGCCAGCCGCTGCTGTCGTATCCGGCCTGTTTTGGGAGTTTTAGCGATTTCAGTCATAGCGCGACATCTCTTCAAACCCGTCAACAATAAAATCGGCACCCTTACAGAGAACCGAAAGCCTGCAAACCTTGCAGAGAACAGGCACGGTTAGTGGTCGGTTTCCAAGCTATCACGATCCCGGAAGCCGATCAGATATAAAATACCATCGAGCCCCAACGTCGATATGGCCTGCTTGGCACTCTGCCGCACTAGCGGCTTAGCCCGGAAAGCGATACCCAGCCCGGCGATAGAGAGCATTGGCAGATCGTTGGCACCGTCGCCGACGGCGATTGTCTGCTCCAACCGAACGCCTTCTTTAGCGGCAATCTCGCGCAACAACTCGGCTTTACGCTGGCCATCGACAACCCGGCCTGTAACTCGACCGGTGACCTTACCGTCTTCGACTTCAAGTTCGTTGGCGTAAACATAATCAAAGCCAAGTTTACTCTTGAGGTGTTCACCGAAATAATTAAAGCCTCCCGATAAGATGGCGGTTTTGAAACCCAGCGCCTTAAGACTAGAGACTAGCTCTTCCGCACCTTCGGTCATCGGTAGACGCTGCGCCACCTTCTCTAACACCGAGTCATCCAACCCTTTCAGCAGAGCTACCCGCCGGTGGAAACTTTCGGTGAAGTCGATCTTGCCCTGCATCGCCTCCTCGGTGATCGCCGCGACCTGATCACCGACACCGGCTTCGATCGCCAGCTCGTCGATTACCTCCGCCTCTATCAGGGTAGAGTCCATATCAAACACAACCAGCCGACGATTGCGGCGATATATATCGTCTTTCTGAAAGGCGATATCCACATCCAACTCGCTGGCCGCCTTCATGAAATCAGCGCGTAACGTTTCTGACGACTGACCCCGCACCGAAAATTCAACACAAGCCTTGGTACTGTTATCAGCCTCATCGAGGTGAACCCGACCCGACAAGCGACTGATATTATCGATATTGAGGCCGTGATCAGCAGCAATACTGGTCACCTTGGCAATATGGGTAGCGTGAATTCGCCGCGCCAAAAGGGTGATGATGTGACGACTTTTACCCTGACCATCGACCCAGCGAGAATAGTCCGATTGATCGACCGGATCGAAACGGGTATTCATCTTCAGCGCGTGCATCTGAAACAGCACCTCACTGAGCACCGGCGAGCTTTCAGCCTGGCGAGGGATCTCTACCAAGATGCCTAACGACAGGTTGTCATGGATTACCGCCTGGCCGATATCGAGTACTTCGACCCGGTAGCGTGCCAAAATGGCTGTGATGGTCGATGTCACACCCGGTTTATCTTCACCGGAGATGGTAATAAGGATGATCTCTTTCACGCCTTCGATACCTGTCTGTGTCTAACCGATTCAGCCCGATGTAAGCAGCTAACAGTCTGAAACGGTCGGTTTTTTATACAAGGGGACGCTATTCTACCCTGTAAGCCACCGATGAATCAGCCCCGAGTATGCCGAATAACCACGATGACCGAACTGCTTACAGACTTAAGTGACTGGCTCAGCCTGAACCCTCAGTGGATCGCTATCACGCTGGCACTCACCGCATTTGTGGAATCGCTGGCATTGGTTGGCGTGATCGTTCCCGGCGTGGCAATCCTATACGCGATTGCCGCCGTGGCCGGAGCACTTGGTGCGCCATTACCGCTGTGCCTCGCCGCAATGATGGCAGGAGCGGTCTGCGGTGATCTGTTCAGTTTCCTACTGGGGCGACACGCACACCAGCCGCTGCTACAGCGCTGGCCCTTTCGGCAACACCCGCAGTGGATCGAACGAGGGGAGAGCTTCTTTCATCGTCGCGGTAACTTCAGCGTTGTGATCGGCCGCTTTATCGGGCCACTGCGGCCGATGATTCCTTTTGTCGCCGGCATGCTGCAGATGCCGCCACGCCGCTTTGTACTGCTCAATCTAGCATCAGCTCCCGTCTGGGCAGCAGTCTATCTACTACCCGGCTACCTGCTTGGCCATCTGGGAGCCAACGCAGGCCAGCTCGGCGCGCTTGCCGATAACACAGCCATCAGCCCGAAACATCTGCACCTCGGACTACTAAGCGCTGCGACTGTGCTGCTGTGCGTCATCACACTGCTTTTGCTACAGCGTTGGCTGACACCAAAAAGGCCCATTTATCGACAGCTCTGCCTCCGCTTAAGGCTAAGCAGCCGACGCTCAGGACTAACCGCCCATATGACAGAGCCCAACAACGCCCGCCACCCCGACCACACAGCAGCACCGCTTGCCGCCGTGCTGCTACTACTCGGCAGCGGCTCTTTGTTATTACTGCTGATACTAAGCGTGATACTAGGGCATCCGCTGCAGTCGCTCGACCAAACCCTAAGCCTGCTGTTGCAACTGATTCGCAGCGAAGCTCTGGACCGGTTGATGATCAACATCACCATGTTTGGTGACGGCCTACACTTAGCACTACTGAGCTTGCCGCTGTTTGCACTGCTGTGGTGGCAAGCGCAGCGACAGCCAAAGGTCGCTGCTCAACGGCTACTGCACTGGGCTGGTGCTTTGCTGCTGGTGATGCTGCTGACCCAACTGCTTAAATTCGGTTTTGCGATCGATCGCCCGACACTTCTGATCCAGCCTCTGAACTCTTTCAGCTTTCCCAGCGGTCACAGCGCCAATAGCAGTCTGTTCTTTACCCTGTTAGCGTTCTTGCTGGCGCAGCAATATCCACACCGTTATCGCTGGATGCTCTATGCAATCGCCGCGTTACCGGTGCTACTGGTCGGGGTTTCAAGGATCTATCTGGGAGTTCACTGGTTCAGCGATGTGTTGGCAGGCTGGCTGCTGGGGCTAACGGTCTGTGCCGCGGCGCAAGTTAGTCTAGCCTACCGGCAGCCCTTATCCGCAGAGCTAAGACCGCCACAACTCGGAGTAGCGAGATTACTGACCAGCGTCGCCGCCGTGCTGATCAGTGCAATCTACCTGATAAGCCGTATCGATGGCGCCGTGATCCGCTACCTGCCGCTCTAGGTAACTGTATAAAGGCAAACCACTGGCCGCCTTTATACCGTGACTAACATACCGCGAGTAAAGATCGCCGACGGACCAGCGAACTGCATCTTAATCTTGCTTGGGTTTACGGCTGCGACGACGTTTGCGCTTGGGGGCAGCATCACTATTAGCCGACGCACCGGGCTTCGCCGGGCTTTTCGCTGTAGAAGCGGACTTTGATTTAGGCTTACGCTTACTGCGTGAGGATTTCAGCACTTCGACCAGTTCAAAATCGATCTTGCGATCGTCCAGGTCGACTCGCGCCACCCGTACCCGCATCTCGTCACCGAGACGGTAGGTTACGCCGGTACGCTCTCCGCTTAGTCGCTGCTTGGCGGCATCAAAGTGATAGTAATCACCTTGCAGCGCCGAGACGTGCAACAACCCTTCGGTGTAGACGCCTTGCAGTTCGATAAACAAACCGAAGCCGGTGACTGCACTCACGACACCGTCGAACTCATCGCCGATATGATCCTGCATGTATTCACACTTGAGCCAGCCCATCACATCACGGGTCGCTTCATCGGCGCGACGCTCAGCCAGCGAACATTGCTCGCCCAGCTCCAGCATCTTAGCCATGTCGTAGGGGTAGCTCTTGGTACTATCCTGACTTGGTGCACCCTCAGCCCGCACTACCGGCGGCGTGGAGCCACCGAACATCGACTTCACCTTCGACATCAGACCGCCCTTCTCGCGGATCACCGAGCGGATCGCCCGATGGACCAGCAGATCAGGGTAACGGCGGATCGGCGAGGTAAAATGGGCATAGGCCGCGTAAGCCAGTCCGAAGTGGCCTTCGTTCTCTGGGCTGTAGACCGCCTGCGACAACGACCGCAGCATCATGGTTTGAATCAGATGTGCATCGGGACGATCTTCGGCTTGCGCCAATAAGGTCTGATAATCATCGGGGGTCGGTTTGGCGCCACCGGCCAGATTCAGTCCCAGCTCGCCAAGGAAGCCGCGCAGGTTTTCCAGCTTGCGCTCTTTGGGTCCCTGATGGACCCGGTACAGCGCCGGCAGTTTCAGCTTCTCGAGGAATTTGGCGGTCGCCACGTTAGCGCACAGCATGCACTCTTCGATTAGCTTATGCGCATCGTTGCGTACCACCGGCACGATCTTGTCGATCTTACGCTCGGTACCAAATACGATCCGCGTCTCGGTGGTTTCAAAATCGATAGCACCGCGTTCGGTACGGGCGCCACGTAGCGCCTGATACAGATAAAACAGCTCATACAGGTGCGGTAAAACATCCGGGTGTTTGTTGCTGACCGCCTGTCCGGCGTTCGATTCGGGTGCATCGAGCAACGCACCGACCTGGGTATAGGTCAGCCGGGCGTGCGAGCGGATCACCGATTCATAAAACTTGTAACCGCTGAGTTTGCCCTTGGCGCTTACGGTCATCTCGCACACCATCGCCAAACGATCAACATCAGGATTGAGCGAGCACAGACCGTTGGACAGACTCTCGGGCAGCATCGGTACCACTTGCTGCGGGAAGTAGACCGAGGTAGCACGGTTACGCGCCTCATCATCCAGTGATGAACCCGGCTGAACGTAGTGCGAGACATCGGCGATAGCGACAAACAAACGCCAACCGCCGCCTTTTTTCGCTTCACAATAGACCGCATCGTCAAAATCGCGGGCGTCTTCGCCGTCGATCGTCACCAACGGCAGATCGCGCAGATCGATCCGATGCTGTTTATCAGCTTCGGTCACTTCGGCCGGGATGAGCGCTGCCTGATCGCGCGCACCTTCGGGCCAGACATTGGGGATATCGTAGTTACGAATCGCAACCTCGATCTCCATCCCCGGCGCCATATGCTCACCCAACAGCTCAACTATCTTGGCGCGGGGTCGACCCCGCGAGGGCTGCTGGACAATCTCGGCCAACACATAATTGCCATCCTGAGCACCCAGGGTGTCCTTAGGGGCGACCATGATGTCCTGATTGATCCGGGTATTCTCCGGAATCAAGAAACAGACACCACCGTCATCGGAAAAACGTCCGACCAGCTGCTTGGTACTGTGTTCGATCACTTCGACCACATGACCTTCACGACGACCACGGTGATCCAACCCGCTGACCCGGACCAGCACTCGGTCACCGTCAAACAGCTTACGCATCTGGCGGTTGTGCAGGTAGATATCTTCAGACTTGTCATCGGGAGCCAGGAAGCCGAAACCATCTCGATGGCCACTGACGCGACCGGCGATCAGATCCATTCGGTCGACCAGACCATAGCCGCCTCGGCGACCGTGGATCAGCTGACCGTCACGTTCCATCGCCTTAAGACGACGACGCAGGGCTTCGATCTGCTCTTCGCTGACCAGTCCCAACTCGGTCGCCAGCTGCGGGTGCGACATCGGCCGCTGCAACTTCTCCAGCAGCTCCATAATAAATTCACGACTGGGAATGGGGTTGTCGTAATTCTTCGCTTCCCGATCGGCGTGTGGATCGCGGCTCATAATTTCTCTCTTAGCTTATTTCTATCAATAGGGGGGATGGCGTCGACCCTGAGTGGTAATAAAGGGTTCGGATTCGGACCGAACGGACAGCGGACGCTATAAAGTGTTGCGCATTGTTGCTGATTTAACCAACAGCCACAATGGCGACACCGATGATCGGGGCAGTTTTACGGCAAAAGCATGACAATTTAATGACAACGGCGGCACTTTGACCGCATTGAGTGCTTGCTATCAACAAAAAGGCCGGCACAAGGCCGACCTTTTCAAAGCGATGCGTGATCCGCTTCAGGGGTTACGGACGGTCGTCCACCTCGGACTCATCTTTAACCGGCGGCAACAGATCCTCGCGGCAAACCTTCATCGCCATCAACACGTTGGCAGCGACATAGATCGATGAGTAAGTACCCACTAACACGCCGATCATCAACGCGGTGGCAAAGCCATGAATCATCTCGCCACCGAAGAAGAACAGCGCCAGCAGTACCAGCAAGGTCGTCAACGAGGTGACCAAGGTCCGACCCAGCGTCTGATTGAGCGACAGGTTGATCACATCAATCGGGCCGCCCCTGCGCACCTTACGGAAGTTCTCCCGAATCCGATCCGCCACCACAATAGTATCGTTGAGCGAGTAACCGATCACCGCCAGTAACGCTGCCAGCACGGTCAGATCGAAGTCGAGCTTAAAGATCGAGAACAAGCCCAGCACGATCAGCACATCGTGTGCTAAAGCCACCACTGCACCGACCGAGAACTTAAACTGGAAGCGCATCGCTACATACAACATCACCACGCCAAGGGCGAACAACATGCCTAAGCCGCCCTGCTCGCGCAGCTCATCACCGACCTGAGCACCAACAAACTCAGAACGCAACAACGTCACTTCACTGTCGGCATCGGCCCGCAGTGCTGTGAGGACATCATCGCCTAGGGAGGCACTATGATCCTGCGCCAACCGCACCATAATGTCAGTCGGTGAACCAAAGGTCTGCACGATAGCCGATGGGTACCCGGCATCGACCAGCGTGCTGCGGATACTATCAAGCGATTGTTCCTGCTGGTACTCAACCTCAACCAGCGCACCGCCGGTAAAATCGAGGCCAAATTGTAGCTTATTGATCGCCAGCGAGGCCACGGACGCCAGCACCATAACAACCGAGATAATCGCCATCAACTTGCGCAAGCCCATGAAATTAAAGCCTTGCACGTTAACTGCGTCGATCGTCTGCTCGTCGGAGGCGTCGGCTGCTTCTGTCGTCGTATTAATATCGTTCATCGCCTTACACTCCCCAACCGATCGACAGCTTCTTAACCGCCCGTCGACCGTAGATCTGATTCACCAATGCCCGGGTCACGACGATGGCGGTAAACATCGACGAGATGATACCCAGTGACAACGTCACCGCGAAGCCTTTAACCGGACCGGTACCCACTGCGAACAGAATCACCGCCACCAACAACGTGGTGATGTTAGCGTCGAAGATGGTGGAGAAAGCCCGCTCGTAACCGGCATTGATCGCCGATTGTGGTGGTAGGCCGTTTTTGAGCTCCTCTTTGATTCGCGAGAAGATCAGCACGTTAGCATCGACTGCCATACCGACGGTCAGAACGATACCGGCGATTCCCGGCAAGGTCAGCGTCGCCGACAGCATCGACATCGCCGCCGTCAACAGCGCCAGGTTCAACGCTAACGCGATGTTAGCCACCAGGCCGAAGGTCTTGTAGAACACCAGCATAAACAGCAGCACCAACGCCATGCCGATCTGCACCGAGATCACACCCAGGTCGATATTCTGCTGACCTAGGCTCGGCCCGACAGTACGCTCTTCGACAAAGTAGATCGGCGCAGCCAACGCACCGGCACGTAGCAGCAATGCAAGCTCTGACGATTCGCCGTTGCCGTTAAGCCCGGTAATACGGAAGCTGTTACCCAGCGGCGATTGAATCGTCGCCAACGAGATAATCTTCTTCTCGACGTAAGGAATCCGCTTCTCTACCTCAACACCGTCAACCGTGCTGTAACGGGTACGGCTCTTGTGCTCAATGAACAGCACCGCCATGCGCCGCTGAACAGCGTTGCGGGTGATCCGGTTCATCATCTTGCCGCCGTTGGAATCAAGGGTGATCGACACCTGTGGCTGGCCGTTCTCATCGAAGTTGGCTTGCGCGTTAGCCACCGAGCTACCGGTAATGATGACATCTTTTTCGATCGTCGCCGGGGCACGGCCTTCCTCGCGGAACTCATATGACTCCGTGCTTGAGCGCGCCGCGTCAGGCTTAGCCTCAAGTCGGAATTCAAGGTTGGCGGTCTTACCCAGAATCCGTTTCGCCGCGGCGGTATCTTGCACACCCGGCAGCTGAATCACGATCCGGTTACTGCCCTGACGCTGCACCAACGGTTCGGCCACACCCAGTTCGTTGACCCGGTTACGGATTGTGGTCAGGTTCTGCTTGATGGCGTAATCCTCGATCTCTTTGATCTTGGACTCGAGCAGATTAATGCCAACAAAGTACTCGTCGCCGATCTGTTCATCGGTCAGCGCAAACTCACGGTAATCTTTACGCAGCAACGATAAC
Organism: Motiliproteus sp.; assembly: GCA_036961355.1. Taxonomy (GTDB): domain Bacteria; phylum Pseudomonadota; class Gammaproteobacteria; order Pseudomonadales; family Balneatricaceae; genus Motiliproteus. The sequence continues at coordinate 87,101 of JBALVL010000017.1, forward strand.
GCTTGGTCACTCGCACCTTGCGAGGCGAACTTAATCGCCAGCGAGCCGTCGGCTTTATGCTCAACGGTACGGTAACGAATCTTATCGGCACGCAGCTTGGTTTTGATCTCGCTGACATAAACATCGAGCCGCTGGCTCACCGCCGCCGCCATGTCGACCTCCATCAGGAAGTGAACACCGCCACGCAGATCCAGACCCAGTTTCATTGGTCCGGCACCGATCGACGTCAACCAATCAGGGGTGGTCGGCGCCAGGTTCAATGCGGTCACGAAGTCATCGCCCAGCGTCCGGCTGATCGCCGCCTGTGCGCGTAGCTGATCCTCAGAACTACCCAACCGAATCAGTAAGCCTTTCTCCAGCACCTCGGCACCTTTGTGCGCAAGACCGGCCTGATCGAGACCTTTGATCGCCCGATCGAGCGTTTGTTCGGTCAGCTTCGTTGCCGTGCTGGCACCAGAAACTTGTACCGCATAATCATCGGGGTACAGGTTGGGGGCGGCGTAAACACCACCGATCACCAACACCAGGATGATCAGCAGGTTTTTCCACAGCGGGTATTTGTTGAGCATCGCGCTCGACTCCTTGCTACTACTTGTTGCTTAAAAGGTTACTCGAAAAGGTTGTTTCTAAGCGCAGTGACGGTCCGTAACCACCACCATGCTTAAACACAAAAACGCCACTTACCGGAAAGGGGTCGTGGCGTTTTTTTTAAGCGGCAACAGACGAATTAGATGTCCTTGATGGTGCCTTTAGGCAGTGCTGCCTGGATATGCATCTTCTGGAACTTAAGCTCAACATTGTCAGACACGCTCAGTACCACGTAATCATCATCAACCTTGGTGATCTTACCCAGCAGACCGGCGCTTGTTACCACTTCATCACCTTTGCCCAGATCGGCAACCAGTGTTTTGTGGTCTTTGGCACGTTTGCTCTGTGGACGCCAAACCATGAAGTAAAAGATCGCCGCGAAGCCAACCAGAAAGATCAAACCAGACAGGTCACCAAATGGTGATCCACCAGCCGCACCGGCTTCAGCCATTGCGGGAGAGATAAAAAAGCTCATCAAAGTCTCCTAAAGAGTGTTTCAAATCGAAAGCGAAAGGCCAGCGATCTTGCTATTAATTTAACGGTTGTTCCAAGGAAGGAACGTCAAGACCGCGCTTGCGGTAGAATTCATTCACAAAGTCGCCCAATTTACCCTGTTCAATAGCGCTACGCAATCCGCTCATCAGGTTTTGGTAGAAGCGCAGGTTATGAATGGTATTAAGCTGCGCGCCCAGCATCTCTTTACATTTATCAAGATGATAAAGGTAAGCACGGCTGAAGTTTTTGCAGGTGTAACAATCACATTCCGCATCGAGCGGTGCCGTATCATGGCGGTGTGTTGCATTGCGAATTTTAACCACACCGTCAGAGACAAACAGATGACCGTTACGGGCGTTACGGGTCGGCATTACACAGTCGAACATATCGACACCGCGTCGCACCCCTTCAACCAGGTCTTCCGGCTTGCCTACACCCATCAGATAACGAGGGCGATCTTCGGGCATTTTCGGTGCAAGGTAGCTAAGCACCTTCATCATCTCGTCTTTGGGCTCGCCAACGGACAAACCACCGATGGCGTAACCGTCAAATCCTATCTCGGTCAGCCCGGCCAGCGACTCATCACGCAGCTCATCAAACATGCCGCCCTGGACGATACCGAACAGCGCCGCCGGACTATCACCGTGCGCCTCTTTCGACCGTTTGGCCCACCGCAGCGATAGCCGCATCGACTCCGCCGCCTCTTTCTCGGTGGCCGGATACGGAGTGCACTCGTCGAAGATCATTACCACATCCGATCCCAGCTCGCGCTGAACTTCCATTGACCGCTCTGGTGTCAGCTCAACCTTAGAACCGTCGACCGGAGACTGAAACTTAACGCCGTGCTCGGTGATCTTGCGCATGGCGCCCAGACTAAACACCTGAAAGCCGCCCGAGTCGGTCAGAATAGGCCCTTTCCACTGAATAAAGTCGTGCAGGTCACCGTGCTCTTTCACCACCTCGGTACCTGGCCGCAGCATCAGGTGGAAGGTGTTACCCAAAATCATATGGGCGCCGGTCTCTTCGATATCACGCGGCAGCATCCCCTTGACGGTGCCATAGGTACCCACCGGCATAAACGCGGGGGTCTCAACATCACCACGGGGAAAGCTCAACCGGCCACGACGGGCATTACCGTCGGTGCCGAGCAACTCATACTTCATAAAACAGTTACAACTCACGCACTACTCCAAATAACCAAAATCTAAATAATCAAAACTCTATTGGTAGGAACTCGCCCACAGGCGGCCTTAGTGGCTCCTGTGAACATGGCGCTCCTGCCGCGATCCGTCTACCTTAAGCCGACGATTGCCGGGTTAAGAACATCGCATCGCCATAACTATAAAATCGGTACTGCTGCTCCACCGCCGTGGCATAAGCGGCGCGGATATGCTCCTGCCCGGCAAACGCACTCACCAGCATCAACAGCGTTGATTCGGGCAGGTGAAAGTTAGTCACTAGGCAATCGATCACGGCGAACTGATAGCCCGGATAGATAAAGATATCGGTCTCGCCGCTATACGCCGCTAACGTACCGCCATGCTTCATCGCCGCACTTTCTAAACTGCGGACACTGGTGGTTCCCACTCCGATCACCCGGCCACCGCGCGCCTTGGCATCACGCACCTGCTGGCAAACCGCCTCAGACACTTCGATATATTCCGAATGCATTTGATGTTCGGTCACTGTTTCGACCTTCACCGGCTGAAAAGTTCCGGCGCCGACATGCAGTGTTACAAAACCCAGATCGACCCCTTTGTCGCGAAGCGCCTGTAATAGCTCATCGTCAAAATGTAATCCAGCGGTTGGTGCCGCCACCGCACCGGGAGCGCGATTATAAACCGTCTGGTAGCGTTCGCGATCCGACTCATGATCGTCACGGTCCATATACGGCGGCAACGGCATGTGGCCGATCTCATCAAGCCAGCTCAGCAGCGTTCGCTCGCCCTTAAAACGCACCTCGAACAACGCCCCCTGCCGACCGGTAACCTCGGCTTCGAGCTGCTGCTCCATTAGCAGTATCGCACCCGGTTTGGGTGACTTACTCGAACGGATATGTACCAGCGCATTGTGCGCATCAACCACCCGCTCAATCAGCATCTCGATCTTACCGCCGGTCGACTTCTGGCCAAACATCCGCGCGGGGATCACCCGGGTGTCGTTAAGCACCATCAGGTCTCCCGGCTGCACCAGATCCAACAATTCCGCAAAACCGCGATGAGTGATCTGACCGCTGTCACCCTCAACACACAACAGCCGACTACCGGTCCGTTTCTCGGCGGGATGGCGGGCGATCAACTGATCGGGAAGCTCAAAATGAAACTCTTTAACGCGCATAATCATTCTATTGATAGATACAGATAGGGATAGAAGTAGAGGGGGACGCCAGATCTGGCAGCAACACCCCGCTAAAAAAAACGGCCCATCATAACATGCCGATAACAGCTAAGGGACGCTGGCGAATAAAGAGGTTATCACGAACCTGACTGGCTTATTATTTCACTCAGGCTCTCTAACTCAGACGGCTTAACATAGGTTGTTGAATCCAGGCTGTTAAGCCAAAACAGCTTGCGCCAGGAGAGACAACACAACCGTTTAATGCGCCAGCAACTCGCGCCACTGGGTCCCGGCGCTCAGCACCTCGGTCATGCCGTATGCCAGACGATGGGTACCGTGACACCGGGCGCAGGCTTGCACAGCCAAGCTTCCCAGCTCACGCCCCTGTTGTTTGAGTGTCCCCGTACGCAGGTTGGCGTCGAGTTTGGCGATAGTTTGCTCCATCTCAGGGCTAGGATACGTCTTCTTATCCTGCTCGTGGCAATCGACACAGATCCCCCCCAAGGTATTCATCCCTTCGGTCAACTCAGCCAGCGAGGTCAACGCAACCTCGGGCATCCCATCAACAGCGGCTATCTTGATTTGATTGATCTGACCAATCAGCGTTTGCATATGCTCATTCGATGAACGTTGCGGCGCAACTTCAAGCGCCGAAAAATCCGCCACTCGATAGCGCATCGCTGTAACCGCCTGAAAATCCTCATGACAACTATCACAACTGTTATTGATCTGATCTAAAAGACCAGGAATTTTCGCAAAGCGCTGCCCCTCCACACTGGCTTGCAGATCGGCCATAGCCTGCAGATCCAACTTCTTTTGCCATTCAGGAACCATCTCGGAAATTTTCTGATAATGCTCCGCCAACTTCTCCACCCAAGGCGCTAGATGCTCTGCATCGTTGCTGGCCGCATAAGCCCGCACCGCCTGCATTTCACGACGCAAATTAAACATCGTATGTAGCCATACCTGCCTTTTATTGTCCGGCTTATACCACTGCGCCAATGACTCAGGCGGCTTCTTCAGCACGATCAGCCGGTCCTTATGGATATAAGCCACAGCCCCTACAGCCACAACCAATAAACACTGCAACAATACAAAGTGAATCAAACGCATAGCTATTGTTTACACCCTTCCCAAAAGTGAACGAAGACAGCCGATGATAATACAACAGAAAATTGAGCCAAAAATTGCTAAATTGTTTTAATTAATAATGCCAAGCACGATTGACCTACCGAAAAAGCCGCCTATAATAGCCCCCTGTTTTTAGGGCCAGTGTGGTGAAATTGGTATACACGACGGATTCAAAATCCGTTGCCGAAAGGCGTGGCGGTTCGAGTCCGCCCACTGGTACCATCCTCTTCTTTAACGAACCCACCACTTTCGTTAAAGCGATAGTTTACATGAACTATCAGCAAGTTAGATCGTAATCTGCGAACCTGAAGAACTCTGATTTTTCTGCAACAACCGACCAATCCATAACTCTCCACGGTTCATATCCGGTCTTCCCTGTGCGGATTATGTGCGCAAGGATATCCAAGTGTTGCTAAGACAATACAAGACTATCTAAGACAGCCTACTCATCAGATCAGCATCGTGAAGCCATTGGCGAAGCCAAAATCCGGTCTTGGTATGGTCTATTTGCTAAGAATTACTGAAAGTTAGCAACCTTAATTTCGCACTAAGCAGCGCGCTACAAAGACTAAGGATACTGAGATAACGAGGGGTTTTAGGTAGGGCAGAAAGCAAAAAAGCCGCCTTCAATGGCAGCTTCTTTAATTGAGTCCTTAACCGCTACCCACCAAATTCCTTTTTGATGGCACATCCAATGTGTCCGTGTAGCTTGGAAACTATTTTAGGCCTGTAAAGCCACACCATCTATAGAGGTAATTCCTATATTGCTGCAGTGCGATATATCACTATACACAGGACTCGTTGGTACGGCAGCTATGCGAACTTTCCGGACCGTTAGATTTTTCTTAAGTATCCAATAGAGACAAGCCATTTTAGTCGGAATCCAAACACAGAGCGGACATCGCGGTGATGTCCGATATTGACGGCTGTATCTACTTTCCGGTCATCAGGTTCGAAGAATCTTAGACCGCAGATCAGCTAGTTTTTATTCTCCTAGCATGAACCAAATTCAATCAGCCAATGGGCATGTAAACCGCCATCGTACGAGCGTAAGCTTATTTAATAGATCAATCGACTTCAGCACCTGCGCCCATTGCTGACATTACAGAAGGCCATCAGTTGATCTAACCGATAGCCACCGAGAAAATGTCGTGGGGCCAACAGCTGAAGCGTGGCCACCCGCTATGCGAACTTAGCGGACACTCATACTCAATGACACTGGCGGCTCCTGTCGGCCCAAAGGGGTCACTTGGCATCTACGATCACTGCAATCTCCCCAGCCCTCCTGAATCACAGAAGCGGACGTTAATTTTGCGGCGATGAGCGACGGCTAACGGCGGGAGCTGGCCCAAAGGAGACGCTGAGGGCTTACACTTGATATCTAGAAAGCAGCTACTACTTTGACCATATTTTCAGCCCCCAATGTTGACCACACATAATTGGTTTACAGCTGCGCAGTGACTAGGCTAGAGCTAATGGGGCGCTGGTTAAGGTTAAACGCTGTTAATGTTCAATTCGTCATGTTGATCAACACGATGAAAAAACTCATTGAGGCAGTAACGGTGCTTGATAGCGCTCGTCCATCAGGCTTTTAATCAACACATTTTTATCATCCAGCAGAGTCTTGGCCTGCAATTGACGAAACCCCATGTTAAACCGCCGCCTTAACTCCGGCTCATTGTTGGAAAACCATACCACCATCGGTATCTTTAAAAGAGGGATGAAGTTGAGAGGTTCCATCTTCATCCGCTCCATGTGCAAGAAAAACTCTTCGCCACCCCACAAAAAGTTAGCTCTATCATTCTGCAACATCAATAGCGATGACACCGTAGTGTTGGCACGATGAACCGTTAACAGGCCGTCACTTTCCGCTTCAGGGAGTTGTTTAAAGAAACTGTAAG
>JBALVL010000018.1:0-92207 GCA_036961355.1 Motiliproteus sp.
AGGAACCCTCAAATGAGGATTCCTTTTTGATCAATAATTGTGGGACAGCAGTGGCCAAACGGCTGCCTTTTTTGGGTTTGGGCTTCTACACATAAAACACCTGTGGGAGCCGTGTCCCCACGGCGAAAAAACTGCCCTGTTGAACGAAGAACTACGCAGCCCCTATAAGTTGCACATCGGGTCTTTCAGGCTCGGTTTTAGGTTCTTTATCGGTGTGTGCTGATGGTTTTTATTCCGCCCCTCGGCGGGATCATTTTTGACACATCAAAAACAAACCAGAAAACGCTTTCCCCACGACTTGCCGACTACGTCGCTTCATTCGGCACATCCATGTGCCTCACCCTGACGGGCAGCCTCCGGCTGTGCAAATTGGCTTCCTGCCAATTTGTCCCTGCGCTTGCTACTTGCCGATGGCCGCCGAGCTTCCCCAGCGGCCAAGACTCAAGGCAATAGGAGGGAACCAGCGCAGCTGGCTAGTCGAGGGGCGCGGCTTCTTTGCTTCTGTTTCTTTGCCTCGTAGCAAAGAAATGAAGTCGCCCGGCGGGGCGAAATAAAGCGCCCCATATACTCAATAATCCAGAACAGATCCGACCCATCAGCGAGAGCACCTACGGAGTCGAGTCTTGGATTGAGCCCCCCCGCCCCGCTAACGACGACCCTCACGAGCGTATACGTCCCCATTAGCCGTTTAGCGAATGCTCTATCGGGCTGTACTGATTTAAACTAGCCGCACTCTCAGCCCGACATGATCGGCGATCATGCCCACCCTAGCCTGCTTCCTATTGAACAACACCTCGATCAGGATTGAACGATGACTCTGACACAACAAAACAACACCACACTATCCACCCCCAGCCGCTTCGGATTACTGCTAACGACCGCAGTTTCAGCACTGCTATTGCTCAGCCCGCTAACCCATGCCGAAACCATCCGTGTTCACATTGCCGACGTCGACACGACCAGTTACACCGATACACTTAAGCAGCTGCGCGGCAAACACCATGGCGGCCAGCGCGCTATGCTGCTCGAACTGACCCGAGAGCTGATGCAGGCGATGGATCTGGAGCCCGAGTTGGAAGCGGTCTCGACCAAGCAGGGCATCGCAGCGGTCGAAACGGGCCAACTGCAAGCGGTGGCGGGGGTCAGCCGCAGCGGCACGAATCTTAAGTGGGTCGGGCCGTTACAGGTCGACGATATCTGGTTGTTTCAAAAAAGCGGTAGTGACACCGATTACGAAACCATCGGTAAAAGCGCACTCCAGCAAACGTCGGTTTGTGTTCGTAAAGACAGTGGTCACGACACGCTGTTACAGCAGCAAGGGTTCACCCAGCTGGTGATCGGCAGCTCCTACGACGACTGCTGGGAGCGCGTTATGACGAATAAGGTCGCGCTGGCAAGCCTTAACCAGACTCTGGTGCCGCTGATTCTGGAGTCCGATGAGGCTATCGCCGCAGCGATCAACAATAGTGGTGTTGCGGTACAGCAAGACAGCCTCTACATCGCCTTTTCCGGCGACACCCCCGACGACACCATCCAACAATGGCAAAGCGCGCTGGAGCAGTTACAAGACTCGGCGCTACACAACAGTCTGATCCACCACTACTACTGCCAGCAGGATTGCTTTTAAGTGCACCGCATTCAGACCGCCTGCACGCTGCAAACTTTCTACTCTGGTTGCCACTCTATTAGCCCACTCAGGAGGCTCACTCTCCGCAGCCAGGATCGGCGTGAGCTATCTCAACTCGACTCGGCTGACGCCACCGTGATAAATCGCTATCATTAGCGCCAACTATTCTGCTTAAATCCCGTTCGATCGACACCACCCGTCGATCGACCCAAGGAATCCGTCATGTCCCAGTTCGATAACGTCTCTATCATCAAGCAAGCCACTGTCTATTTCGACGGTGCCGTCACCAGCCGTGCCGTGCTGTTTGCCGACGGCACCAAAAAAACTTTGGGTATCATGATGCCCGGTGACTACGAATTTGGCACCGAGCAGGCCGAACTGATGGAGATTATGGCCGGCGAACTAGAAGTACTGCTTCCGGGTGAAACCGAATGGCAATCGATCGTAGGTGGCCAGTCGTTTAATGTTCCGGCCAACGCCAAGTTCAAACTGCAAATCAAACAGATCACCGATTACTGCTGCTCTTATTTATAGAAAGCTATCTATAGAGAGTTATTTATAGATAGCTCTTTAGCCATAATGGTCCAGCAGCCGTTACCCCTCCACCGTTACCGACAAAAAGAGCTACCGCAATGAGTTCGCTTAAAGACCAACTACTCAGCGCCGGACTGGTGAACAAGAAACAGGTTCAGCAAGCCAAGAAGCAGAAGCACAAACAGAAGCAGACCGGTCAGGCGACCGACGAGCAGCAAGCCCGTCAGCGTGTCGAGCAGGCGAAAGCGGATAAGGTCGCCCACGATCGTGAATTAAACCTGCAGCGCAAGCAAGCCGCCGAGCAAAAGGCGATCACCGCGCAGATCAAACAATTGATCGAATCGAATCAGGTGCAGTGTAACGACGGCGAAGTGGTTTATAACTTTACCGACGGCACCAAAATCAAGCGACTGCACCTCAACGACCTGCTGATCACCCAGCTGAGCCGCGGTTTGCTGGCGATTGTAAAACTCGGTGAGGGCTACGCACTGGTTCCGGGCAAGGTGGCGGAGCGGATCGCCCAGCGCGATGAATCGATTATCTTGGTACGGCACGATCCGTCGGCTGAAGCGGAAGTGGATGAAGACGATCCGTACGCTGATTACCAGATCCCCGATGACCTGATGTGGTAACGACACTAAAGAGGCTGCTAATGACCGCTATGAGCGAGAGCACAACGTGAACCTACAGCTAAGCGATCTACTCTGGTGGTTTGGTCTGGGGCTAGTGGCGTATAGCTGGTGGCATGGCCGGGGCCTGAAAGACGGCGCATTACGCACGGTTAAAAAATACTGTGACGAGCAGGACCTGCAGTTACTCGATCAGACGTTGATCCTTAGTAGCTTCCGTCCGCAATTGAGCCGCGACAGCTTATTGTGTTTGCGTCGCCGTTACCGTTTTGAATTTTCAACCACCGGGGACGAGCGTTATCAGGGCATTATCACCCTGGCGGGTAAACGTATCGTATCGATCGATACCGATCCGCACCGGATGCCGCAGTAATAGAAAGGGAAGAGGAAGAAAGGAAAAAGCTAACTACCACACCTTCATAAAAAATCCGCCATAAGGGTCACCCTATGGCGGGTTTTTATAAAGTAGAGCCCAGCCAAAAAACTTAACGGCAAGGCTTGGGTAAAAATTTAGTGGTCACAGCCTTCACCATGAATGTGACCGTGCTCCAGCTCGTCAGCGGCTGCATCACGCACGTCCATCACTTCAACCTTAAAGTTCAGCGTCTGCCCCGCCAGTGGATGGTTACCATCAACCGTCACTTCATCCCCTTCAACACGAGTCACCAGTACCGATACCGGACCACCGGCGGTGGTGGCTTCAAACCGCATATCGACACTGATATCTTCGACACCGGCAAACGCATCACGCGGTACCGTCTGAATCATCTCTTCAACAACCGGCCCGTAACCCTCTTCCGGTGTTACGCTAATCTCCAGAGAATCACCCTGCTGCTTACCAAACAGCTCTTTCTCCAATCCCGGAATCATATTGCCGTGGCCGTGCAGATAGGCCATCGGCTCAGCGCCGTCAGAACTATCAAGCACCTCACCGTCGGAGTTGGTTAGGGTGTAGTGGATCAACGCCACTTTGTTGTCAGAGATTTGCATATCCAGGTTCCAATGATCAAAGAATAAAGCGATATGGTAGCGACTTTATCAAGCGCTGAAAAGAGAGCGTGATAACCGAATACTCATAATAAACGACCTGGGCGATGGCCAATTCTTTGGCTTATCGGGACCAATAGCACCCGGCAACGGTGGATCACTAGCTTGCACCGGATCAGGCGGCCACTATATGATGCGGACCTATGAGGATTTTGCTGTATGTCATTTGAAATAACGTCGTCCGCTTCCACTACCGCACCAATGTCGGTTAAACGCCGCCAAGTTTTCGAACAACTCGGGTTGATCCCTTACCTTGAACAGCGCCGAACGCTATCGCTGACCGAGCTGCCACTTCACTGCGAATACTACCTGCACAGCGACGACGCTCCGTGGATTCTGTTTATCCCGGGTATCGGCACCTACAGCGAACTTTACTGTGAGATGCTGTCGAAACTATCGCTACAAGGCTTTAACTGTATAAGCGTCGACCTGCCGGGACACGGTTACTCCGGTGGCGATCGGGGTGATTACCGGTTCGATACGCTGATCGAACAGTTAAAACAGGTGCTTGATCATATCGAGCAGCACTACAACGGTCCTATCGGTGTGTTCGGCTGTTCCATTGGCTCGCGTATCGGTTTGGCGCTGGCGGAGCAAGACTCTCGAGTCAAAGCCCTGATGTGTCACACGCTGTTTCTCAACGAACTGGCACCGGATATGTTCCACAGTATGGGTTGGCAAGCGCTGTCGTTTAGCTGCCAGTTTATGCCCGGCATGAGCGTTGATTTTCGTACCTTCATCGACATCGATAACCTGCTAAGCCATAACCCGATGGGGGAGTTTGCCCGCGACGACTCCAAGCTGGTGTGGAACTACCCGATGGCAACACTGGAAAGTGTCTATAACGCCCCCAGTAAGATTCTCCATCAAACGCTCGGAATCCCGGCTTCTATCATTATCGGCGAGCGTGATGATGTGCTCTACCCCGCCTATGTCCGCCGCTTAATCAAAGAAAGCGCCCAGCCGTTCGACCTGTTTGAAGTGGAAGGTGCTGCGCATATGTTACCGTTTGATCAGGTCGATGTTACAGTCGAGACCAGTGCTCAATGGTTTAGCGAAGCATTTTCCAGCTAACCCTAAAGCCATCTGCTGGCGGCCGAATAATGGTTATCTCAAACCAGCCGCCAGCGTAAACCAGCGCAATAGCAAAATCGGGAAGGGAGTACTCCGATGTTTAGAATCGCACTACTGCTGCTGGTCAGCACATTGATCGGTGCCTGCTCGCCCTCCTACGAGGCCGAGTACAACGCAGCCCTGCAGGAGCTTGAAGCGACCAAACAACAGCTGGCGACGCTGCAACAAAAGCTCAATAGCGCCGACCATGAAACCCGCAGCAAAATTTACTCTCTGGTTCGACGCGCAAGCACCCACCTCAACGCCAAGCAGATGGATACCGCTATCGTGGATATGATCCAGCAGGAGCTGAGTTTACTGGCTAAAAGCTACAGCCAACTCAACAACAGCACAGGCCTAGCCGCCGTCACAGCCCGTTTTTACAGTGAAAAACTCAGACTGATACTTGATCTTAAACAGCAGAGTGCGCGGGCGTATGATCGCCAATACACCGCTTGTTTAGCCGATCTCGATAACCGAGGCAGTAAAACCGAGTTAAGCACTATGCTCTGCGAAGTGCAGGCCAATGCTGCAGGTCGCCAGCCGCAACTGCAACTGAACGCAAACCTGATCGCCTTTAACCAACAGAGCAAACACTTAAAGACCGCCCGACAGAATGATTCATCGATATCCACCGAGCAGCTCGAAAGCCAATACCTCAACGTGGTCGAGCAGCAGTTGGCCGATAACGCTCACTAACACAGTCGTGTTTTTCTTCCCCGCAGAACCCAACGCGAATTTGCTGAGCCAGATCAACAAGTCGAAACTCAATAAGATTGTGACTTGTTATCGACCAACCGCTTGTTAAGCTAGCCCCTTAGTCGCTATCCACTGTTGGACCTCTTCGTGCCAGATCGCCTGCAACCGCTTTTCTTTCTGTTCTTACCGCTACTGGCCTTTGCTTGTCTCTACTATTTCCTGCCACAACTGCCTTTTTTTTCGTCACCCTGGGAGGAGGTACTGCCGTCACTGCCCTACGTGCTGGGAGCGCTGATTGCGATACTCGGCTGGCACTTCAACAGTGGCCGCAGCCTGCTGGCCGGGTCGCTGGTGCTGATCACCTACATCGGCATCCAGCAATCCGCCGGTTCCGACTCCTTGCTCTACCAACTGTCGCTACTGGTACTGATCCCCGCCAACCTCGCCGTGATAGCTTGGTATCACGAACGCGGCTTGGTCAGCCCGGTCGCCCTACTTCGGCTGGCTGTGATCGGCCTGCAACTACTGGCGATCATTCTGCTGATTGAACACCAGCCACAACAGCTGCGACAGTGGCTATACCTGCAACCGCAGTACCTGCCGGCTCTGCCCCTGCCTCTGATGGTGATGGCAAGCTTAGCTCTCAGTTTTACCGCCCTACTCGTTCGCCTGATGATCCATACCGAGCGCTTCAACGCTTACCTGCTACTCAGCGCTATCATCTGCTGCACCCTGATCGTACAGCCCTTGTCTAGCAGGGAGCTGAGTCTGATCATCTCGCTGGCATTAGCACTCTGGCTATTCGGACTATTCAGGCACAGCCATAGCCTGGCCTACCTGGATGACCTGACGGGCCTGCCCGGACGGCGGGCACTAAACGAGCATCTCATGCGACTGGGACGACAGCACTGTCTGGCAATGCTCGATGTCGATCATTTCAAGAAGTTTAACGACACCTACGGCCATGATATCGGTGACCAAGTACTGAAGCTGGTAGCGGCAAAGCTGGGTAAAGTACGAATGGGGAAGGCCTACCGTTATGGCGGCGAAGAGTTCTGCGTGGTGTTCTCGGGCCGCAGTTTACAACAAACGCTGGAACCCTTAGAGGAGATCCGCCAGGCGATCGAAGATGCCCGACTACACCTGCGCAGTGACCAGCGGCCAAAAGACAACGAGCAGGGCAAAAAACAACGCGGCACTAACAACAAGCCAGTACAGGGGCAGAGTGTTTCGGTCACCATCAGTATCGGTGTCGCCGAACAGCAAGCTAAAGCCAACACCCTCAAGGCTGCCGATAAAGCGCTCTACAAAGCCAAAGACAGTGGTCGTAACAAGGTGTGTCACTAACTGCCTCGCGACGACTCGGTCGCATAGTTCGGTCGCTACTGTCCGATCACGGCAATGTAAAAACTGCAGACAATAAAAAGCCCCTGCAAGCGATGCCTACAGGGGCTTTTAAAAATAGCGCTTAACGATTAAGCCGTTTTAGCAGTCGCCTGCTTAACAACTTTTTCAACTTCAGCAGTAGCGGTCTTAGCAGACTCTTCCAGTACTGAGGTGTAAGCGTTTTTTACTTCAGAGAAAGCAGCAATGCTTTGCTCGGTGGTGTTAGTCATCTTGGCTTCAAGCGCCTTGTAGAACTGAACCTGAAGCTCCAGAGCTGCTTTGGGATCTTTGCACTGAGAAAGCGCCTGGAACTGCTCCATGCTGGCGTTAACAACGTCAGTCAGAGTATCTTTTTGCACGCTGGCCAGAGTTTCCAAAACCTTTTTGTTGGTCTCAGCCAGGTCCATTACAGGCTTCATGCGGTTGGTCATCTCTTCAATCATGTTCTCGTACATAGGTATTTCCTCATAGGTTAGAAAAACGTTTCTTTCGAACTGTCTGTTGGACAACACCACTGAAGGAGTCCGGCCTGCTGACCTTATTACACTTTATATCATTGTGCGGCGCAGCAATATGAATCCACTATAGCATTGGAAGAGAGACTGTCAACATTATTTTTCGCGCTGCACAATAGCAACCTTGTTGAAGCCCCAGGCAAAAAAAATCCCCTGCCGTGTTGCCACCGCAGGGGATCTTTTGAAGCCGCTGGAATTACTTGCCAGTCGCTTTCTTAACAGCGCCTTCGAATTCAGCAGCCGCTTTCTGCGCTGCCTCTTCGACGGTAGATACGTAAGCTTCTTTAGCTTCGCTGATAGCAGCAATGCTCTTCTCAGCAGTATCGGTCATCTTAGCTTCCAGGTCTTTATAGAACTTAACCTGTAGGTCCAAAGCAGCCTGAGGCTCTTTGCACTGTGCTACAGCTTTGAACTGCTCCAGACTAGCGGCAACAACTTCTTGCAGAGAATCTTTCTGCACAGAGGCCAGCTTTTCCATCGCTTTCTTGTTGGTTTCAGCCAGATCCAGTACAGGCTGCATGCGGGCTTTCATCTCTTCCATCATGTTATCGTACATTGCCATTACCTTTTCTTTAGGGGTTTTAGATATGCTGCACCGCAGCAGATGAAGCTACTATAAAATATCTCCGCCAAAGGTGTCAACGATTTTATTGTGCAGTGCACAATAATCTTTAAGGGCTTAATCTACGCGGCTTGATGAATGACTCAGGACACCTTCAGGCCTCTACTGAGGTTTCATAAAACAGTTCTACCGGCATGGCCAAGCGAGCGCGTAATGCTACGCCCAACCGATCCATCTCAGTATCACTCCACGGTTTAGCCTCAGCCTCAGACGGCTGCCGAGCCAAAGTATAGGCCTGGATTTTTTCAAGCTGCACGCCAGCATCCGATAACTGCTGCACCAAATCGATATAACGATCATAGTAGTCGTCATCAAACTCAGACGCCTGCCAGCTGAAAAAACAGGATTGCAGTACCAATGGATACTGAGACCCGAACGCTTTTATCTTACTGATCAGCCGATCAAACCGGAGCTCGGTACGATTGAGCTGCTGCAGTGACTGCTCGTCCCAATAATCGAGCTTGCACCAAACTTCACCTGCGGCCTGATAAAACGGCTGCCACAAAGGCTGCAGGTCTTTACGCTCCAGACCGGTGCCGTTAGTGAACAGCACCAGCTTCACCTCCGCCGCCAGTTTAAACTCCTGCTTGAGATCCAACAGCAGCTGTAACACTTGCGGCAAAATCCGCACGGTTGTGGGTTCACCATCACCAGCCAGCCCGATATCCTTAAGCGGATACCCCCGGTAACCTTCTTCGGCGATAGCCGTCAGCCAGTGCCGCAACTCCCGTTCGATCTGCTTGAGTGACGGCTCCTTGATCGGCAGATCTTCATTGCGCTCAACCTGGCAATAGACGCAGTCAAAGTTACAACGCTTATCGGGATTTAGATTGATGCCCAGCGATAAACCGCCCGAGCGCCGGGAGATCACCGGATAAACCAGTTGATCAAATTCATTCAGCCGACTATGGCTGTCATAACCTAAGGTGATATTGCTCTCAAGCAGCTGTGTCGCTTGATGACGCGCCTCACTTTCGGACTTGCTAAGGTCTTCGGTAACCTCTTCAACCACGTCGATACGATCACTCATCAAACCGACTCGATCGCCGCTTTAACCAGGATCGCTTTATACGCAGTAACCGCCTCACCCAATCCCATCATCAGGGCATCGGCGATCAGAGCATGGCCGATAGAGACTTCAGCCAATCCTGAGATAGACGCCATCAAGGCCAGATTATCCAGATTCAGGTCATGGCCTGCGTTGACCTCCAACCCCGCCGCTGTTGCCCGCTCGGTAGCAGCCATAAAGGTTTCAAACACCGCTTGCTGCTGCTCGGTACCATAGGCATCGGCGAACGCTTCGGTATAAAGCTCGATACGATTAGCTCCCAGCGCAGCGGCCAGCTCGATATCCTCAGAGTCAGCATTCATAAACAAGCTGACTCGAATGCCACGTGCTTTGAGCTCATCAATGATCGGCTTTAGCTGCGGTCCATCCTGCTGCAGGTCCCAACCATGATCTGAGGTTAACTGGTCTTGCGCATCGGGAACCAAGGTACATTGAGCCGGGCGAACCTTACGCACCAGCTCCAAAAAACCGGGATAGTCCCCGATCGCGCCTTCAAACGGGTTGCCTTCGATATTGAATTCAACCTCCAGCATCGCCGCCAATTCATAGACATCGGCTGGACGGATATGGCGCAAATCAGGACGTGGATGAACGGTAATGCCATCAGCACCATGGGCGATCGCCACCCGCGCCGCTTCAGCCACGCTAGGTACGCCCGACAGGCGCGAATTACGCATCAGCGCGATTTTGTTGAGGTTGACGCTAAGCGCGGTTGAAGTGTTGTTGGCAGACATAAAGACTCTCTATTTATTGGCAATCTTTTTATTGGTAATTTATCGCATTGATCTGGCACGGCTATCGGACGATAGCGATACCATCGTCAACAACCCTAAATCTCTACAGCAGTAACCAATATTGTAGGGACTTTCGCACCAATAAACAGCATCTATCAGCCGTATTAACCGTTGTGATGAACACCCATCAGAAATCAAACATACGGTAGCGTATTGACAGTTTAACGCCAGCACTTTAGGATTGTTCAACAAATAGCCAACCCATATTCGATACAGAGGCACTCTCTATGATTTCCAGCTATAAAGGCTTTAACTTCGATCTTGGTGAAACCAACGATATGCTGCGCGAGCAGATCAATGCCTTCGCCTCTGCAGAGATCGCTCCACGCGCCGAGCAGATAGATCAGGAAAACGAGTTCCCGATGGACCTGTGGCGGAAGTTTGGCGATATGGGCCTACTGGGAATCACCGTACCGGAGCAGTATGGCGGTGTCGAAATGGGCTATCTGGCTCACATCATTGCGATGCAGGAGATCAGCCGGGCCTCGGCATCTGTTGGCCTGTCTTACGGCGCCCACTCCAACCTGTGTGTCAATCAGATCAACCGTAACGGTAGCCACGAGCAGAAAGCTCAATACCTGCCCAAACTCCTCAGTGGCGAGCATATTGGCGCCTTGGCCATGTCCGAGCCCAATGCCGGTTCCGACGTCGTCAGCATGAAGCTCACCGCCCGCGATAATGGCGACCATTACTTGCTTAACGGCAACAAAATGTGGATCACCAACGGTCCCGATGCCCACGTCTACGTCATCTACGCCAAAACTGATACCAGCAAAGGCGCACACGGCATCACCACCTTTATCGTCGATCGGGACGCTCCCGGTTTCTCACGGCATCAAAAGCTGGATAAACTGGGTATGCGAGGTTCCAACACTTGCGAACTGGTATTCCAGGACTGCGTCGTACCTAAAGAGAACATCCTCGGCGAACTTAACGGTGGCGTTAAGGTTCTGATGAGTGGCCTCGACTACGAACGTGCCGTGTTGTCCGGTGGTCCGCTAGGAATCATGGATGCTTGTATGGATCTGGCGCTTCCTTACTGCCGTGATCGTCAACAGTTCGGCAAAGCGATCGGTGAATTCCAGCTGGTTCAGGGCAAGCTGGCCGACATGTACACGGGTATGAACGCAGCCAAGTCTTACACCTACGCCGTGGCTCGCGCCTGTGATCGTGGCGAGACAACCCGTAAAGATGCGGCTGGGGTCATCCTTTATACCGCGGAATTAGCCACCAAGATGGCGCTGGACACCATTCAGCTGCTCGGTGGTAACGGTTATATCAACGAGTTCGCCAGTGGCCGCCTGCTGCGTGATGCCAAGCTGTACGAGATCGGTGCCGGTACCTCAGAGATCCGCCGCATGCTGATCGGTCGCGAACTGTTTAACGGCAACTAAGCCGCTAATCAGGCTACCGCAAAACGTAATAAGGGCAGCCATTCAATGGCTGCCCTTTTTTGTGCCTGTTGCTGGCTATGTTTGGATGCCTTCATACTTGAATACATGACTTGATGAATAGACTAGTAGTGCTGGCGCTTCTCCTCTTCGAGAAAGTACAGGTTCATCGTCCCGAACCCCTTAATCTCGGTAGCTCCACGCTCGGTGCAGAGAAAGCCATCTTTAATCAATTCGTAAGTTTCCTCGTTTAGGGTGATCCGCATCGGCTCCGACAGGCTTTCCATCCGTGCTGCCAGGTTGACCCCCGGACCAAACAGATCGTAGACGTACTTTTGAATCCCCACCAGCGAGCCGATCACCGTGCCGGTATTCATGCCGATCCGACAGCGCCACTGAGTCGGATGGGCGGCGTTGCGCTTCTCCAGATAGCGCCGCATCCGTAACGCCACCTTAGCGATATTAGCGGTGTGTTCGGTACTTTCCTGAGGTACCCCAGAAACCGCCATATAAGCATCACCGATGGTGCGTATTCGCTCGCAACCAAACATCTCGACGATACGGTCAAAGGCAGAAAAAATATCGTTGAGCTCAGACACCAACGCACTGGCATCCTGCGAGATCGTCATCTCGGTAAAACGGACAAAATCGAGCATCAGTATCGATGCATTTTCAAACTTCTGCGGCGTGGTGGTACCGAAATCTTTGAGCTCTTCATAAACTTGCTTGGGCATGACATTCAGCAGTAATCGTTCTACCCGGTCCTTCTCTTTCTCTAATTCCTTGGCATTCTTCTCAGCCATCTTCGAATAGGAGTCGAGCATGTACTGACTCTCCTTCTCCTTGGAGATGTCTCTGCCCTCTACCAAAATCTGGGTATTACCACCAATCTCTATCGTGCGCAGCTCAATCCGTACAGGGATCGTTCGACCTTTGACTTCGGTTTCAGATTCAAAACTGTACTTTCCTCGATCGCTAACCCGCTGGGTCGCTTTGTCAGCTTCCATGGTGACCAACCGTTGAGGCAGCAGATCCTGGCCATCATCTGGCAGCGGAAACCAGTCGAAGAAGCAGGCGTTCTCAAACAGCAACGCCCAGCTGGTGCGATCCACGAGCGCAACCGCGTGTCCGATATGCTGCAGCAGTTGTCTGGTATCGATTGAGTCTTCCATAGCCACCGCCATCAAGGCTTGGTCACGATATAACGTTTACGGCCAACCACCTCTCTAATAATCAGAGAGATGTCACCCTCCTCAAGATCAAAGTCTTCCAGCGTAAATCTCAGCAACTTCACCACCTCATCAAAGGAGGCCTCATCGATATCAAGACGTGCATGCACCCGCTCCAGCGCCTCATTGGAAAAACTGGCAGGACCGCCCATGATAGAGGCGATAAATTTGGTTTGATGATCGATCAGGCGGCGCATATCCAGCCCCTGAAAATAGGGATTCAAACGCTCTGACTCGAGTACTTCGCTATAAAAAGCCGACACGATACGACTGACAGTCGCGAAACCACCGTACTTGTCGAAAAGGACTTTATGCATGTCGCCTCCAGACCATAACTTGAATAAGTGGATAAGAAAATCTGGCGACAAAAGCGCGGCATAATGGCTGTATATAAATTGAATCAGATTAGGCAAATGGACACCGGTGTGATGACAATCACGCGGATAGGTAGCCATCGCCAACTGCCGCCAAGTCATCAATTAATACCTATCAAATCAGCCTAGATACTAACAGTCGCTACTTCAGGTTAGCTCAAATACGGCGCATCGTCCGACGCAAGCAGGTGTTGACCCGTCATAGGGCTATCACAAAACAGCCCCTTGGAGGTGCTTAACACAGGCGACAATCGACCCAGCACAGAGGTTGCAAGCCAACAGCAGTATGAATTTCAAAACACGCTTTGAATAACTTAACGAATCAACAGCGCCGCACAGAGCTGGCGCAGATCAGACTCATCAGCCAGCGCTGCAGAAGAGGTATTGAGGAGGCTGCTACCGAAAATGTAGCTGTAAAAAAGATACGCTCGAGCATAGGCATCTTCATCGGAAGACGACACATCACGATAAAGACTGGCGACCGAAATCAAGCGCTGTTCATCGACCTGAGAAACGACGGCCGCCGCTTTTGGATCACTACGTGCCCAATCCCGCACAGCCAACTCAATCGCATTACCTCTGGGGTTGGAGCGATCCATATACAAGCGTAACAGCTCGCTGAGTATCTCTTGCGCGGGTTTGTCACCAGCAACTTGACGCTGAATAGTCGCTATCCGCCCTTCCCGCCAGGACTCTAACAGCTGCTCCAATAACTCGGGACGATTTTTGAAATGCCAATAAAAACTGCCCTTAGTCACATTCAGACGCTTAGCCAGCACCTCAACTTTGACACTGGCCATACCGCCTTCTGCCAAGGCTGACAGGGCCTCATAAATCCAGGCTTCGGGTTTGAGTTTTGAGTTCATCGGTTGTCTGCGACCTAAGCGTTCAATCTCGAATTGAGTCGCCATAATACGGACTCGGTACGATCGCCACCAGCCCCGAGAAAACTACAACGACAGAGATCGGCCCACGCCTTCGGGAATAGCCAGGCTTCGATGCTGCTGAGCCATCGACTGCAACTGCTCCAATGCCGCTTCGGGTAGCGGGCAGCTACGACCAGTTTCCAGGTCAACGTGCACCAGAATCAACTCATTGGTTGCCGCCAGGAAGCCATCACTTGAGTGAAACATCTGATGAAATATACGTAATTTCTTGGCGTCAAACTCAAGTAACTGGGTGGTACAACTGATAGGAGCCGCTTCTTTCAACTCACGCTTGTAGGTTACGTTCATATCAACCACAAAAAGCGACTTGCGAGTATCACGGGTATATTCAGGGCCTAGCCCCAAATTAGAATTAAAGATATCGGTAGCCTGATCAAACGCCACCACATAGTAGGCGACGTTCATATGGCCGTTAAAATCGATCCAGTCCTCTTGCACGCAGGACTGATAACCACAAAAAGGGACTCGAGCATCCATCTCTGCTCTCCATTATTATTTTTATTGGAAAGATGAAAAAACAGAATACATCCAACGATGGTCAAATCATCAGGATTTTTTAGCAGACAATCAACAATTAAAAATTCATTGCGACCAATTTAGCCTGCAACACGGTTAACACTTGCTTGAGTTGACGAGCATTAATCGCCCCTAGCCTCAACATCTGTTTATCCACAGCAGACAAGTCCTGTAGCTCTGGATCAGCAAAGGTATACATCACCGACGGCTGCTCCAGCGCCAACGGCTTTGCCAGAACAGGGCTGTTTAGCAGCCGTTCGGTCGCTAACAGCACCCGATCATGGAACGCTTTACGAGGATAGCCCAGCTCAGCATACGCTTGCTGCATCAACGGGTAATAATTTTGATAAAGGTCTGCCCACTGCTGTGCGTCTACCGCTGTTAACAACTCAACGTAGGTGTTGTAACGGCTATGGTTGTAGCCATCCAGCCATTGTTCCAGACCTTTCTTGGACACCCGAAACTTGTCACTCATCGGCATCAGCAAACCATGCTTACGCGGGATTTTTCCGTCAGCCATGTTGTCGATTGTCACCACCAACTTACGGATCAGTTCTTCATCAACCAACCATTCCGCCAACAGAGAATCGACGGCCAAACCAAGCAAGGCTGATCGAAATAAGGAGTCGCTTTCGTTGAGCCCCGGCAGGGAAACAGCAGGCCTTTTGGGTGAGGCAGCCGCAACAGGCGCCTGTTGATTATTCGCCGCAACTGAAGCCAACGGCGGCAACGTCAGCTGGGGATTGTTGGTTGTCGTCCCCCGCTCGACCTCTGAAGGTTGAAGCGGTGCTATGACGGTGCCACTCACCACACCGTTTGCCGCCTCTACATCAGAGCCATTACGAGCCGTTTGATGCTCAGTAGCGCCATCTCCGGCAGCACCACTTCCAACACCATACGTCGGTGACTGCGCGGGGCCCAATAGCAAATAGCCGATACCAACGACCAGTAGCAGCGCTACCAGAATCAGCAGCAGATGAATTAATGCGATGCCCCGAACCGATCCATTAGATCGCTGTAACATACTAATCTCGCTCTTATAAGTGGCGTTCTTCTAACAGCATCATAGATGAGCTACCCGACAGCAACCAGTGCTTTATTTCTAAGCCCAAGACTTTACAACAACGCGACAAACAAACTGAACAGACAAAAAAGCCCGCAACAGAAAGCTGTTGCGGGCTTTAGGAATACCAAAGCGGCTTATCTCAACCGCTGCAATCAGCTAGCAGGGAAATCAGATCTGATTGTCATCCGCGATCAAAATGGCGTTAAGCGTAACACTCGGGCGCATAATGGTCTTGATGGTGGCACGATCGGCATGATAGTAACCGTAACCTACCGCTTCGACCGGTTTACCCTGCGTCTTCTCCAGCTCACTAACAATCTTATCTTCATTCTCGGTCAGGGCCTTAGCCAATCCCGCAAAATCGGCAGCCAGCTCAGTGTCGTCGGTTTGCGCGGCAACTTCTTGCGCCCAGTACATACCTAGATAGAAGTGGCTTCCGCGGTTATCCAACTCACCTACTTTACGCGACGGTGACTTGTTGTTTTCCAACAATTTACCGGTTGCCGCATCCAGCGTGGTAGCCAGGATCTTGGCTCGAGGATTATCTTGTTTAATACCCAGCTCTTCCAGCGATACCGCCAGAGCCAAGAACTCACCCAGAGAGTCCCACCGCAGATGGTTCTCTTCCTGAACCTGCTGAACGTGCTTAGGCGCAGAACCACCGGCACCCGTTTCATACATGCCTCCGCCCTTAAGCATCGGAACGATAGACAACATCTTGGCCGAGGTACCCAGTTCCATGATCGGGAACAGGTCAGTCAGGTAATCACGCAATACGTTACCGGTTACCGAGATGGTGTCACGACCACGCATCATCCGCTCCATGCTACGACGAATCGCCTCATCGTAAGTCATGATACGGATATCCAACCCTTCGGTATCATGCTCCTGAAGGTAGCAGTTCACTTTCTTAATTAGCTCGATATCATGGGCACGGTTACGATCCAACCAGAAGATCGCTGGGGTGTCAGACTGACGGGCACGGGTAACAGCCAGCTTAACCCAGTCACGTACCGCCTCATCTTTAGTCTGACAAGCACGCCAGATATCACCTTTCTCAACATCGTGCTGCATCAACACGTGGCCTTTAACATCAACCACCCGCATGACGCCGCTAGCTTCTGCTTCAAAGGTCTTATCATGCGAGCCGTACTCTTCGGCCTTCTTCGCCATCAAACCAACGTTAGGCACGGTACCCATCGTGGTCGGATCGAAAGCACCGTTGGTCTTACAGAAGTTGATCATCTCCTGATAGATGGTGGAGTAAGTACTCTCAGGCATAACGGCTTTACAGTCTTTAGCTTTGCCATCAGGGCCCCACATCTTGCCGCCGGTACGGATCATAGCTGGCATCGACGCATCGACGATCACATCGCTGGGTACGTGCAGGTTGGTGATACCTTTTACCGAATCAACCATCGCCAACTCGGGGCGGTGCTCGTAGCAGGCATGGATATCTTCCATGATCTCTTCGCGCTTAGAGCGCGGCAGACTTTCAATCTTTTCGTAAACACTATTGAGGCCGTTGTTGGGGTTAACACCCAGCTCGTCAAACAGCTCAGCGTACTTTTCGAACACTTCTTTGTAGAACACAGTAACCGCGTGGCCGAAAACGATCGGGTGCGAGACTTTCATCATCGTAGCTTTAACGTGCAACGACCACATCACCCCAGAATCTTTGGCATCCTGCAAAGTCTTCTCAAAGAAATCACGCAGCGCTTGCGCGCTCATACGCATGCTATCGAGGACTTCTCCGGTTTCAAGATGAAGCTTCTTCTTAAGGGTCACGTTACCCTCAGCATCGACAAACTCGATCCGTACATCGCCGGCTTGTGCCGTAGTGATCGACTCTTCGCTGGAGAAGAAATCACCTTCACGCATGTAGTCTGCGTGGGTCCGTGAAGCCATGCTCCACTTACCCATCTTATGCGGGAACTTACGGACAAATTTCTTGACGGCACCTGGCGCACGACGATCAGAGTTACCTTCACGCAGAACAGGGTTTACCGCACTACCCAACAACTTGCCGTAACGCACTCCGATCGACTTATCTTCGTCGGTCTGCGGTGCTTCAGGATAATTTGGCAGAGCATAACCCTGTCCCTGCAGCTCAGTAATACAAGCAACCAGTTGCGGAACTGACGCACTGATGTTCGGCAATTTGATGATGTTGGCGTTGGGATCCTGTGTCAGCGCACCCAAAAATGCCAAACCGTCTTCGACGTGCTGATCTTCAGTCAGAAAATCGGAAAAACTAGCCAGAATACGTCCAGCCAGAGAGATGTCCGTCACTTTGACGTTGATGCCTGCTGCTGCGGTAAAGGTACGAACGATAGGCAGCAAAGAGCAGGTCGCCAGCGACGGCGCCTCATCAGTCAGTGTGTAGTAAATGGTTTGATTATTGGTAGTCATTGGATCCCCTGTTATTTCCGGCTGGTGGCCAAGGACCTGAACCTGACAACTTGTGGTTGCCGACTTACAGAACAGGCCTAAGGAGTAGAAATGTCGCGCTAAATTATACGGTACTTTGGCACTAATACTGAAGGATTACGGCACAAAATGTTGTAAAAATACTACCAAAAGATAGTGCCTTCGCAACCATTACAGACACGGCCAACCCAACAACAAGCTAATTACTGGAAAGCCCCTACGTCATACCGCTCGATGGCGATGGTACTGCCTAACCAGGTACTTCAATATTAGCGCAAACTGGCAAGATGCTGCTTCGGGTTCTTGGGATAATATCGTTCGGGTAATCGATTGATATGGCTGAAGAAACGGGTGTCTTTATAGGGCATTTTCATAAAACCGGCCACCCCCAACCCCTTAATTTGCGGTACCGCTGCCAGAATCTGCTGCAGACAAGCGGTAAACTCGGCCTCTTTATCTGGATTCAGCAGTTTGAAATGGCTATGGATCTTAAGATGTCGCTCCAGGCTCTCGAAAATGATCAACCCGGTATGGTGCAATCGGTTTAATCGCTTAATCGTTTCAATAATGGCCGGCGGTAGCTCCAGGTTCTCTTCCGGATCACGACCATCCTCAAAGTAGGAGTGCAACCGGCTCTGATCATCAAGATCAGGCACCGCCGCGACTTCGTACGGAATCCGCTGCTCAGACTCTGCCATAAACGGAACCTCTGCAGCGCTGCGCTCGACATGCAGAGTACAGCGGGCATCGAACAGGCAACTTTTAAAAATCCCCTGCCGATAGACCGAGCGCGACAGGTTGACCAGATTGTTAACCGTCGCGTTGAAAGCCTCTCGTTGGTTCGGGTCATAAAGGTTGAGGCTGGAGTCGATATAAACCCCATCGCTCTCCCAGCGCACCGCCAAGCCTCCAACAACTGCGAACTTACCCAACCGGCTAACTGCCGCCAGGAACGCCTTCTCCGTTTCACCCATGCCCTGCAGGAAGTTCTTGTAGTAACGATCGAACTGGACATCATCGATATCCAGATCAGGTGTCTCCACACCCTCCTCCTTCAAAAAGGCCTTACGCGAGCTATACACCACCGAGTCCATCGCCCGCATCTGTGGCTGCACCCAAACCGGCACTAAGGGCATTACCGGCGTATGCGGCAGGTCGACCAAGATCATCTTGCCGATACTGGCCATATTTCGCAGCCAGTAGTCGCCCGCCTGCTGCCGAACCTGCTGATCCGGATCGAGCAGGTGCTCTAGCACACGGGCAAATTCCAGCGGCAGCCCCAGTGATGATGGCGGTAACGCATGCGAACCAAACCGGCTCGACTGACCCGAAGCCAGTGCGTATAACGTTCCCGCCGCACCCTGCTCGTCAAAGCGGGGGGTCGATAGCCCACCGTTGAGCTGCTCATCACCGATAAAGTAGACATCGCCAAGCCGAGCATTGCTGTGCTGCAGGTCATCCGACATCAACTCCATCTCATTAGCACTGACGTACTGCTGATTCTGGTCGAGTTGTGCAAACACCGCCGAGCCCCAATCGATCAGGCCTATCTTCTCGGTGACAGGATCGATAACGATATTGGACGGTTTGATATCGCCGTGCACCAGCGGCCGCCCGGTTTCAATCGCAGCACCACGTAATGCTCGCAGGATATCGGCCAATTGAGCGGCGATATGCACCAATAAGCGAGGAGACAGCGGCCCTTGCTGCAACGACAGCTGCTCCAGATCCAATCCTGGAACACGCTCCATCACCAGAATCGCTTGCCGCTTAATGCGCTGGAACTCGATCAGCTTGGGAACCAACGGATGATCGACCTGCGACAGTAAAAAGGCCTCCTCTTCGAGTCGATCCTGTACATGCTGCGGCAGGGTGATACGTGAAAACTTGAACACCAACTCGCGACCATCACGGTCAACACCACCGAACACAAAACCAAATGCGCCTTTACCGATCATCTCGATATCGCGGTAGCCCAACTGTTCCAGCTGCGTCTGGCACAGACTAAACCAGTCCTTGAGCTTACGCGCATCGTCCTGACTCAGCAGGTAGATCGACTGGTCTTCGGGAATGTAGAACTGCTGCAGATCGGGTTTATCCATAGGAGGGATCTTAACAGAGGAGGGAGAATACGCGCCGGTGTCAAACAAACTCACAACCGGGCGCGCAGGTGAGATAGCCAAAACGCTGCAAGTCGACACCTGAAGCGGGACCCGCAGGGCAAGAGCAACGTCGCCGTATCAATGGACACTAACGACGCTGCCGCAGGCTTAGATCGCTAGGAAAGATCCAATAACATCAAGGAAGGGTCTTCCAAATACGACTGCCACAACAAACTGAAGCGAGCAATCGTACCGCCATCGATAATCCGGTGATCACCGGACCAGCTGATATTCATCAGCGAACGTGCGACCACATCACCGGCCTCGTTAAAGCGCGGTAACTTCTGAGTTTTACCCAACGCGACAATAGCCACTTCCGGCGGATTAACTACCGGTACCGCATAGGTGCCGCCCAGCGCGCCAATATTTGAGATACTGATCGTGCCACCCTGCAGATCAGCCGGACTGACCCGACCCGAACGCGCCGATTCGGCCAACCGAGTGACCTCTTGGGCAATTTCAAGAATGCTCAGCGTCTCCACCTTCTTGATGTTAGGTACCATCAGCCCCAGTTTCGAGTCCACCGCCATGCCGATATTACAGTGCGGCTGGTAATGGATCTCAGTGCAATCGGCGTTAACCTGGCTGTTGAGAATCGGGTACTGCTGAATAGACATCGCCAACGCTTTCATGATGAACGGCATCAGCGTCAGACGAATACCCTGCTCTTCGGCTTTGATTTTCAGTTGCGCGCGCAATGCCAACAATGAAGTGACATCGACCTCATCGGCGTAGGTAAAGTGCGGAATGGTCGATGCCGACAGCGTCATCTGCCGTGCCATCGCCGCTTTAATCCCTTTGATCGGCTCGATTCGGATTTCGTCAACGTTCTTCTGCCAAATGGACGGAACAGCAACGGATGCAACAGTTTCGGTTTGAGCTGCTGGCTTAACTGCCGGTTGCCCACCCGATTGCTGGAACCGAACAATATCCTCCTTCAGCACCCGACCATTTTTGCCGCTACCATCAACCAAGGCGATATCAAGATTGTATTCGCGAGCAATTCGTCGCACCGCAGGGCTGGCTAGCGCCTTGCCCGAACGAAGCGCTGAAACCGGCGCCGACGTGTTATCCACCGCTAGCTGTACCGCTGCTGCTGGCTCAGCAATAGCTGCCGTAGCCGCAGCACCTTCGCCATCTACCATCATGGCAAACAGCGGCGTATGCACCTTGGCGCTCTCGCCCTGCGCATAATAGAGTTTGGTGACAACACCGTTACGGTGGGCTGGAATCTGTACCAGCGCCTTGTCAGTCATGACATCAACAACCGGCTGATCCTCTTCGATCCGATCGCCCTCAGCAACCAGCCACTCGACCACTTCACACTCAACGATCCCCTCGCCAATATCAGGCAGAATGAAGTCTTCGTTTGTTGATGCCGAAGCAACTGCGGGTTGAGCAGCGCAAGCTGGCTTCGCCACAGTGGCAGTTGGAACCGGGTCCAAGTCAGCGTTGACGTCGCTGTCCTCATCCGCTATCGCATTGACCTCAAACAGCGGCTTATGCACTTTGGCACTCTCGCCCTGCTGGTAGTAGAGCCGCGTCACTTCGCCGCTAAACGGCGCCGAGATCTGCACCAACGCTTTGTCGGTCATCACATCGGCTACCGGCTGATCCTCTTCGATATGATCACCCTCGGCGATTAACCACTCGACCAGTTCACACTCAACAATACCTTCGCCGATATCCGGCAAAATAAAATCTTTAATCATCGCCCCACACCCCTAAAAATTAACGCTGGATTTAATCGCTTCGTAGATCTTCCACTGGTCCGGGATATATTCCCGTTCCAATGCCAGCGGGTAAGGCACATCAAGCCCGGCCACGCGCGCGATCGGCGATTCGAGGTGAAGGAAACATTGCTCCTGAACCGTGGTAGCGATCTCACCGGCGAAACCACCGGTAACCGGCGCTTCGTGGGAGATAAGCAGACGACCGGTCTTTTTGACCGACTCAACCACTGTTTCCACGTCCCATGGCAGCAACGTACGCAGGTCGATCAATTCGCACGATATACCGTCTTTGTCGGCCAGTTCAGCCGCCAGTTCCAGATATTCCATTTGCGCGCCCCAGGCTAGCAGGGTGATATCGGAACCCTCACGAACCACTTCGGCTTTACCCAGCGGCAGTTGGTAATCCTCTTCGGGGACTTCACCAACCGAAGCACGATAGATCCGCTTAGGCTCGAAGAAAATTACCGGGTTGTCGTCTCGAATCGATGCCAGCAACAAACCCTTGGCCTGATGCGGATTGCGCGGCACCACCACCTTCAAACCGGGGGTCTGGGTAAAGTAGGCTTCGGGCGACTGTGAATGGTAGTGACCACCGGCAATGCCGCCGCCGTAGGGGGTACGAATGGTCAAGCCACCAACGTTAAACAGGTTACCGGAACGGTAACGAAACTTGGCCGCTTCGTTAACGATCTGGTCGAACGCGGGGAAGATATAATCGGCAAACTGGATCTCGGCTACGGCAACCGACCCTTGCGAGGCCAGACCGTTAGCAAAACCGATAATGCCCTGCTCAACAAGCGGTGTATTAAAACAGCGATCACGCCCGTACTTCTCTTGCAGATGACTGGTAGCGCGAAAAACGCCGCCAAATACACCGACATCTTCGCCGAAGCAGATCACCCGCTTGTTCGACTCCATGGCGATATCCAACGCGTTGTTGACCGCCTGTAATAGATTCATCTTAGCCACGGTGATCACCCTCCGCCGATACCTGTTCAGAAGCTGCATCGGTGAAACGAGCCGCAGATTTGGGGTAGTTTTCTGGATACCGCAGGATATGCGCCTTCAGCTCCTGCATCTGTTGTTGCAGGTGCGGTGGCGGGGTATCGTAAACGTCGGTGATCATCTCATCGGGATGCGGCGCGGAGACTTTCTCAGCCCTCTTCATCGCCGCCATCACAGCCTGGCGCTCGGTTTCATACAGCGCTTTGTCCTGCTCGTTGCTCCACCAGTCTTGAGCCACCAGCCAATTTTTCATCCGCTCCAACGGATCCTTATCCTGCCACTTGGCTTCCTCTTTTTTGCTGCGGTAGCCCGACGGATCATCCGACGACGAATGCGCCGCCAAGCGGTAGCTCATCGACTCGATAAGAACCGGTTCGTTCTGCTCGACCGCGATCTTGCGAGCCTGCCGGGTCGCTTCCAGCACCGCCAGAATATCGTTGCCGTCGACTCGAATCGTGTGAATGCCATATCCCAGTCCTCGCGGCGCGATACCGTCACCGGCAAACTGCTCACTGGAAGGGGTTGAGATAGCGTAGCCGTTGTTACGGCACAGGAAGATCACCGGCGCTTTAAGCACCGAAGCCATATTGAGCGCGGCATGGAAGTCACCTTCCGACGCAGCCCCTTCACCGAAAACGGTAACGGTGCAATGCCCCTCGCCATCGAGCTTCTGACCGTAAGCGTAACCCACCGCTTGCGGGATCTGCGTCGCCAGCGGGGATGAGATAGTCATGTAGTGAAGTTTGGCCGAGCCGTAGTGGATCGGCATCTGCCGGCCCTTGCCGTAATCCAGCTCGTTGCTGAACAACTGGTTCATGAATTCGTCCAGCGAGAAACCACGGTAGACCAGCGCGCCCTGCTCGCGGTACTGCGCCATGATCATATCCTGATCTTGCAGTGCGGCAGCAAAGCCAACGGTGGTCGCTTCTTCGCCAGTCGACTGCATGTAGAAACTCAGTCGACCCTGACGCTGTGAAGCGAGTCCGCGTTCATCAAGGGCGCGGGTGCGCACCATGGTGGTGTAGATGCGAAGTGCCAGAGCCTGATCGATCTCGGGCTGCTGGGCATTTTTATAAAGGCTACCGTCCTGCTTCAACACCCTGTAGGTGGGAATTTGCAGCGCGTCGCCACGGATAAACTGGGGCTTATGGATAGCCCGGTTAGTCTGTGTACTCATACCATCCTCGTTATTGTTGTATTGAGGTATTGGATTATTCAGTGACCGGGTAAGTCACTGTAAAGAAACGACGGCTGACCGTGGTGACGGTCAGCTCCCCCATTTCTTAACTATAGCTCCCCCGCCGGGTAGGTCAGGAGGACTGAACGTTTTAAACTAAATTTTACGGTGCGTAAAGTTTTTTTGACACTAACGAGGTAATCATCTGCTTCAAAAAGACAGCATGGCGCTCGGAACAGTCGTAGTAGAGGGTAGGTGAGTGTGACATCGCGCGGTCTGTTTAGAGGCGATCGACTTGAGCCTATGGATCTAGAGGCTATCGTTATACAAGCTGGTAATTTTTCACGAATGCGCGACAGCGGGCAGAGGCCAGAAGCCCCCTCTAGCCACATGAGTTTAGATAAGGATCAGGGCTGCGCTCGACCATAATGCCGCTCCGGCCGGCCGACACTGCCGTAGCTGATCTGTGCCTGTAACTCTTTAGTGCTAATCAGGTATTCCAGATAACGACGGGCCGTGGTGCGACTGGCTCCGATCTGCTCGCCCACTCCCTCGGCGCTAAGCGGTTCGGTTTTGCCGGTAAAAACGGCACGGACTTTATCCAGCGTCAGGCCATCAATCCCCTTAGGTAGCCGAGATAACGACGGCTCGGGACCGGTACTTTGCGGTGAACGCGGTAGCAACGTATCAACGTCGGTCTGCAGCAACGATTCCATCGCCCGCAGCTTGCCCAGATGCTCACCGTAGTTGCTCAACGAGGCCTGCAAACGTTCAAACACCAGCGGCTTGAGAATATAATCGAAGACCCCACCGCGTAACGCCTCGCGCAAGGTTTCTACCTCGGTCGCGGCAGTAACCAGAATCACATCAGTACGGCTGTTTTGCGCACGTAGATCGCGCAGCAACTCCAGTCCGGTACCGGTTGGAAACTGGATATCGAGCAGCAGTAGCTCCGGTTCCAGCACCTCCACCAGATCTCGCGCCTCCTCCAGCCCATGTGCAAGACCAACTAACTCAAAGCCATCGATCCGTTCCAAGAAGCGTTTTTGTATTTCAGCGATTCGCGGATCAT
Organism: Motiliproteus sp.; assembly: GCA_036961355.1. GTDB lineage: Bacteria > Pseudomonadota > Gammaproteobacteria > Pseudomonadales > Balneatricaceae > Motiliproteus. The sequence continues at coordinate 25,138 of JBALVL010000018.1, forward strand.
CTTCAGCGATAACAACACTTATCGAATCACTCATCTCAGCAACATTCCTGACAAATAGGTTGATATTCGGCAATGATCAAGACTTCACCCTGGTAACATTTGTGCCGGTTATGACGTTCGCATCCGCAGCAGAGATACCGTTGTGGCCAGAGATACTGCCTGCGCCCGAGCGATTGCTTGCACCACTTTTAGGGATATAGACAGTAAAACGCGAACCGCCGCCATCGGCCAATTCAATATCGATCGAGCCGCCTAACAACTCCAGCAGTTTACTCACCAGATGTAACCCCAAGCCGTGGCCCGGTTCGGATTTGCTGGTTACACCTTTATCGAAAATCCGCTGCAATTGAGACTCATCGATCCCGGCTCCCTGATCTTCTATCTCAAAGATCAGATCATCACCCAGATCGGTCATACTCAAGCGCACCTCGCCACCGCTGCTACCGTCGATATTATTGGTACCCTCAGTATTGCTAATACCGTCGGCATTGTTGACATCACCAGAGGCCTGATGCGCCAGCGTTGCCTCAAAAGCATTATCAATCAGATTACCCAAAATACTGACCAGCTGTTCGCGTGGCAGTGTCTCTGGCAACTCTAACATCTGGCTATCGGGGTCAATCGTCAAGGTTAGCCCCAACTCTCGGGCACGGTTGTACTTGCCCAACAGACAACCGGCCAAAATCGGATCGGGTACCGATTCCAGCAGCAGCCGAATCAGATCCTGATGACGCTGGGTCTCCTGACCGATCAGGTTGAGCGCTTCGTCGGTGGCGCCGAGCTGAATCAGCCCAGCGATGGTATGTAATTTATTAGAGTATTCGTGCGCCTGACTGCGCAGACTGTCGGCGTATTGCTGAATTCGGGTCAGCTTCTGGCTGACAAGGTCGAGCTCATTCTTACGCCGAAAACTCGAGACCACTCCGGTGATCTGCCCACCCTGAGTCATCGGCAGGCGGTTAACCACCAGATTCAGATCGTGCAGCCATACCTCTTGGTCAAACTGCGGCTGACCCGTTTTGAGCACGTCGAGCATGCCACTGTCGGGTAACACATCCAGCAACGGTTTTCCTGTCAGCTGACTATCGCTAGATAACCCCAGCGTTTCGATAGCCGTGCGATTAAAGGTGGTGATACAAGCGTTGCGGTCGATCGCGATAATGCCTTCACGGACCGATTCCAGTGTCGCGTTACGCTCGCCAAATAGTCGTCCAATCTGTTCGGGTTCCAGCCCGAAAATCGCTTTTTTAAAGTGTTTGGCCAGCCAGATAGCGGTCAGGACGCTGATACAAAATGCCGCACTGATCACCAGAATCAGCGTCATCCGGTAACGGTCTATCACCTGCTCGACATTTTCGAGGGCGTAACCGACCGACACGATACCGATCACTTTCTCATCGCTACGGTCAAACACCGGTGCCTTACCCCGCATCGTCGCACCAAGACTGCCGACGGCGGTTTGCACATACGGTTTACCGTAAACCAGTGCCGGTTCGTTGTAATCACCATCATCATCGTGCATCGGTTTACCCAGCCGTTCCGTCTTGGGGTGCGCCAGACGAATACCTAGGCTGTCACCGATCACCACAAACCGGGCCTGCGTTTTATACGCCAGTGTCAGGCTCAGCGGTTGTAGAAATTCTGTATCACGTTGCGCCACCGCAGACACCACCACCGGCATCGCGGCGATCGTCTTAGCCACGTGCATCGCCCGCTGGCCCATCTGCTCGTGCAGCGATTGATTGAGGTAGTACAACGCAAACACACCGATCGCGATGGTCTGCAGCAGCGCCACAAGCCCCAGCACCAGCACCATACGGGTTTCAAGTTTGAGACGACGCAAAGAGATCAGGCCCATGGCACGCTGCCATCGAGACATTGGGATGTAGTTTTCATAACGATCGCGCCAAAGCGCTCGGGATATCGTATCGATTGCATATCGGAATGGTTAACTCCTGATTAACTAACAGACTTATCTAACAGACCTATCTAACAGACCTATCTAACAGACCTATCTAACAGACCTATCTAACAGACCTATCTAACAGAATAGTACCCAATCAACCAAAACCACACCCGTGAACAGTATGAACAAAATGAAGATTATGGATTAAAAACTCTTTAGATTCAGAATCTTCAATCCTCGCGCATGCAGAACTATGGTTACGTCCAGAAAGGCAAATAGAACAAAAATAACTTAAGAGGTTCACCCATGCTCAATCGACTTATTGCCCGCAAACGCTCAACGTTGATCGCCGCCACACTGGCGACCTGCCTGACCGCTGGTGCTTCTTTCAGCGCCATGGCGGTTGAATCTGTCCACTTCCTGATCCCCGGCGGCGCCGGTGGCGGTTGGGACGGCACCGCTCGCGGAACCGGTGAGGCCCTATCCAAATCGGGTCTGATCAACAAAGTTTCCTACGAAAATATGTCCGGTGGCGGCGGCGGTAAAGCCATTGCCCACCTGATCGAAACCGCAGGCCGGAAAAACGACACCCTGATGGTCAACTCGACTCCGATCGTCATTCGCTCGTTGTCTAAAGTATTCCCACAGTCATTCCGCGACCTGACTCCCATCGCTGCTATCATCGGTGATTTCGGCGCGTTCGTGGTTAAGAACGATTCCAAGTACACCAGTTTTAAAGAGGTTGTTACCGATTACAACAAGGACAACAAGTCGGTCAAGATCGCCGGCGGTTCTGCCCGTGGCGGCATGGACCACCTTGTTGCAGCGATGGCGTTTAAAGCCGCTGGCGGCGAGCCAACCAAAGTTCGTTACGTAGCCTACGACGCCGGTGGTAAAGCGATGGCTGGATTGCTGTCGGGCGAAACCCAACTGCTTTCAACCGGTTTCAGCGAAGCACTGGCACTGGCCGAAGCCGGTGAAGTCCGTATTCTGGTGATGACCGGTGAAGAGCGCTCTGCCGCAGCACCCGAAGTACCTACGTTGAAAGAGCTCGGTTACGACACCACCTTCGTCAACTGGCGCGGATTCTTCGCAGCTCCAGGCGTATCTGATAGCGATGCACAAGCCTACGCCGACATGCTGGAGAAGATGTACGCCACTCCTGAGTGGACCACGGTACGCGATCGCAACGGCTGGACTGAGATCTTCAAGCCACGCGCTGACTTCATTAGCTTTCTGGAGCAGCAGGAAAAGATCGTCGGCGACCTGATGCGCGATCTGGGTTTCTTGTAAGCGACCAATAACGGTTTGTCGCCAAGCGGGCATCGTTAACTTGCCCGATTGGCAGCACGGCTAATTTCTGGACGAAGAACCACCAAAGGGATCAGGTCTAACGGCATGGTCCCTTTGTCATAACTGGATTGATCAATTGGGATCAGCAGCGGCCAACCGACGCCATAACTCAGTATTAATACCGTCAACCTATCCGCCAACCCATCCCGTTAATCCTTTGATAACAGCAATTTGATACAACCTGCCCAACCTCATGAGGTGACCGCATGACCATCACCAAGAACCACATCGGCGGAATGATATTTTTGTGCCTGTCGATCGCCTACGGCTACTACGCCCAGCTGATCCCGCTATTACCCGGTGATCAATACGAAGCGTTCCATGCCCGCTCACTGCCCACGACGCTGGCTGTACTAGGCACCCTGCTTTCGATCGCGCTGCTGGTAACATCGCGTTTCGACCCAAAAGACCGACTGCGACTGAGCGGTTACGACTTCAAGCTTGTGGCCCAACTGCTGATTCTGGTGATGCTCTTTGCTATCGCGCTGGAATGGGTGGGATTTTTGGTCGCCACCATCTTTTTCCTGATCGGCGGTTACTGGTTGCTAGGCGTTCGCAGCATCAAAATGCTATTGGTTGCCTCGATACCGTTCGCCATTTTCCTATGGTTTGCGCTGTCGCAACTGCTCGATGTCTACCTGGCACCGGGTAAATTATTCAGCGCTATTTTCGGAGGTTAATGTCATGTGGGATGGAATTTGGACGGGCCTTGCCACTGCGGTAATGCCTTTTAACCTGATGATGGTGGTGGTGGGTTGTTTCGCCGGTACGTTCATCGGTATGTTGCCCGGTCTCGGGCCGATCTCAGCGGTAGCGTTGATGATCCCAATCACTTACGGCCTCGACCCCTCATCGGGTATCATCCTGATGGCCGGGGTTTATTACGGCGCTGTGTTTGGCGGCTCAACCTCGTCGATCCTGATCAACGCGCCAGGCTGTGCCAGCACCGTGGTAACCGCGTTTGACGGCTACCCGATGGCTCAACAGAAACAAGCCGGTAAGGCGCTAGCGCTGGCGGCATACTCGTCGTTCACCGGCGGCACCATCGGCGCCATCATCCTGCTTTTCGCCGCCCCGGCGCTGGCATCGGTGTCGCTCAGTTTCCAATCCAGCGATTACTTTGCGTTGATGGTGATGGGTCTAACGGCTGTGGCTGCGTTCTCCGGCAAGGGCCAAGTGATCAAAGCACTGATGATGACCGTATTCGGCCTGATGATCGCCACCGTCGGTGTCGATGTGATGTCGGGTACACCGCGTTTTACCTTTGGTGCGGTTGATCTGATCGATGGCGTTAGCTTCCTGCTATTGGCGATGGCGACCTTCGCCTTGGCCGAAGTGGTGATGACGGTACTCAAAGGCCAGCACCGCGAGAAAGAGGTGAATATGGATATGGCGGCGTTGGGCAGCATGAAACTCAGCAAAGAGGAGATCAAACACGTTGCCCCGACCATCGCCCGCTCCTCGGTATTCGGCTTTATCGTGGGCGTATTACCCGGCGCTGGTGCCACCATCGCCTCGTTCCTAGCTTACGGCTTGGAGCGTAACCTGTCATCGGCCAAAGAGAAACTCAAGTTTGGTAAGGGCGCCCTTCGCGGTCTGGCCGCTCCCGAGTCGGCCAACAACGCCGCCTCGACCGGCTCGTTTGTACCGTTGTTGACACTGGGCATTCCCGGTTCGGGCACCACCGCCATCATGCTGGGTGCGTTGATCGCCTACGGTATCCAGCCCGGTCCACGGCTGTTTATCGATAATCCGGACGTGTTCTGGTCGGTGATCATCTCGATGTACTTCGGCAACCTGGTGCTGTTAATTTTGAACCTGCCGCTGATCCCCTATATCTCGCGATTGTTGGCGATCCCACGGCCGATCCTCATTCCGCTGATCCTGTTCTTCTCGATCACCGGTGTTTATCTGGTCAGCTTCAACACCTTCGATATCCATATGATGGTGCTGATAACAGTGATCGCGATATTCCTGAAACTGCTCGATTTTCCGATGGCACCGATGCTACTCGGCTTCATCCTGGGCGGCATCATGGAGAAAAATCTCAGTCGCGCCTTGACGATCTCCGACGGTACTTTCGCTTTCTTATGGGAGCGGCCACTAACGCTGACCATCATGATCATCACCATCGTGATGCTGCTATTACCGTTATTCGGTGTGCTAAAGCGACGCATCTATCCACCCAAAGGGCCGGAAACATCGGTCAACGAAGGTGAAGGCTAACGACAGCTAACACCACAGCTAGCCCTTAAAACGACAAAGCACTCCGGCGTCAACCGGGGTGCTTTTTTATTGCCAGACTATCGCCCTAGCCAACGTTATAACCCTGCCCTGTCACGCTCACCAAAGCGCCAGTGGTATAATACGAGGGCATAAGAAAAGAGGAGAATTGAGATGTTAAATATCGATTACAACAACGGTAAAAAACTCAACCTACTCAACGCACTGGCGCTGTTTACTGTCATCATGGGATTGCTGTTTTGGATAGCAGCAACGCCGGGGGCATCCACCGTTGCCGCGGTTAGTTTAATTATCTTTGGTTCGGTTTGGTTTATTGCCTGCTGGCTATACGACTTTCACAGGCACCATCCGAGCCATTAAAAGTGAATGACAGCCACATAGCTAAGCAGTGGCCATACGGTTGTCTATGTACCGACACTGTTGCTCGGTTAGGGTTGCTGTAGCTAGGTTCGATAGTGCCCTATTCAGCAATCCTTTTAGGGCCTGCACCCGCGTTGTTATAGAGCGCGCGTCCGGTTTCGGCATCGAGCTTTACCCGATCGCTTTCAGACTCCTCAAGTTGCCGCCTGGCTTCATTAATCTCGTACCACAGTTCATTGCGCTGTCCGCGTTTTGATGATTTAAGGTCGCGGCATGATTCATCCTGTTTACAAATCGACAGGCTCGATTTACTGATTCCGTGGACCTCTTTACCATCCTGACTAAGCCAGCTAGATCCATCATCTTTTAGATAATACGAATCAGCCGCATAACCCATCGTAGTGATAGATAACAACAGCGCAATTCCGCACACATTTCGCAACGGATATAAAATTGTCCTTTGCATAATCACCTCCAAATTAGATTATTGGCGCAAGAGCCCGCAAACAAGTCTTAACAAGCATAGACCGCAAATAGAGGCAAACAGTTTCAACACTTTTCAATTTAACCATGACATGCCAGGTGGTGCTTTAAATCCGCCTGGATTATGACGTGGTCCGCTCAGAGTCGGCACATTTTGAAGGAGGTAATAAGGATCGCTCTACGGACGAACTGGATTCAACTCGGTTGCGCCCGAGACTCTTAGCCTGATAGAGGTTGTTATCGGCATGTTGAATCACTTCGATCAGGCTTTGATCGTCTTGCCACTCGCAGATCCCAATACTAACGGTGATCGATACTATCTTGCCATCTCCGGTCAACAACTCTTGCTTGGAGATAGCCAGACGAATTCGTTCAGCGATAATTACCCCTGCAGCCAAGTCAATATCGGGAAGCACCACGATGAACTCTTCACCGCCAAAGCGCCCCAGCTGATCGCTGCTGCGTAAAATATCCTTAACCAACAGACTAAAATTGCGCAGCACTATATCCCCAATATTATGACCATAACGATCATTGACACTTTTAAAGAGATCGATGTCCATCAACAGTAGAGAGATCGGAGAGCCGCTTCTGTTAGCCCGTTGGAATTCTTGATCAGCCACCTCTGAAAAAGCCCGGCGATTTAAACAATCGGTCAACGGATCTCTGGTGGCCAGTGCAACCAACTGGCGTTCCTTATCTTTTAGCTCATAGGCCATCTTCTCAAAAGAGTTAACCAACACCCCGATCTCATCGTTGCGTTTAATCTCAGCCGGTAAGACAGCACCACCTTCAGCCAGTTGTTTTACCCCTGCCGTGAGCCTGACAAGTGGTGCCGAAATATAGTTGGCTAACAGAAAAATCAACAACAGAATCATCACCAGACTCATCGCAGCCACATACGCCACCTCTTCCAGCAGCTCGCGGTTAAGGCTGGCAAACTCGTTTCCGTGAATGTAGAGCAGTAGTCGGGTCTGAGTCTCATAACGGGCAGGATCATCGACATCAAGAAGTGCGGCACAGAGTTCATGACCAGATTCATGCTGCAACGCATGGTCAATAAAATTGGCATCGATCACTGGTGTGCCGAGCAACAACCCCGGCGTTGCAAAGGGAACCAGAGAAGAGCGCCCGTAAGCGTTATCAATATCGCGATAGCCGAAGGCGGGCAGGTAACGGGAAGCGGTGAAAAGGCTCGATTGCTCAACGTTCAGCAGCGCAACATCGATCTGCAGAGTCCCTTTCTCCAGTAATTTATCTCTAACGCGATAGAGCTCATCTTCAATTTTACTACGGTCGAGAAAGGCGACTAGATAACCGTCTACCTCGTCGCTGCAGTTCAGTACGGGCCGAATAAACTGGTAAGTATCTCCGCCAAAAGGCAACCCCATCCATTGCACCTGCTGATGGCCTGAGAAATCAACCAGTGCCGGGGCAGTCGCTACAAATTTTTGCAACTTCGCTAAACGTGTTTGAAGCTGATGATAGTGCTCCGAATTCTTTTCTCCACGATCATTCAAAACACTTTGCTGCAGTAACAACTTATTAAGGTCGCGAGTGACAGGATCCAGCTTCGATTTCCACTGAGAAAAACGTTGTTTGAGTATCGCGAACTGGTCGGCTGAGATAAAAGGCAGGCCATCGATGGATTGTGGCAAGACAAAACGGTTGCCTTGATTGCCGCCCCACTCCATGTAACGTGCCAGTCCGGCGGTATCGGTAACCACCACGGAAGAAAAGCCTCGGGTATGCCGCAGCGCCAGGCTCAGCTGCTGCTCAATATGAGGCTGAGGGGCATCGAGAATACAGTCCCCCATCAGACGAGCCAGCAGCTCAAATTCCTGTTGATAAAGGGTTAGTTGGTGATTCAGGTTGGTCGCACCCGTTTCGAGTGCTAGCTCTGCCGTTAGCTCAAGCTGCTGCTCAAGGGCTTTCTTACTGGCGAAATAGTAACTGTCAATAAAAGCAAACATCGCCACGGTAACGGGTAACAACCAGAGAAAAATTTTAGTTCTAAGACTCATTTCCAAACCTTCATCAGCGCTGATCTGCCGGTGAAATTCTCCCTAAATCCTTGATGACATCTAAACGCCCTTGCTTAAATTGCGCCAGATACATCGGTAGATCGAAGTGGTGGTCTTCACGGAGTTTGATCTGTTCCTTACCGTTATAGCGAGTCAAGCCTGACAAGGCGTCGATCACCTGCTCCCGTTCAACGACACCGACTTTCTCTATCGCAGCTGTTAATAGATAAACCATATCGTAGTGCGATTTGCTCGAATAGGTCGCCGGTTGATCACTACCAAACCGATCAACGTAGCTGTCGACAAACGTCTTGGCGGAGTCTGATTGCCAGCTACTAAAAAAGTGCAGCGCGGTCAGAACACCCTCCAGGTCCTGCACATCAACCGCATCGAGATAAGACTCATCAGCAGCGAAAGCGACGGTTGAAATTTCACGACCGAAATCAAATTTTCGCATCTGTTTGAGGAAATTAAACCCGTCACCGCCAGGCAGAATCAGCATCAGATTATCGGCACCAGAGGCTTTAATTCGCGCAAAAGTAGCGGAGTAATCACTGACACCAAAGGGAGTAAATTCGATGCCTTTGATCGCCCCGCCCAAACGTTCACTCTCCTGACGAATTCGCTCGCTCATATTATGCGGCCAGACATAGTCGTATCCGAACACATAAAAATTCGGCCCGGAGGTCTCCAGCAGGTAAGGAATCAGCGGATTGATATAGTGTTCAGGAATGGTGCTGTAGCAGATCAGGTAGCGACTGAAATGACGGCCTTCATAATCGATACCATAGAACTGCGGCACCTGAAACTTATCGGCCACTTCCTGCATTGCGAAACGGGCCGAGCTACTGACCGGACCAAACAACGCAAAAACATCCTGCACCTGAATAAGCTGCCGGCTTAAGCGTACAGACTCTGCCGGATTGGTGTTGTTATCCTCCACCACCAACTCCAGCGGTCGGCCTAACACACCGCCCTTGGCATTAATCTGCTCAACAGCCAGCATCAGACCGTTTAGCCCCTGCTGACCATAGATCTGAAATGTTCCGGAAAGAGGGAGAACCACACCCAGGCGAATCGGGGCTTGAGAGTCGGAGGTTGAACAACCACTAATAATAGTGGTCAGTACGAACAGCAACGATACCAACAACGATACCAACAACGATCGTATCAACGTGACCATTAGCAACTTCCTGTAATGCTACGAATGCGTCCAATCTGTAACAGAGAGTGTAATTTTACCCGTAACTGACATCGATGTTAATTGAGTGGTGACAAATAACCGACAAATACCGAACAAGTGTTCGAATTTATCCTCTGTAGCGGGTAAAAACCAACCCGCTAGCCATTGATATGGGTAATGGACGCAACTCGCGTCTGGAAGACACTACCCCGCCGAAGGAACGCCGCCAGGATTACAGAGGCGGATACCCGCTCACCTCAAATACAACCAGCAAGAAACGTCACTTGTCGGGAACAAAGGATAGGGGAGGTTTGAAAGCAGCGAACGTCTACCGGTTGTTAAATAGGGCAATCAACAACTTATCCGGGATAGATAAAATAGTGGTGACGCTTCGCGTAGCGGTAAAAGGCTCAGAGCGTCGTTAGACGTCGCAGTGGCTCGGGGAAAATTAACGCCAGTGCAATCAACACCGGTAACACATAAAAGTAGGCCAGCATTAAACGACGGATCACCGGTGGTGCATGCCGCAGCCCCATCAACCGATCGATGACCAACTGACCTTTTATACATACCACCAAGCAGACCGCGATCACAACCCCGGCAGTTGGGTCTATCGATTCGGCCACCATCGCCGAGATGAGTGTCAATACGATCAGTACAATCCAGGCGCGCCCTAATGCAGCAGCGTTATTCATCCTCGATGCTCCTATTTCTATCAACAATGACACTTGTTAACGTGCCCATTAACGCATCACATATAGCAGAGGGAAAATAATAATCCATACCAGGTCAATCATATGCCAATAGCAGGCAGCCCCTTCGAGCCCTTCATGGCTTTCGGGAGTAAAATGTCCCCAATGCAGGCGTAGCGCCGCCCAGCCGATAGCACACATTCCCACCAGCACATGCAGCAGGTGGTTAAAGGTTAGGTAATAATAGAGCGAGTAGAACATATCGGTGCGCGAATCCAGACCGGCAGCATGGTTCCACTGGTACTCCCACGCTTTGACCGCACAGTACGCCAAGCCACAACCGATGGTGCCACCCAGCCAGTGCAGAGAGCGCTTAAGCCGCCCGGTGCGTATCATCGCCATCGCTCGGGCGACACAGTAACTACTACTCAGCAGGATCAGAGTATTAATTACTCCGGCCCAGGTATTAAGCTGAGTAGGCCCCTGCTCAAACAGTTCGGGGTTGTGGCTTCGTACCACCAAAAACACCAGAAAGAACAACGCAAATTCGGTGACTTCAGCCCAGATCAAGATCCACACGGCGATATTTGCCGGGCTATAGTTGGCCTTCTCTTTGCCGGTTCCACCCTGACCTTCTGGGATCAAGCCTGCAGCTGAGCCAGAGCTGGAACCAGAGTCCGAGCCGATTGGCTCACTCATACTAGAAATGACCCTGAATCAAACGGTCGATCGCCGCCAGCGTTTCGGTGTCATCACTCAACGGCTGAGCCATGCACACCTGGCAAGCTTCGGCTGCAGGTAAACCGGAACGGATCATCATTGCGGTGTAGATCAACAGGCGGGTTGACGCCGCTTCTTCCAGATCGTGATCCTTGAGTCGACGCAGGTCGTTGGCCAGCGTCACCAGCTGCTGAACCGTCTGCTTATCAAGGCCAGATTCCTGACACACGATCACCAACTCCTGCTCAGGGGTCGGATAATCGAAGCTCAGCGCGACAAATCGCTGACGGGTACTGGGCTTGAGACCCTTCATCAGATTCTGGTAGCCGGGGTTATAGGAGATCACCAACATAAAGTCGGGGTGCGCCTCGATCAGCTCGCCGGTCCGCTCAATCGGTAGAATCCGACGGTGATCCGACAACGGGTGCAGTACCACGGTGGTATCTTTACGCGCCTCGACCACCTCATCGAGGTAGCAGATACCCCCTTCGCGTACAGCCCGAGTCAACGGGCCATCCTGCCAGTACGTACCATCAGCACCGATCAGGTGACGGCCGACCAGGTCTGATGCTGTCAGATCATCGTGGCACGATACTGTATGTACCGTACGCCCTAGCTGCTTGGCCATATGCTCGACAAAACGGGTCTTACCGCAACCGGTCGGCCCTTTGATCAAAACCGGCAGTTTATTATTGGCCGCGTGATTGAAGATCTCTATCTCACGTCCCTGGGGCAAATAGTTCAATGCCTGAACATTGATTGGCTGAGTATTCAGAGCCGTATTCATGATGTACCTCGTCGTAACAGCCCGTTGGCTGTCAAAAAAGTAGTTAACCTGCCAAACCGGTCAGGTTGAGATATAGCTTGGGGAGCAGCATCGGAAGCCGGTCAGGGTCATTAACCACCGCAAAGCCCTGGTCACCGAAAAGGTAGGGTAGATAGTCATTACCCTGATCATCGATAGTTACGCAGAACGGTTGTAACCCGGCCTGTTTGGCTTGTTGCACTGCACGCCGGGTATCTTCGATACCATAGCGCCCTTCGTAACGGTCGATATCATTGGGCTTACCGTCAGACAGAATCAGCAGCAGTCGTTGCTGCGCTTTTTGCTGCTGTAAAATCTCGGTAGATTGGCGGATCGCAGCGCCCATACGGGTATAAAAGCCGGGTTTTACCGCTAAAATCCGGCCCCGTGCTTCATCACCGTAAGGCTCGTTAAAGTTCTTCAACATCTGATAACGAACCTGCTTATTCTTGATCGACGAGAAACCGTAGATCGCAAACGGATCACCGCTGCCCGATAACGCTTCGGCAAACAACACCATGGTGTCGCGAATCATATCGATCACCCGCCGGTGCTCTCCATCCACAACTTTGTCAGCGTCCTGGCCCAAGCCGGCTTCGGTCGACATCGACAGGTCTGACAACAACAGGCAAGCTAAGTCACGCTGCGGATTATTACGGCAGCGGTAAAAATTCTGACTGGCCGACGGCTGACCCGAGTGCTCGGTTTGACTCTTGTGTTCCAGCCAGGCGTCGATATCGATCTCATCGCCAAAAGGTTGCTTACGCTGCCAGCTTTTTTGTGGCTGCAGTTGGCTAAACCGGTTCTTCAGCGCCCGCGCTTGCGGCCGTATCGCTTCAGGGATAGGTTGAGGCAATGCGGTATCGGCCAGCATCGGTTGCAACAGGCAATAATCCTCGATCATCTTCTGCTGGCGGTAATCCCACTCCGGTAACTTGATCCCCTCACCCAGCGGCAGGTCGTCGTACATCGGTGCAGGCAGGTCAAGATCAAACTTGATCCGGGCCGAACCGGCACGGCGCTTGCGAGACAACGTGATGACATCGAGATCATCGGCGGCCGATTCTAGATCCTCATCCAGATTTTCCTCCTGGGGGCGATCCAAGTCGACGTTCTCGGCCCAACTAAACAAGCACTCTAATTTGAACACCAACAGTCCATCGGTCTTCTTGGCATCGTCAAAACGCTCGGCACTCTTACGACTGCCCTTGAGGCTTTGCTCCATTTTGCCGCCGTCACCCTGATCATCGAGATCTTCCTCTGCCTCGACCGAATCCTGACGATGTGGCGACGGATACAGCCATAGCGGTACCGGGTAAGGTGCACCTTTGGCTTGGGGCAACTCGCTAACGCTGCCTGGCTGCAGGATCGCCTGTTGCACCAAACGCTCACGCTCAGCCTCGTCGCCTTTCAGCGAGTCCGGATTGGGCCGCAGCGCCACGGTGGCTTCAGCCAGGCGTTGGTAAGTAGACTTCATGCCTGGGCGCTGACTTAGCAACAGCAGTGTTGCCTGCTGGTTATCACGCAGAAAATGATTGACCTGGGGTAATTTTGCCGCCAGAGCCGCCAACCAAAAATAGAGCGCTTCGTTGAGTTGGGGATCGGTAAAACAGGCTTGTTTAACCGGCAACCGCAGGCTGCGTTCATCCTGCCAACTCACAGCGAAACGGTGATGAGTACCGGCTAGGCGCTGACTCAAGCGACGCCGGGTCTGAATCAGGCGCTGGTCGGCACCTTCAACGGTCATACCGGCCGGACCACCCAATGCCCGGTAATATGTCGCCAACTGTGCTTGCAACGGTGCCAACTCAACCTCGGCCGACTCAAAATCGGTATTGGCCTGGCGGCTGATCAATTTGTGCCAAATTTCGCCGACAAATTCTTCCATAGGTCACCGTATAAACTAATCACTAGGGCGATTAAAAGAGAAAACAACCCACTTTCCGGTCGACACTGTCTTCACTATCGACAGGAAAGCATGCTGATAATTGAAATGGGAAATAAAGGAGGCTGAGCCCGACTCTGTTCTATCCGCTCTAAAAGAAGGGGGAGCGGGAGAGCAGAACCGGTTCAACCTAGAGCGGTTGTGCCGCTCCGGTCAGTGGTCAGGCGTGGAACGCCTGGCCACCAACCGAGCTGCATCAAGTACGACTAAGATCTTGATACGTTAGCTACAGCTACCGCAGCAAACCTCTTCTTTCTTAGCATCCGCAGACTCAGCAACGTGCTGCCCCACAAAGAAGCTAGCAAAGTAAGCGAGCAGTCCAACAAAGAATGTCACACCGAAGCCCAGACGGATCCAATAGAACGGAACCAGTTTGGCTTGAGTCTGCATGAAGCTCAGCGCCATGCTGTCGTCTGGTAGACGCTGTAGAGCAACCTGGTATGCACCGGCAACGGTCAACGCCAGGGTAATACCCAACATGCTCAGGCACATGGTCCAGAAAGCAAAACGTTCAACTTTCTGCGCTGATGCAGGGTTACCCTGCGGACGACCACGCATAATCGGCATCGCGTAAGAGATGATCGTCATACTGATCATCGCGTAAGCACCGAAGAAGGCCAGGTGACCGTGAGCTGCAGTGATCTGCGAACCGTGAGTAAAGTAGTTCACTGGAGCCAAAGTGTGGATGAAGCCCCACACGCCAGCACCCAGGAATGCCATTACCGCAGTACCCAGAGCCCAGGTAGTGGCGATCTGATTACCATGATCATGACGACGCTGACGCACCATCCGGAAAGCAAACACCACCATCATGAAGAACGGAATCGGCTCCAGGGCAGAGAAGATCGAGCCCAACCACAGCCAGTATTCACCTGGTCCGATCCAGAAGTAATGGTGACCCATACCGATCAGGCCGGAGATAAGCGCCATCGCGATGATGATGTACAACCACTTCTCGATCACTTCACGGTCAACACCGGTCACTTTGATCAAGGTGAAGGCCAGGATTGCACCTAGGATCAGTTCCCATACACCTTCAACCCACAGATGCACGACCCACCACCAGAAGTACTTATCCAGCACCAAGTTCTCAGGATTGTAGAAGGAGAACAGGAAGAACACTGCCAGACCTATTAGACCGGTAATCAGCACCATGTTGATAACCGTCTTACGGCCTTTCAAAATGGTCATCCCGATATTGAAGATGAAGCCCAGCACCACGACTACGATACCAATTTTGGTTATCGTCGGCTGCTCCAGGAACTCGCGTCCCATGGTTGGCAACAGATGGTTGTAGGTCATTTCAGCGAGCTGAGCGTAAGGCACCAGCAGGTAGCCCAGAATCGTAGCAACACCAGCTGCCGCGAACACCCAGAACAAAATCTTAGCCAACAAAGGACTATGCAGTTCCCGGTCACATTCTTCGGGAACCAAGTAGTACGAAGCCCCCATAAAAGCAAACAGCAACCAAACAATCAGCAGGTTGGTGTGAACCATCCGTGCAACGTTGAAGGGCAGATAGGGAAACAGGAAGTCCCCGATGATGTACTGCAAGCCCATTACCAGTCCAAACAGGATCTGGCCGGCAAACAGTGCTAGCGCGAAGATAAAGTACGGCTTCGCTACCGCTTGAGATTGGAATTTCATCGTAGCTCCTTATCCTTGCTTGTTAGGCGGCCAGCCATTGTCATCGATACGACTGGTCCAGATCAGGAAGTCAGCCAGCGCATCAACCTCATGTGACTCAAGGTTGAACTGAGGCATCTTGCGACGGCCTTCGATCGCCATTGGCTGCATCGCCATCCACGACTGCAGGAACTGCTTGAAGGTGTCCTCGTTGCCCTGACCGTAACGGTCATAAACGTTGGCCAGTTCCGGTGCGAAGTACGCGCCTTCACCCATCAGGCTGTGGCAGCCGATGCAGTTGTTGTCTTCCCACAAGGATTTGCCTAGCGCAACCGATTCCGTGATGTTCTCACGGTGATCACGTGAAGGCAGCTCAAGCATGGTGTCGAACGTCAAACCGCAAAGCAGCAGAAAGGTAAACAATCCACCACCGTAATAAATGTTACGCGCCATCCCTTTAGTAAAGTTATCAGCCATGACGCCCCCCTGAAATCCGGACCATCTCCGCCCCTAAAGGCCGGGAAAGTAGTTGCTGCATAATAGGCTCCTTCGCCTGAATTATTAGTTGTTCAGGTTTTCTATTACAAACTCCGTGCCAACATGTAAAACCTAATAATAACAATGAGATAAAAACACCGTTGTATTTTTAACAACACTGGGTATGATGTCGTTTAAACAACACGGACATCATAATGACAACTTTTTCTGATACTTTGACCTCTATCGTCACCGACCTATCGCGCGACCTACCCGCCGAACAGCGCTACCGCCATCTGCTGGAATCGATTCTGACTCTATTCCCCTGCGATGCAGCCGCCCTGCTTCGACTTGAGGGCAAACAACTTCGGCCGTTGGCAATCGAAGGGCTTAGCGTCGATACCTTGGGACGGCGCTTCGAGGTTGACGACCATCCCCGGCTGGCCAAGCTTCTCCACTCACGCAAGCCGATCCGTTTTGAGGCCGACTCACCGCTGCCCGACCCCTACGATGGTTTAGTCAGTGATACCGACATGCAGTTACACGTTCACGACTGCATGGGCGCATCGCTCTATATCAACGATCAACCCTGGGGAGTGCTAACCCTTGACGCCATGGATCCAGGCACCTTTGACTCGATCGATCCTGATCAGCTGGCCACCTTTATCAGCCTTACCGAAGCGACGGTGAAAGCGGCCGATCGCATCGATGCACTGGCTGCTAAAGCGGAACGGCAGCAAGAGTTCACACGGGCGTTACTGGAACAAAAGGACACCGAGTCCGAGATAATCGGCACCAGCCAAGTAATGGCGACACTCAAGCAAGAGATTACGATCGTCGCACGCTCACACCTATCGGTACTGGTGCAGGGTGAAACAGGGGTCGGTAAGGAGCTGGTGGCGCGTCAAATCCACTACCAGTCACCACGGGTCGAGCGGCCGCTGGTGCAGATCAACTGCGCCGCGCTGCCGGAAAACCTGGCCGAGAGCGAACTGTTCGGCCATGTCAAAGGCGCATTCTCAGGTGCCGGTACCGATCGTGCCGGTAAATTTGAGATCGCTGACGGTGGTACCTTGTTGCTCGATGAAGTGGGTGAGCTACCCCTAACCATTCAAGCCAAACTGCTACGTGTGCTACAGAGCGGAGAGATCCAGCGGATTGGTCGCGACCAGTTACTGCAGGTAGATGTTCGAATCGTCGCTGCCACCAACCGCGACCTGCAGGAGGAGGTCAACGCCGGACGTTTTCGTGCCGACCTGTTCCACCGCCTCAGCGTCTACCCGTTAGCGGTGCCGCCGTTACGCGAGCGGCAACAAGATGTGTTATTGCTGGCTGGTTTTTTTCTGGAAGCCAACCAACGCCGCTTAGGCGCTCAAGGATTAAGGTTATCCGAAGATGCCAAGCTGACTCTGCTTAGCTACCCTTGGCCCGGTAATGTTCGCGAACTTGGCCATCTGCTCAGCCGCGCAGCACTCAAGGCGATCACCAGTCAGGGACGTGACAACCGTACTATCATCATCGGTGCCAGCCATCTCGGGCTCGATCCCAGTGATTGGGGAGAAGAAAACCTCACAACAATTGAGTCATCCAACCAGGAAGTGACCCGTATTCCGTACAACCCTGAACTCAACCTCAAACAGGCCACCGAGCAATACCAGCGACAACTGATCTCAGACACACTCGATCAACACAAGGGCAACCAGGCATCGGCCGCTCGCCAGCTGGGCGTGCATCGCAGCAATTTCTACCGGCTGCTGCAACGCTTAGAGATAAAGGAGGGATGACAGCGCCCATCACGACCAGCGCGCCGATCGGCATTTTTGATTCAGGGGTTGGCGGGCTATCGATCGCCCACGCCATTCGCCGGCGGCTACCGGCGGAACAACTACTGTATGTGGCGGATCAAGCCTTTGCCCCCTACGGGGTGCAGTCTGCAGCACTGATCAAGCAACGCGCCGCTACGGTACTGCAGTTTCTCACCGGGCAAGGCTGCAAGGCGATCGTGATCGCCTGCAACACCGCCACCGTTCATAGCATTGCCGAACTGCGACAACAGAACCAATGCCCGATCGTCGGCGTCGAACCGGGGATCAAGCCTGCAGCCTTAAACAGCCGCAATGGCACCATCGGAGTGCTGGCAACTGCGCAAACACTCAGCAGCAGCAGTTACCAACAGCTGCTGACCTATTACAGCCCCCAAACCCAAATTCATTCGGTCGCCTGCCCGGCCTTTGTCGAACTGGTCGAAACCGGCAACCTGAACAGCGACACGACCCGAAAGACCATCGATCGATATCTGCGACCGTTGTTAAGCAGCGGTGTTGACCAGATCGTACTCGGCTGCACCCACTTCTCGTTTCTCAAAACCGCCATCCATGACTACCTCGATGGACGTGCAGCCCTTATTGATACCGCCACGGCGGTAGCTGCTCAACTGCAGCGCCAACTGACCGCCAGCGACACACTCAACGACAGTGACGGGCAGCCAGAAGACAGTCGTACCATCCGTTTTATCAGCAGCGACTGCACCGAAGCGGCGGCACTGAGCATCGGACGACTATGGGGCGAGCCGGTCTGTGTTGACCCGTTTTCCACCTTCAATACTGAAGCAGAAGACAGACCTGAAACGGTCCCCGAATAACCAACACCCATCAACGTTCAGCAACCCTCAACACTAGCAACAGCCGCTTTAATCACGCGTGTCCGACCCATCATTCGCCGCATCGTCATCACAACGATGATCACTATCTGTACCCGCAGCAGTCAGGTTGACCGGCCCGGCATCAGCCTGCGCCTGTTTGAGCAGAATCAGCCCTTTTTTACGCTGTGAATGCACCAGATCTATTTTTAGCTGCAGTTTGTCACGTCGTTGCGAGTCCTGCTCGTGCAGCAGTTCGGCCTGCAATTTCTTCTGCTTCAGCCGCAGCTGTTCCAGCACTTGATGCAACGACTGCTGTTTGTTAAGGCTAAGACGCAGATCGGCATCAAACAACGCCTTGATCCGTTCGATCAGTTTACGTGTTTTCACGGTACCCTCCGCGCCTGTTCGGCGGCTGACAAAATTTCATCAAGTTCGGCATCGTCGAGCGACAGCTCACGCTCGACCGCATTGCGCTGGCGTTTACTTTGACTGAACAGCGTCGTGGCCATCGCCAACAAACTATCGTGGATGTCGTCAACGTAGCCAGCATCGTTGATCAGCGAACTCCCCATCTCGGGAGTGATCTTGCCGTCGCGGATCAGTCGGTAGTAGCGTAAATTCTGCCGCTTATCCCACTCCAGCAGCGAAAGCCGAATCTCATCAAGGCTCAACAACGAATGATCATCTACCAAGCCTTGGCGTAACAGCTCCAGCTGCCGCAACAACAGCGCTATCCGCATCCGCAGCTGGTTGTACTCATGGCGGATCTGGTAATTGTCGGACAACAGATAATGCAGCATATTCTTCTGCAGGTGTTTGCAGGCTTTGACCGACTCGACAATGCTGCTATTGGCATCACGCAGCCAGTGTAGACTTCCCGACTGGTGCTCTTTCCATGAAAAAGCGGCATCACTAATAAACGCAATAATGGCGCTGAACAACGATTTCACCCGGCGCTGGTACAGATCATCGATATTGATCCGGTTAACGCTTCGTTGCGCGGCCAGAGGCTTCTCCAGCTCAGCCTCGCTCAGCACCAGTGATTTCGACATTCCCAGTCCGGTGATAATAATATCGCGGGCATTGTCATAAACCCGATTGGTCTCCTTGCGTACAGCCTCAACCGCGGTATCGGGAAACTGCACCGCCGAGGCAACCATATAGCGCGGTTTCGCAATCTCGACCCGCTCCTCCTTGATCAAACGCTCCAGTAGTAACACCATTTTCTGGATCAACGGCAGCATCAACATCACCCCCAGCAGGTTGAACAGGGTGTGGAACACCGCCAACTTCAAGGTGTAGTCCGTCTCGCCGATCCCCAGCCACAGACTGATAGCGTCGACCGCATATAATAGCGGTGTAATAAAGACGATCGCCACCAGCCCGGTGAAGACATTAAAGATCAGATGCGCTCCGGCCAGCCGACGCCCCTGAGCGTTGGATCCCATCGCGCCGATAATAGCGGTGACAGTGGTACCGACATTGGCTCCGATCGCCAGTGCTAATGCATTCTCATAACTGATCTGCCCTGACGACAGCGCCGTGATAATCAACACCAGAGTTGCGTGGCTGGACTGCATTACAACCGTCGCCAGCACCCCGATCAGGCTGTACAGGAACAGGCCGGTATAGCCAGACATCGCGTAGGCTGCCAGATCAAAGTTGTCTTTGAAGGCGTCGAAGCCCTCTTTCATGTAGTGAATCCCCAGGAACAAGAAGCCGATACCGGTGAGGATGTAACCAATCCCCTTCAGATGGATCGCTTTTTGAAACAGCAGAATGACACCGAATACCACCATCGGCATGGCGTACAGCGACAATTTAACCTTGAGGCCAAACCCCGCCACTAGCCAAGCACCGGTCGTGGTGCCCAGATTGGCACCAAAAACAATGCCGATCCCCTCACTCAGGCCGATCAAGCCGGCGCTCATGAAGGAGATGGTTATCACCGACACCAGCGAACTCGACTGCATCAAAGAGGTGGTCACGATGCCAAAGCTAAGACTTTTCCAGAGTTTATCGGTTGAACGCTTAAGGACTTTTTCCAACATACCGCCAGAGAACGCGCGAAAGCCCTCCTCAAGCGACAGCATACCGAACAGAAATATCGCCACACCCGACGCGATTGCAATAAAATCGGGGCTCAGCCAGAAGCTATAGGCCAGCAACACAAAAATAGAGGGCAGTAGGGCTTTACGTAACATGGCGGGGCGATCCTGCGTTTAAATCCTTTAAAACATCCACTCCGATATGGATTCGAATGACCATTGATGCAGTTATGCGCTAAAAAAGCCTGTTTAAGCAACCCCGCTGCGATAAAATGACCCTATGAAACGATTTTTAATTGGATTTATGCGTGGCTATCAGTGGCTGATCAGCCCGTTGTTGGGTAATAACTGTCGCTATTATCCCAGCTGTTCGAGCTACTGCATCGAGGCGATCGAGATGCACGGCCCGTTGCGCGGTCTCTACCTGGGAATAAGACGGCTACTGCGCTGCCATCCGTTTACCGAAGGGGGAATCGATCTGGTTCCCGACGTGACGACGGGCAAAGGCCTCTCTCACCCTAAGGGCAGTCACTGTTGTGGCACTGAGCCACTTATCGAAACTGACAGAACCGAAGCCGACAAAACCGAAACTAACAAAGCCGAAACCGACAAGACAGCAACGCCGCCTGCCAATCACCACCCAACAAGTTAGCTGCCGACCTGCCCCTTGCTCATCCACCGATAATCAGCTGACTTTCCAATCTATCAAGTACCGAGAGACTGAATGTTTACACCGATCACTGTTATCTCCGTTATTGCGATCTACATGGTTGTGCTTTTTCTGATCGCACTGCTGGTGGAGCGCTCCAATGAGAACCGGGTCAGGCCCTACACTCCGGCACTGGTCTACGCCTTATCGATCACCGTCTACTGCACCTCTTGGACCTTCTACGGCAGCGTCGAGTTTGCCAGCCGCTCGGGCTTCATGTTTTTTGCCATCTACATCGGCGCGATCCTGGCGATAATGAGCTGGGGAACAATTTTGCGACGGATGGTACGAATCAAAGAGGAGTACCATATCACCAGCATCGCCGACTTCATCTCGGCGCGCTACAACCGATCTCAGCTGGTCGCCGGACTGGTTACCCTGATCGCCCTGACAGGCATCGTGCCCTACACCGCGTTGCAGCTAAAAGCGGTGACCCAATCGTTTTCGGTGCTAACTGCCGCAGATAGCAGCAGTGAATTCAACCAACTGACCGCCGTACTGGTGCCGATCATCATGATCGTTTTCACCATCCTGTTTGGTGCCCGTAAACTCGATACCAGCGAGCGCCACCTGGGCGTTATGACCGTGCTGGCGGTTCAGAGCATCGTCAAACTGTTCGCTTTCGTGGCGGTCGGATTATTTGCTACCTACGGCATGTACGACGGTTTCGGCGACATTTTGGAACGGATCCATTATACCGGCCTGTCGCACCTGATCGGTGCCGAAACCCCTGAGGGATCCAACTCACTCCACTGGTTGACGCTAATGGTGCTCGGCGCGGTGTCAATCCAATGCCTGCCACGCCAGTTTCACGCTGCCGTGGTCGAAAATGCCACCGAGCGCCATATCGGTGCGGCTATGTGGGTCGTTCCCGCCTACCTGATCTTGATCAGCCTGTTTGTCATTCCAATCGCCGCCGTCGGACTACTGAAGGGACTACCCGCCCATCAGGCAGACGTCTTCATCCTGCTGCTGCCGCAACTGGCACAAGCCGATTGGCTGGCACTGGTAGCGTTCATCGGCGGTTTCTCTGCCGCGACCGGAATGATCATTCTCAGCGCCATGAGCCTGTCTACGATGGCCACCAACCACCTGCTGGTAGTACTGATCGAAAAAGTTAAGCCACTACATTTTCTACGCAGTTACCTGCTGCAATGCCGCTGGCTGATGATAGGGCTGATCATCGCCAGCGGCTACTGGTTCTCGATCTACTTCAGTGACGGCTATATGCTGGCGGCGATGGGGATGATCTCATTTGTGGCGGTATTCCAGTTTGCGCCGGTATTGTTCGGCGGTCTGTTCTGGCAGCGGGGGAACCGAGTCGGGGCGATCGCCGGACTCAGTGCAGGTTTTGTGATGTGGTTTTATACTCTGGTACTTCCCGCTTTCGCCGGGCACGGCCTACCACCGGAGCTGCTCAGCCAGGGGCCAGGCGGTATCAGCTGGTTACGCCCCGAGCAGTTGTTCGGACTAGATACACTATCACCGGTCAGCCACAGTACCTTTTGGTCGTTACTGTTTAACCTGAGCTTTTACCTGATCGGCTCCAAACTCTACACGCCCACCAAAGCTGAAAGAAATCAGCGACAAGAGTTTATGACGGCCCTTATCGCGGGCAGTGCCCACAACCACGGTCGCGCTACCGGCCTCGATGCCTATATCTCTTATCAGGAAAAAATCAACGAAGCCACCGACCTGATGCGAGCCTACACACCCGAAGAAAAAGCAGTATCAACGGTGCAACAGATCACCGAAGAGCTACACCTTGATAGCAAAGAATACCTGACCATCATCGAACTGCTCGAGTTTCACCGCAGTCTTGAGCACGCGTTATCCGGCCTGATCGGTACTGCCGGCGCGCATCAGGCGGTAGAAAAGGTGATTCACTACAGCGACCGCGAGACCCGTGATCTGCAGGCAATTTACAGCCATATTCGAACCGAGCTGAAGGCTCAGCCAGATACTGCCGCAACAAGGAGCGGAACACGCCAAGCCAACCCCATTAGCGAAAGCGGTTTATCCTTCATCGAAAGCCTGCAGAATCAGATCGACGAACTCAAACAGACGACCGAGCAACAGCAACAGCAACAGCAACAGTTGCAACAACGGCTAGAGCGCAGTGATCAAAAATTATTTGAACAACGGATTGTGAATCAGAAACAGATTCAGCAAATTGAGGAGCTTCACCAACAAACCAAAAACCAAGGCTAAATCGCCGCCCTTTTCATCAGACAGCGATTAACCCTAAAAACAAACTACTCTAGGTCATGGTGACTGCCATCGCAGTAGGGAGGATCTTCGGTCTGTTTACACAAACACAATTTGAGCTGTTGTTTACGGTCAACACGAAACGCCAATGGTTCAATACCCGTACCTTGGTGCGAACCGTCGCAAAATGGCTGATTAGCCGAACGCCCACAACGGCAGTACCAATACTCCCCCACGTCCAGTTCCAGCCAGACCGGATGCCTTCCGGCAACAATCACTTCTGCCATAACTACTCTCCTGCAGCGACTCAGCCCGCTGCCTACGGCTATCATTGTCGTTAACGTATCGAAAATGTGGCTGCCCGACTGTTAATCTTTGCAGTATGGCCCATCTCTCAACAAGTGTAGCCGGTTTTCTGATAAGCCACTGATATGTAATTACTATGCGAGTGAAAACGCCGACTAAACTTTGGTTTTTCAGGCTCCATCTAAACTGCGATTATCAAGTGTTAGAAGCTATAACAGCTCGATATAACCCTATCGCATAAAAAAACTAATCCAAACCAAGCAATATGGATATACTAATTCGTTATCATTATCCGCAGCCAGCCAAAGGAAAGCAGCATGAGCGCGATCTTCTCCGACAACTCTCTCTCTATCGGCCAGACCCCACTGGTCAAGCTAAACAACATCGGTAACGGTAACATCTGGGCCAAGATCGAAAGCCGTAACCCGGCCAATTCGGTCAAATGCCGAATCGGCGCCAATATGATCTGGCAGGCTGAAAAAGATGGATCGCTTAAACCGGGCATGACCATCGTTGAGCCAACCAGCGGCAACACAGGGATCGCTTTATGCTTTGTTGCTGCAGCACGTGGCTACAAAGTGATTCTGACGATGCCGGCAACCATGAGTGTCGAGCGCCGAAAAGTGATGAAAGCGTTAGGGGCCGAGATTGTATTGACCGAAGGACCCAAAGGGATGAAGGGCGCTATCGACAGAGCGGAGGAGATCGTTGCCAACGATCCGGATAACCACTTCCTACCGCAGCAATTTGAAAACCCAGCCAATCCCCAAATCCATGAACAGACCACCGGTCCTGAGATCTGGCAGGATACCGATGGAGCGATCGACATTCTAGTGGCAGGTGTCGGCACCGGCGGCACTATTTCAGGCGTCTCGCGCTTTATCAAACAACAACAAGGTAAGGCGATCATCTCCGTTGCGGTAGAACCGGAAGCCTCACCTGTTATCAGTCAGTTTATCGGCGGCCAACCACTACAGCCTTCACCGCACAAAATCCAGGGGATCGGCGCCGGTTTCATTCCGGGGAATTTGGATCTGTCTATCATCGACCAGGTAGAGCTGGTCAGTAACGAAGAGTCGATTGACGTCGCCCGCCGTCTGATGCGCGAAGAGGGCATCCTGGCCGGTATCTCCAGCGGCGCAGCCGTCGCTGCTGCTGTTCGCGTATCGCAACAGCCAGGCAACGAAGACAAAAATATCGTCGTGATTCTGCCCGATTCAGGCGAGCGCTATCTCTCTACCGTACTGTTTGATGGTATGTTCAGCGAAAACGAAACGGTTCAATAACGGCTATCAGGACCTCTTGGCAGAGGTCCTTACTCTGCCCACTCCGCCCGTCTCTGCGCTATCTTGCATATGTATCACTCACCCCACGTTTTCCCTGGCAACAACGCGTTAACATCGTATTGACGCGGAAAAATGGCTCAACAAGGTGCCAAAATACCGATACAGAAGCGTTCATCGCGCAATTTCTGACCTGTATCATCTTGTTTAGCTTCAGGGTTCGGATAAAATTGTCCGATTCACCTTCTGCAACACGCATAGCGTTTACTCAGAGAATCGTCGCCATGGGCTTTCCGGTCAAAATCGCAACCATCTACGCCATCTTCTCTACCCTGTGGATTACGCTATCCGATCAATTGGTCGCGTCTTTGTTTCCCGACGCCATCACCCAGATTCAAACGTACAAGGGCTGGGCCTTTGTTATTTGCTCCAGTGTATTGATCTTACTTCTGCTGAAATACGAAGCTCGCCGCAGGAAGGACGCACAAGATCAGCTCGACTTGGGCTCGCGTCAACTCCATAAACTCTCTCAAGCGGTCGCCCAAAGCCCGGTATCGGTGATCATTACCGACACCCAGGGACGGATCGAATACGTCAACAACGCATTTGAGAAAATCTCCGGTTACAGTCGTGAGGAAGCGCTCGGAGAGAACCCTTGTATCTTCAAATCCGGTAAAACCGACAACGCCACCTACGAACAGTTGTGGCAAGCCATCAACAGCGGTCAGTCCTGGGAAGGTGAACTGATGAATCAACGTAAGGACAAAAAACCTTACTGGGTTCAAGCTGGCATCTCCCCGGTCACAGACGACAGTGGTAAAATCACCCACTTCCTCGCCATTGAAGAAGATATTTCGCTGCGCAAAGCGCAGGAACACCAGATCAAACATCAGGCTAACTATGATAGCCTTACCGAGCTTCCCAACCGCTTTCTGGCGATGGATCGAATGAGCCAGGCGATCAACGCCTCGATCCGTAACAATCAAACCGTGGTTGTTATGTTTATCGATCTGGATAATTTCAAACAGGTCAACGACTCTCTCGGGCACGACACAGGCGACCAGTTGATCACATTGGCTGCAGCCCGTATCCGTGAGACCGTTCGCCAGACCGATACCGTCGCCCGCTATGGTGGTGATGAATTTTTAGTTGTACTAAGCGACCTGGAATCGCCCGACGATGCCAGCCGGGTTGCTGAGAAGATCCTTTCGATGCTAGCCAGCCCTTACACCATCAATCAACGGCAGCTATCGATCACCGCCAGTATCGGGATGTCGTTATTTCCCGATGACGGCCAGGACCCCTACGAACTGTTGCGCCACGCCGACGCCGCTATGTTTGGCGCCAAAGACGAGGGTGGTAACCGTTACGAATACCATTCCGCCAGTGCCAACGATGCCGCGCTTGAGCGGATGGAGATCGAACAACAGCTGCGACGAGCACTAGAGCGTCAGGAGCTAAGCCTGAATTACCAACCCCTTGTTGATACCAATAATAACCAGATCATCTGCGCCGAGGCCCTGCTGCGATGGGATAACGCCGAACTGGGCCGCATACCGCCGGATCAATTTATCCCGCTAGCCGAGGCGACCGGTCTGATTCTGCCTATCGGCAACTGGGTTATTGAAACCGCACTGGCTCAGTTAAAACAGTGGCGTGATAACGGATTAGTCGATCTGAAACTATCAATCAATATTTCACCACGCCAATTCCAGGACCCTTACCTGATTCGTACAATTGAAAACACGCTGCAAAAACTTGACCTGCCCGGTACCTTATTGGAACTGGAGGTGACCGAAAGCCTGCTGGTACGCAACCAGAAAGACACGCAAAAGGTGCTCAACAAGCTTCAACAGATGGGAATCAGTATCGCGCTTGACGATTTTGGTACCGGCTTTTCATCGCTAAGTTATCTGAAGAACTTCTCTTTCAACACCCTCAAGATCGATCGCAGCTTTATCAAAGACTTGCTCGATCAACCACAGGACCAAGCGCTGGTGAAAGCCACGCTGACGATGGCAAAGGGGCTGGGGCTCAATACAGTTGGTGAGGGCGTTGAAACCGATGCTCAGCTGGTATATCTGCGCAAGCACGGTCTGGATGTGGCTCAGGGTTACCTCTTTTCGGCGCCGATCCCACCACAGCAGTTTGAGCAGTTCTACCTCGACCACCGTAAGTGAAAATGGGCAAAACCGACACAGAGTTAGAAACCACAGTATGTAGCCATAAGGCGGAGCAAATCCCGCCGCCAATCACTACAGATCTCCCCCATTGCAGCTTATAATCATCACAACCAGTTCAGGCCAGAACACTCGACCAAAAGCCAAGCCAACGGCTCTGCACACGACGACACAAGGACTACTCTCATGATGGAAATTTTAATGATGATCGTTATCGCGGCTCTGGCCGGCGGCTGTGGTTATCTGGGTGGTCGCTGGTACGCTGCGCACAAGCAAGCCTACTTGCAAGCCAAACTCGATAGCGATACTGAAAACTTTGTCACCATGCTTGAAGAGCGAAATCAGGATTACGTTCGCCAGAAAGAGCAGATTAACAAGGCGCGCAGCCAAAGCGGCCAAGTTCAGATCGAGCACGACAGGGCCAAAGCACAGGTTGAGCTAGAGCAGCAAAATACGGCCCGCTTGCAAAGCCAGATCGACGAACTGACCGAAAAACAACAACGAATGCGCAACCGCTATAGTGAGCTGGAGGAATCCCGAATCGAGTTCCGCGAGCAAAAACGGGTCGCCGAAGCAGAACTAAAAAGACTCGAGCAGAGCAACATCGAACTGCGTCACCGTAACGATCATATCGAGCAGAAATTCAGTACCGCGCTGGTCGATAAGACCCGGATTCAATCGGACACTGCCGCCAAGGAGCGTGAGCTACAAGAGTTGCGACAGCGGTTAGTAAAGCAAGAAGACCTTAATCAATCGGGCGATTTTACGCTAGCTCAGATGCGCAGCAATCGCGAAGAGTTGCTGCGCGAACTGGCGCAGGCACAAGGTCAATTGGCGATGATCGAAACCCTCAAGCAAACACTCAAAGCCCCTTCCCAACCACTGACAGACAACTCACAGCTAAAACAAGACTTCACCGAGTTAACCGGAAATCTCTCCGGATAAACCAAACACGTCAGAGAGCCCGTGCTCAACGCCTCTGGCAACCCAGACAGCCCGGTGGTATGTCCGTCAGGCTAAATCGCTCGCATCAGAGAAAAGGTAACCGACCGCCAGCGCGACATTCCGCCGCCAAGGTGCCGCCACTGAGACTCCCATCATCTCTGGGATTTTTACTCTCAAACTCGCTGCCACTCGTAAACCCACAGTCATAGTTAAACCGGAAGTTTTATGGATTTTGCCATCTACCTGAACGCTGTTACGGCGCTATTTGTCATCATCGACCCGATCGGTGCCGCGCTAATTTTCCACTCACTGGTACCGGTCAGCGACACCCGTCATCGCGTACGGATGGCCCTTAAAGCCATTCTGATCTCTGCAATTTTGCTAATCGTGTTTGGCAACTACGGCGAACCGTTTCTGAGTAAGCTGGGGATCAGCATCGACGCCTTAAGGATATCCGGTGGCTTATTGCTGTTCTTTACAGCTTTCAACATGATCACCCGTGATATCGAGTACAGCCAAAGCACCGAGCGTAAGGATATCTCAGTCTTCCCAATGTCGATCCCGATGCTGGCTGGACCCGGTTCGCTGACACTATCGATTCTGCTGTTCTCCAGCGCCCAGTCGATTGCAGATCACCCTGTCAGTGCTCAGCTGTCTGTGCTTGCCGCCATTTTGACGATCTCAGCCATCACTCTCGTACTGATGCTGCTGTCGCAGTTCGTCAAGGTTGTCATCGGCCGTACCGGTGATGAAATTTTGCGCCGTTTTTTAGGTGTGATACTGGCGGCACTGGCGATTCAATTTGTTGCCGATGGCGTGGCTGGAATGGGTCTATGAGTCAGCCAGCTTAGCTGCTGACGCACCTTAATACGGACCTGAAGATAGCACTACTGATAGGTAAGCATTGACGAACCCGCACTATTGTAGCAGTTGCTGGTACTCTCCGGTTTTTCGCAGCTCAATCAGTCCTTTATCTAAAGCATCAGCATAAACAGGACTTAGAAAGCTGTTCTTGTTAAACGCAATATAGATGTCACTGGTATAGAACATTACCCCTTGATGAAACAGCTGCGGGGAATAACTCGATTTTTGTAACACCTCGCGGTAGACATCATCAAACATTAGAGCCACCGCTACGCGGTTGCCGTCGAGCATTTTTAACAACTGAATCTGACCCCGCGCTTCATAGATATTGAAGCGGTGCTTTTGTTGTTCAAACTCGTCGCCGTATTCGTAGTCGATAATGACGCCGATGCTCAATCCGTCGGGCAGATCACTAATAGACGTGAATCTGCCCGGTGTTGACGTTTTATAGACAAAAGAAATATCGGCCTTAAGCAGAGGCTCGTTGCCAAAGTAGAACATCGATTCTGTATTTTGTTGCCGAGTGACGTTCCAACAACCATCAACACGGCCACCTTCAGTCAGTTTTAGCGCACGCGCGTAAGGGACGACCAGGGTTCTTATCTCGATATCCGACAGTGCAAACGCTGCCGTCGCGATCCGTTTTGAAATACCATTGCCGGACTGATCAGAAAAAGGTGGCCAACTATCTTCTGCCGCAAGAGTGACTTGGTCAGCCAGCACTGACCTCACCAGCAAAAAACTGATCATCAACACGAAACCACTGTATTTCATTTCCTAACTTCCAAATACCGTACAGCGACAACTAACTGTGACTTCATAATACATCGTGTATCAATAGCACTTGCTTGCAATGATATAGATCAACGAATACTCATTATCAATTATGATAAAGCATGTGCCTTCAGGTTCTCACATCGAAGCTATTCAGCCCTCCACAAAAAAGCCCGCGCTGTTTCCAGCGCGGGCTTTTACGATCTGACGAAAGTTAGTGGTTACAGAACCAGCTTACGGACATCGCTGAGCATCGCACCCAGCGTAAACATAAAGCGTCCTGCATCGGCTCCGTTGATCGCCCGGTGATCGTAAGACAGTGCCAACGGCAGCATCTTGCGTGGGATGAACTCAGAGCCGTTCCAGACCGGTTTAATGTCCGCGCGCGAGACACCAAGGATAGCCACTTCAGGCGCCGACACGATAGGCGTGAAGCCGGTGCCACCAATACCGCCCAAACTAGAGATCGTGAAGCACCCACCCTGCATATCAGCCAGAGCCAACTTACGGGCTTTCGCCTTAGCACCCAGCTCTGCAGTTTCAGCAGCCAGCTGATAGATACTCTTCTTATCGACATCCTTGATCACAGGAACCATCAGACCGGCCGGGGTATCCATCGCCACCCCGATGTTGATGTATTTCTTATGAACGATATGTTCGCCATCAGCGTGCATCGACACGTTGAAGTTCGGATGCGCTTTAAGTGCCGCAGCAGCAGCTTTGAGCAAGAAGGGTAACGGCGTCACTTTAACACCGGCCTTCTCAGCATCCGCTTTGATATCCTTACGGAACGCTTCCAGCTCGGTGATATCGATATCATCAAACTGAGTCACGTGCGGAATATTAAGCCAGCACCGACTCATATTGGCAGCAGTCAGTTTCTTGATCTTGGACATCTTCTCCAGCTCGATCTCACCAAACTTGGAAAAATCGACCTCAGGAATTGCCGGAATACCCGAACCACCGGTAACCGCAGCAGCCGCTTTAGGCTTGGACGCTTCGGCCAGCGCTTGCTTAACATAGGCCTGAACATCTTCTTTAAGAATCCGTCCCTTAGGGCCGCTGCCCTTGACCTGTGCCAGATCGACACCAAACTCACGCGCTACCGCACGAACAGCAGGGCCAGCATGGACCCGCTTATTGGACTGTTCCAGCTTATCGGCATCTGCCGCGCTGATTGAACCACTAGCTGCTGGTGCCGCTTTGGCCGCTGGAGCACTAGCCGCAGGTGCCGCCGCAACAGCCGCAGCCACTGGAGCCGGTGCAGCAGCAGAGCCCGCCACTTCCAACTCGAGGATCAGGTCACCTTCGTTAGCGGTGTCGCCTTCATTAATCTTGACCGACTTAACCAGACCACCCTTAGGTGCCGGCACCTCCATAGAGGCCTTATCGGTTTCGAGTACGATCAGCGAATCACCCTCTTCAATGGTATCTCCGGCCTTAACGCAGACCTCGATCACATCGACATTTTCGCTACCACCAATATCGGGCACATTGACCGCTTCAACACCACCGGCAACGACCGGAGCTACTGCAACCGGAGCTGCTGCAACCGGAGCGGCAGGAGCAGAAGCTGCAACGGGGGCCGCTTCAGCAACAGGAGCAGAAGCCGCACCAGCAACACTCAATTCGGCAAACTGATCGCCTTCACTGATGGTATCGCCTTCTTTAATGGTCAACGCGGTGATCACACCGTCAGCGGGGGCCGGAACTTCCATCGACGCCTTGTCGGTTTCGAGCACGATCAGCGAGTCACCTTCGCTAACGCTATCGCCCACGCTGACGCAGACTTCGATCACGTCAACATTTTCATGGCCACCGATATCGGGCACGGTCACCGCTTGAGCGGCGGCAGGCGCTGACGCAGCAGGAGCTACCGGAGCAGGCGCTGCTGCGACGGGGGCCGCTGCAGGCGCTTCAGCAACAGGTGCTGCCGCAGGCTCGCTAGCAGCGTCGTCGTCACTATTCATTTCGCCAATCACACCACCTTCGCCGATGGTATCGCCTTCACTAATGTTGAGGCTGGTAATAACACCGCTGGCAGGTGCTGGCACCTCCATTGACGCTTTATCGGTTTCCAACACAATTAACGAATCACCTTCGTTAACCGTGTCACCGACCTTAACGCAAACCTCGATCACATCTACATCATCGTGACCGCCAATATCCGGCACAGTAATCGTTGTTACACTCACTGTATATTCCTCTATAAATTCTTGTCGTTCCCTGTTTTCACCAGTAAAAAAGCTTAAACAGTCGTCGGATTCGGCTTATCAGCGTTGATGTTGTACTTCTTCAATGCCTTAGTAACTTCTGCCTGCTTGATCGTGCCTTCATCGGCCATCGCCTTCAGCGCAGCAATCACGACGTAGTAACGGTTCACTTCGAAGAACTCACGCAGCTTAGCTCGGGTGTCACTACGGCCGAAACCGTCGGTACCCAGCACCCGGTAGCTAGCAGGAACGAACTCACGGATCTGGTCCGCGTAGGATTTCATGTAATCGGTCGAGGCGATAACAGGTCCCTTACGATCAGCAAAACACTCCTCAACATAAGAAGCGCGAGGCTGCTCTTCGGGGTGTAGCATATTCCAGCGTGAACAATCGAGCGCTTCGCGACGCAGTTCGTTAAAGCTTGTGGCACTCCAGATATCAGATTCAACACCGAAGTCGGTACGTAATAGCTCTGCCGCCGCGCGAACTTCACGCAGAATCGTGCCACTACCCATCAGCTGAACCTTCTTCTTGGCTGTCTTCTTGCCTTCTTCAAGCAGATACAACCCCTTGATGATCCCCGCTTCAGCCCCTTGTGGCATCTCCGGTTGCTGATAGTTCTCGTTCATCACCGTGAGGTAGTAGAAGACGTTTTCCTTATCGGCGAACATCCGCTTGAGGCCGTTCTGGATGATCACCGTCAGCTCGTAGCCGTAGGTCGGATCATAGGACACGCAGTTAGGAACCATCGCCGCCAGCAAATGGCTATGGCCGTCTTCGTGCTGCAAGCCTTCTCCATTCAACGTCGTACGACCGGCGGTAGCACCGATCAGGAAACCACGTGCTTGGATATCACCCGCCGCCCAGACCAGATCCATGGTGCGTTGCAAACCGAACATCGAGTAGCAGATATAGAACGGAATCAGCGGGCAGTTATGGTTGGAATATGCAGTTGCCGCGGCGATCCAGGCCGACATCGAACCGGCTTCATTGATCCCCTCTTCCAGGATCTGCCCCTGCTTGGATTCTTTGTACCACATCATCTGATCACGATCGTGCGGGGTGTAACGTTGTCCCTCGGAGGTGTAAATACCGAGTTGACGGAACATCCCTTCCATCCCGAAAGTCCGTGCTTCATCAGGGACGATCGGCACCACGCGCGAACCGATATTCTTATCTTTAGATAACGCAGACAAGGTTCGTACAAACGACATGGTGGTTGATAGCTCACGCTTACCGCTGGATTTCAACTGACCACCCAGCGCATCCAGACTAGGCACTTCCAACGCTTCGAAGTCACTTCGACGCTGCGGGTAGACACCGCCTAGCTTTTCGCGGCGCCCCATCATGTACTTGAGCTCAGGGCTATCCGGTGCAGGACGGTAGTATGGCGTGGATTTTAGTTGATCGTCATCAAGCGGGATATTGAACCGGTCACGGAAGTCGAACAGATCATCCATCGCCACCTTTTTCATCGAGTGGGTCGCATTTTTCGCTTCACCCGATTTTCCGGTACCGTATCCTTTAACGGTCTGTGCCAGAATAACGGTTGGCTGACCCTTATGATTGACCGCTTCATGGTAAGCCGCGAACACCTTATACGGATCGTGACCACCACGGTTAAGGTTCATGATGTCGTCATCCGACATATCTTTGACCAGCTCCAGCAACTCCGGTTCTGTACCGAAGAAATGCTCACGGGTATAAGCGCCGCCGTTGGCCTTACAGTTCTGCAGTTCACCGTCGCAGATCTCATTCATGCGCTTGAGCAGCAGGCCTTTGGTATCTTTCTCCAGCAACGCATCCCAATGACGGCCCCAAAGTACCTTGATGACGTTCCAACCGGCACCCCGGAATTCAGCTTCGAGTTCCTGTACGATCTTGCCGTTGCCGCGAACCGGGCCATCGAGCCGCTGCAAATTACAGTTGATCACAAAAATCAGGTTTTCCAGTTTCTCGCGACCGGCTAGCGAGATAGCACCGAGTGATTCCGGCTCATCACATTCACCATCACCTAGGAAAGCCCAGACTTTGCGGTCACCACGATCGATCATTTCACGCGCCGACAGGTAACGCATCACGTGCGCCTGATAGATCGCCTGAATCGGCCCCAGTCCCATCGACACGGTAGGGAACTGCCAGAAGTTGGGCATCAACCACGGGTGCGGGTAGGAAGAGAGGCCATTGCCATCGACTTCACGACGGTAGCTGTCCATCTGTTCATCGGTAAGACGACCTTCCAGATAAGCGCGAGCGTAGATACCAGGAGCGATATGGCCTTGGAAAAACACCAGATCACCTTCCTGATCGCCTTCGGGCCCCCGGAAGAAGTGGTTAAAACCAATATCATAAAGCGTCGCCGACGAGGAGAAACTGGAGATATGTCCGCCTAGCTCATCATCATTGTCGTTGGCACGCATCACCATCGCCATCGCGTTCCAGCGAATCAACGAACGGATACGGCGCTCCATAAACAGGTCGCCCGGCAGGGTCGCCTCGTCTTTTGGCGCAATCGTATTGCAATAAGGCGTGGTGATGGACTGGCTAACAGCAGTACCGAGCTCACGGGCTTTATCGCCCAACGCGGTCAGCAGGTATTTGGCCCGCTCCGACCCTTCGTTTTTAGCCACAGACTCGAGCGCGTCTAACCATTCCTGTGTTTCAATCGGATCGATATCGTCAATTCTTTCGTCTTGCACTAGCGTAACCTCCGTAAAAAACCTTGCTGCTGAAACCTTAGCTACGCCACGGCTGCTAAGACTAGAGATGTAAGCGACAGCGGCAGCGCTGCAACGCAGCATTTACCACTGTCAAAAAACTTGTAGCGATACTACAAAAAAGCCATATTAAAATCTACAAAAGCGGTTTAAAAACCGTCTAAAAGACGTAAAAAGTAGCAAAACTACAGGGAATTACTTACTCAATTCCATCCGTCGGCGCGACCTTTCCTGGCGCGCTTCCTCTTTGCCGTAGTCCGACACCACCGCTTCAACATAGGTCAGGTGATCGTAGGCAGCCTGACGCGCCAGCTCGGGCTTACCGTCAAAGATAGCCTCCATTAGCACTTTATGCTGACCGTGGATTTTGGAACGATGACCGCGCAGAGGATAAGCATGCTCAAGGTTTCGCATCACATTCTCAGCCACCAACCCCAACAGCGCCCTCATAGTGTGGAGCAGCACCGCATTGTGAGAAGCCTCGGCAATCCGCAGGTGAAACTCGACATCGGCTCTCACCTCTTGCTCAAACGCTTTTTCGGCATGAAACGTCTCTAGCTCTTGATAGGTCGACAGGATCGCCTTGCGGTCTGACTCGGTACTGCGTAACGCTGCATAATAAGCCGCAACGCCTTCAAGCGCCTGGCGAAATTCCAACAGATCGGCCTGAGCTTCAGGATGAGTGGAGAACAGCTTCAGCAGCGGATCGGTATAACCGCCATCCAACTCTTCCGAGACATAGGTTCCGCCGCCTTGACGACTGAGCAACAACCCCTTGGCGACCAGTTTCTGTATCGCTTCACGCAACGATGGCCGCGACACTTCGAACTGCTTTGCCAGTTCTCGCTCGGATAAAAGCTTTTGCCCCGGTTTGAGACTACCCTCAAGAATCATGCTTTCCAGTTCATCGGCAATGACGTCAGCAATCCTAGGCTGCTTCACTCGTTTATAGCTCATCAAACACTTCCAGATAAATGGTATTACCAATTAGAACAGACAGTATTTATAGCATTATAATTAAAATTATCAAGTCAGATTTCAAAAACAATGCAGTTGATTCGTCATTTACAGTCCAGCTAAAGAAAAATATTTAATCCTTATTTTTCAATTAATTAAATACAGATTAGACTAAGGTCTGATTAATTACCAACCAATTCTCTTGACAATCACACCCCTGAAAACTAGGGTATTAACCCCAAGCAATTATTGGTATTACCAATTTACCAAAATGTTTTGCAGCCGTTTCAACTATTACCCCAAGCCTGAAACGAAAAGCAACCTGAACAGCAGTACCCAGCGCTTTACCTATAACAACAAAAGCACACTTGAGGATGCACCATGAAAAAGTTTGCCCGTACCGCAGCCACTGCGGTTGCAATGACCGCAGCCATCTCTGTAGTCACCCCGGCCACCGCCGCCGATAAGACACTGCTCAAAACCCCTATCGCCTTCGGCTCACACCTGCCTGCACTAGGCACTCCGATCAAATGGGTCTCCGAGCAACTGCCGGTGATGAGCGATAACAAACTAAAGATGAAAATTTACGAGCCGGGCAAACTGGTCGCCCCCGGCGAGATCCTCGGCGCGGTTTCTAGCGGAAAAGTTAACTCCGGTTACGCTACCGCCGGCTACTGGCAAGGCAAAATGCCTGCAGCGGCGCTTTTCTCGGCTGTCCCCTTTGGCCCCGAAGCGGGTGAGTACCTTGCCTGGATGTACTACGGCAACGGCCTGAAATTGTACCAAGAGATGTATGACACTGCTGGCTACAACGTTAAAGTTCTGCCATGCGCGATCATCTCCCCGGAAACATCAGGCTGGTTCAAGAAGCCGATCGACTCTCCAGAAGACCTGAAAGGTCTTAACATGCGCTTCTTCGGCCTCGGTGCCAGCGTAATGGAGAAGCTGGGCGTCAGCACTTCACAACTGCCAGGCGGCGAAATTTTCGGCGCACTTGAGAAAGGCGCTATCGATGCATCGGAATTCTCTCAGCCCGCCATCGATCAACGCCTTGGCTTCTACAAGATCGCCAAGTACAACTACTTCCCTGGCTGGCATCAGCAGTCCACCGTGTTTGAGTTGCTGGTTAACAAAGATGCTTGGGCAGACATGAGCAAGGCGAACCAGGCTATCCTCGAGAACACCTGTAAAGCCTCGATGACCAACTCGATTGCCGAAGGTGAAGCGATGCAGTTCGACGTGATGGCCAAAGCTCAGGAAAACGGTGTTGAGATTCGCTACTGGAGCGACGAGATGCTGGCTGTGTTCAAGTCTGCTTGGGATGAAGTGGTTATCGAGAAGAACCAAGATGCCTTCTTCAACAAGGTTTACACCGACCTGACCACGTTCCGTGACGGCTACGACCTGTGGGAAGCACACGCCTTCCTGCCACGCATTAAGCCAAGCCTGTAACAGGCTTAGCTCTGCCGCAGACCAAGCCGCCCCCTGTTAAATCAACAATAACAGGGGCGGTATAGCCGGGGGAACCGCTGTCACAGCGAACACCCCGGCGATATTTTATCTACGATGCACTACCGAATTTTTCATCGACATCGCCAATCGATCGTCGCTGCCTTCTTGGTTAAACCGGTCATCCCCAAATACCGGCTAACACCAGGCACAGCCACAATCGAACGCTGTCTATCAGAGCACCATCACACGTGACTCTTGAGAGGTTGAACCCGTGAACAACCACCAACACCAAACCCACCCTGTAGCGATCTCTGACGCAATCGACGGCGCTATCCTCAAGATGGGCAATCTGATCGCGTGGAGTTACGTCCTCCTCATGCTGGTCATCATTTTACAGGTCGTTTTACGGAAGGGATTCTCCAACGGCCTGATCGTTCTGGAAGAGCTGCAGTGGCACCTCTACGCAATCGGAGTGATGTTCGGCGTCTCCTATGCACAGGTCAACAATGCCCATGTCAGGGTCGACCTGATCTACGGTGGCTTGCGGATCCGTACAAAACGGATCATCGATGTCATCGGCATTCTGGTACTAGTACTGCCGTTCATCGTGGTGATCTTTATCCATAGCCTCGATTTCGTTGCCGACGCTTGGCGCATCAACGAATCGTCTGAATCCCCCTCAGGCCTGCCCTGGCGCTGGGCCATCAAGGCCGTTATGCCGCTCAGCTTCGGCATGCTGGGGTTAGCCGTCGTGTCGCGTTTGATCCGCGACGTTGTCCTGCTGATCCGGGGAGAGTAACTACTATGGAAATCAACGAAATTCTCGTTATCGCGATGTTCGTCTCGTTCATCGCACTGCTGTTCACCGGCATCCCTGTCGCCTATGTCCTTGGCGGCGTCGGTGTCATCTTCGCCGGTGTCGGTTATCTGGCCGATATCTACCTGGACGCCTTTACCGGTCTTGACTTCCTGACTCTGGGGCTGGTGGTCAACCGGCTCTATAAGATCATGGACAACTGGATCTTAGTGGCACTGCCGATGTTCATTTTCATGGGCATTATGCTGGACAAATCCGGCGTCGCCGAAAAGCTGATGGAGTCGATGCAAGAGTTGTTCGGCAAGGTCCGTGGAGGGCTGGCGATCACAGTGACCGCCATCGGTATCATCCTGGCGGCCTCGACCGGCATCATCGGTGCGTCGGTGGTTCTGCTGGCGGTGATGTCATTGCCGGCGATGTTAAAACAGGGTTACTCCAAACCATTAGCCCTGGGCACCATCGCCTCGGCGGGTACGTTGGGTATTTTGATCCCACCCAGCATCATGCTGGTGATCATGGCCGACCAGCTCGGCTTGTCGGTTGGCGATCTGTTTATGGGGGCGGTATTCCCCGGTCTGATGCTCGGCTCGATGTACATCGTCTATATCGTAGTCGTCGGCCTGCTCAGTCCCGGTTCGGCCCCAGTCCCGGCTGATGCCAAACGCGTGACAATGCAAGCCTTCGTCAAATTGATGAAAGCGATGCTACCGACGCTGCTGCTGATCTTTGTGGTGCTGGGCTCTATCTTCGGCGGTATCGCCACTCCCACCGAGGCCTCCGGTGTCGGCGCGATGGGTGCCACACTGCTGGCGATGTACAACCGCAGGTTCAGCTTCGGCGTACTCAAAGATGTGATGCAGGGGACCTACAACACCACCGCCTATATCTTCATGATCTTTATCGGTGCTACCTGTTTCGCATTGGTATTGCGTGAACTGGGTGGTGACGAGCTGATCGAGTCGTTCTTGACTGGCCTGCCGTTCGGCCCTTACGGAATCGTCGCGTTCATTTTGTTCGTCATCTTCCTGCTGGGGTTCTTCCTCGACTGGATCGAGATCACCCTGATTATCCTGCCGCTGCTGGCACCGGTAATCAGTGCGCTGGGCTTTGATATCGACGGTCACGGCGTGGTCGATAATCCGGAGCTGGTGTGGTTCGTGATGCTGGTGGCGATGGCCTTACAGACGTCGTTCCTGACCCCCCCGGTAGGCTTTGCGCTGTTCTACCTCAAAGGGGTCTGCCCGCCGGAGATCAAGCTGTCCGATATCTACAAAGGGGTGATCCCGTTCATCATCTTGCAGCTGATCGCCCTGGTTGCACTGGTGATGTGGCCGCAGATTGTGGTCTGGTTACCGGCGGTAGCGTACAGCTAATCAGCGCTATCGACCGTCAACGGTTATGCGATCAACGGATCGCATAACCGGCACCAATCAATGCCATTACCGAGACAGGACCACTCTCTGGGTTCACAGCCTCTGGCTCCATCCCCGCAGGACAGCACTATGAACGAAAACTACCGACATTTTCACGATCAGTTGGCGCAGTTCATCCCTTCCGACCGATTGATCTGCGACCCGTTACGCACACTGGCTTATGGCACCGACGCCAGCTTCTACCGGTTGATTCCGCAGATTGTCATCCGGGTCGAGCAGGTCGAAGAGGTTGTTCAAACACTGCAACTGGCCAACACCGCACAGATTCCAGTCACGTTTCGCGCCGCAGGCACCAGCCTGTCGGGCCAGGCGATCACCGATTCGGTACTGATTCAGCTGGGTGACGGCTGGAAAGGTCATCGAATCAACGACACCGCGACCCGCATCAGCCTGCAGCCGGGTGTTATCGGTGGTCAAGCCAACAAGTACCTAGCACCGTTCAATCGCAAAATAGGCCCCGATCCGGCATCGATCAACGCCGCCATGATTGGCGGCATCGCGGCCAACAACGCCAGTGGCATGTGCTGCGGTACGGCCCAGAATAGCTACAAGACGCTAGAAAGCATGAAGCTGATACTGGCCGACGGTAGTCAGTTAGATACCGCCAACCCCAGCAGTCGCGCGGCGTTCCGCGCCAGTCATGGCGAGCTGCTCGAACAGCTGCAACAATTGACCCAGCAGACCCAGGCCAACACCAAGCTGAGCGAGCGAATCCGGCACAAATACCGACTCAAAAACACCACCGGTTATGCACTCAACTCGCTGGTCGACTTCGACGATCCGTTTGATGTGTTACAGCACCTGATGATCGGTTCCGAGGGCACACTCGGCTTCATCGCCGAGATCACCTACCGCACTGTTGCCGAACACCCGCACAAAGCCTCGTCGATGATCATCTTCCCATCGGTCGAGATCGCCTGCCGTGCGGTAGCCCGGCTCAAGAAAACACCGGTATCAGCGGTTGAACTGATCGACCGGGCCGGTTTGCATTCGATCGAAAACAAACCCGGCATGCCCGACTACATTAAAACGCTGGGGCCACAGACAACAGTGTTACTGGTCGAAACCCGTGATGCATCGAAAACTGAATTAGAGGCCAAAGTGGCCGAGATCAGCGCCGCATTGGTTGAATTTGAAACCGTGCATCCGGTTCGTTTTACCGACGACCCGGCCGAATACAACCAATATTGGGCCATTCGTAAAGGCCTGTTCCCGGCGGTAGGTGCTGTCCGTAAAACCGGCACCACGGTGATCATCGAAGATGTCGCCTTCCCGGTCGAGCAGCTGGCCGAGGCGGTGCACGATCTGCACCAGATTTTCAGTGACCTGCATTATACCGAGGCGCTGATTTTCGGCCATGCGCTGGAAGGCAACCTGCACTTTGTCTTCACTCAGTCGTTCGATACCCAGTACGAGCTCGACAGATATGAGCAGCTGATGGATCGGGTCGCCAATCTGGTGGTCGGAAAATACGACGGTTCACTCAAGGCCGAACACGGCACCGGCCGCAACATGGCGCCTTACGTCGAACAGGAGTGGGGATCTGAAGCCTACGCACTGATGTGGCAGATCAAAAAGCTGTTTGATCCGCAGAATCTGATCAATCCGGGTGTACTGCTCAACAACAACAAACAGGTTCACCTGCAAAACCTCAAACCCTTACCGCCCGCTGATCCGTTGATCGATAAGTGTATAGAGTGTGGTTTCTGCGAGCCCAGTTGCCCATCACGTGCACTGACGCTAACGCCACGACAACGTATTGTGATCCGGCGTGAGATCGCTCGTTTGGAAGATCTTTGCCGGCAACCAGGTGAAGATACTACTGAAAACCAGCAGCGGCTCGAGCAGATGCGCCAAGGGTATGACTATCAGGGGCTCGACACTTGTGCCGCCTGCGGTCTCTGTTCGATGGCCTGCCCGGTGGGAATCAACACCGGCGACCTGACCCGCGCCATGCGCAGTGAAAAGAACAGCAAACACACCGGTAAAGCGCTGTGGTTGGCCGATCACTTCGAAGGCGTTGCTAAAACCAGCCGCACTGTGTTCAAACTGGCCGATATCACTCACGGCCTGATTGGCTCCAAAGCGATGACCGCAATTACCAGCGCAGCCCGTAAGGTCAGCGGTGGTGCAGTACAGCAGTGGACCCCGTCGATGCCTACTGCAGCAGCCAAAATCAAGCCGCTGGCCGATCGACGCGCCTCCCGCTTTAGCAGCGACAAAAAAGTGGTTTACTTACCCAGCTGCGCCAGCCGCACCATGGGGCCGCAGCGCGATAGCAGTGAAACCCAGTCGCTGGCCGAAACCACCGTCGCCCTGCTCAACAAAGCCGGCTTCGAAGTGATCTACCCCGATGGGCTGGATGACTTGTGTTGCGGTATGCCGTTCCAAAGCAAAGGCATGTTTGACGCCGCCAAGAGCAAGGCGAAACAGACCGAAGCGGCGCTTATCAAAGCCAGCAATAATGGCCAGTACCCGATCTATTCAGACACCAGCCCTTGCACGCTCAGAATGAAAGAAACGATTGAGGCTGAGTTACAGATCTTTGAGCCGATTCAGTTTATCGACCAATTTGTGCTCGACCAGCTCCAGATCGAACCGGTCGACGAACCAGTGGCGCTGCATATCACCTGCAGCAGTACCCGCATGGGACTGGCCGACCGACTCCACCGAATCGCTAAAACCTGTGCCAATCAGGTCATCATTCCAGACGACATCAGCTGCTGTGGCTTTGCCGGAGACAAGGGCTTTTCAACGCCGGAACTGAACCAATCGGCACTGCGAAATTTGAAGGCCCAGCTACCTGAAAATTGTCACGAAGGCTTTTCGACCAGTCGTACCTGCGAAATAGGTTTGTCACACCATAGTGGCATAGAGTATAAATCGATTGTCTATCTGGTCGACCGCTGTTCGCAGCCGCTCAACCACTAGTCAAATAACAGAAAGGAACGCGATAGCCCGCGCCCTCCACACCTGTAGCCACCGGTTAATAGCCGAGACGCAACCAGGCACTGGAGATAACAAATCGATACGTCGATGCTATCTCTAATCCTCGATACGCATGTCGCAACATCAAGGCCGCAGATGATTTTATCTGCATTAAAAACAGAAATTTACATCCGAATCATGCATTAACGTTACGTATTAACATCACGTATTAAGGAGTTCCACCATGGCTTTGCCAGAGATTAATACCATCCTGTACACCTCCTCACTGGGTAAGCACACTCGCCCGGTTTTCCGCCACGCGGTTAAAATGGCGGGACTGTATAACGCCAAGATCATCATGCTACACGTGGTTGAGCCGATCGGCGAAACCGGCCAGGCGCTGATCCGGAATTACCTTCCCAAAGACCTGATAAAAACGATGCACGACGACGGTCTGGAGAAGGTAAAAGACAACATGAAAGAGCGGGTCGCCGCCTTTTATGAAGAGGAGATGAAGATGATCTCCGATCGGCCAGAAGTCAGCATCGAGCAGGTAGTCGGCGAAGGCAACCGTTCTGACGAGATTGTCGAAGTGGCCAATGAGATTAATGCCGACCTGATCATCATGGGATCGCATAACAGCTTAGGTCGCTCCAGCCGCACCACCCGCCAGGTGATCAAGTACTCCGAACGCCCTGTTATGGTTATACCCACTCGTAGCAAAAAATAACCCAAGCAGAGCCAAACCGAAATGACGGTTACTACGTTAGCGCTGACCGAGCGCATCTTCCTGACCGTCTTTCCGCTGTTTGTTATCGTACTGTGCGGCTACCTCTACGGTCGCCGCCACCGTCCCGATATTGAATTTGCCAATCGCGCCAACATGGATTTTTTTATCCCGGCGCTGATTTTCCATTCGATGGCGACCCAGACCTTTCCGCTGAGCCAGTATCAAGACTTGGCGATCGGTGCTGTGGTCGTTGTTTTGGGCTCCGGCCTGCTGCTTTACCCCATCGTGCGGCTGTTCAAGCTCAACCTGAAAACGTTCCTGCCTCCGATGATGTTCAACAACTCGGGCAACATGGGTATCCCGCTGCTGGTACTGGCGTTTGGTGAAGCTGCACTACCCGCCGCCGTGATCCTGTTCATCGTCGAGAACACCCTCCACATGAGCGTCGGCGCGTTGATGCTTAACCGTAATACCCACCTGCTGCAATTGTTGAAGATGCCGATGATCCTCGCGACCATCGCCGGTATCGGTTGGAGCGTTAGTGGCTTGTCACTGCCCAAGGCGATCGAACTGCCGGTACAGATGCTGGGGCAGATCTCGATCCCATTGATGCTATTCACCCTCGGCATTCGCATTGTTGATGTCGGCCTCAGTAGCTGGCGTCAGGGCGTCTTAGGCGCTGTGTTGTGTCCACTGTCTGGCGTGCTGATCGCCGCGGCTTTACAGCCCTGGCTACAATTGTCAGCGCAGCAGTTTGCCATGCTGCTGGTGTACGGCGCGCTGCCACCTGCGGTGCTCAATTACATGATGGCAGAGCGCTACCAGCAACAGCCCCAACAGGTGGCGTCAATCGTGTTGATGGGTAATATCGGTTCGTTGGTGTTTATCCCGCTGGTACTGTTCTTTGCGCTATAAATTGTTGCCCTGTAAATTTTTCTCTGTATTTTTTCTGCCCCCACAGTCAAAAAAAATCAAATAAGTAACATCCGCAGTAAAACTGTCATCCTTGAGGGCGTACTATGGACGCTATCATCCATCTAAACATTGGGATCACAGCATGTTCCGTCGCACCAAAATCGTCACCACCCTTGGCCCCGCCACTGATAGCAAGCAAAACCTTGAAGGCATCATCAAAGCCGGCGCCAACGTAATGCGGCTGAACTTCTCCCACGGCGCGGCACAGGACCATATCGACAGGGCCGATCAGGTTCGTCAAATTGCCGACAAACTTGGCAAACAGGTGGCTATTCTCGGCGA
Organism: Motiliproteus sp.; assembly: GCA_036961355.1. Taxonomy (GTDB): domain Bacteria; phylum Pseudomonadota; class Gammaproteobacteria; order Pseudomonadales; family Balneatricaceae; genus Motiliproteus. The sequence goes on from JBALVL010000018.1 coordinate 69,418, forward strand.
TTTGCAGGGACCTAAGATCCGCATTGCTACCTTTAAAAATGGCAGCGTCACGCTCGGTATCGGCGACGAATTTACCCTCGATAGTGACCTAGCTGCCGGTGACGGCAATCAACAAACGGTCGGTTTGGATTATAAAGCGCTACCGCAAGACCTCGAGCCGGGTGATCTGCTGCTGCTCGATGACGGCCGCGTGCAACTGCGGGTTGAAACGATCAGCGGCAATCGAATCATCACGCGTGTGACTATCGGCGGCAAGTTATCGAACAATAAAGGGATCAACAAACAGGGCGGCGGGCTTTCCGCCGCGGCCCTGACCGACAAAGACAAGTCTGATATTCTCACCGCCGCCAAAATCGATGTAGATTATCTGGCCGTTTCCTTCCCCCAAAGTGGTGCTGATATCGAGTATGCCCGCCAGCTAGCCAACAAAGCCGGATTCAACCCTCGCATCGTGGCCAAGATCGAGCGTGCCGAGACGGTCAACAGCGAAGAGGCGATGGACGAAATAATATTGGCCAGCGACGTGGTGATGGTCGCTCGCGGTGATCTCGGAGTGGAGATTGGCGATGCCGAATTGGTCGGCGTCCAGAAACGGTTGATCCGCCGCTCACGCCAGCTAAATCGAGTGGTTATTACAGCCACTCAAATGATGGAGTCAATGATCAGCAGCCCAATGCCGACCCGCGCTGAGGTGATGGATGTCGCCAACGCGGTACTCGACGGAACCGATGCGGTGATGCTATCGGGTGAAACGGCGATGGGCGACTATCCAGTGGAGACCGTCAGAGCGATGGCCGACGTCTGCAGCGGCGCCGAAAAGCACCCCAGCGTCAATGTCTCCAAACACCGCCTCGACAAGACCTTTACCGATATCACCGAAACGGTAGCCATGGCGACCATGTACGCCGCCAACCACCTTGAGGGGGTCAAAGCGATCATCAGCCTGACCGAATCGGGACAAACACCGCTGCTACTGTCGCGGATCAGCTCCGGACTGCCGATCTTTGCGCTATCGGGCAACGTCGATACCTTGAATCGAGTCAGCCTTTATCGTGGGGTTAAACCGGTCAGATTCGACTACTGGAACGACGACATCGCCACCGTCACTGAGAAGGCGATCGAGCTGCTCAAGCAGCAGCACAACTTCAACACTGGCGACCTGGTACTGCTTACCCACGGCAGCAACTATTCTCCTGAGGGCGGTACCAACTGCACCAAAGTGCTAGCCGTTAAGTAATTCAATCCTAACGGAGCAGTAACGATGCGGTTCGGCGTAGATCTCGGTGGCACCAAAATCGAACTAATGGCACTCGACCAGAAGGGTCAATGCTGTTACCGCCGCCGCATCGCCACCCCTCAGCAAAATTACGCCGCCACCGTCGCGGCCATCACCACACTGGTCACCGACGCCGAAGCTCAGCTGGGACAGACCGCGCGAGTCGGCATCTGCATCCCCGGTACCCTGTCGCCTGACCATGGCCGGGTCAAGAATGCCAATTCGACCTGCCTAATCGGTCAGCTTTTGGACCAAGATCTGCAACAAGCATTGGGCCGACCGGTACAGCTGGCCAACGACGCCGACTGCTTTACCTTGTCAGAGACGACCGACGGAGCCGCACAAGGGGCTAACTGCGTATTTGGGGTGATTCTCGGTACCGGCGTCGGTGGCGGTATCACCCACAACGGCCAACTGCTTAACGGTCCCAACCGCATTGCTGGCGAGTGGGGGCACAACCCCTTACCCTGGAGTGATCCTCAGCAAGATCCGCCACTGCCTTGCTACTGTGGCAAACAGGGCTGTATCGAAACGTTCCTGTCGGGTCCCGGGCTAAGTCAACACTATGCCCTGCAGACCGGCCAATCGGCCATCACTGCCGAGCAGATCGTCGCCCAAGCTGCGGCTGGCGATCCGGAAGCTCAGCAGGTTGTTGATGTCTACTGCGATCGGCTGGCCCGCGGGCTGGCCAGTGTCATCAATCTGCTCGACCCAGACGTTGTTGTTCTCGGCGGCGGGCTGTCCAATATTGAGGCGCTCTATCAGCAGATACCGGCACGCTGGGGACGCTACATCTTTTCCGATAGCGTCAACACCCGCCTAGTTGCCGCACAACACGGTGACGCCAGCGGCGTTCGTGGCGCTGCTTGGCTATAATCAACATCTAAACGTCGAAATATCAGTCAATTAGACGGTATTTTCGGTCAATAAGTTGATTCTTGCCGATAGCGGCAGATAATGCATAGATCTCCCTAACGGAATTGAGTACCGATGAGCCAGTCGCCTAACCCACAACCTTCTTTCAAAGACAGCCTCTGGTTATATGGTGCCGGCGTACTACTGCTATTAGCCGGTTTTGTGCTGGCCTATCAATTCGTCGAGCCCGCTCCGCCCAAGCAACTTCGTATCTCAACCGGATCGCCGCAAAATGCCTATTTCAACTACGCAAGTCGTTATGCCCAGTCAATGGCAAAACAAGGTATTTCGCTGGAGGTTCAGAGCTCTGCCGGATCGGTAGAAAACCTGCAACGCCTGATCGATGAACAAACCGATGTGGCGCTGGTACAAGGCGGCATCAGCCACGCGGAACAACAAGGTCTGTTATCGCTCGGCAGCCTCTACTTCGAACCTCTCTGGGTGTTTTATCGCCTTGAGCAACCGATCGAGCGTTTAACCGACCTTCGCGGTAAACGGATTGCGATCGGTGCCCCCGGCAGCGGCACCCGCCCCATCGCCCAGCTATTACTGAGCGAGAACGGCATCAACAACGACAACGCCAAACTGCATGAATGGGGCAGTCAGGCCGCCAGCGAGGCGCTCAACGATAACCGCGTCGACGCCCTGTTTATGGTAACCAGCCCCAGCTCTGAGCTGGTCAGTCAACTGCTCCGCGATCCGGCTATCGGTTTAATGAGTTTTACCCGGGCCGACGCTTATCGCAGTAAACACCGTTTTCTTTCCAGCGTGACACTCCCTGAAGGCGTGGTTGACCTAACCAACAATATCCCGGATCGCCCGATCCAACTGCTAGCACCAACCGCCACACTGGTTACCCGTAGCGATTTCCACCCCGCGTTGAGCGTGCTGCTGCTACAAGCAGCGACACAGGTTCACGGCCAAGGCGGCTTATTCGAACAACCGGGACAGTTTCCATCGGCCAGTTTCAACCAATTGACACTCAACCCTGATGCCGAGCGATATTTCCGCTCAGGGCCTCCGTTCTTGCAGCGTTATATGCCCTTCTGGGCGGCCAATCTGATCGATCGCCTGATCATCATGCTGATTCCGATCATTACCCTGATGATCCCTCTCAGCAAAGTGCTGCCGCCAACCTATCGCTGGCGTATTCGCTCGCGGATCTACCGCTGGTATGGCCAGCTACGTGAATTGGATTTTCGCGCTGAAAATGTCAGCAACCCAGTTCATATTAAGTCGATGCTTGATGAGCTAAGTGCTTTGGAACACGAAGTGATGCAGCTTCCGGTACCCAAGTCTTATGCTGAGAGCCAATACAATTTGCGGCTGCACCTGCACCTGATCCGTCAACAACTCGAGCGCAAACTCAACAACGGCAACCAGCAAGCCAATCATTAAATAATAACCAGCGCTAACCCCAATCCTTGCTGCGCGCGCCTCATCGCCGCCAGGTACATATTCTATCGCTAGGGTTGGTGACCTCTCAGCAACAGATGTTTCCACGCCTGCACCTGCTTTTTTAAGATGCGAGAAGTAAGTGCCACAGGGGGCACTCATGGCCCTTCTTGAGCCTGCTATAGCCTGGCAATAAGGCGATGAACAGGCGTTTACAAAACCCAACCTTCATCATGACCTTAACTCCCTCCCCTGCAATGTTGCCTACGGATCCGTAACGAAAACCACCACCCCGAATCCACAAGCCACCGCCGTAAGTTATTGACTGTAAAACAATCCCCTAACTTCAAAGCGTGTTAAATTAACACGCACAATAAAACCTTCGGAATGCTACAACGTTCTGTATAAAGACTGAAAAACCTCACAAGGAACACTGGATGAAAGCCATCAAAATCGTCACCGGCCTGGTTGTCGCAGCTATTGCGATCATCGCTATCGTCGTGGTCATTGGACTGCAAAACATCAACGGTATCGTCAAAGCCGCTATTGAAACGGTAGGTACGCAAGTAACGGGCACCGAAGTACGCCTTGCCGAAGTCGATATCACGCTAACCGAAGGCCGTGGCGTACTGCTGGGACTGAGCATAGCCAACCCTAAAGGGTTCAGTGATAACAGCGCATTTTCATTGGGCCAGATCGCCTTGCAGATCGACCCTATCAGCATTACCGGTGACGTCATCGTCATCGAGGAGCTAACCATCAGTGCCGCCAAACTGTTAGCCGAACAGAAAAACATCAAGGACACCAACCTGCAGGCGTTGCTGGACAATGTCGCAGCAGGAGCTAAGAGTGGTGAAGCGAACAACGGCGGGGCTAGTTCGGCAACCAACGACAGCTCCGATCCTGCTCAACAGGTCAAACTTGCCGTGAAACACTTCCGCTTCGACGCCAGCGAACTGCAGCTAGTGACGGAGCAACTAGGCGAGAAAACCCTTAAGCTGCCGGCTATTGAGCTCAACAACTTAGGCAGCGCCGAGCAGGGCCTAACCCCAGAACAACTGTCACAGGCGATCCTTAAACCGCTGTTAGCCCAGGCCAAGGCAGCCGCTAAAAAAGAGCTGGAACGACTAGCCAAGAGAGAAGCTGAAGACCAGCTAAAACAAAAGCTGTCTGAAGAATTGAGCGATGAACAGAAAGGACAGATTGACCAACTTAAATCGTTATTCAAGAAATGATCTCAGCCGCTACTTAGCTAAAGTCGATTGGCAGAGTTATTTTTCCAGAAATAACTCTGCCGAAAAAGGCCATGAGTGACGGGTGACGTCGTGCTATTTTTTGACCCGCTCGTTATAGATCTTATCTAAACACCGAGCAATGTCTCTTGTGCCCATCGCGTCAAGATAAAGATCGACTGTTCTCTTTATAAAAGACAGATTTTGTTTGTGCCGTAGGGCAAATTCACGACTCAACTTGTCTTTCTTTTTCTCAAACAGATCGCGCTCGATACCACCATGATAGTTTGTGATGGCCTGAGTAAAGTCGCCGCCATTTTCCATGACCCGCTCTTTCAGCACATTGATGTTGACTCTGTAATTAGCCGATGCGTACAAAAGAGCATCTCTAAGCAGGCCAAATTTTTCACCGAACACATCGTAGCAAACGTCTTCGACAACACGACTGGGTCGAACCCAGCCATCAAATTCAAAGTCAAAACCTTGGTACCGCAGCCGATCATCGGCCTCTAGACCCAGGCTCAAACCGGCTTTGATACTTTTTTTAAAGCTCTCTGACATCTCCTCTAAAGCATCATCACACTTCCAAGAATGATAGATATTCAGAGCTTTTCGATACTTCTTGGCCAGACGAATTTTTACGTAATCAAAGCGCTCATTGATTTTTCCTTCTTTACAATCGAGTAAAAAATCACGGCACTCTTTACAGGCAGGGATGACCATACACTTCAGTTCATCCATACCTGAGCTGTAAAAAAGGTAGTGCTTTATAGGAGGACTGTAATCTTGACGATCAGCTTCACATCCACAGAAATAACAACAGCCAAAATCGTCAGAGTTAGCCGCATGGATGGGAGAATACTCTTTCTTAATCTCTGAAATATCCATATGTACTGGCCCAATAAACCCGAACAGCCCTAAGGTCGTTTTGGCGTTGATGTCGTGGAGCACTGCTAAAGGGTGGACACAGCAGAGCCGATTTTGAGCGCGGAAGAATTTCATCACCCCAAAACGACAAAACCCAAATCAAGCAAGTGCTTGATTTGGGTTCTATTTACGTTGGTAGCGGGGGCCAGATTCGAACTGACGACCTTCGGGTTATGAGCCCGACGAGCTACCGGACTGCTCCACCCCGCATCAACGTGGAGCGCATAATAGAGATCGAAGCGAGCCAGGTCAATCTTTGTTACCTTTAATCACGGATCTTTTTAATCATGGCCATTTTCATAGATCCAAAACAACCTCAGGATCGTTTTAGCGCTGACGTCCTAGAGCACTTAAAAGGGTGGGAAAGAAGAATTTCGTCACCCCAACACGACAAAACAAAAATCAAGTAAGTGCTTGATTTGGTATCTAATTACGCTGGTAGCGGGGCCAGATTTGAACTGACGACCGTCACTGGCTGCTGAAGCGCTGAGCCCCATAACATTTCTTGACTTACAACGCTTAATACCCAAAAACGAAAAACCCAAATCAAGCTAAGCGCTTAAGTTGGGTTCTATTTACGCTGGTAACAGGGGCAAGATTCGAAGTGACGACTTTCGCTGGCTACTGAAGCGCTGAGCCCGATAGCATTTCTTGATTTGCAATTGTTAATACCCAGAAACTAAAAAACCCAAATCAAGCAAGTGCTTGATTTGGGTTCTAATTACGTTGGTAGCGGGGGCCAGATTCGAACTGACGACCTTCGCTGGCTACTGAAGCGCTGAGCCCGATAGCATTTCTTGATTTGCAATTGTTAATACCCAGAAACTAAAAAATCCAAATCAAGCAAGTGCTTGATTTGGATTTTATTTACGTTGGTAGCGGGGGCCAGATTCGGTTATGAGACTGAAGATATAGAGATGCATCAAAACATCTTAAAATACACTAATAGCTATAAAACTATGTAATATAGACAATAACGAGGAGCAACTACGAAGTAAAAGGAGGACTATATCGTCAACAGAGAGAGCAGTTCTTGTCACATAGATGATAACAACAGCGCTGTAGGTATGACCTTAAGGCTCGGTTCTGGCATGCAGGCCATCGAATCATGGGCCAGAGATCTGGGCTTTTCTGAAGAGCTAGAACTAATCTGCCGAACCCTTCGGCTACAGTCTTACAAGAGCATCGCTGTTGGCACTATATTCCAAGAGCTCAATCAAACTGACTCTAAAGAGATTTTGTCAGAATGGACTGAACATGGATTATGTCAGCGTTTGACACAGCTTTCTCGTGCTTACCATCAATCGGAAGGTATACAGAATAGCTACCCAGCTTTACTCCCTCATGCCAACGTAAAGAATCAGTTTCAAGGCCAGTTAGAAGAGCTCTACCTACTGGCTATGATCACCAACCCTTTGACCTTTGTGCAGGATCAGAAAAAACAGTTTTGGCGCAGAAAGCTACGGTTGTGGGTTTTTATACAAGCGCTCCTTCGCGGTCAGCAATTCCATTCTTACCTAGACAAAAATCTAAGAATCGTAGCTAGGTACCTGCTGATCCGCCCCTCTTATGATATTAACCGATGGGATGTTATTGATCAGCTCCAGCAAGCCACTCATGCAAAACTGCAAGGCATCCAATCAGACTTTGATTTGTTTAGTGATGCATTAGGGCATGCTGCTCAGCAGCTAGAAGCCTACACACCAGAACGGTCTGAAGGTAGCTTTTTACGCGCCATAGCCAGGATAGCTACAGGCGAGGTTGACTCTATACGCAAGAGCGGTGAGCCCGAGTTCACTTCGTATATATCCCTCCCGCACGCCAAAGATTGTAGATCTAGGTTCTACAAACGCACTCATTCCATCTGTTGATGATTTAAGCAAATCCGTCACGACTGAAGAATCGCAAGTTCTCATTCAGTCAAGAGTTGATCCACAAGATAGCTATTCACATCAGCAGCTTTCAGCTAACAGTGTCTTACTTCAATCCACGGAGCTATCTCATTATTTACCCTGGTCTTGGGATAAGCCGCTGCCTCATGAAGCCCCGGAGCTAGAGACCTGGATTGAACGCATTCTGAGTTCAGGCTCCATGGTTGAGAAACTGGGTGGCGCACTGGTGTGGCTTGCAACACGATTAGGACGGTCGCTACCACGTATCGAAGCGCTGTTAATAAACGATACTCTTGATAGTGAATGGCAACTAAATCCTGAAATGTTCGAGCTAGTTCGCCTCGCGCCGATACGCGTTAATTCATGGAAGCCCAATAAAAATCAGAGCCACTGGCTTAATACTTTTTCTGACAGTTATCGTTTGATTCTGCCTGATAAGGTACTTGATGCGTTACTTGCCGGTTCCGCAATTAACCAGGACTCAGAGTCTCTGGGGTCGTGCTGGCGACTACTGGCTAATGAACCACTCGAACGATGGTTCAACCGTAATATGACCGGCGATGTTTCCCGGCTGTCATCAGGCATGCTGGCGAACGCTTTGCCACAGGCTGTATTTAATGTGTCTGCAAACCCCAACCTGTCTCGTATGGTGAGCGCTCACCCACAAAGCGCACTGCCGGGAGCCTGTGCCTATGGCAGTTGGGATGTAGATAGTATCGCTAACGCTACGAAGCTGGATGTGCAAGTACCGGAGACCTACCTACAGCCTGAAAGTCGTACGATTAATATCATTGGCAGTCGGCTAGATCCCATAGAACAGCTACTGATCGACGCTATCGCCGCAGCCCATTCACAGCTTAATGATCTCAGGCTAGGTGATCCCATCGCTTTCCATAATGCGTTTGTTGCCTACATCGTCATGGCACTCTATGCCGCCACAGGAAGCCGCCCGGTACGAGACCCTTTTGAATGTCCGACACATTTCAGCTGGATGCACCGGCTTGTGTATATCAATGACAAATCGGACAGTGGCTCCCATCAAGGGCGTTTATGCCCACTCCCTCTGAAGGTCGTGGCGTTAGTTCAACAGCATTACCTATCACATTTGGCGATGCTCGCAGAAAGCTTAGCGGATATAAAACCCGTTCTGAGCCAAGCCATTAAATCCCTTTCGGCACAGCAGCCGGCTGACGCCATTCCTTTCTTTTTTCTGCTAAACGAACATTACGAATGGACGAGTGTTTCGAATAAGTCGATAGAGGAGCTATCGCTATTTCATTGGTCACTACCGGCCAATCTCTTTCGTCATCGCCTAATTCAGCAACTCACTCGCGCAGGGATGGATATTGAGGTGGTTGATGGCTGGGTTGGGCATGCAGAAAGCGGCACCGCCAGTTACGGTGATTATTCAATTCGCTGTTGGATGGATGATGCACAGAAGGCAAAAGACATTGTTAACACCGTCTATGAAAGACTGGGGTGGCAATCTGTTCAGTCTTGGCGAAAAGCACCTACCCTGCACGTGCCTGAAATAGCTCAGCAAGAAGTTCCTACTAAAGAGCGTTCTTTCGGTATTCGAGCACGAGAGAAAAACCGTCGACAGACAATACGCAAAGCACGTAATGCTGCACGCTTGGAAATTGACCTGTTTTTAAATGGACGGAAGTGGACAGACCTCAGTAGCGATGAGATCGATCAGCTGATTAAGAAAATGGTCGTGACGGCCACAGGCATGCCGCGTCCTCATGCAAATCTTCGCTATCGGCATCTAAAAGGACAGTTCGAAAAAGCACAGAATCAAAAACAGATAAAACTCTCGATCAGACGACGCTTTAGCCAGCCCCAGCAAGAGATATCGCTGGTGAGGGCCGGCGCTCCGACAGCATTGACTATTTATCAGAAGCTGAGCAAGCAATCGGTATGTCTATGCAAAGGAGATTACCCAACAACATTAATGCCATCCCGATTGAGCCAACCTATTGCGTTACTCATCGGTGCCGTATTGCTGAGTATCGAAAATCGATTGAGCTACGCGCGCCTACTCAAAGATCTAATGAAAAACCAGCATTGTCGGTTACTTCGACACAAAGGTTATTTCTATCTGGAGTATGCCGAAACATTAGAGGCTGCGGACTTAAATGCAGCTGTCCAACGGCATCAAATCAGCCCCAAGGTGGCAGCGATGATCGACCGAGGGCTGCAACGAAAAAAACGTATTGATACCAGCCAACTAAAACTGCCCGCCGAGCTAGCCGGCATCGCTGAAATATTAAAGGTTGCGTCACCACCGCATTCACCGCTAACCGTTGATGGCCTTATAGGGACCCTCTGTGAAGTGGTGAGTCAGGCTAACCTGATAGAATTGCCCGGCATGGTTGCAGCGTCACTCAGCGAGCGAGTTCCACCGACAAGCATGTCGTTGCTCGATTGGATTCGTATAACCACCGGTAAGCAGGTTCATTTGCCAGGCAACGAGGCGACCCAGCAGGCATCTTCAACCGATATCAGCAGTGTGATTGCTGAAAAACAGCTGAAGTATCGCTCAAGGGTTAACGCGAGCACGTTGGGTACCGACGCATTACAAGCTAACGCACGGGCTTACTATCAGAGCATCCGCCAAACGCTGAAATCCTACAGCAAGCCAAAAGCCAAACAGTGCGCGAGTGCTATCGATACAGTGACTCAGCAGTGGGAATCAAAAGTGAGCGCCAGCGTACTCCTGCTCGGTCAATGGATCACCTATCGTATCAATGAAGGTAAGCGCTTCCGATCAGGAGCCTTGGCATTCAATTCAGTGACTCAATACTTTGGCACCCTTGCGGGCAGTTTTCAGGAGTTGGCATATGATCATGATCTGCTCTGTATGGAGAGTGATGATGTCACCGATTTCTATGCCGATTTGGTTGAAATAAAGCAGTTTTCACACAGGTCCACACCCTATTTTGTCGGCGTACTGCAAGACTTCCAGCGCTGGGCCGCAACCAAAGGTGTGGCGACACCAAATTGGTCTGATTTAGATATACCAACCCCAGAACGTACGGTCAGCCCTGGGATGCTGACCGAAAATGAATATTTGGATGCCCTTCACCTGATCATGCACCGTTTGGATTTAGCGGATCGAGATTTTCAACTGTTTGTCGCGTTCGTATTAATCGCCTGTTACCGGTTTGGCTTACGAAGCGCTGAAGCCACAGGGCTTAAGCGAGAAGACTGGTGTGCGTATAACGATTCGTGGGTAGTACTGGTACGTGACAATCGCGTGAGGAAGCTCAAAAGCCATGCCTCCCGACGAGCGGTTCCTTTACTCTTTGCGCTGCACACATTGGAACAACACGTGATAGAACAAGTACTGGGACGCTTTGACGCGCTTGCTTCAGATCGACCCAATACGCCTTTGCTTTGCCAAGGAAGCGATCACCGCTTAACAGCTGATGCGCCGATGATCTCCCCAACCATTATCGAGGTGTTGCGACACGTAACGGGGAACCCCCGGTTAGTACTTCACCATTGCAGACACAGTTTTTATAACCGGGTATTTTCTGCGCTGAGTGACCTTCACTTCCCTCTAACAGACAAGTTACAAGCCAAAACACTCGACCCTCTTCAAGTCAGACAGTTGATTCTGGGGCCTCAGAGCGGTGTATCTCGTCGAAACAGCATGGCTATGGCGCGACTGATGGGGCATGCGCACCCTCGAACTGGCATGCTTAATTATAACCATCTGATGTGTAATTGGGCCGATAGCATAGTCCGACGCCCTCCCCGCAGTCGCATGAAGCTAGTATCGGCAATAGATGTCGATAAGTTCTCAGTACGAACACCTTTGAACATCTCGTTACTAGTAGGTCGGTTACCGAGTTACACGCAGGCAACGAATGAGCAGATTCTAAAAGTATTCAAGTTGGTTTCTCAGGGTAAAACTTTCTCACAGGCAGGCCGCATGCTCTGGCTTCAGAGCGCCGATGTAGCATTGTTGGAAGGCATAGTGATGCGTGCAGGGCAGCGCATGTGGTTTAGTCAGAAAGTGGCGCAAGAAATCCGGACACTGGGCACTGAGATCCCTTTCGAGTTTTTATCGAGGGTGACGAGTGATAGCTGGTGTCGGTTGATCGAGTATGCAAGAACCGTCAAGCAGTGCTCGGATGCACGGTCTGTCGATTTTCCTAACCGAGAAGAGCTGCCCTATCTGCTGGGCCCAACCCGGCAGTTGTTACTGCAATACCCATCGCACTTCGCACTAGCTAGAGCGGTCATCGATTTCTATCAAATTCCTGCAACTCTAATACGCGTTTCAGCGACGAGCACTAATCCTGAGTTACACGCACTTGCAGAATCCTATGGCTTTCAGGCACTAACGGCAGGTCAAGCCGGCATTAATGACAAGCCCTTGCGTCAAGATTCGCTCCGAGACGAATTGCGGAATCGGCGTAGTTATCATCGTGATTACTGCGTACTGATAGTCAGCAGGAATAGCTCTGAAACCCTTCGAAATAGTTATGACTTGAGTGTCGCTACATTGGCTCTGGCTTTAGCTGGCCTATTTAATCCTCCGTGACAGTATTTTCCTGAGCAAGTTCGTACTCAAGGCGAATAGAAGAATCTATAGACTTCAAAGAGTCGAGCCGATACTTAATACGATCTTTGGCCGTGTTTTTTATGGGGGCGATTGTGAACTCCATCAGTACTTGACGCGTAATGGCTTCTGCGATTGTTTGGAAAAATAAAGTTGGTTCATAGGTAACAGCGAGCCGTTTCTTGATATCACTATTAAATGGAATGATAAAAAGAGAGTTTTCACTAACGAACAGCCCATCAACACGACAGATACCTACAATCGGTATCTGCACATCAGGTGCGGACGAGACCAAATGATCATAGGCCCCAGCTAGTTCTATGACGCTCTCACCAAGGTCTATTTGGAAGGGTGCAACGATATTTTTGTTATCATTTTTGGCTAAAACCTGACCGCGATATGTATCAACAATAGCCTCAATTTCTGCGGGTAACTGTGAAGGACTATCTATCAATTCCGTGTTAAAAAGTCCCCTAGCGATAATGCAGGATGCAAGTCGACGGATAGACTCCTTCATTTGAATCTCTAGATCAGCACCAATATCCTGCCCGCTATAACTCACTACATATGCAGGGTATGAACTTACTCCATCGTTTGAATTTTGGATGATGGAGTGCTGCTCAATCAATAGATCCTTTGCTCTCCAAACCTGGACATTCAGATCGTTCAGGAACCTAGCGATGAGCTTCGCCGTATTTTCGATACTTCTCGTGAGCGTTTTCACCTGCGCACCATCAGTAACTATATTAGCCTTGTATCGCTGATACAGCTGGTGATCTACCGGCGAGATGATGGCGATGGGGGTGATTTTTAGTTCGTTGGTTACGCTTTCGAATGCGTGGCTTTTCATGGAACGGCCTTTTACTAAAAAGTGAAATCTTATTGTCTAATAGAAAGGTCTCGGGGCTCTCTGGGAATCCAGGGGTTTTCCCCCGTAAAGTCGTTTGTTTTCAGAAAAATCAGTGATTTACTGCTGACATTTACCAATATATTTACAAAAATCAATCACTAGGCATTCCTGCTACAGCCCATAGCGGACCACTTGACCAGTGGTCTTTGATGACAAGTATTGAAATTTAAGAAGGGGATTGAGATTGTTGGAACCGCCAGACAAGGTCAGCCCTATCGACAGTGCAGACGTAAACCCTGAGCTCCAAAGAGTTCAGCACCTGGCCCCTGAAGCGACATGGTCGTAGCTGAGACAAAAAGACATTTACAGCCAGACACCCTGAACGATACGCGTCGATCCAAAACAAACTCAGCTTGATAGCAGCCAAACTTTTGCGGCTTCCATCTCTTCGAACAAAGCAGCCTCCACTCCTTGTATGTGGTATAGGTTCATTGCATGTTGAAAATAGTCAGAAAACTCACCTTTCTGTCTGACTATCGCAACCCGGGTGAGTTGGGGTGATACCGTCTTAAGACATGAGGCTATGTTGTCTACATCGATCAAGCGAACCAAGCTCAAGTCCGCCTGTCTGAAGTTTACTAAGGCTAGGTGACAGCCCCCATAGTGCCGGTTGGTAGTCTCTGTTGTAGGCGTTGGGTTAGTTGCCTGTAATGTACCTATATGCTCAATAAGCACATAGCTGCCATTCTTGACGATAGTGGATGTGACGGTCATAGCAATTCACTTCTGACATTGCGGCATACGGATCCTAAATTAATTATAATACATTTAGCATGGGTATTTGATTGAGTAATCAAGTAAGAGGTTAGTCAGATCAGTAATACGGCTTGCGAGAAGGGCCGTGAGCGTCAGGTATGTGTCGCCCAGAGTGCTAGGCTATGCCCAAGACCATTTGGCCCCTATGACTGCAATGTGCGCAAAGCGGAGCCCGCCTAAGTTGTTTTGTCGGAGAAACATGACACACACCACCACCCAACGCAGCACTGCAAACTTCGGATATCGTTCGGAGTTCGGTGTTTCGGATCACTTTCAAATCTTCGACTTAGTGGCAGGTTCCAGCCGGATCGAATCGGCACCGTTCGGGATAGGTTCGGAAATGCACACCAAGGCTATCAACGCCAAGAAAACGGCTTCACTTTCTTCGACTTAGAGAGCCAATTTCGGAGGGTGTATGTCACTCATAATCGATCGGTCGCCAGTTCAAGTCTGGCAAGGCCCACCATCCCACGTATCATGCAAGCTTCAGAGCAACGTCCGTTACTCTTCCCCTTACCACCACCATAGTTTTTCTTAGTCCTAGCTCGGTTAGCTTGGACCATCCATAATCCACCTGCTCCACCCAAACTTTTAGCGCCACCTATAACAGCGGCTCCAACATCGTAACGAATCTCGTACGAGTGGACTTGGTGGAGTTATGAATCCGAAACGGTAACACCTTGATTCAATATTCGTGTGCTAACAGCAGCGAAATCTCTTTATGCCAACACTCTCCATGATTCAATAATCAATAGCACTCAAGTAGCTACAAACCTCGCCCCTCGGTGTTACAGTTGATTCTAAATGGTTTAATCAATAACTATCGCTGAAAGCAGACATTTTTCGATTGTGGCTATGGTCAATCAACAGAGCACAAATCATCGACTAAACGATATTGATAAGCAGCTCGCTGAACTTGAAGCTAAGCGCAAACGGCTAATAGAGGAGCGGCAGCAAATACTAGCTACTCCTCAACGGCTACAGGCTGTCGAAGAGTTTACGCCCGATCAGAAAATACAGCTGTTTGGCTCGTTGTTCCGTGGAAGAACTGATCTGTTTGCCAGCCGCTGGGAAAACCAGTCGGGCCGTTCCGGATACTCTGTCGCTTGCCACAACGAGTGGAAACGCGGCATCTGCAACAAGCCAAAAGTGAAGTGTGGCGAGTGTCGACATCACTCCTACATCCCCCTGGATAAGTCTGCCATCCATAGCCACTTAACCGGTAAGGTGACTGCCGGAGTCTACCCACTTCTTCATGGCGATGTGTGCTGGTTTTTAGCAGCAGATTTCGATAAGTCAGATTGGAAAGACTCCGTCGCGGCTTTTCGCGAAGCTTGTGCGGAAGCTGAAATTGATTGCGCAGTCGAAATATCCCGATCAGGTAATGGCGCTCATGCCTGGATCTTCTTTGACGCTCCAGTGGCCGCCGTAAAAGCTCGCTCATTAGGCTTTGCTCTCATGGACAAGGCCATGGAATGCTACCCCAAGCTAGGCTTTGATTCCTACGATCGGCTGTTTCCAAATCAGGACACGATGCCTGCTGGTGGCTTCGGGAACTTGATTGCTCTGCCTTTGCAGCACGAGCCAAGGGCCCATGGTTCCTCACTCTTTGTGGACCACGACTTTCAGCCCTACGTTGACCAGTGGAAGTATTTGTCAGGCTTGAAACGCCTACACGCCAACGATCTCGGACAGCTAGTGGTGAATCTCGGCTATGCCGTACAGCAGCCGAATCCACTTGAACTTGAGGGCGAGCAACCTTGGGAGAGCAATCTACCTATTTCAGAGAGCCCAATCATGGGCTGCCCGTCTAAAATAACCCTGGTCTCGGCCAATCAGATCTTCATTCCTATCGCTGATCTACCCTCCCAGCTTTTAGCGAGGCTCAAGCGGCTGGCTACCTTCTGCAACCCGGCCTTTTTTAAAACCCAGGCTCTAAGGTTCTCCACACAGGGTATTCCTCGCCATATCAGCTGCGCTCGAATTGAGAATGATTACCTATGTCTACCGAGGGGTTGCATTGAAGAGACAGAACAACTTCTGCAAAAGCAGGGAATAGAGGTTGGTTTTCAAGACCACAGACACCCTGGCAAGAATCTCCCGGACGTGGTGTTCCAAGGAGAGCTACGGGCCGACCAACGCAGAGCGGTCAAGGCAGTTCTCCAGCATGACACCGGCATCCTGCACGCGCCAACCGCATTTGGAAAAACGGTAACTGCGGTCGGAATCATCGCCGAGCGCAAGGTCAATACATTGATTTTGGTTCACAGCAAGGAGCTTGTGACACAGTGGCAGGAGCGTCTACAGACGTTTACTCAGGGAGTGGAAATTGGCGTCATTCATGGAGGGAAGCGCAAGCCCAGCGGAGATATCGATGTTGCCACCTATCAAAGCCTGCTTAGCAAAAAAGACAACGCTATCCGACCGGAAGCGTTCAGCTATGGACAGGTCATCGTGGATGAGTGTCACCACCTGTCAGCGCCCCGCTATGAGATTCTCCTGAGCGAGGTCAAGCCAAAGTACGTCTTGGGGTTAACGGCAACGCCACAACGTCTGGATGGGCACCAGCCGATCATATTCATGCAGGCCGGACCGCTTCGGCACAAGGCAGCATCTCCAAAAGGGCAGCAATTTTCTCAGGAAGTAATTTGCTGTCGGCTGGATCACATGCCGCCAAATGAACTCCTAAATCAAGACAAAAGACCGCATATCGCCGATCTGTTTCGATGGCTAATTGATAATCCCGATAGGAATAACAGGATAGTCGACGACGTTATTGCAGCGATCAAATGTGATCGACACATTCTTGTTCTCACCGAGCGCCGAGCCCATGCAGATACACTGAAACGACTTTTGGAGGAAAAGGATATTGTCTCGGCGGTGCTGACTGGCGGCATGAAGGCCAAAGAGAAAAAAGACTCCAAAGCACTGCTATCCATTGCAAAAGTTGTGATTGCGACCGGCAAATACATTGGCGAGGGGTTTGATCTACCTCGCTTAGACACCTTGTTTCTGGCTCTCCCAATCTCCTGGAAAGGCACTCTGGCACAGTACGCTGGACGGATACACAGAACAGTCCAAGGCAAGACAGAAGTTCATATCTACGACTACATCGACACAGGGCACCCGATGTTAGAGCGGATGTTCTATCGCAGGAGTAAAGGTTACCGCGCTATGGGGTATGAGTTGCGGGATTCAGCGGAAAAAACTCGGCAGCACACACTGATCTGATTCGTTAATTTCCCAACTTGATAATTGTCCACCTGCTCCACCCTAACTTTTAGCGCCACCTATAATAGCGGCTCCAACATCGTAACGAACCTCGTACGAGTGGACTTGGGGGTGCAAGAAACCCGAAACCGTTTGCGCACCAAACCAGCCATTTCCTCTCGATTCCCAACAAAACACCTTGTTCGATTGGTCAAGGCCGTACCCCTGGCCGCATGTTCCAATGGACGATACCCCCAAGGATTAAGAAACAAAGCGGGGAATCAAAGATGAGCGACCAAATATCAGAATCGATTGAACAGTCCGGTATTCGCTGGAAACTACATCTAATAATACTGAGTGTGATTGGGTGGTTTGGATACAGCGCATACGATATCCAGACGGCTCTGAGCGTTGACCGACAGGATCAGCTTATCGAACTGGTTCGTATGTTCGGGGCATACCAGGCATGGTTCGGCATAGCCGTTCTCATTGCAACAACCACCCCCTCGTCATATCAACCTTCACCAGCCGTGACGTAACCAAAGTCGAGGAAGACCACTGCAGCTTCGCGGCGTTGTATTGTTTTCTAATTCTGGCTATAGGGTGGGCAATCTACGAAGGGTGGAACTACGGTTTATTCGACGGAAACATCCTCTATCTGCAATTGGCCAATGGAGCGATGTTCCTGCTGCTGACAAGACCTGCTGCCAAGCACATCATCTACGGAATGGGGATATGGTGGTTTGCGATGAGCTTGGTGACTATGGTGGTGTTGATAGCCCTGGCTGGCAAGCTGTCGAAGAACTAACTGCGATCGATTTGTATATAGAGGACCGGAAAACCAAACAGGTAGCCAGTAACTGTTTCGAACCACCTACTCGAACAGCGGCTGTGTTAGCGTTTATGTTTGCTGTATTCTCTACATAAAACACATTAGGGATACGGCTGAAGATGGGTCTTAACCACCTGATCGTTCACGAAGTCACCAACGACGCTGGCAGCACTCCAGACACAAATCTACGCTCACAATCCCTACCAGTGGCTGATCTTAAAGTTCAAAAACTTGCTGGCGCGCTATTAGAAATATATCGAAAGAAACCAAACAAAACATACGGTGGGTTTAACCCAAGCCGAAAGTTATATCCATTCGCCGACTGGCTAGATAGTTTTTTAACACAAACAGAGCGTGACTCTGCATTCGTTACGCTGACTCAGGCAACAGTTCAAAAACTTGCGCATCAAATGGAGGGGACAACAGCCAAAGGCGGATACGTTGTTTTCTTTGACTACACGGAAAATACCGAACGTTATTTGATGATCGTTATCATCATGGATCGATCAGGGCTTACATTTGATTATGATCTAAACATTAACGATGTAATAGCGCTTGATCTTGAGCACCTCCACCAAGCAGCTAGGGTCTCGGTCAGTAGGTATCTATCAGCATCAGACTCAGAAAATTACCTAAGTTTTATCCAAGGGAAAAGTAGCACTTTAAGAGGCTATTTTTTAGACACTCTTGGCTGTACTAACTCCCATGGATCTAAAGAGTCAACAGAAGGTGCGTTCAATGCACTAGATGAAGTATGCGATCGGCTAAATTTAGGCGCAGCAATTCTGACATCAGAAATACTCAATAACGCCCTTTAATCATTGAGAAACTATGACAAGAATCCGCCGACACAAATCGATCGGTCCCATCGCCATCGACAAGGAAACCGGCAACTGGGTATGCGTAGAGGATGTGCCCAATGGTAAGAAGTGCCTTTGCATCTGCCCTGTGTGCGATGAAGAGCTGCAATCTCGGCAGGGAGAAGAACTATCCTGGCATTTTGCTCACTTACCCGGCAGCAGTTGCCATGCCGAAGGCTTGCTAAAGCAGATTGCGATTGATTGGTTCCTACGGCCGGGCTCGATTTTGCTCCCCTCGATACCCGAAAGCATCGAAGAATTCCTGCAGTACAAAACCGAACACGCTCAACAGTATGACCAACCGCATTCACAAACTTCATGGGAATCCAGCACACTAGGCACTGAGGATGGAGCCGATGTCACCCTGCACACGGGAAAAGGCGATATCGACGTTCATTTCATCCTGCATAGCGATGATGATCCGATCACAAGCGGCGCTGATAGCATTCTGATCGATCTGACTGAGGTTCAGGAGAGCCTGCACCGATTCAAAAGCGGTAAGTTGCTTCAAGACTTACTGGCTCAAAGAATTGGACGCGGGGTTTGGCTGAACAACAAAGAACTCAGTGGCAAAATCTCCGAGTACCGCAGAACCCATCCCCCCCAGTCCAGCACCACCCATCCAAAGTCACCCGTGCCGGAACTGGGCACACCAGAATACAGACAACGGATATACCTCAAACGGTTGGCACAGGGGTTCATGATCCGTGTGCCCAACATCGATCGACAAGCATCGGCAGCTGCTGGAACCGTCGTACTCAGTCACCAGCTCCTCACACTCGATGATGTCCAGCCGGGGTTCGATGTCCAAGGAAATCGGATCGATGCTGTTTGCACAAAAAAGGGCAGATCGTTCTTTCTTTACACCACCTGCGAAACCATCGACGAAACACTAATCAATATTCAGTTATTGGAGACCCTTGAGACTCTTCAAAAACCCGTTTTATTGGCCAGCCTCTTGAAAAAGAATGTCGGCTTAAAGTGGCTTTTTAACCGGGGTATCCCCGAAGCCGGTACCGCGTATCCATAACACCTTCATTTTGGCGCAATAACGCGCTCAAGCTTTTGGAGAAATCCCATAATGATGATTATAAAATCGGCCATAGGCCTTGTTCTCGCCCTCTCACTGCCGGTGCAGCTGACGAAATAATCCATCTCAAATCCGACAACTGGGACATCACCTACAACTGCGCTAAGCGCGGGTACGAGTCGTTCTATTACACGACGGTACCGGATACCGGCAGCCTCGATCGCTACCAACCGTTCAACCAGGAACAAGCACTCCCTGCACATTGCCGACAATTTTCGACCAAAACGTACAAACGACCCAAAGGGGAGCAGCAGTACGACAGGGGGTATGGGGCAAGGGGCAAGGGGCAAGGGGTTCACCAGAACATCTTCGATCACGATCGGGCTCTTATGAAGGCCTCAAATAGCACGATAACATTTTTCCCCAAGCTGCCGGTACGAACCGTCGGGGAACCTGGCGCAAGACTGAAGAGCTGACCGAATGCCATCGCGATCTGGGTACTGTCGAAATATGGGGAGGCGTTGTCTGGGGCAATGACCAATCCAACGATCACTCATCAAAACTCATGGTGTTGTGACCCCTGATGAGCTGTGGAAGGTCATTAAGTTTCAGAACGGGGAGGTCAACGCCTGGCTGATGCCTAACTCAGATGCGGCGACAGCAAAGCGCATGGACAGTTATCTGGTGGCGCCGGCTACCCTAACCCGGTTGACCGGTATTGAATTCGATATCGATCGGCGGCAAGCCAGTCAGAAAGATTCGCGCAGTGTTACCCGGCCAAAGGGTTGTTCGCTGAAGTAGAGAGAGGAAAAGCTCAGTCTATGCATTCGCTGCAGTTTACCGGGGTGGGATGAAAATAAGGAATCACCATAAGGGGGCGGCTATTGAGCCCTTAGCCGCCACTTAAAAAGAATTTGTCTAGCGAGAAGTCGGCCCCAAATTGCCGCTCAACAAGTAACAACACCTACAGGGTTCAACGGAAATAGGTATGAAGGCGCGATCGTCGTGGTAGCTGAGAGGTCAGGACTAGAGACCCTATGATCATTCAACCCGAGTCCCTCTATAAGCTAGCTTTCACACGTACAAGTCCTGAACTGTATCCAATAGGATTAATTATTGCTTTGTTATGTAACCATATAAGGTTTCTTTATTTTAGGCAGTGTAATCTTATAGCATTGCATATGTTTACTATTTGTATCTATATAGGATTTCTTTGTTGGGGTGCATGGGATGAAAAATACATTCAAGCTCATAGAGCGTGAGCAGTGCCGAGAAGTCGTTGATCAGACATCAGAAAAAATAAAGGCAGTTCCTAGTCGGAAGGACTGGATTAGCTTGGTGCGTAAAGCTTTAGGAATGTCATCTTCTCAGCTCGCTAACAGGTTAAAGGTGAGTAGGAATCAGGCTGCAAAGCTTGAAAGGGCTGAAAAAGAAGGGGGGATCACTATTCGACGCTTAAACGAGGTTGCGCAAGCTATGGGGTGTCGTTTGGTCTACTCATTTGTTCCAGAGACAAGTGTCAGCTCAATGATCGAGGAGCAGGCTAGGAAAAAAGCGGTAAACTTGCTGGCCAGTACCTCCGTTCATATGATGCTAGAAGATCAGGAATTAACGAATAAACAAAAACTGGCTGAAATTAGAAGGCTTCAGGCCGAAATAGTGGATGAAATAAAGGGACTGTGGGACAAAGACGTTTTAAACCCAAGTACTCACTGAAACACAGCGTATCAGGGAGTAAAGTAGCGGCAGTGACGGCTACTTTCTATGGTCTTTAAGTTCGCCTCTTAATATCGTCACATCCTTTGGCGCTTCGACATTAAGCCGTACTGAACCTCGGCGGGTCTGGCTGGCTGTAACTACAACGTCGTCACCGATGGTGACCGTCTGGCTTTCTTTGCGTGTGATAGTGAGCATGCTCATGGTCTGCATCCTTGCAGTAGTGGTGGGAAAGAAAGTGTTGTTGAAAAAAAGAGACGCGAGGTGATCTCAGTGACGCTACGTGTTGGGATGTGGCTTATAGCGGTCAACTTCAAAGGTTGAAGGCAAGGCTGATCAGGTCACAGAGACAATATCAGCCGTGCCCTGAGCTGGCCCCCAAGAAGACGCCCAATAGGCGTGAAACACGTGCTGGTGACGGACAGCTACCGACACAAAGGAGCCGCTCGTTGTAGAGTTGCCCGTTCTGTGCGGACCCGCATGTAGAGGGTTGTGGGGGCGGAGGGTTAGAGGCCCTCGGTTACCCGATTAAGTGTCCTTGTCATGCTTTAACGTATATTTGCCATCAGCAAAATTTACATTTGGAGCTTCTCTAAGAATCACCTCAAATTCACGCCTTTTCTCCGGTTCTTGAATATCGATCATCTTTTGTAACAGTGCCTCCCTGGCTGCAAAAATTGCAAACGTCGAGTCCTCGTTACCTTGCTTAGCTGCTGATTCCCAAGTAACGAAAGCATCTGCGTACTTCATCGAATTAAACTTATCCAACCCATCTATGAGGGCTGAAGTAGTCAAAAGTTTTCTAACTAATTCTGTTTTATTCGGGTTTTCGTCGAGTAACAAGGTAATGATAGATTCTTTTACTCCCTTCATGTCGCTTGTCAGATCGACAAGTCTTTCACTGTTCTTCCATGAGTTTACTGCCGAATATGAGACTGCTACCAAAACAACGCCTACAATCAAGAAATCACTTATTCTTTGTATTGTTTGTTGTTTCATGTCGACATCCTTATTCACTCGAGAACTCATTACATAGTTCCTCATAAGCATAGTACTGCTCCTGCTTCCAGGCCTCAGCAGGCTTGTCTAACTCCCCTAGTCAGGGAAGTTATCTAGAAATAGATATCACTACACTGCTAACTCAGCGTGTGCCTTCAGGGCCATATGCATACATTGTGTGCTCCCAAAGGGGTTGAGGCGAGCTGCCGCTTTGGGCCGACTACTGACGCTAGACAAGTTCTTTTTAAGTGGCGGCTATGGGCCGAC
>JBALVL010000019.1:0-84477 GCA_036961355.1 Motiliproteus sp.
ATCCGCCCCTGTCTTAATTGATTATGAGGGGTGACAACTATCCTGACACAGGGGGTGATTACCTTACCTCCATCGCTCCTATCGACGAGCAGAAAAATCGAACCAAGCATCTCAACCTAGAGAGTGCTGTCCGCTATCTTGGCATCTAAGTCGATGACACCTTGGAGATGGACCGAAGTGTAATCGTGCGGTGCCTGCTCTACGTGGGCGCTTTCTCTACTTTTCCTCCATCGTTACTGACTCTTCCATAACTCCAGTTCATGCAGCATTTTCATGAAGTGCTTGGCCTCCAAAATTCCATACATTAATTCTATTTGATGCGCCTGCTGCTCACTTCAGGAGATCTGCAGTACTGCTGTATCGACTTAGCCGACATTTACTCGTACTTCCAAGGAAGCTATTTTTAGATCTTCAATTTCAGATAGCAGACATATCCGAAACGTTTTTTTGTTAACGAATTACACCCATCAACCCGCTTCAAACATATTCTGAATCGACAAAGCGACACTGAGGTAGTAGTAAATAACAATCGCTACGCCGTACTTGCAATCGCTGAAACTCCAGAATAAAAAAGCCCCGGTTAACGGGGCAAGGTACAGCAACAGAACGGATACTAATCTTGATTTTGGATTAGCTGATATTCATGCAGAGGTACTTGATCTCCACATAGTCTTCGATACCATACTTGGAACCTTCACGCCCCAGGCCTGACTCTTTGATGCCACCAAAAGGAGCGACCTCTGTTGAGATCAGACCTTCGTTGATTCCCACCATGCCGTACTCGAGGGCTTCGGCCACCCGCCAGACGCGGCCGATGTCCCGCGCATAGAAATACGCGGCCAATCCAAAGGGGGTGTTATTGGCCATATCAATGGCTTCCTTTTCTGTCGTGAAGGGGATCAGCGTGGCCACTGGACCAAAGATCTCTTCCTGAGCGATCCGCATGCAGTTATTAACGTTAGTCAGTACCGTCGGCTGGTAGCCGTTTAAGACGCCGTCAAAGCGTTCTCCACCGGCAAGGACCCTGGCGCCATTGGCACGGGCATCTGCGACCAGTGTTTCGACCTTGGTCAAAGCTCGCTCGTCAATCAGAGGGCCAATTTCGACGCCCTCATCGGAGCCATTACCCATCTTAAGCCCCCGTACTGCGACTGCGAACTTCTCAGCGAACGCGTTGTAGACCTTTTCCTGGACAAAGATGCGATTGGTGCAGACACAGGTCTGACCTGCGTTACGGAATTTAGAGACAATGGCTCCGACCACGGCCGCATCCAGATCAGCGTCATCAAAAACGATAAACGGTGCATTGCCACCCAGCTCTAGGGAGACTTTTTTGACGTTGCTGGCACACTGCTGGGCCAGCAGCTTGCCCACCGGGGTGGATCCAGTGAAGGAAAGCTTGCGTACCCGGGAGTCGCCGCAAAAGGTACGGCCCACCTCGGGGGCATTGGTCGAGGTCACAACATTGAATACGCCGTCGGGGAACCCCGCTTCCTGTGCGAGCTTGGCCAGCGCCAGCGCCGACAGTGGCGTCAGCTCAGATGGCTTGATCACCACCGGGCAGCCTGCCGCCAGGGCGGGTGCAACTTTACGGGTAATCATCGCTATCGGGAAATTCCAGGGGGTGATCGCTGCGGTGATGCCGATGGGCTGTTTGATGACCAGCAAGCGTTTATCGCGCCCGTGGCCGGGGATGATGTCACCGTAGAGGCGCTTGGCTTCTTCTGCAAACCATTCGACGAAAGAGGCACCGTAAAGGACTTCACCTCGGGCTTCATTGAGGGGTTTGCCCTGCTCTGCGGTCATCAGGATCGCGAGATCCTCTTTTGCGGCCACGATCAGCTCAAACCAGCGTCGTAATATGGCGCCTCTTTCTTTGCCGGTATGCGCACGCCAGTTGTCCCACGCGCACTCTGCGGCGGAGATGGCTCGGGTAATGTCTTCGGCATCGAGATCCACAACTTCGGCGAGCAGCTCACCGTTGGCCGGATTGGTGACATTAAAACGCTTGCCGCTGCTGCCATCGCACCACTGACCGTCGATGAACGCTTGCTGTTGCAGCAAGTTAGGATGGGTTACTTGCATGTGATTTTCCTCAAACGGATATATTCTCAAGCGCAGCGCGTAATGCGGCGGGTAAAGGGACCGGGCGTTGGGTGGTCCGATCTACGTAAACATGGACAAAATGCCCTTGGGCAACAGCATCATTATCACCCTCCTTAAATAGTCCTACTTCATAGCGCACAGAACTATTGCCCAATTTTGCCACTGACACACCGGCGATGACGTCCTCTGGAAAAGCGATACTGCGGTAATACTTGCACTGGGTCTCAACCACCAGCCCAATGACTTCGCTGCTTCTGATGTCCAGTACGCCCTGATCGATCAGGTAGCGGTTAACCGCCGTATCAAAATAGCTGTAATACTGCACGTTATTGACGTGACCGTAGACATCGTTATCCATCCAACGCGTAGGGATGGTAATAAAGTGCCGGTAGTCTGCGCGGGTTTGGAAACGTTTAATTTCCGGCTTGGTTATTTCAGATTGAATAATTTCAGACATCAGGTTCTCCTTACCAAGCAGCCTGATAGATAGCCAAGGCATCCGCCTCGGTGATCTCACGCGGATTATTGACCAGCAACCTTGTCTGTTTCATGGCGTCCTTCGCCAAGGTTGGCAGTGCTGTTTCCGGAATATCGTAATCCCTCAACCGTACCTGCATACCCAGGGTGCGGTTAAGAGCCTCGAGGGCCTCGATAAAGGCGTTACTGCGCGCGCTGTCATCTTCAATCTCGGCTAATGCAGGAAACACCAGCGGCGCCAGCGTGGCATATTGATCGGCACACCGATTCTGGTTGAAGCGCATGACATGGGGTAATACGAGGGCGTTGGTCAACCCGTGGGACAGGTGGTAGATCCCCCCGAGTGGATAGGCCAGCGCATGGACCGCGGCCACCGGTGAATTGGCAAACGCTTGGCCTGCCAGCAACGACCCCAGCAACATATTAGCGCGGACCGGCAGACTACGGCCGTCGCTTACAGCTTGCTCGATGTTTGCACCCAGTAGCACCAGGGCATCTTTGGCTAGCGTGTCAGAGATCGGATTATGGTTAGGGTTGCGTGAGGTATAGGCCTCGATCGCATGGACCATCGCATCAACGCCTGTGGTTGCCGTGACCATTGCGGGCAGCCCCAGGGTCAGCTCTGCATCGAGCAATGCTAGGTCGGGTACCAATTGCGCGGAGACCACGCCTTTCTTCTCGCCTTCGCCCACAGTAATGATGGCTACCGCCGTCACCTCAGAGCCGGTGCCGGCCGTGGTCGGAATCTGTATCAACGGCAATCGCTGGCCCTTAACCAGATTAACGCCGTAGATCGCCTCAAGCGATTCCTCACCTTTGGCCAGCAGTGCCACCAATTTGGCCACATCCATGGAGGAGCCTCCTCCCAGCCCGATCACGCCGTCGACACGTTCGCTGATCGCTTGTTCCGTTGCCGCCAGGACGATCGCTGCGGCAGGATCGGCTTCAACCTGATCGAACACAAACGTCTCGATAGAGGCTGATTTGAGTGCGTTCAGTGCGGGTTGCAGCAGGCCAGCAGCAACGATCCCCTGATCAGTCACAATCA
Source organism: Motiliproteus sp. (assembly GCA_036961355.1). GTDB lineage: Bacteria > Pseudomonadota > Gammaproteobacteria > Pseudomonadales > Balneatricaceae > Motiliproteus. The sequence continues at coordinate 3,632 of JBALVL010000019.1, forward strand.
GTACGCGACCCCCGATCAGGTTCTGGCAGATCTCTCCTAGCTCGGCGATTACACCGGGTTTACAGATCAGCTGCTTGGGAGCGTTAAAGATAAAATCATTCATGCGACCTTTCCTCTTACGTGTTTAGGCGCGGATACTGCTCCGCGTTCGATGGTGTAGACCTGAGTCACCAGGTCGGCGGAGTGGCTATAGTCCGATTCAGATAACAGCACTGACAAACCTTCGTCTTTAAGCGTATGCAGGACACTGACTAGGCGTTGAGACAGGGCCGGGGCCACGCCTTCAAACGGCTCATCGAGCAGCAACAGACGGCTACCGCTCATCATCGCCCGGGCTAACGCGACGAGTTTTTGTTGTCCGCCAGATAACTGCAGCGCTTTTCGGTCCGCAAAGGCTTCGACCTCGGGCATCAGCTCGTACACCCAGGCCAGGCGTGATTCGGCTTCGGGCAGTTTATTGGCCCAGGCTGGAATCAGAATATTTTCCTCTACGGTTAATGTCGGTACCAACTGCCGATCTTCAGGCATGTACCCCACTTTTGAGAGGGCTCGAAAGTGAGGGGCTAAGTCGGTCATGTCATGGCCCTCAATCATGATGGTTCCAGAATCTGGTTTTATCAGGCCCATCACGGTACGCATCAGAGTGGTTTTGCCGGCGCCATTGCGGCCTACCAGACCCACCAGGGAGCCCGGCTTAATCTCTAAATTGACATCGCGCAAAATGGGGGTGCCCGCAATGCGAGCATTGATTGCCGATAGCTTAAGCATGGGCCACCTCCGACGTGCTGGTTGTATCTAATAGGGTTGTATCCAATTGATGCCCAGTGACAAGCTCCTGAACTTTTGGGTCACCCATTACCGCAGCGGTCAGGCCGTCTGCCAACACTCGGCCATCGTAGAAAGCGATCAACCGGGTCGAGTAGCGCGCGATCACCTCCATATCATGCTCAACAAACAGCACCGCAGCCCCAGAACTACGCACCGCCCGCATCACGGTATCCATCAACTCAAACTTGTCATCGATGGCTACACCAGAGGTCGGCTCATCGAGCAGCAGAACCTCAGGCTTTCCAATCATGGCCAGGGCGATATCCAGCAGTTTGCGAACGCCCTGCGGAAGTGTGACCACTTTTTCAGACAGGTATTCGGTGATGCCATATTCATCCAGCAACTCGGTGGCCTGCTCGATGCTCGCCGGATTAGATAGCGGACGAAGGAATGACAACGCGCCTTGCTGCAGCATGCCGTAGGCGATCAGGACATTATCCAGGACGCTCAGATCGGGAAATAACTGTGCCACCTGGAACGAGCGACAGATCCCCGCCCGCATCACCTGACGCGGCGCTTTACCGACAACACTCTTGCCCTTGAACAGAATTTCACCGCTGCTGGGCGGCAGATAACCGGTCACCATATTGATGAAGGTGGTTTTACCCGCACCGTTTGAGCCGATGATGCCGACAATCTCTCCAGCATTAATACAAACATTGATATCGGCGGCAGCCGTCACTGCCCCGAAGTTGCGTGCCAGTGCGCGTGTTTCTAATAATGCACTCATGCTGCAGCCCTCTTAGTAATGCGATCGACTAGAGACCATATGCCCTTGGGCAGGTAAAGGATGATGGCGAGCAACGCCATGCCCAGGATCATCTGCCAGGTGTAAGGGGAGATTTGGAAGGCGTAGGTTCGGATCAATTCAAACAGAACCGAGCCCAGTATCGGACCGGCAACATGACCTGTTCCGCCCATCAAAGCGATAAACACAAACTCGCCAGAGGTGGTCCAATAAGCCATCTCCGGATCTATATGGCCAGCTGACAGCGCGGTGATAGCACCGCCAAGACCCGCCATAGCGGCAGCCAGGAGATACTTTTTATAGATCAGTTCGCGTACTGAGACACCGAGGTATTCGACCCGTATTTCATTCTCACGCACCGCTTCGCCGGCATACCCCATCGGGGAACGCAGGTAGTGCCAAGCGAAAATACTAACCGCCGTCACCGCGACCACCGCCAAGCCATAAGCCATTAGCGGACTGGCTTCACCCCCGGGAGTCCAGCCAAACAGCAGCGGAGGTTTGACATTGAAACCATCGGACGAACCAAAAGAGGAACTCTTAACCAATATCCCATAGAGAATCATCGAAAACGCCATCGAAAACATCGCAAAGAAGATATCGCGGTAACGACAAAGCAATAACCCGATCAACGCCGCCAGAGCCACGCAAACCACCACGGCTAACAACATTAAATAAAGCGCATTCTGGGTTTCAAAATAGCTTCCGGCGATCCCCACTGTGTAGGCACCCAGACAGTAGTAAAGCCCCTGGCCGAAGGAGACCAATCCGGCCCGCATCAACAGTAACAGGCCAAGCACAACCAAACCTTTGGCTAGTGCCAGCGTCAATAGAAAGGTCAGCCATCCCGGCATCACCAATCCCGCAGCCAGCAGCGCGACAGCCCCGGTAACAACAAGCGTTGTTGCATATCTCATGTTAAATTTTCCTCGCTGTAGCGATGGCGAACAGACCCTGTGGACGGAACGCCAGCACTAAGGCCATCACCCCATAGATGACAAAGAGTTCGGCATCAGGATACAGATGGACTGACGCGGCCCGGGAGAGGCCGACAATGAGTGCTCCCAGCAGCGCGCCGCCGACACTGCCCAGACCGCCGATAACCACGACCGCAAAGGCGAGAATAATCACCTCGACGCCAATGCCCGGCATCACCGAGATACCCGGTGCGGTCAACGCCCCCGCGAAAGCGCCCAGCACGGCACCGATAACGAAGGTCAGGGTAAACATGCGGGTGACATTGATACCTAAAAATGAAGCGGTATCACGGTCATGAATGACCGCTTGGAGTAGCTTGCCCTGACGAGTGCAATTGAGCCCCCACCAGAGTAAAAAGCAGATGCTTGCCGAGACAAAGATCAGCGCGATATCGTAATTGGCAAAGGAGAGCCCGGCCAACTTGGTACGCCCTAACAGGGTATAGGGCTGGTAGGCGAAATAGGCATCCACGCCCCATACCAACTTGATCACATCTTCGAGGATCAGCAGGATGGCGTAGGTGACTAGGATCATCACCACCTCATCGCGACCATACATGAAGCGCAGCAACCCCCGTTCGATTAGGATGCCGACCAACGCTCCGCTAAATATCGCGGCACCCAGCAGCACCAGATAAGCCCCCCAGGGGGGATAGCCGCCCGCCAGGTAGACGCCAACCAGCGAAGCTCCCGCATAGGCACCTATGGCGTAAAAACTTCCATGGGCCATGTTAAGAATACGCATCACGCCATAGATCAACGTTAAGCCTGCTGCGATTATAAACAGCCAGGACGCGTAAATTACGCCGTCCATCAGCATCGCAATTACCAGTTTCATGGTATAGCTCCAAAGTTATGGAGTTAATAAAAGACCAGAGAGCCGGTGGCAAAGGTTGCCACCGGCCTGTTCAGGAGTCGATTAGTCGCACAGAGCGCCCGGCATTCCTTGAGCGATCCAGTCGGTAGAGGAGACGCCTTCAGGCGGTGTCACACAGGCGGATGCGTAACGACGAACGTTAGTCACCCCTGGCTTGCCATCTTTGAGTGCATAGCGGCCATAGACCATCTCCATGGTGGCCTGGTGGCCATTACCCAGGCTCATAGAGACCTTCCCGCCAGGACCTTCATACTCAAGGAACTCAAACGCAGCAACGACATCATCGGTACTGGGCTGACCTTTAACCTTGGCGGCTGCATTTTCTGTGGCCAGTTTCAGACCCAGGATACCCTGAACCATTTTATAGGCTGGGTAGGTCGGAGCCATACCGAAACGACTGGTATAAGCATCGCGGAACCAGCTGTTAAGGGCGCTATCCGGGGCATAGACGCCGAAGGGGCCGCGAGCACCGATAATCGTTCCCTCTGGGATCTGATCAGACAGGCGATACATAGCGCTTTCACCCGTGGTCAGTACTGCGGTTTGCTCGTCGAACAGTCCACGTGCTGAGCCCTGGAGGATGAAAGCTTCCATATCACCGCCCCAGAATGATGAGTGAATAACTTGAGCAGAGTTAACCATCAGCGCTGAGATTTCAGCACCGTACTGCCCTGCATAGATCTTCGGAAACTGCCGGGTAGAAACCTTCACATCGGGCTTGATCTGATTCAGAGAGTCACTGAAGTCCGCCCAGGATTCCTGTCCAAACGAGTAATTCTGGTTAATACCCGATACCTCTGCCAGATCGCTAAATTCAGTGTTGATATAGCGCGAAGCGGCAACGTTATCCATGGTCGCGGTAGGGCCGGTGCGGAACACGTACTTGAATCTGTTCTCCTCAAACACCCGTGGGGTACCGCAGTCAAACAGAACGGTCAGGGTTTTCATCTCCTCAGCAACGGCAGGCACGGATAAACAATCACCGGATGATATATAACCGATCACCGCGTCTACGCCCTGGCGCTCAACCAGATTACGGTACTCAGAGGCCTGCTTGGTGGCACCCCCTGCTTCGTCTACAAATACGGGAGTGATAGTGCGGCCGTTAATACCTCTCGTGTTGTAGGGCGCCTGAAACTCGCCTGAATTAAGGGTTTCCAGCACCAGTTTGGCGGCATTCTGAGCGGGAACTCCGAAGGGTCCTGCCGCGCCGCCGGAAAGGAAAGTAACCAAGCCCAGCTTGTAATCATCGGCAGCCAGAACCGGCTGGGCCACTGCTGTAATAACCAGCAATCCAGCCAGAGTGGATTTTTTTGCAAAAGATGTGAACATCGTTTTTTCGCCTCATCATTTTTAATTTTTATGGCCGGGATATCCCCGGCATGTCCTGCAGGGCAGTCGCTAGTCAGGGTTGACGGCGGAAGACCAGAGCGCAGGGCATAAAAACGATGTTGCAACCGCTATGCCAATCACGATTGTTTATATAAGCCACTGTTATTATTTGTTTTTTTGTTTGTTTGTTTGAGTCTGCGAAGTTGATGAGCGGATTCCGATCCGGGGCGATCGGCGTCAATGGGCGCTATCCGCTCAACCGACACCAGGCCGTTTTATGCACGTTGACGCATAGGCCGGAGGGGAGGGTTTAAGTCGTGAGTGAGAAAAAGGAGGCCCTGCCAATCATAGGAGAGGACTTACCCTGCAGCGAGAGCCGTGGAGGGATAGACGCGCCAATGACCCAACATCATGCGTGCTAAGGAAGAGCGCTGATCGGAGATGGTTCGCCAATGGCGATCAGCTGCTGCAGTTGATGCTACCGTGCTGGGAGCGCGTTGGGGCGATAGACGCGCCAATGGCCCAGCATCATCTGTGCGGGGGAGTAACGCTGATCGGGGACTGTCTCGCCAATGGCGATAACCTGCTGTAGTTGATGGTTGCTGGGATTCATAAAGGAGGTAAAACCAGGCGGATCTTCAGGAAGCTGTAGTTCTAATTCAGACAGCGCTTGGCGCAGGGTCTCGTCGTCTGCATTGGCGCCAGCGGTACGCAGCGCTGTGGCGATGGCAAGAATACCCGAGTAAGCACCTTCGGCCGCGTATGAAGGGTATCGCCCGCTCAGCGCGAAAAAACGCTCCACAAACCAGCGGTTGTACTCCGTTTCAGGCCAGTTGTTGTGGTGACGTGAGGATAGAATAAGCCCTGCTGGCATCTCTTCTCCCAATGCGGATAGCACCTCATAGTTACCGCCTGTATCGAAGTTGGCAAAGCGAGCGTGTTTGAACAGAGGGGTTAGATTGGCCTGTTGAATAAAAGCCACCAGATCGCCACCCCAGAGGGCATTCACGACCAGATCTACATCCTTATCCAGTAGAACTCTCAGAAAGGGTGAATAGTCTGGTTCGTAGAGTTTTGGCCAGAGCACCGTTTCTACCTGGTAGCTGATCGCCTGTTTATCTAACCCGCGGCGCAGGTCCTTCCATGCTTGATAACCGTAGTCGTAATCCGGACCGATATAGGCGAGGCGCAGAGGCTTGTTCGGAGGGCGTTGGCCAAACGTCTCCTTGATATAAAGCGCCGCAGCATCCATCGATTGCTTGCTGTTGTTGTTGACCCGAAAATAATAGGGATGCAAACCCTGCTCGGTCAGTCTGGAAGATGCATGGTCAGTGCCGATAAAAAAAACCTTTTCCTCATCAGCAACCTGAGCGACCTGGAGCGCGATCGCAGAGTTAACCACCCCACAGATAAACCGCACCCCGTCATTGCGGACGAAGTCGCGTACCTGGCGGGTGGCTTTGGACGCCTTGGAGCTGCTGTCAGCGACCAATACACGTAAAGAGGGTTGCGGCTGGCTCTGGTTGCTCAGGTGTTCAAATGCCAGTTGAATACCGATCACGCTATCCTTGCCGTAAAGACCACCGCGTCCGCTCATCGGAAACAGACAGCCTACGGTGGTTTGCGCCTGCTCTTTGGACGCGCCTAACGCCAACTCTGCCGCGTTAACAGGGAGTGCCAGGACTAATAAACCCCAAAATAACCAGCGGCTCATGTGTCATCTTCCAGGTCTAAGCGTTGTATTCTCCGTTTGAGCGCGTGCCGGGAGATGCCTAGTTTTTCAGCAGCAATACCCTTACGCCAACCGGACTCTTTGAGCGCCTCGAAAATCAACAGACGCTCATGGTCTTCGACCGCTTCGCGATAATCCCCCTCGGGATTTTTAACCATCGCATCCTCAGAGTTGAATTCAGCGGGCAGCATAGATTCGGTGATGGTCTTTCCTGGATGGAGGATGGTGAGTCGCTCGATCAGGTTTTTTAGTTCACGAATATTGCCAGGCCAGTCATAATCTGCCAGCAGTGCCAGTACGGATTCATCGAGTGACAGGGGTTCGCACCCCTCTTGTCTGGCAAACTTCTCGCTGAAGTGAGTGACCAATAGCCCCACATCCTGGTCGCGCTTTGACAGCGATGGCATATCGACTGGCAGAACATTTAAGCGGTAGTACAGATCGGCTCGGAACCGTCCCGCGTCCACCTCATCCTTTAAATTTCGATTGGTCGCCGCGACGACAAACACATTCGCCTGGCGTTCTCGGCCCGCGCCGACCGGTCGGTAGCTCCTGTTTTCCAGAAAGCTGAGGAGTTTGGCTTGAAGATTAATAGGCACCTCGCCAATCTCATCGAGGAACAGCGTCCCTCCATTAGCAAGATCGATCAGCCCGGAACGGCGCTGGTTCGCTCCGGTATAGGCGCCTCGCTCGGCGCCAAACAGTTCAGCCTCAATCAGTTGGTCGGGCAATGTCGCGCAGTTCACCTCGATAAAGGGTGCATCAATAAAACGGATGTCATGCAGGGCGCGAGCAACTAACGCCTTACCCGTACCGGAAGGACCGGTTACCAATACCGTTTTACCAGAACTGTTACCCACTCGTTGCAGCGCATCACGAAGCGCTCCCATCTCCTTGCTATTACCGACTAAGGAACCTGTGCCGCTGTTTTTCTCGCGTAGAAATCTAATTTCGCGAAGGGTGCGCATGTGCTCGGTACAGCGGCGAATAAGTAACACTAGTTCATCAAATTCAAACGGCTTGGTGATGTAATCGATGGCACCGACTTTGACTGCTTTGACCGCTGAACGGGTATCGCCATGTGCGGAGATCATGATGACCGGCACGTCAGGCTGTTGCGCTTTTAACTTTACCAGGACTTCAAGTCCGGACATATCGGGCAAGCCCAGATCGAGCAAAACCACATCCGGACTTGAGGTTTTGGCCAGCTCAAGCCCTTCAGCGCCGGTGTAGGCTCCCGTGACCTGCATCTCTTCATCGCGCAGCGAAAAACCCAGGCTGCGTACCAGGTTGCGTTCGTCATCTATCACCAGTACGGATATCGCATTATTCATGGATCTTTACTCTCCTGGTTCTGTGCAGCGGGGAAGAAACAGCGTGACACAGCTTCCCTGGCCTTCTGTGCTATCAATGGTCATTCTCCCATTATTGCTTTTCACTAAGGTGGCGCAGGTCGCTAACCCCAATCCGGTACCCGCGGGTTTGGTCGTAAAGAAAGGCTCCATAATATGAGTCTGTATCTCGGCTGACATACCCTGACCGTCGTCAGTGACGCTGAGCACTATCTCATCGTTGTGGTGCAAGGCTTGTAGGCTGATAGTGCGTCCTTTGACTGACATCGCCTGCAACGCATTAAGAATCAAATTCATTAAAACTTGCCGCAGATGGCCTTCATCGACCCATAGGCACAGGTTTTTCGGACATTGTATGTCGAGCGCTATTCCCTGATTCCGTGCCGAGGCTCCAACCAGGGTAGAGATGCTGCTGAGTAATTCTGCCGCCCCGACCTGTTTGGCGTGCGGCTCTCTTGGCCGGGCAAAATTAAGCAAGTGTTCAAGTACGTCGTTGACACGGTCGATCTCCTCCTCAATCACCGCCATCATCTCCCTATTTTCAGGATCGGGTTCTCGTCGGGACAGGGCAACGATAGTGGTTCTAATGGTGGTCAGGGGATTACGTATATCGTGGGCCAAACCTGCTGCTAGTTGTCCCAGCGTTGCCTGGCGTTCGATCTTAAGCGTTGCGCGGATGAAGGTCTTGAGTTGCAGTCGCATCCGTTCGATGGCTTGGGTCAGGCGCAGCATTTCTGCACCCTGAACCGGGGTGACGGGTGTATCCAGATCCCCGAGGGCAACTTTTTCTACGCTGAGGATCAGGGATTCGACCTGCCTATTTAAGCGACGAGAGATACTCATATGCAGCCACAATAATCCGGCGACGGTGCACGCCATCAACAGGATCAGCCAATAACGCATTCTTTCGACAGATGACATCACCAGATTGGGATTTTGGATCACATGCAACGACCAGCCTGGCAGCAGAGCCAGCTGTTGCGTGGGCGCTTCAGCAATATTGACCGGTTGCCCCAAAACGTCATAGGTATTGCCGTCACCTGCCTGTAGGAATACCCGAAAGGTACTGCTTTGATCCAAGCCGCGGAGAATCTCGGTCAAGGAGTTAAAGCGAATGATAAGTCCGATACCACCGCCCTGTTCATTATGGGTATCGGGCATCAAGTGCTGGCGAAGAATAACCCCGGAAGGGCGCTCGATGGAGTAAGGCAAAGGGCCCGCTAATCGAGCCCCCTCAAAGTCATAACTTCGAGAGGCAGAAGAGGGGTCCGTCTGTTGTTCTTCCGGGAAGGTCCACGCGATGCGCCCTTGGTGGTCATAGAAAACAACCCCGTAAACGCTTCTCGCATCGACCTGCAACCGCAACAAACTCTCCAGCTCTGGGGAAATCGTCTTCCGTCCAGTGGGGGTGAAAAGATCTGGATTATCGAACTGGTCAGCGAGAGCCTCCAGCTCAAACTTTCGTTCTCGAATGAATACCCGAAATTCGTTCTGCGTCGCAGCCATCCGAGTGGCCAGTTGCTCTTCGGTTAGGCGGGAAACTAGTTGAGAAAAATAGGAGTCGTAGAGACTCGCAAACCCAACCAATGGAACCAACGCAACCAACAGCGATAACCATAGGTATTTAGTCGTCAGGCGATTGGCGATGCGACCTTGCTGCGACAGCAGGGGTGCCTCGTCAGTGGTTTCACTGTTCAGTGATTCGAGACGTCGTACTGAAGAGTGATCAATAATCAAAAGGACTAACCTCTCATTGGTAACCGCATATTAGGTCCCCATCATTCTTACTAAGCAAAAATAGAGCCACATCTGAAAAATGCTAGATCATAGCCACCATAGTAACGGATACCACAACAAAAGAGCGGAAACCGCTCATACCAAATTGTCAGCCGATCGAAAATCGCTCATACCAATCGATCAGAAGCAAAAAACTCCCGGTCACATCGATAAGTTGATAGAACTGGGGATCACCCAAGGCACCACCTTGGTCTAGCAGGAGGTTTCAAATTACCAGTGTTATCCAGACTTAGTTGTTAGGGGGGTGTAGCCAATGCCCAACTTCCCTGGCAATGATGTTCGGTTTTAGAAAAAAGTGCATTGGTGAAATGGGCATGCTTTCCGAACCTAGACATGTCCGGAATGGGCGCAAGAGCTGAAATCAGATGACCTTGATTATTTTTCCACCATCGGACAGTGATGGCTTCCACTTCCATCATCAGATTGAATTTGGTTCATGCGATGAGGATCAAGGATAGCTGGCCATAGACCTAACATACCTCCAGGCTAATTGCGGCTAAGTCGCAACACAGCGGCCCTAAAAGATCCTAGATCGAGTGTCCGTATCCGCCCCCTCCTGTCGAGCAAGGACGTACTGTGTCAGAGTAAAGACGCTTATATATATTCGGCCCTGTCTTCCAGCCTCTAGCCCGCCGAAAGCATAGGAATCGCCTTCTGACACATCTTGGCCATCCATTAGCTAGCGGCGCCAGGCACCGTCGTTCGTTAACAACTTGGCCCGCCATTTTTTAGCTTTACCGTTTCACAAACGGTTCTTAAACCGCTATTAAGGTAGGGGATTATACTGTTATTGGGGTGGTTCTGCTTCGGTGCGCTAATACCAAAACAGGCTCTTAAGTAAGGCACGCGACGTAAGCTCTCATATCCAGCCCCACACCCCAGAATGGTCGCTACCAGTATCAAACCGAATTCTAACCCCACGGAAAGTTGGAACTGAGCCAACCAAGCGCCGACCACGATAACAATGCTCTGGTGCAAAATGTAATAACAAAACACGCCGCCATTTAAGTATTGGATGATTTTGTTGGGCTGCGTGAAAACGACCTGCCCCCAACCCAGTACGGCCATCAACCACAACCAAGCATTAGCGGCCCACAGATAATTTGCTACCGACTCATTAACGCCGGAATTAATAATAACGCCACCGCCAAATTGAAAATAAACCCCACACAGAGACAGCACAGCCAGCCCTAATGCTAGCTTTCGACACTCCCGAATCAACCGCCAAAGACTAACCGTATGCATGGCCCAGCCACCCAAACAGTACAGGGTGAAATAGTGCACATTGCTGGAGATGTCATAAAAGAAACTGTGGGCGTATTTGGGGGTTCCGGGTTCCGGCTAACAGCCAATCGGTGAAAACGAAATACAGCGGAGCCACTAGCAATAAAACCAGCTTGGAAAACGTGGTGCATTTAAGCGCACCAAGCTCTAAAGGCTTGGCGACAAATTTTAATATTGGGGTCATCAGGGCAGCAACGCCGCCATAGATAAAGACGTAGAACAAAAACCACAAGTGGGTCCAGGTTAAGTTTGTATCCATAATGGCCTTATAACCGTCAAAAGCAGGATGATTGAAGTCGAAATACGCACCCCAAAACTGCCAGTAGTTAAGGTTGCCAAGCTGGCCTGCCTGCTTAATCTCCCAGTACAGCTGGGGAGGGATAACTACCGCGATTCCAATCAGCAGTGGTAGCAACAATCGACTGTGACGGGTCAGATAAAAGTGCCAACCACCTTGCTTACGAATCAGGTAGTAGCTGGCCGCTCCGCTGATAAAAAACAGTAGCGACATACGCCACTGGTTAGACCAGAGCATGGGGTATTGCAGCCAATCACTGCTGTGTTCACTCTTGACATGCCATCCCCAATCGGCGACGTAGAACATGCCAATATGAAAAGTAATCAGCAGGCCGAAAGCCAGTACTCTCATCCAGTCTAATTCGTAACGTCTTGAGATTTGTGGGGATTGCTGTTGCATCGAGACCGCCTTTCGTTGGCTTGTTTGATAGATGCAGTGTGGACTGGGATGATAGCCGTGACGATAAATAAGTGATTGGTTTCATTGATTTTGTGATGAGGTCAGACTAACTGGGATAAGCGGCAGCAAATAGGGATGGAATTTTGCCTCTGCTTTCTCTGGGCGATACACTGTTTCCCTCCAATAGGCGGGTAGATCGATGACAGAGAGTTTTGTTAAGCACAATATGCGCTGGCTGTGTCTATTTTTGCTGCTCTGGGGTGCTTTACTGGTTGTAATACAGACCCTGTCACGTCACTCGGATATGGCTCGTTTAGGGCACGACATCGCCCTGTGGCAACCCCTCAGCTGGGAGCTGAGTTCGGTGGTGGCCGTTATGTCTCTAGTCTCGCCATTGGTCATGTTTACCCATCGTTACCCCTTAGATACGTGGCGCCCCCTGCACTGGTTATTCCACGCTATTGTGTTCTTTCCTTTTACCCTGCTGCACATCGCCATCATGGTCGGTCTTCGCGAGCTGTGGTATGCCGCCGCAGGCGCGGATTACAACGCTGGTGATTGGTTTGCCATGGGCTTGTATGAACTCAGGAAGGATATTGTTACTTATCTGACAGTGCTGGCTTTTATCTATTTGTGGGACTTTATTTTGCGTCGTGCCAAAGGTGAGGCATCGCTGATTCAGCAAAAAAATGAAGGAGATCCTCAGCCAAAAGATTCAGACAATGAGCGTATCCTGATCAAGAAGCTCGGTCGGGAGTATCTGGTCGGTATTGCCGATATCCACTGGATTGAAGCCGCAGGAAATTATGTGAATCTGTACTCGATAGATTCTGTTTATCCCATGCGGGCAACCATGGCGACGACTGAAAAACGTTTCGCCGAACAGGGTTTTCGACGCATTCATCGCTCGGCTATTGTCTCAACATATCTCAGATAGCAACGCTACAACCTTCCGAGAATGGTGATTACAAACTGCATTTGAAATCTGGAGTAGCATTAAATCTATCAAGACGTTATCGCGATCAGCTGAAAGCTGATATCGCCAGTTAGCAGACTTGGAAAAGCGTCCGGCTTTCCGAAAACCCCAAGCCGCCCCCCGCTACTCACTGCCCAATGGGTAGCCTCTGCAACTGTTGGACAAACTATGGTGCGGTGCCAATTGAGCCGGTCTGTTGTCGGTGCGTACCAACCAGATATGCACATGGGGATTGCCATAGTGATAGATACGAATATCACCGTTTGTCGTTGAGAAAGTGATCCCGAGGGTGAGGAGTTCTAGTTCAGGAGCATAGAACTCCAGCACCGCTCCCTCCGATTTCTTCGATAACAACTGCACCGGTTCACGATTCCCTCTGAAGGTCGACAGAAACCGTAACCGCACAGGGGGCTCATCCGGGCTGAACTGCCAGTAGTGCAAGGAAGCCCCAGTCTTTGCCACACCAGCGATCGTGCCGTCACTACAACGATGAAAAACCATATCGTAGTTCATCGGACCGACCGGCGTTTCAATCGCCTCTCCTTTCCAAAATCCCTCTAAGCTTTGCAGCTGGTGTTGCGCTGAATCGCCGGATTGATTGGCTGCAATAGCCGATGAACCTGCTATTAACATGGCAATGAACAATAGGGGGATTAATAACAGCGACACAGGCATTCTGGCGTAAAACACAGGCTTCTCCTTCCCGGCGGGATAGATAATCCTTTTGACGTTATCAGTAAATTCTCATAGGGAAAGCATAGCCACTGTTAAAGATGCCACTGTTAAAGGTAGTCAATTGAGGCGGCCAAATTCACTACGCCACAACCGCTCCTATACCAAGCAATCCTCAGGAAGCGGTATCGCCTGACCCCTTATATTTGGTAACAACCAGACTTATAATCAAGGCAAGCAGTCCCTTAAGGGCGACTAAAGCCAAGGAAATTCTTGATGTTAAAATCAGAAACAAACTGTCTATGTGGCAGCGTAAAAATTACCGCAGAGGACATTAACCCTAAATTCACAGTGTGCCACTGTGAATCATGCAGAACCTGGGGGGGCGCACCATTTTTCGCGGTCCAGTGCGGTACCAATGTCACCATTGAAGGCAGCGACAAAATAACGATGTACGAGTCATCAGCCTGGGCGTCACGTGGTTTTTGTTCTGACTGTGGCACCCATTTATTTTATAAGCTCAAGGAAAGCGGTGAGTACAACATGCCGGTGGGGCTGTTTCCAAAACTGGACGGTTTGGAAATGAATATGCAATATTTTAGCGACCAACGACCTGACTATTACTGCTTCTCAAACCAAACCAAAGAGATGACGAGATCGGAAATAATGGATTATTTCGCATCGAAAATTAGCGGCAGCTAACCGCTGTTTTTGGAGGAGAGAGGGGGGAATTACCCCGCTGCGATATTAACGCGGCGCTCAAGCATTTCCGGTGAGCGCGGCGTTAACGATCAACCAATATCCTCTTGTTCATTCCTTTTTTCGTCCCCTCGACTCGGTACAAAAAACATTACCGAAAACGCTCAAGCAACAGGTAATACCACATCCCCATCGCCATCATCTGGCTTCCTGCCCAATCCCCCAATGGCAACCGGGTATGTTTAACCGCCGCAAACAGGTCAAACTTTTCCATCGAACCACTGATCGCCTGCCCCATAATTTCGGCGACGATATGTGTCAACGCCACACCATGCCCCGAATAACCCTGAGCGTAATAGACGTTGTCAGATAACTTACCCAACTGCGGGATACGGTTGATCACGATCCCCATCATGCCACTCCAGGCGTATTCGATGCCAACGCCTTTGAGGCGAGGAAAGATCGACTCCATCGCAGGCCGCATCTCGGCTGCGATATCACGCGACTCGCGGCCTGAGTAGTTTGCACCCCCGCCAAGCATCAACCGCTTATCGGCGGTCAGGCGATAATAATCGAGCACAAAGCGACAGTCGTAGACCGCCAGATCCTGCGGGTTGATCTTGGCGGCAATCTCATCTCCCAGCGGCTCGGTAACGACGTTGCCGCCGCAAGCCGGGAATATCAGTCCCTTCATTTTTTTCTGTTCTAAGCGATGGTAAGCATTACCGGCCAGTAAGACCGCGTTGGCAGTGATGCGGCCCTTGTCGGTGATTACCACCGGAGTATCACCATGAATAATGTCGACCACCTTGGAGTTTTCGAAGATCTTGGCACCCATCGACTCGGCCGCCTTGGCTTCACCGATACACAGATTTAACGAGTGCAGATGCATATTACGACGGTTCAGCAAACCACCGTGATAGAGTTCGGTTTCAAGGTATTGCGGAATATCCGCGGCGCTCACCAACTCGACCTGATCACCCATGCCACGACGGTTGGCTTCGTCGAAATTAATTTGCAGCTCTTTCATGTGCGACGGTTTGTAGGCTGTGTGCAGGTGACCGAATTTGAGATCGCAGTCGATGCCGTATTTCTCGACCCGATCCTTGATGATATCGTGGCCACGCCAGCGCAGATTCCACAGAAAATCATCGGCGTCATCACGACCCATTTGTGAACGCAGGTGTTTGAGCATCTGCGTCTCTCCCGACAGCGAACCCGTCACCTGCCCGCCATTTCGACCGGTGGCACCCCAGCCAATTTTATTGGCTTCGACGATGGCCACTTTCAAGCCCCGTTCGCTCAACTCAACCGCCGACGCAACGCCGGTAAAACCACCCCCAACGATCACTACATCAACCCGAAGCTCTCCTTCAAGGCAGGGGTAGTCGGTGACCTCATTAACCGATGAAGCGTAGTAAGAGTTGGCGTGTTGAGCGGAATCAGATGGTACAGAACCGGGCTGAGAAGAATGGGATTTTGACGTCGATGTAATAGTCATGACAACCTCACAAGCTTGGCCAAACTAGCCTAGCCGGACAATAAAAAACGCTGACAGAGTTTCAAGCTCTTATCAGCGTTTTCGTTATGATCTGTGCCTTACCGTGGCGTTCAATTCAACTCGAACAAATGACGCGGTAAGGTCAGCTTTTTCCGAACAGCCCGGCGTTAGCTCGGGAAGGCGAACTGAACACCTTCACGTACACCGCTAGAAGGCCAGCGCTGAGTGATGGTCTTACGCTTGGTGTAGAAACGTACCGCATCCGGGCCGTAAGCGTGCAGATCACCAAACAGTGAACGCTTCCAACCACCAAAGCTGTGGTACGAAACCGGTACCGGCAGTGGTACGTTGATACCGACCATGCCGACCTGGATATTGTCAGAGAAGTAACGCGCCGCTTCGCCGTCACGGGTAAAGATACAGGTACCATTACCGTATTCGTGATCGTTGATCAGCTGCATCGCCTGCTCCATGGTGTCAACCCGAACCACTTGCAGTACCGGTCCAAAGATCTCCTCCTTGTAACTGACCATGTCAGGCGTGACATTGTCGATCAGGGTACCGCCGACGAAGAAACCGTTTGCGTAGCCTTCAACCTGCGGATTACGACCGTCAACGACAATCTTAGCGCCCTGCTCTTCGGCACTGTTGATGTAGCCGAATACTTTCTGCTGGTGCTGTGAAGTGATGACCGGACCAAAATCGTTGCCGCTATCGCAGAACGCACCAACTTTCAGATTTTCCATCGCCTTGGTCATTTTGGATACCAGGGTATCGGCAGCATTGTCACCAACAGCAACAGCGACAGACAGCGCCATGCAACGCTCGCCGGATGAACCGAAGGCAGCACCAACCAACTGGTTAACGGCGTTGTCCATGTCGGCATCGGGCATTACGATGGCGTGGTTTTTAGCGCCACCCAGTGCCTGGCAACGTTTACCGTTGGCATTCGCGGTGGTGTAGATATATTCGGCGATCGCGGTTGATCCGACAAAACTGACCGCCTTGACATCGGCGTGGCTCAACAGGCAATCCACCGCTTCCTTGTCACCGTTAACGACGTTCATAACGCCATCGGGCAGACCGGCTTCCTGTAGCAACTGTGCAATAAACAGCGTCGAGCTGGGATCTCGCTCGGAGGGCTTGAGGATGAAGGTGTTACCGCAAACGATCGCCATCGGGTACATCCACAACGGCACCATCGCCGGGAAGTTAAACGGCGTGATACCGGTCACCACACCCAGCGGCTGGAACTCACTCCACGAGTCGATACCCGGTCCGACGTTGCGGCTGTGTTCACCTTTGAGCAATTCAGGTGCGCCACAAGCGTATTCAACGTTCTCAATACCGCGTTGCAGCTCACCGGCGGCATCGTGAGAGATCTTGCCGTGCTCTTCGCCGATCATTTCACAGATCTTGTCGACATTTTGTTCCAGCAACGTCTTGAAGCGGAACATCACCTGGGCTCGCTTGGCTGGTGGCGTATTGCGCCACGCAGGAAACGCAGCTTTGGCGGCAGCGATCGCCTCTTCAACGGTCGCCTTGGATGCTAACGCCACCTGCTTGGAAACTTCACCCGTCGAGGGGTTAAATACGTCTTGTGTGCGCTCGGCCTGTTGGCTGATCTGGCCGTTAATCAGATGTCCTACGATGTTCATGATTCTTCCTCGGTTTACGAGGCCTGTCTCAGACAGCGCCCTGTACTATTAAAAGGTAAACGGTAAAACTGATCCTAGATCGCAAGCGATCGGTTAAGCACTCATCGCTTAACTCAATTCGTTGATTGATTCACCCAATGCATTGATCAGGCGGTCGATCTCTTCTGGCTCAACGATAAACGGCAGACCCAACTGGATGGTATCGCCACCATAACGTACATAAAAGCCCTTCTTCCACATACTCATCGCTATCAGGTAAGGACGCAATGCAGGCTCACCCGGAGCCGCTGCAATCGTCAACGCGCCTGCCAGACCGTAGTTACGGATATCGGTGACGTACTTACACCCCTTGAGGCCATGCAACGCCTCTTCAAATAGCGGCGAGATGGAGGCAACACGACCCACCAGTCCTTCCTGTTCCAGAACATTAAGCGAAGCAAGAGCCGCCGCGCAAGCCACAGGATGTGCCGAATAGGTGTAACCGTGCGGCAGTTCGAGCATGTAATCCGGGCCACCGGTTTCCATAAAGCAGTTGTAGATCTCCGTGGTGGCGATCACGGCACCCATCGGTACGACACCGTTGGTTAGCTGCTTAGCAACCGTCATCAGGTCAGGGGTGACACCAAAGGCTTCGGCGCCAGTCTTAGCACCCATACGGCCAAATGCACAGATCACTTCGTCAAAAATTAGCAAGATGTTGTGCTTATCGCACAGCTCTCGCAGACGCTTGAGGTAACCCACGGGTGGTGGGATAACACCGGCTGAACCGGCAACGGGCTCGACGATCACAGCGGCAATATTGGACGCATCGTGTAGCGCCACCAACTCTTCCAGCTCATCGGCCAGGTAAGCACCCTCGGTGGGCTCACCTTTGGAGAACGCATTCTGTTTAAGTACGGTATGCCCCAGATGATCGGCATCGATACCCTGTCCGTAGATCGACCGGTTAGCGCTAATGCCGCCGACACTGATGCCGCCGAAGTTAACACCGTGGTAACCCTTGCTGCGACCGATTAATTTGGTCTTGGTTGGCAAGCCCTTCTTGCGCCAGTAGCCACGTGCTATTTTCAGTGCGGTCTCGACCGACTCAGATCCGGACCCGGTGAAGAAGACATAATCCAGCCCCTCCGGGGTCCACTCCACCACCTTATTTGCCAACTCAAACGACTTGGGGTGACCAAATTGGAAAGCGGGCGAATAATCTAGCTGCTTAGCTTGCTGCGCAATCGCCTCGGTGATCTCCGGACGGCTGTGTCCCAGACCGCAGGTCCACAAACCCGACAGACCATCAAAAATCTTCCGCCCTTCCGAATCGGTGTAGTACGAACCTTCCGCACCAACAATAATACGCGGGTCTTGTTTAAAGCTGCGATTGGCGGTGAACGGCATCCAGTGGGCTTCTAGCTGGTCGCGGCTTAATCCGGCAACGGTACGATCGGGGGTATCAGTCATGGCAAGCACCTAAATACAGGGGTTGTTATCGTTAAAGCCATTGTGCTCCGGCTAATAGGTAGGTTAAATTTAAATCTTTTAAAACTGACATAAGTATTTACTTAACTATTAGCACACTGTTTTACACCGTTGTCTTGTCCTTGTTTTTACAAACAGAATTTTTAACAAACAGACAACGGCTGATCACCTGTCAACTGAATCAAACCCAGGTACCGTCTATGTCCAGCAAGAAAGCCACCCTGACCGGTCAGTTGGGCGATGTGCATATCCGCCTGTTACGCATCTTTAGAACCGTGGTGGAGTGTGGCGGCTTTTCAGCTGCCGAGGTGGAACTCAACATCTCCCGTTCGGCGATCAGCATCGCTATCGCAGATCTCGAAGGACACCTCAGCATGCGGCTGTGCCACCGCGGTCGATCCGGTTTCTCACTGACTGATGAGGGTCAGCAGATCTACGATGCCGTGTTGCAGCTACTCAGTAGTCTCGAATCGTTCAAAACACAGGTCAACGCCATCAATACCGAACTCAAGGGTGAGCTCAACATCGGCATCACCGACAACTTGGTAACCCTGCACCATATGCGGATCACCCAGACCTTGGCAAAACTCAAAGACCTTGGCCCGGATGTAGTGATCAATATCCGTATGATTCCGCCCAATGACATTGAGCGTGGTGTTCTTGACGGGCGTCTGCACACCGGTGTTATCCCCGAGCTTCGCCCTCTGGCCGGGTTGGACTACTACCCGCTCTACCAAGAGGACTCACGCCTCTATTGCAGCGACCTTCATCCGTTGTTTACGGCGGATCAAGCGACCCTCAAGCCGCAACAACTGGCGCAATTTGATGCGGTGATCCCCGCCTACGCACAAACCGCCGAAACCAAGCGCCAACAAAAAGACCTCAAGGCCAGCGCCACCGCCACCGACCGTGAAGGGATCGCTTTTCTGATTCTCAGCGGTCGTTATCTTGGTTTCCTGCCAACCCATTGTGCAGAACGCTGGGTTGAACAGGGCAAGATGCGGGCGGTCCTTCCGCATGAGAAACACTACGTCACCTCCTACTCGGCTATTACCCGCAAGGGCGCACGGCCTCATCTGATTCGCGAAACCTACATGGCGCAGTTAAAGCAACAAGATGGAGTCGCCGAGCAATAACCGGCATCGACTGGGGTGTAATGATTGGTGATCGATAAATACTGATTGGGAAGTAACGACAGTAGACACCCTTCGCAAGGGGTGACCTCGTCGTACGGGCGATTACTCCACCACCCGCGCCATGGTGGACGCCACTTTCGAAGCCAACCGCTTCTGCCAGGGTGCTGACTGCGGCGAACAGAGGATACGCTCCTCCCATCCAAAACAGGCATTAATGGCACGATAGGTTAACCAGCGAAACGGCTCCGGCTCCCAGCGCTTTAGCGCGCTTTTGGCCGGCTGCCGATACACCCAGGACATCGCCACCAACTCGCTGTCGCGCTCAAGGATCAGATCCGCTAAGGTCCGGCCAAACAAATTCGAAGCTCCTACCCCTTCACCACCGTAGCCACCGGCCATCGCAATACCGCTGGCTTTATCGTACAACGCATGCGGTGAAAACCGGCGCGTTATCCCCAACGTGCCGCCCCAACCATGGCTGAAACCAACCCCTTCAAGCGCCGGGAACAGCTCACACAGCAACTTTTGGCGATAGCTAAATTCCGCCGAATCCGGATCAAATTGCGATTGCGGTTTACCTCCGAAGCGGTAGCTTCCGCGTGCACCAAATATCATCCGGCCATCGGCGGTGCGCTGTCCGTAGGTAACCTGATGACCACCGTCACTGAACGCGGGTCGATCTTGCAAGCCGATCTGATCCCACTGCGATGTCGACAAGGGTTCGGTCGCGACGATCAAACTCTGCACCGGCAACACGTACCGATTGGTCTGACAACCGGCGGCGATGCGACCAGCCGAAGCACCGTAGCCCTCCATCGCCGGGACAATAATGTCGGCATCTACCTGACCGTTGGCAGTAAACACCCGACCACTGTCGATCTTGGTGACCGCACTTTGTTCATAGATCGTGACGCCCTGTCGTTCCAGCAGCCGGGCCAGACCACGCACCAGTTTAGCGGGATTAATAGTGGCGCAATGGGGTGAGTAGATAGCTCCATAGCCGTTTCGCATCCGTACCTGCTGCTGCAGTTCGGCAGCGTTGAGCCAGCGGTAATCCTGCTCGGTAAAGCCGATCTGATGCAGATGTTTGAGATAGTCTTGTTGCAGCGACAACTGTTCCGGATAACGTGCTGCAGCGTACAGCACGCCGCCGTGATGAAGGTCACATTCAATCGACTCGCGTTGCAGCAGTGCCGCAACATGATCGACAATCCCCGACAGTAACGCCCGACAGCGCTCTTGCTGCTGCGCCGGCAGGCTGGCCAGGTATTTATCACCACCGCCACAACTGCCCATCAACCAACCCCCGTTTCGGCCCGATGCACCAAACCCTGCTGTTTCAGCCTCCAGTACCACCACCGACAATTGCGGTGAATGTTGTTTGAGGTAGTAAGCCGTCCACAATCCGGTATAGCCGGCCCCAACGATCACCACATCGGCGCGAACCGAGCCCGTTAGCGCAGCACGAGGCACGATCGTTTCTTCGAGGGTATCGAACCAGAATCCGGTATCAGAATAGGGACGTTTATCGGTCATGGCAGAGCACAGTTCCGTTGGGGTTATCAATTGACGAACACGGATAACTCGACCCGAAACGGCTAGGTCGAGTACAACTGCAGTGGCTGGCTAGAACTAAGGGCGAGCCCAGGGAAAGGGTGCAGCGCCTTCGGTGCAGGTGCCAGAACCAATGGATAAACCACCCTCAAAATATTGTGCCAACAAGGTATAAACCATCAGTTTTAGATCCGCCATCGTACGGCGAGATCGCTCACCACTCTGCTCGATCAGGATCAAAAACAGGCTATGGGTCATCTCCAGATAAAACAGGGCGATCCGCTCACGTTCGGCACGGTGCTTATTCAAACCTAGGCGTTTAAACACCGCAGCCATCCGACTGATAACCAATTGGTCATGCTCTTGATCCAGCTGACGCAGTTCGGGCACCGAAAACATCGCCTGGACCAAAGTCAGCATCGCCTGCTGCCGCTGATACACTTTGAAGTTTATCGCGATCAGGCGGTCAACCGCTTCGATCAATGTCATCGTTTCCAATGGCCAACCGTCTATCTGATCCAGTACCCGCTCCACCCCTTGCAACCACTGCCTGCCCATGGCGTACATGATGGCGTGTTTGTTGGGGAAATAGTGATACAGCGAGCCGACCGAGATACCGACCTCTTTAGCAATCAGCGTGGTATTGAGATCGTCAAAACCGACCCGTTCGAGTAGCTCTGCTGTCGTATCGATAATCTGCTGCGCCCGCTTTTTGGAACGCTCCTGCACCGGGTCGCGCCGCGGCGTTAACAAACCTTCCCGGCTTTTAGCTTTGGTGATTGTCGCGGTTGTAGTTGTAGTCGCGCTGGTGGTGATTGCGGTAGTTGTCGCGGTTACCGTTTTTTGCATCGTCGATTATATCCTTATGACCGAACCTTACTACCGGGCGACTCAGTTCTGGCTCATTTACAGAAGCAGTATCGCGTAGAGTACGGTTTAAAATCGGTCTCTTATAGAGTAATAAAGTAGCCCCGCCACCATGCCCGGCCAGCGCAGTAATGTCCCGCCGGGAAACGTCGGCGTCGGCACCCGGGCAAAGTGATCAACGCGTTCTGCGGTGCCGGCAATAGCTTCTGCCATCAGCTTACCGCCCAAGGTCGCTAACGCGACCCCGTGACCGGAGTAGCCCTGCGCCACGAACAAATTGCTGTCGACCCGATCAAAATGCGGCATCCGATTCATGGTAATCGCCAGAGTACCGCCCCAGCCGTAGTCGATACGGATATTAGCCAGTTGCGGATAGACCTCCAACATATATTTACGCACAAATTTTCTAATGTCCGCCGGAAAACGGTTGCTGTAGTTCTCCCCACCACCCCAAAGCAGCCGATTGTCGGCAGATAGCCGGAAATAGTTGATAACAAATTTCGAATCAGCGACCGCCACGTCGTCACGGATCAGCTCGCGTGCTAACCGCTCGCTAAGAGGCTCGGTCGCCAAAATAAAATTATTGATCGGCATAATTTTACCCGCAACTTTGGGCTCAAGCTCATCCAGATAGCCGTTGCAGGCAAGCAGTAGGTGTTTTGCCTTGACCACCCCTTTGGAGGAGCGAATCCAGGCGTTCTTGTAGATACCCACTTCGGTGTCGTAGTTACTGACACGGCTGTTTTCAAACAGTCTTGCCCCTGCATCACTCGCCGCTTTTGCCAACCCCAGTGCATAGTTCAATGGATGTAAGTGAGCACCGTCCTGCCATAACTTGCCGGCAGAATAGCGGTCTGTACCCAACATCTGGCACATCTCGGCAGGTGGTACATAACGCACCGCATCGTAGTCGTAATCGCGCTGAAGCTTTTCGACCGTTTGACGGTACTGCTGATCGACCGATGTTTTGGTCGCCGCGTACAGAATACCGGGCTTGATGTCACAGCTGATCTGGTGCTTTTCAACCAGCGACTTCACCAACTCGACCGACTCGAGCGACATCTGCCATAGCGTTTTGGCAGCTTGCGTTCCGACGGTTGTCTCAAGCTCAGCCTGGTCCATATTATGGGCGACATTGACCTGTCCGCCATTCCGTCCGGACGCTCCCCAACCAACCCGCTCGGCCTCAAGCAGCACCACATCGTAGCCCCGCTCGGCCAAGTGCAACGCTGCCGACAGACCGGTGAAACCACCACCGATAATACAAACATCTGCGGTGTGCTCCCCTTCAAGCGCCGGATACTGCGGCTGCTTATTGGCGCTATCCACATAGAACGACGATTCGTAACCCTTGAGTCCCATTTTCATCTCCGTAGACCGAGGCGGCGGTCAGGGCAAACCAAATCTAATATTCGGATTGCTTATAAAAAAACATCGACTAACCTTCACAAACCGAATGATTGTTCGAATTTATAAAAAGCATACCAGTAACTCAAGTACAGATACACAGGTGATTTATCAAAACCCTTGAAGATTTTTTGCACAACAATCGCATCACGGAAGTCGAATCCACCCTGCCCGACATGACCGGCAACGCGCGTGGCAAGTTCTACCCGACTAAAAAATTTCTGACTGAAAAAAGTGGCCGGATACCGGAAGCGATTCTGATTCAAACAGTAACCGGTGATTGGGCCGAAAACCATTTTGATCTGGTTCATCCATCAGACCGCGATATGGTGCTGGTGCCAGACATGTCGACACTGAGGCTGGTCCCCTGGGCCGATGAACCTACCGCTCAGATCATCAATGATTGCTACGATGCCGAAGGCAATCTGCACCCGCTATCCACTCGCAATGTCCTACGCCGGGTATTAAAGCTGTACGAAGAGGAGGGGCTTACCCCGGTTATTGCACCGGAGTTGGAATTTTACCTACTGCAGAAAAACATCAACCCGGATAACGAGCTCAAATCGGCTATCGGTCGTTCGGGTCGCCGAGAAACGGCTCGCCAGTCATACAGCATCGACGCGGTTAGTGAATTCAATCCGGTCATAGACACCCTGTACGACTACTGTGAAGCCCAGCATCTCGACGTCGACACGCTGATCCATGAAACTGGCGCGGCGCAGATGGAGGTCAACTTCCTGCATGGTGACCCGTTGAAACTGGCCGACCAGGTGTTCGTGTTTAAACGGACTCTGCGCGAAACCGCACTCAAGCATGATATCTATGCCACCTTCATGGCCAAACCGATGGAACATGAACCTGGCAGCTCGATGCATATTCATCAGAGCCTGCTCGACAGCAAAACCGGAGACAATATTTTTTCCAATCAAGCCGGCGGCTTCACCGAGTCGTTCTACCATTACATAGGCGGACTGCAGCGATACATCCCGCATGCGATCAGTTTCTTCGCGCCCAACGTCAACTCTTATCGCCGCTTCGCGCCTGATATCTCTGCACCGGTCAACATGCACTGGGGCATCGACAACCGCACCACCGGACTTCGCTGCCCGGCCAGCCCAGCTGCCGCCACCCGAATCGAAAACCGCTTTGCCGGTGCCGACAGCAACCCTTACTTGACCATCGCATTAACATTGGCCTGTGGTTATCTGGGCATGAAGCAAAAAATCCGACCGAGCGAACCGATCGAGGGGATGTCGTACTCGCCCGGCGATAAGGTCGAGCTGGCACGCACGCTGGAAGAGGGTTTAAGGCAGCTAGATCAGTGCGAGCCGCTTAAACAGATCCTCGGAGAGCAGTTCGTCCAAGCCTATATCGGCGTCAAAAACGCAGAATTCGAAACATTTAACAAGGTGATTAGCTCGTGGGAGCGTGAACATTTATTGCTAAATGTCTGACCCCGCTCAACAAAAGACCGTATGGCAGTACCTCACAAACCGGCCCTAGGTTAAGTTGCTATTCATCTGCTAAGAGTTACGGTGTAACCCTTAGCATAAAACCAAAGAACCACCCCAGCGCTTCAAAACAGTGCACCAGCGATCAGTGACAGAGGACTTGCACTAAAGCATGACAGTGATCTGTTTAGCTTCCGTCAATATATCCCCTAGGGGGTATATCGCTACTATGAGAGGAGAACATACCTTAATTAGAAGCTGGTCATCGTTGCAGAGGGCTGCAAAAAACGACAGTAATACTGATAAAAAACCACGGACCGGTACAACCTTGCTTTCCAAAAATAAAATTAAAAGCGTCACTAGCCATTATCGCTGCTGACGAAATGATAAACAGAAACGAAGGTTAAATTATGAACACAGCAATTCCATCTCGATTAACACTAGTGGCATCGACACTGGCACTGAGCATCGCTGCTGCAATGCCGGCACAGGCTCAAGAACAGCTTAAGTTTTACAACTGGTCTGACTATATCGCCGAAGATACTATCGAAAACTTCGAGAAAGAGACCGGCATTGATGTGATCTACGATGTCTTCGACAGCAACGAAGTACTCGAAGCTAAACTGCTCTCTGGCGGCTCTGGTTTTGATATCGTAGTACCTTCCTCGGCTTTCCTTGGCCGTCAAATTCAAGCTGGGGTATTCCAGCCACTCGACAAGAGCAAACTGCCTAACTACAAGCACCTTGATACCGATATGATGAAGGTATTGACCGGAGTTGATGCCGACAATGCTCATGGCATCCCGTACCTGTGGGGCACCACCGGTATCGGTTACAACATCGATAAGGTCAAAGAAGTACTCGGTGACGATGCGCCACTCGACAGCTTCGACCTAGTATTCAAGCCTGAGAATATGGCAAAGCTGGCCTCTTGTGGTGTTGCTTTCCTCGACGCCCCAACTGAGATCATCCCGCTGGCACTGCACTATGTCGGCAAAGACCCCAACAGCTTCGACAAAGGCGATTACAAGAAGTCAGCACCTGCCGGGCAGCTGCTCAAAAGCATTCGTCCGCATATCACCTACTTCCACTCATCACAGTACATCAACGACCTGGCTAACGGTGACATCTGTGTTGCAGTCGGTTGGTCAGGCGATATTCTGCAGGCGGCAGATCGTGCCTCTGAGAGCGACAACGGTGTAAACGTCGGTTATACCATTCCAAAAGAAGGCACCGCCGTCTGGTTTGATATGCTAGCCATTCCTGCCGATGCAGATAACGTTGATAACGCGCACAAGTTCCTTGATTACCTGATGCGTCCAGAGGTTATCGCCAGTGTCAGCGATTACGTGGCATACGCCAACGGTAACGCCTCTTCTGTCCCGCTGATCGATCCTGAAGTTTCCGGCGACACTCGCATCTTCCCATCCGATGAGGTTAAAGCGAAGTTGTTTCCCTTCAAGGTTCTGCCTAAGAAGATTGACCGCGTTCTTACCCGTCTTTGGACTGACGTCAAGTCAGGGCGTTAATTTTCAACTCTGATTAAAGCAACACTCTCTCCTTTAGGGGGCAGTATGGAAAGTAGAGCAAACTACTTTCCAACCCTCGGGGAGAATACGTTTTAACGTTGACGGCGATCGCCGTTACAGACTAAGCATTCAAATAAAAACTAAAACCAACCATAAGGTCTTATCATGAAGACACGTTTCATTGTGCCTGCCGTTCTGCTTTTTTCAGCTTCAGCACAGGCTGCCGAAGTGTCCAGCACTATCAGCTTTAATAGCGACTACCGTTTCCGCGGTATCAGCCAAACCGCAGGCGACCCCGCCGTGCAAGGTAGTATCGATGTCGGTTACGACAACGGTATCTACGCCGGTGTTTGGGGTAGCAACGTCGATTTTGGCGATGATGCGAACCTGGAAATTGACTGGTATGCCGGCTACGGAGCCGAGATCAATGACGAGCTGAGTTGGGATGCGACCCTCTACTACTACACCTACCCCGGCTACAACGAGGTTGATGGTGATTATGCTGAGTTGGATCTGAACCTTTACTACGGCGACCTCAATCTTGAGTACGCCCACTCCAACGACTACTTCAACACCTCCGAAACCGGTCAATATATAGCGCTTAACTACTCACTAGGCGTTACCGAAGAGATCAGTATTGACCTTCACGCAGGACGTAGTTTCGGTGACTACTGGAATGGTGATCTGGATATCAACAACTATAACGACTACTCGGTTGGCGTTTCTGGCAGTTATGCAGGTATAGGCTTGTCTGCCGCCTACCTGTTAAACAATATCAAAGATGGTGAAAAAACAGATGGCAACCAGCCATACGCCAACGATGACACGCTACTACTAACCATTTCTCGTACTTTCTAATCTCCACCCAAAAAACCCCGGTCGGTTGTCCCTTCAGGACCAGTCCGGGGTTCTGTTTTTCATCCATCAGTCAATTAAAACTTAACGTCTGATCCGTCAAATATACCGCAATGGGTATATCTCATCCGTTGCCCACCAACGTACTCTGAATCTAAAGAAAACGTGCGTCTTGGCTATATTTTCGAACGCTAACGACCACCCTTTTCAACATTGAACAAGCTCCGAAGGTGCCCAATGACCCCAATTCAACACCCCGACTCTTACTACGCTGATTCAGCCAACGACAAGCAGCAGCGCAACAGCCTGCAAAGCGACATCAGCGCCGATATTTGCGTCATTGGTGCCGGTTACAGCGGCCTGTCTACGGCGCTACATCTGGCCGAGCAAGGCTTTAAGGTGGTGGTCCTTGAAGCCAGCCGAATCGGTTTCGGTGCGTCGGGCCGCAACGGTGGACAGATAATTCACAGCTACAGCCGCGATATTGATTTTATCGAGAAGCATTATGGTGCCGATACCGGTCGCGAAATGGGCAAGATAGCGTTCGAGGGAGGCCGCATCATCCGCCGCCTGATCAGCCAGTATGATATCCAGTGCGACCTGAAAGAGGGCGGCATTTTTGCTGCCTGCAGCAGCAAGCAACTAGCCGAACTGGAGAGTAAAAAAGCCCTGTGGGAAAACCATGGTCACCAACAACTGCAGATGCTTAGCGCCGATAGCATCCGTGATTACGTCGGCTCGGAGCGCTACCACGGCGGTCTGCTCGACAATAGCAGCGGTCACTTTCACCCGCTCAATCTGGTTCTGGGCGAAGCTGCAGCGTTAGAGTCACTGGGCGGGACTATCTATGAAGCGTCGGCAGTCACCCTGGTCGATCAAGGCAGCGCAGCAACACTAAACAAGGCCAAGGTTTTCACTGCAACGGGAAGCGTGACAGCCGACTTTGTGATGGTGGCCGGTAACGCGTACCTAGGCGGCCTAATCCCCAAGCTGCAACATAAAGCGATCCCTTGCGGCACCCAGATCGTCACCACCGAGCCACTGAGTAAAGAGCTACAGAAACAGATAATTCCGCACGATCAGTGCATCGAGGATTGCAACTATCTGCTCGACTATTTTCGTTTATCGGGTGATGGCCGACTCATCTACGGCGGCGGCGTCACTTACGGTGATCGCGAGCCCGGTAAGATCGAGTCCCTGATCGTACCCAAGATGCTGACCACTTTCCCGCAGTTGAGTGACGTGAAGATTGATTACGCCTGGACCGGTAACTTCCTGCTGACGCTGATGCGACTGCCACAATTCGGCCGAATCGGCAGTAACATCTATTACGCTCAAGGCTATAGCGGCCATGGCATCACCTGCTCGCACTTAGCCGGTAAGGTTATCGCCGACGCAATTCAAGGCCAGGCAGAGCGATTCGACGTGTTCGCCAGTTTGCCGCAACCGCCGTTCCCAGGCGGTCACATGCTGCGCGTACCTTTGACTGCGATGGGTGCTTGGTATTACAACCTGCGCGATAAGCTCGGTTGGTGACCATCGACTTTACACACCCCTTATTGCCACAAACACCAGTGCCCCCAGGAACTCCATGACGGTCAATTCAACCCGTGTCGCTTTTATTTTGATGCTTTTGGTTTGTCTGATCTGGGGCGCAGAGTATGTCTTGGTCGACCTTGCGATAGAAGTTTTACCAACCCACAGTTTTAACACTATCCGTTTTACCATCGCCGCATTGTCGTTGTTACCGCTGCTGTGGTTTTCAAAAGAGAAAATACCCGACGGTAAGCACTTAACATTGCTAGGAACAGGGTCGCTGCTAGGTCTGTTACTGTTCATCGGTTTCTATACGCAAACCGAAGGTTTGCTGTTTACTAGCGTCTCCAACGCCGGTTTTATCACCGCACTGGTGGTTCCCCTCGTCCCCTTGTTAGGGCTGATTTTACTCGGGATTAAACGCCCGCTGCCGGTTTGGATCGGGGTCGCCTGCGCCACAATTGGGCTCTACTATCTCACCATCGGTGATAATCTTGAGTTCAATAAAGGCGACCTGCTCGTACTGATCTGCGCCTTCGCTTTCAGCCTCCACATCATCATCACCGGGAAAGTGGTGGGAAACTTGCCGATCATTCCTCTGAGCCTGATTCAATTGACCTCAGTGGCCATCTACAGCGGCATTGCCGCACTGCTTTCATCGGGCCCGTTGATTAACGGTCATAGTGACAGCGTTTCTGACGGGGTACAGTTGCTATTGAGCCCGATCATCATCAGCGCGTTGCTGGTTGCCGGAATTCTCGGATCCGGTTTTGCGACCTGGGCTCAAGCGTCAAGCCAGCGGTTACTTCAACCCCATCAGATCGCACTCATTTTTGCTTCAGAACCGATCTTTGCCTGGTTCTTTGCCTGGCTTTTTCTTGGCGAAAAGCTCGGAACACAAGGAATTATCGGTGCAGGAATGATCATCATCGGCATGCTCATTTCAGAGCTGGGTGACAGATCCCCGAAAGGAAAGAAATCCAAACGGGGCGAGCATACCGTCAAGGTCAAGCCGCTGGAGCACTTGGCCTCCTCTGACTGAGTCTGAGTAATCGGCACACTTATTCAGCAAACGCATCCAGCACCATTAGTTAGCACTCTTGCTGGTAATAAGAACGGTTGCCAAGGCCTGAAACGGTCGTCTGACAGCCTCTTATAACGCAGCCTGCCGGATCGCTTTCTTATCGCTATGCCGAAATATTTCAGCGACAGGCACCAGCCCTTCCGGACGACCAGCATCCGGCTGGCTGTAATCACAAACGCCATCAGGAAAGATCTGCTGCAGTGCGGATCGGGACGGTTTCATATCCTGCTCGCCATAGACACCCTCAGCGATCGCTTGGGATATCGGTATTAACTGGCATTTGAATAGATCCCCCGCCCAGGGACCACCCGCCCCGATTCGGCTATTGCTGTAAATCGGATAATGTTGGGAGCAACCGCCGCCAGCTCTGCCATTCCAACGGCCGTCCCAAACGCCATCACCCTGCTCAATCACCGAACCATCTTCGGCAAAGCAGCCATCGATAAGACCCTCGGGGCGAGCTTCAACAACGTTTGCTAGCGGATCTTGATTGAGATTGAGCTGCCACCGATCCATCTGCCTGAAGGCCTCATTGACCGGGCTGAAGTTCTTATGTGCGATCCAGATCACGTGATTATCGGCATGGCCATTGGCTGCCAGTAAACGCAGGCGACTATAGAAGGATGCCGATACATGGTGCATATCCAGATCCTCCTCTAAATAGTGCCGGACATCGATAATAGGTAACGATACCCGACCGATGAACACCTGCCCCGAGCGATAGGCTGCATGCATAGCCTCAATCGAACCACTGCTTCGGCGTGCGACGCGACCCGAGACCTCGGCAATATTGTGATTACCCCACAGCGACAACCACAACGGCACCTTACGCCCCAGCGGGGTGGCAATCGACTCTTTCTTCATTTGGTGCGGCGGCTTCCAGCTACCGATTTTCTGGTTAATATCAATGAATTCGGCCACCGATATTTTTTCGTCCAACAATGCTGAGAGACCGTATTGCACCCCGACATTATCCCAGGTAGACAAAGCAAAACCGCGGTTGTCTTCGCCCAGAACACTCACCATATCCTGCCAGTAGCTCCAGTTGACTTTACTGACGACATCGCGATGGAAAAAATCCCGCAAAAAACCCTGCCGAGGGTTATTCAAGAAGCTCGATAGACCAAAGTAACCGTTAATACATTCGCTATTACCCCGAGGTAGCGACGGCACGAACCCCGCCATCAACTGATTCACCGGCTGCAGGTAGGGAATCCGCTGGGGAAAATCATTCAAGGCGTTCATCCCTTCAACCAACTGCCGCTTGCGCCAGTCTTTCCAGTCACGTCGATTGGCAGCCCGGAAGGTAAAATAGTTATTAAGAAGGTCACAATCAAGGGCATAGGTCGCCTGAGTGATCATATCCGGGTAGGAATACAACGGGATCAAACCATCAAGGATACCCTGACTGTTCTGTCCAATCAGGTACTGCGCCAATCCACCACCGGACCCTCCAATGCCGACCGTATACAACGGCTCTCCGTAAAGGCTGATGAACTGCCGTTTGACCCGCCGAGCCGTGTCCTCAGCCAGCAGCATGTTGTAGGTGTAACTGGTGCGATTACCGCTGGAGCTAATAATTGCGTAGCCATCCAGCAACTGCTGAATCTGCCGTTCCATCACCTTAGCCGCCAACTGCCTGCCCTGTCGAAACCCCAAACCGGATCCGCCATTAAACTGGTAAATCAAACGCTTATTCCAAGCCTTCGAGACTACCCGCCGCCCGACGTTACTCGGATCCACCGGCACAATCAGGGTGTAAATAAAGCGATTGATGGTTCCCTGTTCGACACTAAACAGTCGACCGTCAAATTGACTCATTGCAAGCAGGTCCGCCACTAATTCATCATCGACACGACGGATACGTTCCTGCTCATCGATGCGGTAGTAGCTCAGTGTGGTTTTCAGTGAACAGTCTTTGCTATAGCCAATAATTTCCGATCGTAGCTTAATCGAACGATAGACTGGGACCCCGTAGCCTTGCTGGTTATCAACCAGTGGCTGCCCTAAGTTCCCATCCAGTGTCATGCAGTAAAAGGGGTATTGGTTCGGTCCCGAGTAGAGACTTTCATCCGGACCGGTTCCGCCCAGAGCGATTGGGAAATCAAAAGTTTCGGGAGGCCTTGGCACCAGGCTAATGTGTTGACCAACGTCCAGCAAAAGATTATCAACGGCAGGAGCCATTTTTTTTACTTGCCGGTAAGCATACGAATTTTCAGAATCGAAAAAATAGACTGTAGAGAAATACAGTAGTGGCGTAAGAATTAAACCCGATAACAATAACTTTTTAACGGTTCGCATAGGTCACCCCTGTTAAACAGCTGCAGACCCCCTTCTTACATCTCTTTGGACAACAAAAAATGACTAGTCGCTAGTCTTAAATCGTATCTGTAAGGCAGCAAGTAATACGCCACAAATCAAACCGGTGATTTATCAACCAATTACCACCACTGACCGGCCCCCTACGACAGCTTCTGTAAAATAAGGTGACACCGCTACGCCGAAGCACTATTAGGTAACCTCCAAACAACACGACAAAAGAGGCCGACAATCGCCGTGCAAAGTGGGCGCAGAAAGCCAGGCTTTGCCTTCACTAATCCCAACAAAAAAGAAACCGAGCAACCCGTATAAAAAGCCGCTAGAATGCCGGTTCGCACGGATCGGCACCGTGTCTGACAGGCAGTCTAACAGCCGTCATATCAGACCAACCTCCTATCCTAGGCCTAAAGATCAGTAATTCTTGTGATTTTATTGCAAGGATGGCTCACATATGGCCAAAGAATCCTGTATTATATCGCGCAATTTACGCCCTGATAAAATCGAGTAACTCAATGACTGATCTATCCCTTTACAGAAATATCGGCATCTTCGCTCACGTAGATGCGGGTAAAACCACCACTACCGAACGAATCCTGAAACTGACCGGTAAGATCCATAAAACCGGTGAAGTACATGACGGTGCAGCAACCACCGACTTCATGGAACAGGAGCAAGAGCGTGGTATCACTATCCAGTCAGCAGCAACAACCTGCTACTGGAAAGACCACCGCTTCAACATCATCGATACTCCTGGGCACGTTGACTTCACCGTTGAAGTTTACCGTTCACTGAAAGTACTCGACGGCGGTGTTGGTGTTTTCTGTGGTTCGGGTGGTGTTGAGCCTCAGTCTGAGACTAACTGGCGTTACGCGAACGAATCTGAAGTAGCTCGTATCATCTTCGTCAACAAGCTGGACCGCATGGGTGCAGACTTCCTGCGCGTTGTTGACCAGGTTGAGAAAGTCCTAGGCGCTAACCCGCTGGTGATGGTGCTACCGATCGGTATCGAAGAGAACTTTACCGGTATGGTTGACCTGCTGACCCGTCAAGCGTTCGTCTGGGACGACTCTGGCCTGCCAGAGAACTTCGAGATTGTACCTATCCCTGAGGATATGGTTGACCAGGTCGAAGAATACCGCGAGATGATGATCGAGAAAGCGGTTGAGCAAGACGACGACCTGATGATGTCTTACATGGACGGCGAAGAGCCTTCTATTGAAGACATCAAGCGCTGCATCCGTAAGGGCACCATCGCACTGGACTTCTTCCCGACGTACTGTGGTTCTGCCTTTAAGAACAAGGGTGTTCAGCTAATTCTGGATGCAGTTGTTGATTACCTGCCCTGCCCTACCGATGTCCCACCGCAGCCGCTGACCGACGAAGATGGCGAGCCTAACGGTGAGCTCGCGCTGGTTGCTACCGACGAGCCGCTACGCGCGCTGGCGTTTAAGATCATGGACGACCGTTTCGGCGCCCTGACCTTCGTTCGTATCTACTCGGGCGTACTGAATAAAGGCAACAGCATCCTCAACAGTTACACCGGTAAGACCGAGCGCATCGGCCGTATGGTAGAGATGCACGCCGATGACCGTAACGAGATCGATCGCGCTCAAGCGGGCGACATCATCGCTATCGTCGGCATGAAGAACGTTCAGACCGGTCATACGTTGTGTGATCCTAAGCACCCTTGTACGCTGGAGCCGATGATCTTTCCTGAGCCAGTAATCTCTATCGCCGTTGCTCCTAAGGACAAGGGCGGATCTGAGAAGATGGGTATCGCGATCGGTAAGATGATTGCAGAAGATCCTTCATTCCGCGTTGAGACCGACATAGATTCCGGTGAAACCATCCTTAAGGGAATGGGCGAGCTGCATCTGGACATCAAGGTCGACATCCTCAAGCGTACTTACGGCGTTGAGCTGGAAGTTGGTCAACCACAGGTTGCTTATCGCGAGACGATCACTGAAGCGCTGGAAGATACTTACACCCACAAGAAGCAGTCTGGTGGTTCCGGTCAGTTTGGTAAGATCGACTACACCATCAAGCCAGGCGAGCCGGGTACCGGTTTCGTATTCAACTCGAAGGTTGTTGGCGGTAACGTTCCTAAGGAATTCTTCCCAGCTGTTGAGAAAGGCTTCAAGAGCATGATGGGCACCGGCCCTGTTGCTGGCTTCCCGGTTCTTGACGTTGAATTCGAACTGTTCGACGGTGGCTTCCACGCGGTTGACTCCTCGGCAATCGCGTTTGAGCTGGCAGCCCGTGGCGCATTCCGTCAGTCCATGCCTAAGGCAGGTCCACAGCTGATCGAGCCGATCATGCACGTTGACGTGTTTACTCCAGACGATCACGTTGGTGATGTAATCGGTGACTTGAACCGTCGTCGCGGCATGATCAAAGATCAGATGGCTGGCGTTACCGGCGTTCGCATCAAGGCTGACGTACCGCTGTCAGAGATGTTCGGTTATATCGGAACCCTGCGTACTATGACGTCCGGTCGTGGCCAATTCTCGATGGAATTCTCACACTACAGCCAATGCCCTAACTCAGTTTCTGTCGCCGTTGTTGCTGCAGAGATCGAGCGTAAAGCCGCTAAGGCTAAAGCTAAGAAGTAAACGCTTGTAACCAAGCGCACTTCTAAAAAAACCCGCTGATGCAGATCAGCGGGTTTTTTTGTGTCTGGACGATCTTTGATTGAATCACCTGTAGCGGCTTGAGTAGATCGGCTGTTGCTATCTATCTAGAGCTATCACCCAGTGCTACCTATCCAGAGCTCTCTATCAAAAGCTTTCTACCCAAAGCTCTCTATCTAAAACACCGCGCACCACCAACCGGCCGGTTAACCCCTTACCAACGACTGCAGTTGCTGCTTGAGCCACCGCAGTTCAGGGCTACGGCTATAAAAGGGATGGCTGATCAACTGCATATCCAGCTCTGGCAACCCGGACGGTGCCCGCACCTGGCGTACCGGTAACATTTGGCAGATCAGTTGCGCCATCCGTTGCGGTAGCGTAATCACGGCATCGGTCTGGGTAACGATACGTGCCGCCGCAATATAGTTCAGGTTTCTGCAGATATGACGTCGGCTATGCCCCTGCTGTTGTAGCCAGCCATCAACCTGGCTGGTGACCGCAGCACTTAGATCGCTCAACACCACATGCGGAAGTTGTAGATATTGCGATAGGGTTAACGCATCACCCACCTGCTTATTGTCGATACCAACAACGCAAACCTGCGACTCGCTAACCCAAGGCTCACTGATCAGATGACTAGGCAGATCCGACTGCTGCTCCAGCCCCACCACAAGGTCGATCCGCTGATCGGCTAAGGCATGCTCCGATGCCCTTTCGGCAATCATCTCTACCTCAATTTGAATACCCGGTGCAGATTGCTGCAACCGTCCGACCAGCTGCGGCAGGTGCACTGTCTCAAAGTAGTCGGTCGCCGCTATCACAAAGGTTCTCTTGCTGGTCGCGGCGACAAATTCACCAGTGTCGGTTAACGTGCGCTCGACCAGCTTCAGCGCCTGACGTACCGCCGGTAGCATTTGCAATGCCCTCGGCGTCGGCTCCATGCCGCGCTCAGTTCGCACCAACACCGGATCGTCGAGCTGCTGACGCAGCCGGTTGAGGGCATGACTGGTGGCCGACTGACTCAGATGAAGCGTTTCAGCAGCCCGGGTAACATGTCTCTCGCTAAGCAGCGCATTGAACACCACCAAAAGGTTCAGATCCAGATTTCGTAGTAGCGTCATCGCATTCTTGCTCTCACGTTAGCCCTGCGGCCATCACCGCCATTATTCATTATATGCATGAATTATTAAAAACAATCATTTCTATAATAACAGAGCAGCGCGTATTCTGAGCGTAGACACCTAAACAACATCAACCCGGATCGATAACAGCACCCCGTCCACCTTGACCGCTGTTTCACATTTTCAGGAGCCGACCATGAGCCAAGACGCTACATCCGCCAACGCCGATATCCCGCTATATGGTGCTATCTCGACCTTCTTGCAACTACCGGCGGTCACCGATCTGGCGGCCAGCGATGCCGAAGTGATCATCAGCGGTGTACCGTTTGATATGGCAACCTCTGGCCGTCCCGGTGCACGCTTCGGCCCACAAGGTATTCGCAAAGCATCGGCCAACCTGATGTGGGAAGGTGCACGCTGGCCGTGGGACTTTATGCTCGACGACCGGCTCAAAGTGGCCGACATAGGCGATGTCATGTTTAAACACGGCGAGCCGCAAACGCTGGTCGACAACCTCGAAGCACACGCCCGACGCATCCTCGACAGAGGCAAAAGCATGTTGTCGTTTGGCGGTGATCATTTCGTCACGCTGCCATTGCTGCGCGCTCATGCGGCTAAATACGGCCCGCTGGCATTGATCCATTTCGACGCCCACACCGATAACTACTCCGGCGGTAGCAAATACGATCACGGCACCATCTTCCATCATGCCGTCGAAGAAGGGTTGGTCGATACCGAGCACTCAATCCAGATCGGTATCCGTACCTCTTACACCATGAAGGGCCACCCCTTTGAAGTGCTCGATGCCGCCTGGGTCAACGATCACCGCCCTGACGACATTCTAAAACGCATTAAAGCGCGGGTTGGCGATAAGCAGACCTACGTCAGCTTCGACATCGACGGTCTTGATCCGGCTTTTGCCCCAGGCACCGGCACCCCGGTCGCAGCTGGCATGAGTATCGACTGCGCACTGAAAGTTATTCGCGGATTGGTAGGGATGAATCTGGTCGGTATGGATGTGGTGGAAGTGGCACCGGCCTACGATCATTCCGAGATCACATCGCTGGCTGCCGCAACTCTGGCACTTGAATATCTTTATGTACTGGCGGCTAACAAAGGCTGACAAAGGCTGACAAAGGCTGACAAAGGCTGACAACAAGCTCCCAGCTTAGTCTGAGCAGCCGCTAAACCACCTCCAAATACTCCCCCTTAATCGCGGCCTACGATTAGGGGTTCCAGTCTTTGATGCCATAGCGCCCCAGAATCTGCGCCAGCTCACCGCTGGCGCGCATCGCCACAATACCGTCATTGAGGATTTGCCGGTACTGCTGCGATTTCGGTAACTTGTCCGAGAAGGCGATATAGAGTTTAACCGGCGTGCCGACCGAGTCCCCGATCATTAGCTGGTTCTGCAACTGCATCTGCTCGATGGTATAACTCGCTACGTTGCGGTCTTCAACATAAGCATCCAACCGCTGGCGCGCAACCATCGCCAACCCTCGGTTCATTGCATTGTCACCAGACAGCACCTCCAACCAATCTGAATCCCGATTACGTTCGATAAAACGGTTGAAACTGCCATAGTCGTAGCCATTGACTACCCCAATATGCATCCCATCCAGTGAATCATCACCCTGATAGCGCCACGTCACCGTGCGGGGGATAATGAAGTGGCCACGAAACTGACCTATCTCCTGCTCGGGAAACACCCCGGATGATAGTTCGTAAGGACTGGCTCCGATGGCTCCGGTGATCGTCCCCCGGTCGACCGACTGCAATGCGCGCGCCCAGGGCATCACCCGATAATCAACCCGATAACCGGCACGACTGAATATCTGCTGTGCCATTTCAACCACGTAACCCGGCCTGTCCGATTGCGGATCGCAGTTATAGGGACACCAAATGTCAGCGGCCAACGTGATCACCGGTCGCTCATCGTCTGCCAACCCTGCTTCACCACGGCAAACCGTGGCTAATAGGCATAACAGGCAACCGGTCAACAAGCGCATCAGCAACTCTCTCTAGGTGGTTTGATCAGAGTAGCAGGCCCTGTAAACCAAGCTGGCAGTGTAACGTCAATTTAACGCTCCAAAAATGCTGCCATCCAACGTGCCACGGCTAATGAATCGGTGGCTGCTGCCGGGCCGCGTAGGCTCGCGAGCCCTGAATCAGCACTGACATCGGGCACCACACTACCTTTGCGCGATTGCACCAGCTCGTACTCGTAGGCAAGGCTAAACTCAGGGTGCGCCTGTATCGTCAGAATCAGGTCGTCGTAGCACAACGCCGCGTAACGACAAAACTCCGACTCAGCCACCACCTCGGCGTTATCCGGCTTGTCCAGTACCTGGTCCTGATGCATCGCATTGATAGTGAAACTGTTACCCGATGGTGCGAACAGCGAATTGTCGCCGACCAGATCATAACTGTGTAACCCTACCCCCCAACCGCCCGGGTATTTATCAACCCGACCACCGAAGGCTTCGGCGATGATCTGATGACCAAAGCAGATACCCACCATCGGCTTCTGTGCCTGATGAATATCCAAAATCAGCGCCTTGAGACGAACCATCCAGTCCAACTGCTGATACACGTTGCACTTAGAGCCCGTGATGATCCAACCGTCGCATTGCTGCGCAGAACTTGGAAAGTCGCCATCACGAACATCGAATGTTTTGAAATGGTAATCGCAGTCAACTGCGGAGAACAGCTCAACAAACATCTGAGCGTAAGAGCCAAAATCGTCAACAAGCTCATCTGGGGTGATACCTGTCGCCAAAATACCTATCTTCATACAAATACCTATGTCACGAGTTGGCCAAAGCGTACCCACTTCGACCGTCAGTTATCTTATTCTGTGTCCACCCTAGCCAATCCCACCGTCACTGTATCTATCACCCAGGAGGTATTTGTTTCAATTCGTCATTCGCTCACTCCACTGACTCACGTATCTCGCTCACATTTATAAGTGCACCCACTTAATCGAAAAAATATCCCCTACGAGGTATATCAACACTCCAACCTACCTCGGTATTGTGACAACCATCGGCAACCAATGGTCAGTATTATCTGCGTTGCCTAGTCGTTATCAGCCTCCGGCAACTGCCGGACTGTTTACCCGCTCTCCTCACCGGAGAGCTTTAATGGGAGAGACCCTATGCTGCACGCCGTTGACACCAATGTTGCTGAAACCAATGCCGCTGACACCAACACCGCTGAGATTCAGTCGATCGATGCCGAGCATCATATCCACCCGTTTACCGATACCCAGGCACTCAATGCCAAAGGCGCACGCGTCATTACCAAGGCCGAAGGTGTCTATATCTGGGACAGCGAAGGCAACAAGTTGATCGACGGCATGGCCGGCCTGTGGTGCGTTAATATGGGTTACGGACGCCAGGAACTGATCGAAGCTGCCAACAAGCAGATGCAGCAACTGCCGTATTACAACACCTTTTTCCAGACCACCAACGCACCCGCAGCCGCTTTGGCCAAAGAGATCGCCAGTGTCACTCCCGGTAACCTGAACCACATCTTCTTTGCCAACTCAGGATCTGAAGCAGTCGATACCCTGATGCGGATGGTTCGCCACTACTGGACTATCAAGGGTAAGCCCTACAAAAAGATCCTGATCAGCCGTGACAACGCATACCACGGCAGCAACATCGCCGGAACCAGCCTTGGCGGCATGAGCGGTATGCACAAGCAGGGCGGCCCCCTGGTTCCCGATATCCACCATATCTGCCAGCCATACTGGTACGGTGACGATAAGGGCCTAAGCGAAGAAGAATTCGGTCTAGCTTGTGCCAACGCGCTGGAAGAGAAAATTCTGGCGGTAGGCCCTGACAACGTTGCCGCTTTCGTCGGTGAGCCGATTCAAGGCGCGGGTGGTGTTATCGTGCCTCCTGCCAACTACTGGGGCGAGATCAAGCGTATCTGCGATAAGTACGATGTATTGCTGGCCGCTGATGAAGTGATCTGTGGCTTTGGCCGTACCGGCAGCTGGTTCGGTAGCGAAACTTTCGGGTTCCAACCCGATATCATGTCGATGGCTAAAGGCCTGTCGTCGGGTTACCTGCCCATTTCCGCCGTTGCTGTCGGTGATCGGATCACTAACGCCTTTATTGAAGCCGGTGAAGACTTTAACCACGGTTACACCTATTCGGGTCACCCGGTAGCCGCAGCTGTCGCGCTCGCCAACATCAAACTGATGAAACAGGAAAACATCATCGATTACGTCGCCAACGACATTGGCCCCTACTTCCAGGCAAAGCTGCGTGAAGTACTTGGAGACCATCCGCTAACCGGTCATATCGACGGTGTCGGACTCGTCGCGGGAATCGCTCTGGTCAAAGACAAAGCGACCAAAGAGCAGTATGACGAAGATCTCGACATCGGCTCCCTATGCCGCAACCACTGTTTTGAAAACGGCCTGATCATGCGCGCGTGCGGTAATCGAATGGTACTGTCTCCACCGCTGGTCATCACCCGTACCGAAGTGGACGAACTGATTACCAAAGCACTGCTTTGCTTCAATCTGACACTCAAACAGGTTAGCTAGCTGATAAGCATTATCGCGCCTGTCAGGGGTGATGCTGGCCATTAAAGACCAGCAATAGCGTTCTCATCTAAACGTTTGAGCGTGCCACCAGACAGGCCAACCTCTTTCTCCATCCTATGGCGATCTTCCCAGAGAGCAGCAGGTATTTTCCGTTTACCTGTAAAAGATGGTTTTTGCCTGGCGTATGCCGGGCTTTTTTATTAATCTCAAGTGATGATTTCGTTTGGCAAGGACTTCATCAACACTGCCGCTCGTCATTCGCTCTCTTCAGATTCAACCTGACAACGCCCTATAAGCATCAGGTTTTTAACGGAAACCACCATGAAAGATCGCGTCAGCCCGCTCAACCATAATGACAGTTGGCAGAAGAACCTTGCCTGGCTGATCGATCACCAACGGATGCGAAGCTTCCCTGCCGCGCTGGAAGATTTTCTTAGCACTCTCTGCGCGTTTGATTCTTTTTTACTGGTCACTTATAAGAAATCGTTACGCCCGATTATCCTCGGCCCGGAGCTAGATCCAGCCAAACAAACCCCAACGCTGCGCAACTACCTCAATAGTTACTTTGTGCTTGATCCACTGTTCAACGCTATCCAAAAAGGCATCAATCCCGGTGTTTCAAGATTGGGCGACATTATGCCCGACTCGTTTGAAACCACCGATTACTACCAGAACTGTTATAAGGATTTCGGGCTGGTCGACGAAGTCAACCTGATCGTCGATCTGGCCAACGATGTCTACGGTGTCGTTACCATCGGTCGTACCGAGAAACTGGGAACCATTACCCGTGCCGAGCTAAAAACACTGAATGAGTTTTTCCCGCTAATCAACTCGCTATATCGTCAGTTCTGGCTGGCACAATCGTCGGAGTACACCCAGTACGAACGTTCCGACGGACCGATGAAGCAGGCACTCAAGACATTCGCCAGCGGGGTTTTGACCCAACGGGAACGTGAAATAACCGGATTAATTTTGCAGGGACATTCATCCAAAGCGATCGCCGAGATGCTCAATATCAGCGTTGGTACCGTGAAGGTGCATCGGAAGAATATCCACACCCGGCTCAACACCTCGAC
Source organism: Motiliproteus sp. (assembly GCA_036961355.1). Lineage (GTDB taxonomy): Bacteria > Pseudomonadota > Gammaproteobacteria > Pseudomonadales > Balneatricaceae > Motiliproteus. The sequence continues at coordinate 45,358 of JBALVL010000019.1, forward strand.
CTATTCCGAGATCTTCACCCTGTTTCTGGCGCACCTGAGCGGGTTTGATTCACAATAGTAGTAACCGATGTCGCCACGACAGAGCCCGGTTTCGACACCAGGCTATAGCTTAGCGGATTGCGATGGCGGTTTAACTTAACAACTCATCCAACTGTGCCTTGATCGCGGCCAGCTGCTGCCGCAGGTCGGTCACCTCTCGCTCTAATATCTGTAACCTGTCAGTTTCAGCAGGAGTTCCCATCTGAGTTGCATCGTCCTCAGCCGCGATTACCGTAGGTGCCAAGTTGTGGTGCGTATTTGCGCTAACAGCCGAGGGAGCGATTGCCGCTTCGACCTCACCACTAAACAGATGACAGTAACGCGATTCACGCTTACCCGGCTCGCGCGGTAGCTGTGCGACAAACGGACCATCACTGCGTTCTGTCAGCAACTGCAACACCTTTTCCACTTCGTGGACATCGCTAAAACGGCATAATCGATTGGTGCGACTGCGAAGCTCGCCCGGCGTTTGGGGTCCGCGCAGCAGCATCACCGTAATGATCCCGAGCTCTTGCGGATTCAATTTCAACTCGCCAAATTCGGAATTACAAAAGCGATGTTTGTATTTAACCACTCGACTACCAAAACCACTCTCTTCGCTAATGAGTCGCTTCTTGGCAAGCTGTTCGATCAGGTCCTGCACCGCATTTTCAGACAGCGCCATGACAGGTTCACGGTTGCTTTTTTGGTTGCAGGCCAACGTCAGCGCATTTAGCGATAAGGGGTATTGCTCGGGGGTAGTGATCGCTTTCTCGATCAAGCAACCGATCAGCCGGGTTTGGTTCAGGGTTAAATCCATATCCACGGAGGGTTTCCTTGTACAGTGACGATTTAGTAACAATAGCAGTAGGTTACCCCAATAGTACCGGGGAGCGGAGGCCGATCAGGGCCGTATCCTGAGTATTTTTCCGCTATCGGTCGACAGGTAGACCCACCCCGCCGGGCTTTGTGCCAGCGCACGAATTCGTTCATCCAGCGATTCCAGCAGCCGTTGTTCTTTAACCACATTACCCTCGACGTCGAGTATCAATCGGTTCAGGTGTTGCAGTTTCAGTGCGCCGGCAAATAGATTGCCTTGCCATTGCGGGAAAGCATCGCCGCTGTACCACAGCAGACTGGCGGGGGCGATCGACGGTATATAGGTTTTCACCGGTTGTTCCATACCCACTTTATGGGTGCCCTCACCAACGCTAATCGGCCCCCAATACTCTTTACCGTAAGAGATCACCGGCCAACCATAGTTGCGGCCCGGTTCGATCCGGTTAACTTCATCACCACCACGTGGGCCGTGCTCGTTCTGCCACAGTCGGTTGTTATCCGGATCGAATGCTAACCCCTGCGGATTGCGATGACCGAAGCTCCAGATCTCTGGCAGCGCCGAGCGCTGGCCGACAAACGGGTTATCGTCGGGGACTCTTCCATCACGATGTAGCCGGATGATCGTTCCGGCATGGTTAGTCAGGTCCTGCGCATTGGGTCGATCGCCCCGATCACCGACACCAAAATAGACATATTTCTGCGAATCAAAGGCGATACGACTGCCAAAATGACGACCACTGTCGCTGCCAGAGCGGGTCGCCAGTAACGTCTGCCACTGGACCAACGTTAAAGCCCCTTCGCTTCGATCGAGTTGCGCCCGTGCCAGAACCGTCGCACCAACCCGATCTCCGCCGTCACTGACCACCGCTTTACTGTAGGTAAAATAGATCCAGCGATGATCGGTATAGTCGGCGGGGACTGCGACATCAAGCAAACCACCCTGCCCTGAGACGAAAACCCTGGGAGCGCCAGCAACCGGATGCCGCTCACCGCTGTTGCAATCCAGCAGGCTGATCCGCCCCTGACGTTCGGTGATCAACAGCTCGCACTCGTCCGAACCCTGCGAGATAAACGCAAGTCCCCAGGGAACGCCTAAGCCACTTGCCAGCTGCTCCACTTGAAAATGGGTGCCGGCATGCTGTTCGGTTGTGACTTGAGTGATCTGAGCCTCGGCCACACGGCTTAGCACCGTCAGGAGAAACAACAGCAGCAATGTACTGAGAAACAATGGACGGCAGAATTTAAAACGCCCGGCTGCCTCGCTAATCAACTCAGGCCAAGCGGCTAAGGATTCGTTCAAGTTCGGTTCGGGCGTCCCTGTGGCTGTACTGTTGATGAACATATTCTGGATCACGCTCCGGTAACCTCGCCAGCGTCATTGCTACAACCGCTAAGCCTTATCCTTAGCAACAGCCGTTCAATCATTCTCACGCTTCAAGTCCAGGTGTAAGATACGTCGTTGCTCACAATCAACCACCACATCCAGCAAGATCGGCTGGCAGCAAACCTGACAGTCTTCAAGATAATCTTGTTCCTCCAGCGACGGGTCGATCAACAGCGTAAAACCCGCGCTGCACCAGGGGCAGATCACCCGTCGTTCGATTCGTGATGATATTGTCATCAGACCATCCTTTTTGCCTACAGGTTCCAACAAGCATGGCATCGATAGCAATAATACGCCCTGCCAGGGATGCCAAACCATTCTCCACCGTCTGGGCTTTGTTCTTTGTCAGCGAGTTTACCGGTTTGAGTTTACAAATTCGGATATAATGGCTGGTCCTCAGCGAGAAATAATCTGAATACCATGAAGCCCCTTCCCACTAAAGCCCAGATTCGAGACGAAATGGAGCAGCAACGGCGAGATTTTCTTGCCAGCGGAGGCCTGATCGTCAACATTGCTCAAGGGGTGAGTGGACGACTCGATGGGTCTTCGATCAATCCGCGGCCTTTTATTGAGCACAACCGCGACAGTCGGACCCCTGTTTCCGACGTCGTTGCCAGCATTGAAGCCCGTAAGGGTAGCAAGTCGGCTGCCGCCACAAGCCGTCTGCGTAAGCGGCCACATAAAAAGATGCTGTACGATGACTTCGGTGAACCACTGCGCTGGGTCTGGTCTGAAGAATAACCGGGGTTGCCTGCTGCGACCCTGCGTATCTGTTATCCTCTCGACGCTGTGACTCTCCAAATCTTCACTCTCGACACCTTCACTCTCAACACTTCCACTCAGTAAGAGCCTCTCCACGCGGTTCCCGACAAACGTTTAGCCTACAAACTTCCACCCCATAAACGACAACTGTTCGATAACGACTAAACCCGTGCCAGCCATGGTCCGTGGTGATGACCTGTAGTGATGGCCTGTGGTGGTGACCTATGGGGCTGCCTCTACTGAACTATCTTAGCCAAAGTTCTGTAACCCCCTTTTACGTTCTTTATCCGCACCCGAAATCCCCTCCGCGTCGATTGACGCACCACGACTACGCACTTCAATAGTGCGCTGCACCACAAACGCTCAATCTTTACCTATACAGGCTCAAGATTTCTCTAAAAAAAACCATATAAACAACTTAAGACACTGTTCTTATTATAAAAATAAAAACTGGCCCAGCCATTGCTATGACCTTCTTCAGAATAATCAGAATACGGTACACCCCCTGAACCCCGTACCAACGACACCCGAACTCTTTCTCAAAAAGGAAATACCGATGAGCACAGCTACCAAAACCTTTAAGAAGTCGCTTCTGGCAATAAGCACCTGCGCAGCGCTGTCCGCCTCCGGCATGGCACTGGCCGCCGATGACACCATCAAGGTCGGTGTACTGCACTCTCTGTCCGGCACCATGGCGATCAGTGAGACCACCCTCAAAGAAACCATGGAGATGCTGATTGCCGAGCAGAACAAGAACGGCGGTTTGCTGGGTAAGCAACTCGAAGCCGTTGTGGTCGATCCGGCTTCCAACTGGCCGCTATTTGCAGAGAAGGCCCGTGAGTTGATTCAGAAGGAAAAGGTCGATGCGATCTTCGGTGCCTGGACCTCGGTGTCGCGCAAGTCGGTACTGCCGGTGGTCGAAGAGCTGAATTCAATCATGTTCTACCCAGTTCAGTACGAGGGAGAAGAGTCGTCCAAGAACGTCTTCTACACCGGAGCGGCACCCAACCAGCAGGCGATTCCTGCGGTTGATTACCTGATGAATGAACTGGCTGTTGAACGCTGGATTCTGGCCGGTACCGATTACGTATACCCGCGCACCACCAACAAAATTCTTGAGTCTTACCTGAAGATGAAAGGTGTGGCTGCCGAAGACATCATGATCAACTACACGCCGTTCGGTCACTCAGACTGGCAGAGCATCGTTGCCGATGTTAAAAGATTCGGTTCTACCGGCAAGAAGACCGCCGTGGTCTCGACCATCAACGGCGATGCCAACGTGCCTTTCTACAAAGAGCTGGGTAACCAGGGCATCTCGGCCGAAGATATTCCGGTTGTCGCATTCTCGGTCGGCGAAGAGGAGTTGTCGGGAATCGATACTAAGCCGCTGGTCGGCCACCTAGCCGCCTGGAACTACTTTATGAGCGTCGATAGCGAAGCCAATGACGCGTTCATCAGCTCATGGCACGACTATATCGGCAACGACAAGCGCGTCACCAATGACCCGATGGAAGCGCACTACATCGGTTTCAAGATGTGGATCGAAGCGGTTAAGAAAGCCGGCACCACCGACCCTGCCGCAGTACAAGAGGCGATCATCGGTGTCAGCGTACCCAATCTGACCGGCGGCTACGCCACCATGGCGCCTAACCATCACATCACCAAACCGGTATTGATCGGCGAGATTCAGGACGACGGTCAGTTCGAAGTGGTTTGGGAAACATCGGGGACCGTACTCGGTGATGCCTGGTCCGACTTTCTGCCCGGTTCAAAAGACCTGATCTCCGATTGGCGGGCACCGTTATCTTGCGGCAACTTCAACGTCAAGACCGGCAAATGTTCAGGTCAGAACTTCTGATCTACACGCCTAAGCGGTTCGGATTAAGACGATGGTCACACCACGATACTTGAGCTGAACCGGATTAAAAAAGCCCCGAATCGCTAGGTGTGATTCGGGGTCGATCCAGATCGGATAACCCTCCCCCGCTACTCTGCTATTTCATGCCTGTCGGATACGACAAGCTAAGGATTCTATCGCCATGGCAAACTCGCAATTGCGTTGCCCCCCTCCTGCCTGTGTAGACCAACCCGCTACCGGATTATCTCTGCAGCGGCCGTTGATCAACCTCTGCGGACTCGGCTCGTCAATGATAGCCACCCTTGTGATCATGTTCTGCTCGCTGCTACCAACGGTCGCCAGTGCCGCCGATTTCGAGCAAGGGTTAGCGCTACTTGCTGAGAAGAGCTTCGCGAAAAAATCACATGCGATCGAGGTGCTGGCTGCATCGAAACACCCGCAAACATTGTCACTGTTGCAAGCGATGAGCCGCGGTGATCTCTATTACCGCAAGAAAGATAAACGTATCGTCCTGACAACTAAGATCGACAGCGGTTATCAGATTAGCGATGCCATTACCGGCGAAGGTCTGGGCAGTGTCGGTAAACGTAAAGTTAAAAAAGTGTCGATCAACAACACCCTGCGCTCGCAACTGACCCAGGCGATTGCTGCACTACAACTGGCCAACGGCTCACCGCAGATACGCCTTGATGCGCTCGAATCGATGCTGCCCAACGTTAACGCCGCGTCACTGTCGCTGCTGCAACAGCGCGCCGACCTGGAAACCGACAGCGACGTTAACGCCGTGCTGAGCATCGCCATCGCTATCGCCCAACTCGACAGCGGTGATGAGGTGATACGCCTACAAGCCCTCGAACAGCTCGATGGCAGCCTCTACCCGTCGGTACGAAACCGCATTCAAACACTGGTCAACGACGACCCCAGTAAAAAGGTGAAGCGATCGGCCACCGCGATTCTGAAAAGCATCGACGGCCAGATCAACCTGTTCGGCAATCTGCAAACACTATTTTTCGGCATTAGTCTCGGTTCAGTACTGGTGCTGGCGGCGATCGGCCTGGCCATCACCTTCGGGGTGATGGGCGTGATCAACATGGCCCACGGTGAGCTGATAATGATCGGCGCCTACACCACCTACGTGGTCCAGCAGCTGATGCCCAACTCCATCGAGTACTCGCTGCTGGTAGCCGTACCGGCGGCCTTTCTGGTCTCTGGCATGGTCGGTATCGCCATCGAGCGCGGCGTCATTCGCCATCTATACGGCCGACCGTTAGAAACCTTGCTGGCCACTTTCGGTCTCAGTCTGGTGTTGCAGCAGGCGGTGCGTACGGTGTTCTCGCCACTCAACCGACAGGTCGAAACACCCGAGTGGATGAGCGGCGTATGGGAACTCAACAGCGTCTTTTCACTAACGCTCAACCGCCTCTACATCATCGCGTTCTGCCTGATCGTGTTCTTCGCACTGCATATGATCCTCAAACGCACCCGCCTCGGCTTGCAGGTACGGGCGGTATCACAGAATCGGCAGATGGCCCGCGCCATGGGTGTCCGTTCGGAGTGGGTCGATGCCATGACCTTCGGCCTGGGTTCGGGCGTCGCTGGCGTGGCGGGCGTAGCGCTAAGCCAGCTGACCAACGTCGGCCCCAATCTGGGGCAGGCCTACATCATCGACTCGTTCATGGTGGTGGTGTTTGGCGGAGTCGGTAATTTGTGGGGCACGCTGGTCGCCGGTCTATCACTGGGGATCGCCAACAAAATTATGGAACCCTGGGCGGGCGCCGTGTTGGCCAAAATTCTGGTGCTGGTATTTATCATCCTATTCATTCAAAAGCGTCCTCGCGGGTTATTCCCGCAGAAAGGCCGTGCGGCCGAGGGCTAAGCCATGTTCATTAAATCTATCCTCAAAAATGACCGCGGCGGCCAGATCATGCTCGGTCTGCTGCTACTGGTCACCGTCTTTGTGGCGCTGGCCAACAGCCTGTTCAGCGCCGACAGCGCGGTGCACGTACCGACCTACACCGTCACCTTGCTGGGTAAATACCTGTGTTACGCCCTGCTGGCGGTCGCGATCGATCTGGCTTGGGGCTATCTGGGCATCTTAAGTCTGGGCCACGGTGCATTTTTTGCGCTGGGCGGTTACGCCATGGGCATGTACCTAATGCGCCAGATTGGCGATCGTGGTGTCTACGGCAACCCGGATGTGCCGGATTTCATGGTGTTTTTGAATTGGCAGGAACTGCCCTGGTTCTGGGGTGGTTTCGATCAGTTCTGGTTCGCCGTCATCATGGTGATGCTGATTCCCGGGGTACTGGCATTTCTATTCGGCTGGTTGGCGTTCCGCTCACGGGTGACCGGCGTTTATCTGTCGATCATCACCCAAGCACTGACCTACGCATTGATGCTGGCGTTCTTTCGTAACGAGATGGGGTTTGGCGGCAACAACGGCCTCACCGACTTCAAAGATATTCTGGGCTTTAGCCTGCAAGCGGACAGTACCCGGCTGGGACTGTTTATCGCCTCAAGTATCGCGCTGGCACTGGGCTACCTGCTGTGCCGGATGGTCACCAACTCTCGGCTGGGGCGAGTCAGCGTAGCGATCCGTGATGCCGAGACCCGTGTCCGATTTATCGGTTACCGGGTCGAGAAGATCAAACTGGCCGTGTTCACCCTGTCGGCGGTGCTGGCGGGTATCGCCGGTGCCTTGTATGTCCCGCAGGTCGGCATCATCAACCCCAACGAGTTCTCACCGTTGAACTCGATCGAGGCGGTGGTCTGGGTCGCTGTCGGCGGACGCGCCACCCTGTATGGCGCAGTCGCCGGGGCGATACTGGTGAATTACGGCAAGAGCTACTTCACCGCGGCGATGCCCGAGGCTTGGTTGTTTGCGCTGGGTGCCATCTTCGTATTGGTGACGCTCTATCTGCCGCAGGGGGTAGTTGGCCTGTTTAACCGGAAAAAAAGCCACCCCGAAACGGATCCCGAAGCACCCACAGACGACAGACCGCAAACCCACAACTCCCCAGACAGTAACAGTGCGAGTCCGCAGGAGGCACTATTATGAGCTCATTTGGAACGCCCCCCGACTGGCTCAAGCGCGATCAGGTATTCGAATTCCTGCAACCCGAAGCCTCGAGCCGACTCGACCTGAGTCACAATACTATCCTCTATCTGGAGGATCTCAACGTCAGCTTTGATGGCTTCAAGGCGATCAACAACCTCAATCTCTATATCGAACCGGGCGAGCTGCGCTGCATCATCGGCCCCAACGGCGCCGGTAAAACCACGATGATGGATATCATCACCGGCAAGACCCAGCCCGATAGTGGCCAGGCTTGGTTTGGACAGAAGATCGACCTGCTCAAACTCAGCGAAGCCGAGATCGCCGAAGCAGGGATCGGCCGTAAATTTCAGAAACCAACCGTGTTTGAGCAACTTAGCGTGTTTGAAAATTTGGAGCTGTCGATGGCAGGCAACAAAGGTGTCTGGCCGACCTTCCGCGCCATCATCAACAGCGAACAACATGACCGCATCAACGAAACCCTGCAGATGATCGGCCTCAAGCCGCTATGGTCACGCCCGGCCGGAGTGCTGTCGCACGGTCAGAAGCAGTGGTTAGAGATCGGCATGCTGCTGATGCAGAACCCCAAACTGCTATTGGTCGACGAGCCCGTTGCCGGCATGACCCATCAGGAGATGGATCGCACCGGCGAGTTACTCTGCTCACTGGCAGGCGAGCGCTCGGTGGTGGTGGTCGAACACGATATGGACTTCGTCCGCTCGATCGCCAAAAAGGTCACCGTGTTGCATCAGGGGTCGGTATTGGCCGAGGGCAGCATGGATCAAGTACAGAACGATGCGAAAGTGATCGAAGTATACCTGGGCGAATAACGGTTAACTAACCGATAACACACCCATAACAAACCAATGAAAGGGCTACAGCGCGATGCTCAAAGTCAAAGGACTCAATCAATATTACGGCCAGAGCCACACCTTATGGGACCTGAATCTTGATGTTCCCGAGGGTGCCTGCACCTGTCTGATGGGGCGCAACGGCGTCGGCAAAACCACTCTACTGCAATGTGTGATGGGGTTGTTGCCGACAAAGTCGGGGCAACTCGATTTTGACGGTGTCGATCTGCGAACGATGTCGGCCGAAAAGCGCGCCGGGCTAGGCATCGGTTATGTACCGCAAGGGCGGCAGATCTTCTCGCTGATGACGGTCGAGGAGAACCTGCTGATCGGCCTGCCGGCCCGCAGCGACGGCATGAAACGTATCCCGGATTTTATCTACCAGTTGTTTCCGGTACTCAAAGAGATGCTGCATCGGCGCGGCGGCGATCTGTCGGGTGGCCAGCAGCAGCAGTTGGCGATCGGCCGGGCGCTGGTTACCGACCCAAAACTGTTGATCCTCGACGAACCGACCGAAGGGATTCAACCCAATGTGGTGGCCGAAATTGGCGATATCATCCGCAAGCTTAACCGCGAAATCGGCCTGACGGTTCTGCTGGTCGAACAGAAACTGCCGTTTGCCCGCAAGGTTGCCGATCACTTCTGCATTCTGGATCGTGGTAAGAGTGTCGCCACCGGCGCGATGGATCAGCTCAACGACGAGTTGGTGCGTAAATACTTGACGGTTTAAGCCGCAACCCAGCGATTCAAAAGAGTGCACAAACCGCACCAATACTGCGCCAACACCCTAAAAGCGCACTCTTTTAAACCAACCCTACGGTATTGGCCATAACCTCTCCGTCAGCGGTGGCAGAGCCGCCGCCGCAACATCAGATGCGAACGGTGCCTTGGTCAGGGCTTTCCAACGTCAATAGAGAAATATTTACAGCTCGTATTCAAAAAACTGCCCGACTGGTCCGGTTTTTGCTCTGGCTAATAACACGCGTTCGCCATGCCCCTCTTCACCAACCCGTAAACATGGCACACGCACCCTTTATCAGCATCGATCGGCATAAGAGATCAGCCATGAGTCAGGCGTTGAGTAACCCTCTACTGGAGACTGCTAACTTCGGCCAACATCGCCAATGGCACGCCAGCATTGAGCTGCGGTTCGAGCCTAGAAACGGCCGCACCGCCCTGCCCGGGCTGAGTCACTGCGGTCCATTGCGGGTACAGCGACCGTTTTACCCGGAAGGACCGGTATGCCACGTCTACCTCCTGCACCCGCCCGGTGGCCTGGTCAGCGGCGATCGGTTGGCAATCTCAGCCCAGCTTGAAGCCGACAGCCAGGCGCTGATCACCACGCCATCGGCCGGTAAAATCTACAAGGGCGACAGCTGTGGTGTATCGCAGCAGCAACAGGTCAATCTAAAAGTTGGCGTTGATGCCTCGCTGGAATGGCTGCCGCAAGAGACCATCCTCTACGACGGCGCTCTGGGGCACAGCCAAACCCGTGTTGATCTGACCGAGGGCAGCCGCTTTATCGGCTGGGAGATCATCTGCCTTGGACGCCCGGCTAACGCCATCACGTTCGACAACGGCTGCTTTCTTCAGGATATGGCGATCTATCGTGATGACCTACCGCTACTGCTGGAGAAACAACATCTGCAGGCGGGTAGCCCGCTGGCCAAGCAACGCTGGGGGCTGCAGGACTGCCCGGTGGTAGGCAATCTGTACGCCACCGGTTTTGGCGATAGCGCCAGCGAGCCTACCGAACTGATCGACCAGCTGCGCCAGCAATGGAAGGACATGGCAACCGCCGACGAACTGTTGGCGATCAGCTGGCGATTGGGTGTGCTGTGCATCCGTTATCTCGGCCATGACACCGAACAGGCACGCAACGCCTTCACCGCGCTGTGGCAGATACTGCGCCCTGCATTGCTGGACCGTGAGGCGGTGATTCCGAGGATCTGGTTGACCTGATTCGGGGATCTGTTACTGCCATCAAAGACAGCGCTCGAAGGCCGCAATCGATTACAACGATCAATCACAGTGATCAAAGACAACACACCCTTATTTAATAATCGTCCAGACAGAATTTAAGACTCAGACAGACATAAATAGGATTTTATCGATGGAACTGACGCCCCGAGAGAAAGACAAACTGATGCTGTTCACTGCCGGTTTGGTCGCCGAACGACGGCTGGCCAAAGGTCTCAAGCTCAACTACCCCGAAGCGATTGCGCTGATCTCTTGCGAGATTATGGAGGGTGCCCGCGAAGGCAAAACTGTGGCCGAGATGATGGCCTACGGCCGCACTATTTTGAGCCGTGACCAGGTGATGGACGGCATCGCCGAGTTGGTCGACGAGGTGCAGGTCGAAGCCACCTTCCCCGATGGGACCAAGCTTGTCACCGTCCATCAGCCAATCCAATAAAAGATCGTGCATAGCTATCTAATCACGCCAGTGTGTCGTTGGAAGTGCCTTCAAAATGCTCATTTACTATTCGTAAACTGCGCGTTTTCAGCCACTTCCGCCTAACCCTGACGCGCTGATATTAGCTATGAAGCGACCTTTGACCAAAGGTAAATAGATATGATCCCAGGCGAACTACAGATCCAGCCCGGCGACATCGAGATCAACAGCGGTCTCGATACGTTGACCATCAAGGTGGCCAACCACGGCGACCGGCCGATTCAGGTCGGCTCGCACTACCACTTTTTTGAAACCAACCCGGCGTTACAGTTTGACCGCGATCTAAGCCGCGGTTTTCGGCTCAATATCGCCGCCGGCACTGCGGTGCGCTTTGAACCGGGCCAACACCGTACCGTGGAACTGGTGGCGATCGGCGGAACCCGGACCATCTACGGCTTTCGCGGCGATGTGATGGGACCGTTAGACACAGCTAAGGGAGAACACTAATGGCCAAGATTTCACGTCAGGCCTACGCCGACATGTTCGGCCCCACCACCAGTGACCGGGTTCGCCTGGGCGACACCGACCTGTGGATTGAGGTCGAACAGGATCACTGCGTCTACGGTGACGAGGTTAAATTCGGCGGTGGTAAGGTGATCCGTGATGGCATGGGCCAGAGCCAGGTCAGTTGTAACGATGCCGTGGACTGCGTCATCACCAACGCGCTGATCCTCGATTACTGGGGCATCGTTAAAGCCGACGTCGGTATCAAGGGCGGGCGTATCGCCGCCATCGGTAAAGCCGGCAACCCAGACACCCAACAGGGCGTAACCATCGTCGTCGGCCCCGGTACCGAAGTGATCGCCGGTGAAGGCCAGATCCTCACCGCCGGTGCGGTCGATTCACACATCCACTACATCTGCCCGCAACAGGTCGACGAAGCGCTGATATCGGGTGTCACCACCATGACCGGTGGCGGCACAGGTCCTGCCACCGGTACCAATGCCACCACCTGCACGCCGGGACCCTGGAACATCGGCAAGATGTTGCAAGCCACCGACCACTTGCCGATGAACTTTGGTTTCCTAGGCAAAGGTAACGCCAGCTTGCCACAGGCGCTGGAAGAGCAGTTACAAGCCGGTGCTATGGGATTGAAACTGCACGAAGACTGGGGCACCACGCCAGCGTCGATCGATGCCTGCTTGAGTGTGGCCGAACGCTACGATGTGCAAGTGGCGATCCATACAGACACGCTTAACGAATCGGGTTTTGTCGAAGACACCCTCGGCGCCTTCAAAGGACGCACCATTCATACCTACCACACCGAAGGTGCCGGTGGCGGCCATGCGCCCGATATCATCAAGGCCTGCGGTCTGCCCAATGTATTGCCGTCGTCGACCAACCCGACCCGACCCTACACCGTCAATACCGTCGACGAGCACCTCGATATGTTGATGGTGTGCCACCACCTCGATCCCAACATCCCCGAGGATGTCGCCTTTGCCGATTCACGGATCCGCAAAGAGACTATCGCCGCCGAAGATATCCTCCACGATCTGGGCGCGTTCTCGATGATCGCTTCCGACTCTCAAGCGATGGGCCGGGTCGGCGAAGTATTGATTCGCACCTGGCAGACCGCCCACAAGATGAAGCAGCAGCGCGGCCTACTCGACGAGGATAAAGCGCTCGGCTGCGATAATTTTCGCGCCAAACGTTATATCGCCAAGATCAGCATCAACCCGGCCATCGCCCACGGCATCGCCGATCAGGTCGGATCGATAGAAGTTGGCAAACTGGCCGATCTGGTGCTGTGGAAACCGGCTTTTTTCGCCACCAAACCGTCGCTGATCATCAAGGGCGGTTTTATCGCCGCCGCGCCGATGGGCGATCCCAACGCCTCAATTCCGACGCCACAGCCGGTGCACTACCGGCCGATGTTCGGCGCCTCACCACTGGCCGCCGCCGCCACAAGCCTGACGTTTGTGTCACAAGCCGCGCTGGATCAGGGGTTGGAGCAGCAACTCGGGCTCAAACGCACGCTAGCTCCCTGCAGCCAGACCCGCAGCATCGGCAAAGCGGACATGAAGCTCAACGACTATATGCCTGAAATGGAAGTTGATCCAGAGACCTACGAGGTCCACGCCGACGGCCAGCTGTTGACCTGCGAACCCGCCGAGGTGCTGCCCCTAGCCCAGCGTTATTTTTTGTTCTAGCGGTGGCCGGTTTGTACAAAGAGCGCGTAGCGCTATGTGCAGTTTTAAAAAAAATGCCCGCTGGCAGGCTCCTACAGTAAACAGCCGTAGCCGTAGGAGCCCGGCTTCCGGGCGATATTTTGACCGAATATACGCCAAGTTCATAAGGAACAACCATGCTCAAAGTTTACCGACGCTACACCGGCCAAAAACCGGCCGAGGTGATTGATCACCTCAGCCTGCCGTTCGATCTGCGCAAACGTGGCCGCTTCAAGGCGGTGACCGAATCCGGCCGTGATATCGGCCTGTTTATCGAACGTGGCCAGGTTCTGGCCGACGGCGAGCTGTTGTGGACCGAATGTGGCCAGCTGGTTCAGGTGATCGCCGAGCCGGAAACGGTCGTCACCGCCAGCAGCGACGACTGGCTACAGTTTGCCAAGGTCTGCTATCACCTGGGAAATCGCCATGTGCCGCTGCAGGTCGGCGAGCGTTGGTTACGGTTCCAGCCCGACCATGTGTTGCAAGACCTGGCCGAACTGTACGGCCTGAACACCATCATCGAACAGGCCCCCTTCGCCCCTGAAAACGGCGCTTACGGTGCCCACAGCGGTCATTCACACGGCGAGCATGAGCACAGTCATGACCATGGTAACGACCATAGTCACACTCATAAACAAAACCCTAGCCAGGAACATAATCTCAACGACGGCACCGGTTCGCACTCGCATAACACACATTCCGACCATTCCCACAGCCACTGAGTTGATCCGATGCAATCACCGGCACTGTTACACCTGATGCACCTGGTTAGTCCGTCGCTGCCGATCGGCGGCTTCGCCTATTCACAAGGGCTGGAGTACGCCATCGATAGTGGCTGGATCAAAACCGACGATGAGCTGTACGACTGGTTGCACGGGGTACTGAGCGAAGGACTGGCACGGGTCGAGTTACCGCTGTTGCAGCGTTTTAACGACGCCTACCTGCAGGACGATGCGGCTCAGGTGGTCCACTGGAATCACTGGTTACGCGCCAACCGAGAAACCAAAGAGCTGCTGTTCGAAGATGAACAGGTCGGGATGGCGCTGCGACGGTTGCTGGTTTCGCTGGCGGTGGTCGATAAAGATGATCGACTACCGCCGTCACCGTCGCTGGTCAGCCAGTTTGCCCGCGCCGGGCTGCATTTTGGGGTGCCGGTGGCCGAACTGATGTACGGATTTGGTTGGAGCTGGCTGGAGAATCAGATCACGGTGGCCTGTAAAACCGTGCCGCTGGGACAAACTGCAGCGCAAAAGCTGATCATCCGACTGTTGCCGGCAATCGAAGCGGCAGTCGAAACCGCCCAATCGCTCGACGATGACCAGCTCGGGGCGACCCTGCCGGGGCTGGCACTCTCCAGCGCGCTACACGAAACCCAATATTCACGCTTATTCAGGAGTTGAGAGTTTAGGTGCTGAGGGTTCAGAGGTTGAGAGACAAGAAGTTGAAAGACCCGAAACTAGCAGCTAACCCACAAACAACGATTTAACCGATAACAATTGATAACAGGAAAGCAAATTATGAGTTCACAATGTTTACGCGTCGGAGTCGGCGGCCCGGTCGGCTCAGGAAAAACAGCACTGCTTAAAGAGCTCTGCTCGGTATTGCGTTCACAGTACGACCTAGCGGTGGTGACCAACGATATTTACACCAAAGAGGACGAACAGTTCCTGCTGCGACATCAAGCGCTGGAAGCCGATCGCATCATCGGCGTCGAGACCGGCGGTTGCCCGCATACCGCCATTCGCGAAGACGCCTCGATGAACCTGGCCGCGATCGACCAGTTGCAGGAGCGCCATCCGGGGCTGGAATTGGTACTGATCGAGAGCGGCGGTGACAACCTCAGCGCCACCTTCAGCCCCGAGCTGTCGGATCTGACACTCTATGTCATCGACGTTTCAGCCGGCGACAAGATCCCGCGAAAAGGCGGTCCAGGGATCACCAAGTCCGACCTGCTGATCATCAACAAAACCGACCTGGCACCTTTGGTCGGCGCCGATCTCGGCGTGATGGATCGTGACGCCAAAAAGATGCGCGGTGAGCGCCCCTTTGTTTTCAGCAACCTCAAGAGCGGACAAGGGTTACAGCAGATCGTCGAGTTTATCGTCGAAGCCGGCATGCTGGCTAAACGGCCACTAACCATCGGCGCTGAGGGTTAATCCCCCAGCGATCCCTTAGCTAATGCCTTAGACAGTCCCTTAGCTAACCCTTTAAGTCATCCCAACTCGCACAACAACGGAGCCGTGCCGATGGAATTTTCAGCCGCCCAAGCAACCCTGGCCCTGGCTTTTGGTATGGGGTTACTGCATGCACTGGATGCCGACCATATCATGGCGGTCTCCGGGTTGGCTTCGGGGCGAACGGACCTCAATAACTGTTGGCGTTTCTGCCGCCGCTGGGCGCTCGGCCATGGTGCGGCGCTGGGGCTGATCGCCATTGCCGTTTACGGTTTCAGTGTCGCCATTCCAACGTCGTTGAGCCTCTACGCCGAGTCGCTGGTGGGTTTGGTGTTGGTATTGCTCGGTTTCTGGACCCTGCTGACGCTGCTGCGTGGCAAATATCGTTTCGGCTTTCATCGCCACCCACCCGGCATCCATCACGGCCACTGGTACCGGTTATCCGCGCCGTCGCAACAGTCTCAACCAGCACAACATTGTCAGTATCAACAACAAACTCCGGCTGGGGTCGGCCAAACGACACCCGCGCATAACCACTCCGCTGTGCTGGTCGGCCTACTACACGGTACCGCCGGTAGCGCGCCGCTGTTGGTATTAATTCCGTTGAGCCGGTTTGAATCGGTCGGTTTCGCTCTGGGTTATGTGTTGTTGTTCAGCTTTGGCGTGGTGCTGGCGATGCTGCTGTTCGGTGGTCTGATGGGGAAGTTTTATCAATCGCTAGCCCGCTTTGGTGATCGCGCAGTGATGGGGCTACGCTCGCTGATTGCGATTAGCGCTATCGGATTCGGAGGACACCTGTTGGTAGGTTATCTTTGAAACTCGCCGAAATTAGCGCGGTCTAAATCAACCTCTATATCTACGAGCAACGCAGACCGGTGAAGCGCTGACGCAATAACGTCAGATGCGCCTTCTGAGGTGCACTGAATCAACGTATACTGCGCCGATGACGACACCACCTGTTTAGTACTTAATCGGACCTTTATATCGATGAATATCAACGACCCGTTCGGACGACTAGAAGGCCAGCGCCAACGCGATTATGAATCTCTCAAACAAACGCTTCGTAATATCGGCATCTCCAATCGCGCCGATGCGCTTGACCTCAAGAAGAAGCTCCATAAACGTGCCATGGTTGGATTGATGATCGTTACGCCGGTGGCGGTTTTGTTGGCAATTCTGTTTCCCGATTTTCTGCTGGTGAGTTTGTCACTCGGTGCCTTGATCGGCGCGTGGCTGGTCAATACTTCCCGCCGGGGACAACAGTTTGTGCAACGTTTCATCGACGAAGAGCTTAGCGGCAACGGCAGCTCGGAACCTTTTTGATCCCCTCTTCAATGTCGGTACTTTTTATCGATAAGAGCTGTCGGTACTTTCTGTCGATAATCGCGAGCAGTAACACGCTAAGAAAACTGAATCACCCCAGCTAAGCATTGCTGAAGCTAAGGGATTTTTCTGATCCGAAACCGACTTTAAGGATTAAGTTGGCTTGGCCCTAATTCAGCCAACAACCTAACAATAAAGTTACCAACCTCCACACGACAAAAAAGGGCAGAACCTTTCGGTTCTGCCCTTTTTGTCATTCTCAGCCTATTGCGGCTAGAGACTCGGCCTATATTGAAACAGGCCGAATAACAATCGAATCATTAGATAGCTTCGATGTTCTCAGCCTGTGGGCCTTTCTGGCCTTGAGTAACAGCGAACTGAACTCGTTGGCCTTCAGTCAGGGTCTTAAAACCTGAACCAGCAATAGCACTGAAATGAGCGAAAACGTCTGGACCAGACTCTTGCTCGATAAAACCAAAACCTTTAGCTTCGTTGAACCACTTAACGGTACCAGTAGTAGTAGACATATTTTGTATCCTGTTTATTCAAGAGTAAATGAGGCCTTAGATAAGACCAGTTTGATTGGAAGTAGAGATATTACTTATGAAAAATCAGAACGAACTGCTATAGGTAGGAGATCGAAAAAGAGTGCATAAATATTAAGATGTACTTTCAAGCTGTGCGAAATTATATACAACCACAGCTCAGAGTCAACACTATTTCATTCTATCTCTACTTAGATCCGCCCGGAACAAATCTAAGTGGATGAATCAGAGGCGACCTGGGGTGACACCCAGGCTTCGATAATAGCATTGGCGGCTTCGTCGTAGCGCCAGGTATGTCACTTAACGACTCGGCGGTCACCGGTCTCTTTGGCTAAGAGGGGCTTGCGGAGCTCCCTGCCCAGCTGGCGATCGAGCCATGATCCGGTTTCTATGTATTAGAAATACCTCATACTGCTAACTTTCTGGCAGAGCTTCAAACTCATCGCGTTTCGACTCAAACCATTTTTGCATCTCTACAGGGTTTTTCATCAACCACCCCATTTTTTGCATAGCTTCAAAATGTGCAGCTTCTTTCTTTTGATGCATTTCCATTCCATGCTTTTTGCTCAGCTCGGTCATTTCTTCGAATGTGTTGGCACGGAACTCTAGATCACATGCACCACCTAGCTGCTTACAGGTCATAGTTTTCATAGTTAGCTCCGAATTGGGATTCTGCGTTTCTATTGACACGAGAAGCAATACCAATATTTACATAATGGGCCGGACGGCATAACAGTGAAGATCCAGCCCACAGGCCATTTTGAGGGCGATCGTTGATCTGCAGGTTATGAATGTTCTGGAGCGAACATGATAATTGCCATACCAACTAGTGCAACAGAAGCACCAAGAATGTCCCACCCTGTGGGTTTAATACCATCAACGCCCCAAAGCCATAATATTGCGACAAAAATGTATACACCACCATATGCAGCATAAACACGACCAGCGGCTACGGGGTGAAGAGATAGCAGCCATGCAAATAATGTAAGGCTTACTGCAGCAGGAATTAGAAGCAATATACTCTTATCTTGCTTGAGCCAAAGATAGGGTAAGTAACAACCAATAATTTCAGCGATAGCCGTAATAACAAAAAGAGCGATTGTTTTTAATTCAAACATGAGACCTTTCATTTCTACTTAAAGTGCATAACATTTATATACTGAGCCGGCTCATTTTGTCCGAGAAAGGACAGCGCGAATGGGACGATAAGCGACTGAGAAAAAGTCGTTTTCTTGAAACACTATCACCCTCCTCTTATCAAATCAGCCGGTGCATATGTCTAAATAGGGTGCCACAGCGTTTCCGTGCCGAATAAAGAGCCACACGCTACAACTGATGCGGCTCGGCTGATACGGCTAATACCAAGGGTAATCTTGCTCCCTCTAGCGTTTAGCACTACTCAACATTTTCCTCATAGGTAATGATAGAAACCACGGCACCGGTGGGATCCATGATTGCACACATCCGTCCCACGCCGGCGACATCCATCGGTGGAAACATCGCTTTGCCTCCCATCGATTCGGCCTTGGCCAGGGTTTGATCGACATCATCCACCGTAATGTAGGTCCCCCAATGATTCGGAGCTTGCTCGGCACCTGGCGGTTTACCCATGATGCCGCCGACCGGATTTCCATCTACCTTGACCACATGGTAGGTCATCTCGGCCATCTCCATGGTTTCCACGTCCCAACCAATAACCGATTGGTAATAAGCCAGTGCGGTATCAACATTATCGGTCATCAATTCGCACCAGCTAAAGATCCCTTGTTTCTTATATGCCTCTTTCATCACTATCTCCCGTGTCAGTTGTAAAAAACAGTGTAGATCAGTATCTCGAGCTATTTAAATTAGCCGCAGCTTACCTCAATTTTTTCATGGCTAGGTGCTGCTCACTTGGCAGCAAATAACACAACACCAAAGCCTTCTCTTTTTCTAATTTGATACCGAAGTCGTAGTTATTCGGCCTGATGGTTCTATTGCCCCAAAGCCCACCTCATCGCATCCTGAAGCGACTATCCATAGTATCTTTAAGGAGAACACATGAGCCGATCTAAGGTTTTGATACGGGCAGTAACAGGGATGCTGTTAGCCCTGTTTGCTGTCGGCAGTATGGCCAGCGAACGCGGTACCTCGCGCCAGGCGCAGTTAATGCTAAATAACGCCATCGAAGTGATGCAAACCCAAGGAGAGAAAGAAGCGATCGCCAAGTTTAACAACCCACATTCGGGCTTTGTTCAGGGCGACCTGTATATCTTCGCGGTCGATTTAGATGGTGTCTATGTCGCCTCGGGTGCCAATCCAGATTTAGTCGGTCAGAACCTGACCAACACCACCGATGCTGCCGGTAAAAACATCGGTGCGGAGATCCTCAAACTTGCCGACCGTATCGGTTACGGCATTATCGAATATGAGTGGCTGAACCGTGAAACGAATGACGTTGAACATAAGTTCTCCCGAATCCGCAAAGTCGGCAACTACGTCATTGGCGTCGGCTTCTACCTGCCCAACAGCGACAGCTAACATCACGCGTAAATGCCGGTCAGGCGAAACGCATGACCGGCATCATTACAACCACGCCATCGACTTACCAGCACCACCAAGCCTCCGGCAGTTTTCATCTTCAGCCACATTGATCCGACAACTACAGCCACAACCCACTCTCAACGTCCAACCTAAACCCAAAGTAAGGTTGCAAGCCTGTGTCGGCCACCCCGCCAAACGAAATAGATCGCAGTACGCAGGTAACCCTTGCCCACAAAAAAATGCCGCTTTGGTCTCGGAGACCAGAGCGGCATTTTCTGCTTACTTTTATAGACCACTCTCAAACGTTACTTGGTCAGTTCTTATCAACCAGACCGTTCGCTGCGGGCCCCATCAAGCCTCAGGCGGCAGATGTCCGACGACGATAAGCGATACCAGCCAGCCCCATTAACAGCAAGGCGATTGATGCAGGCTCAGGAACCGGCAGCGGGTCATAGGTGTTATAAGCACGAAAGACAACGTCGTTGTAATCTTGATCGCCGCCGCCCCAAATGTCTTCAAAGCCAATGTCGGTGTACATCAGCCCCAGCGCTTCGTCCCAATAAGTAGAAGCAAAAACGTGAGCTATGCCGTCCGGATTACCCTCAGCAGCACCAGTTTGATAAATATTCGCCTGGTCTTGTTGGGTGACATTACGTGACAACGCCAACAATGAAAAATCGATCACCTCATCGGCCTGCCACACGCCGAGATTGAGAATATTGCCAGGGTTAGCTTGGTAATGTTGCACACAAGAGTTGTCTCTCGGGGAGCAGCCGGTGCCCTTAACATAGGTACCATCGACGCTGTTCTGCCACCAACTTCGGTTGGAAAACAACACCGAATTACCCAGCATCAAGCTATTGGTATAGCCCGCCGAACTGCCCAGATATTCGATCCAGACATCACCGGTCGAATGCGTTTTGATCAGTCCGCCGAGGGTTTGATCGATCAAGACCGGTGTAGAAAACGCCGGCATCGACAGCAAAACACTGAACACAATGGCAAGGTATTTGAAAAGGGATCCGGCTTTCGCTGCCCGCCCGTAAGTGAATTCCATATCGTACCCCTTAAAAGCAAAAACAATCATGCAATAAAGCTAAAGTAGGCGTTGCATCTATGCAGGCCCGGCTAACAAACTGATATGCGATAATCATACCATAAACGAACTAACCATTTAAAACAGTTACTTAAAGAACCCCCCGGAAACAATTAATTGATAGGATGTAAAATAAACATACGTTTAAAACTGGCGATTTATTCTCGCAAAACAACATCTTGCACCGTACTAAAACTGCCGCTTTTTTCGCCAAATAATAGCGCTCCCAGTAACCAGTAACCAGTAAATAGCTCATGCTCCAGCCGAACGACGGAGTGTTACTACTTTAGTCCCGCTTCACTAATAGATCTCGAGCCGCGGTAGCCAGCGCTTTTCCAAGTCTGCTTCCTCGCGGTCAAATTCGCCGACCGGCGGTACCGTCAGATCATCTGCCGGTGAGGCCAGAATGTTCAGATCGATCGCCTGAGCCTCACCAACCAACCGACCTTCCTCGACACTCAGCCGATAGTAGATGCCGTTCCAGAAGTTGGCACCAAACTCATTGTGACGCTTAAACAGAAACAGCAGGTCATGCTCAAGCCAACGCAGGTCATCACGGCTGACGGTATGCGGGTTAGGATAAGGGAATGGGATATGACACCAGAGTTCCGCCCCTTCAAGACACTTCATCTCTTTCATCGAAAGAAAGTGGTCGGTAAATTGATGATGATCCAGGGTCAGTTGGTAGCCGTATCCGTTACCCTCTGGACTGAATACCACGCGGCCTATGACAAACCGGTTGCCCTGCTTATCGACCAGATCGATCGTACGGCTACCACTAATAACGTCTGTGCTCGTCGCTAACTGAGTGGCTGAAGGGGCATACTGTTCAGATTGTTGCTGGGCCTGAACCAAAATTGACGTTAGCGTCAGCAACGATAAAAACACCGTTTTAAACAGGATGGCGCTGTTATTTTTATACATACTTTCTCTCCTGCTGAGCCGACAAAACTAAGCAACCACTGCTCATAAAGACAGGCAACAGACTGGATAAAATAAACAAAAAAGGCGGTGTTATCTTTCGATAACACCGCCTTGGGCTAGCCGCTTAACCGTATCGGTTTAGCGTGCCGCCATCTCATCCTTCTTGGGAAGTTTGAAAGTCCAGACGGTGCCACCTTGGTTCAAGTGCTTAATCCGCTTAGCCACTTCGCCACCCCACAGAGGTACCGCACCACCCCAGCCTGAAACGATCGCGATATATTGCTCGCCATCCTGCTCCCAGGTGATTGGTGAACCCACAATGCCCGAGCCGGTGTTGAAGCGATACTTCATCTCACCACTCTTGGCATCGAACGCCATCAAATAACCTTCAGGGTTTCCGGTGAAGACCAAGCCACCGGCAGTCGCCAGAACACCACCCCACAACGGCGCATTGTTCTCATAACGCCACACCTCTTTGCCGGTCTTAGGATCGATCGCCTTCAACACACCGATATACTCTTCGTTGATCGGCTTGATGGTGAAACCTGCACCCAGATAGGCGGCACCCTTCTTGTAAGCGGTCGGCTCGTTCCAGATATCCATCTCCCACTCATTGGAGGGCACATAGAAGTATCCGGTGTCCTGCGAGTAAGCCATCGGCATCCAGTTTTTACCACCCAAGAAGGCTGGTGCGGCAACGACAGAGGAGCCTTTCTTGCCGTCTGCAGCGGCGGTCGGATCGCCCGGACGGAAGGCGTCGTCGTAAACAGGACGACCGTTTTCATCAAGCCCTTTCGCCCAGCTAATCTTATCGACGAACGGGAAGCCCCGAATAAAATCGCCGTTGGTACGATCCAATACGTAGAAGAAACCGTTACGGTCAGCCGTTGCAGCGGCCTTTACGGTCTTACCACCCTCTTTGTAATCAAATGAGACCAGCTCATTAACACCGTCGTAATCCCAACCATCGTGTGGTGTAGTTTGGAAGTGCCAAACAATTTTTCCGGTCTCCGGGTCGATCGCCAAACGCGAGGAACTGTAGAGATTGTCGCCAGGGCGCAGGTGCGAATTCCAAGGCGCCGGGTTACCCGTACCGAAGAACATCAGGCCGGTATCGGGATCGTAAGTACCACCCAACCAAGTTGCAGCACCGCCAGATTTCCACAGATCGCCAGGCCAGGTCTTACCGGCTTCACCACCGGTGATTCCGTTCTCTTTACCGTTCAGGTAACCCATGTGACCTTCAACGGTTGGACGGGTCCAAACCACTTTCCCGGTCATCGCATCGTAAGCTTCCACCTTACCCACGATGCCAAATTCACCACCGGAAACGCCGGTAATGATCTTACCGTTGACAACAATAGGCGCGGCAGAGATCGAGTAGCCCGCTTTATAGTCAGCTACCTTCTTCTTCCATACGGTTTTACCGGTATCTTTGTTCAACGCCACCAGCTTGGCATCTAGGGTACCGAAGATCACCAGATCACCGAACAGCGCCACACCACGGTTGATTACATCACAGCAAGGCATGATGTTTTCAGGTAAACGGGCGTCGTACTGCCACAGCTCATCGCCGGACTTAATATCGATCGCAAAAACCCGTGAGTAAGAACCGGTAACAAACATCACCCCGTCCTTAACCATCGGTTGAGACTCTTGACCGCGTTGCTTTTCGCCGCCGAAGGAGAAGCCCCATACAGGACGCAGATCCTGGACAGTATCGCCGTTAACTCTAGCCAGTGGGCTGAAACGCTGTCCACGCAAGCCCATGCCGTAACTAACAACGTCTTCAACCGTCGCCTGATCTTCAATGATGTCCTGATCGGTCACTTTGGCCTGGGTTAAGCCCGACAGTGACATAGCCGCTACCAGCGAGGTCAACGCCAGTCCCTTGAGGCCGTAACTTTGATATTTCATCGCTTTCTCCATAGAGGATGTTCTTATTCGAATAAGATGATCACCCTGACCCGGCTTCACTCGCACGGGTCTGATGATGAGTAACATTGTTGTTTTTGGCCTCAAAACCAACAATCCAACTTGGGGGGCGGTTTTCTACTTACTTGGTAGTAATACCCGTATTAAAAGTCGTAGAAAATCGAGAAACACCATCATAAATCGTAGTTAAAATCATTAAATGTCCAACGCTCAACCACCGCCGGCGATGGCTTTTTTCCCCGATGGATATAGATTCAGCTTATTGTGAATTACGATGGATTCATTGCCGAATGGGCTCGACGTACTTTTCCCTACAAGAGCAACTCACTACGCTCCTTCAAACTGCCGTCTTCGCTGGCCTATCCACCAACAGCAATACTCCTCTGTGCAGAAAGAGTATTCGTGAATTAATCTTGAATGTTTTGTGTATCGAGCAAGGACCTACCAATAAAAGATCACCTGCAGGCAAACGCCTACAGCAGCCGTTTTACCAGATCGCAGGAGCCAGCTTGCTGGCGCTCTGGTGAGCAAAACGGCAAACAGCCTACCCCTTCGACGCAGGCAAGAATTGCTTTTTGCTGTTTGCTGTTTGCTGTTGGGTGTTGGGTGTTGGGTGTTGGGTGTTGGGTGTTGGGTGTTGGGTTAGAGTGGAAGACGTCTGAAGTGGCGTAGCAACCAAGTTTCTTCAGCGACCCTCTGTAGGTAACAAGCGCTGTGCGCCGACACAGCCGACAAGTCGTGAGGAATTATTACGCACATATGTGAGAGATCTGGACGGCAATAAATTGCAGGCGGTCTACGATGCAGATGAATGACAAGGCGTTCACCTTCAGCCCTGCTTTGCAGATATTGGACTGCCGCTGCTGCGCAGCGCCCGCCCGTTAATGCTGCGCTATGTTCCATAACGCCATGATGATGACTTTTGTGAACCACTAAGGGGGGGAATAGAGCGAAGTAGGTTTAGCTAAACTTCTTTACGAAAAATTGCAGCTATCCATCCCCAGCAGCACCTATTCTCACCCATTGAACCACCAAAGTTAAAACAACACTTGTTAGTTTACCCGTACCTGATAGCCATATTATTGCCGCCGATTCATAGAAACTTAACTGCGAGTCGCCTCTTCAATTCGCATACTCAAGCGCGCAATCTGCGGCCAGTCATGCTGAACGATATCCTGAGCATGGGCCAAATGATTACGCAATGACTCTAGTTCCTTGATCGAGCGCTTAGCCGTTCCCTTTGATTCGAACCCCAAACGGGCCAGACCTTCAGGCGCACTAATCAACACCTGCGCTTTGTCTGACAACTGTAGGCAATCCATTAAGTCGCAATACCGGTTTCGACGCTGACGCTCGGCCTGAATATCCAAGGCTTTTTGCAAACGGCCAGAGCTCATTTTTTGTTGCCAGCTATCGTCGGGGAAAATATTGTGCAGCATCTTCACCAGCCCCATTTCCACCATGGTCACAATGCCAAACAGCCACATCCTCACCATCGGCTTATTGATATCATCACGACTGATAACCCCCCCTACATTTCCCAGCAGCGTGACAAAACAGTAGTCATGCCTGGTTAATACGTGAATCACATCGGTAAAGGAGGCGGTTGAGTTCACCACCTGATCAACAGTAAAAGGCCTGAAGCAACCAACTAAAGAATCCGCAGTGATATCCGCCGCACCAACATAACCCTGCACAAGGCCGCCAATACGTACACTGGCCACCGAACTGCAATGCTGGCTGAGATCCGCCGCCGCCTGCTCCCCAGAAGTATTGGCATCAAATGACAACAAACCTTCTGCAATATCCTTGGCGGTAAAAATATCCATAAACAGACGTTTGAAATTTTTATCATTAAACTTCTGAAAACCAACTTTTTCTGGTTTCCATGGCTCTTGTGTTGCTTGAGGCAGGTCACTAAGACCCACCTTAACGCTACATTTGGCATGCAAGCGCTCAGCTTCTTTGAGTAATTCCGAGTGCCCCTCCCTCAACACTTGCAGCAAGGCGTCCATCTCAACGAGGTAAACCTGAGCAAAGCGCTCATCATGATCTGTTATATCACTACAGTTATCGATCAGGTCGGCCAGCTTAACAGTTTTTGCTCGCGCCGAGCCCTTGGCACTATGCTCAAGATCCAGCCGCTTACGCAGCACACGGTTGCCATCGCTAGCCTTGCTGATATCCGTGAGCGTTTCTACCAACTCGGCAACACCTGTGCCGAACTGATTTTCAATATCCCCCAGCGTCGCCGGAGTATCTTCAACCGTATCATGCAACCAGGCCGCCGCAATCATTTCAGGGTCATCGGTAACGCTGGCTACCAACTTTGCCACCGCCTCCAGGTGAACCTGATAAGGCTGTTGACTGTATTTACGCTGATGGCCAATACGCTGGTGAGCAGAGATGGCAAATTCACGAGCGCGCTCAACAAGATCATTCATAAGCTTTCAACTTTTTATCCTTATTAATTGCGTGCTTTTTAACAACTTTCTCGCAATATCTGATCCTATTAAAACACGGACAACCAGTGGGATGTAATTGACTTTTTTGGCCTCAAGCAGCCATAGCAGGCACTCAACGTTCAGCCCCTCTTCACGTGGCTTGGAGTTCCACAGTTTTGTAGACCCGACCCGTTAGGCGGCGTTATACGTACTGAATTTGCAATGTAACGAACCATGATCCCTAGTGAGGAATATTTTAGAAACAAAGATACGATAAAGAGTTTTGCATAGTACGCGGTCAGGCATCGCATAGTCGGATACGGACTCAAGCGATCAACTAGCTCACGCTAAAACTGAAGCAATAAAGGTGCGATAAGAACTATCGGCAACGAAGTTAATTAGCTATAAACCTGTGACTCTGACTTCGCTGATTTTGACCTAGTTATTGAAGCTGTGTTGTTTATGAGGTTAAACAGGCTGCGGGGCTAAGGATTTAGCCTCATCGGCAGGGATATTTGATAAAAGAGAAAGATACCCCTCCCCCTTTGATCGCAATTTTTAGTCATTTGGAACAAAAAACAAGGGGCTGTCGGCGACGGGTGATCCGATCGGCCGTGTTAGACGTATAACCCTATTGTGCCAAGTTGCCATAGTCGCTTGGGGCACAGATCCAGGTAAATTATATGAGAGTTATGTATGTCGTATAGAAAACTCAGCCTTGTTCTAGCCTGCCTATGCAGTACACAGATCCAAGCGCAGCAACAACGCCCCAGTGAACCGGGATTTTCAGGGGATCTACTGCTAGGCGCGGTATACCTAAACAGCCAGTCATTGATGAGCGCTGGCGACTCTAACCAGTCAGTGAGCACCTTTGAGGACACCCCTGAAACCGATCAGCGCCTGATGCCCGGCGTGTTAGGCAACATTTTCTACACCTTCGACTCCTTACCCGATCAAGTTTATCTGGGAGTGAGCCGCAGCAGAGCCGTTGAAGGGCGATTCAGCCCTGAACTGGGCTATCGACGTTTATTATCAGGCCGCTCGTCGTTTACGCTGGCGTACGTTCCCAACCTCATCAAACAAGACAGCTATGCCGACCCCTTCGTATTAAATCAGGCACGCGAAGAAACCAAACAATCACTGTCCGTAGTGCGCGCTAAGTGGGAATCAATTGCCAACTCTGGCGTTGGGGTGGAGCTTGCCTACGGAGATCTGGCCATAGACAGTGAGCAAAGCGGTGATTATCTAAATTTGACCAAGCCTGAGAAAGACCTGCTCAAACGCGATGCCCGCTACAGTTACGCCAATGTGGATATGCGTTTTCCTATCGCCAAAGGCGATCTTTTTATCTCCCAGTATTTATGCTTTTGATCGCGATGCACAAGGTGATGCCTACTCCCATCAGGCTACCGGTGTTGAATTGGGCCTCTTTACCCTTACCGGTCGCCACCGTGTCAGCGCTAATGTTGGCTTCGCCCAGCATCGCTACCGTGCAGATAACCCCGTATTCGACCAGCGCCGTAAAGATGAACAAATCAGCGCCTTCGTCGGATATTTTCTTCAGCAACCCTTTGGTTGGGAAGATACTACCTACACCGTTATCACCAACTATCGCGACCGCAACAGCAATATCGACTTCTACCAATCCCAAGGTTTAAGCCTAGCCACAGGATTCAACTGGACGTTTTAACTAAATCCTCGGTGCGGTGAGCAAGAAACGCGGCCCGTTTAACTTAGTGTCAGGCATCAGGAGGTTCGTTTGAAAAAACACCTACTCGTCATCAGCGTGCTGCTTCTAAGCGGTTGTTTAGGCATGCCAGAGTCTGTAAGACCCGTATCGGGCTTTGAACTGAACAATTACTTAGGAAAATGGTATGAAATTGCTCGGCTAGACCATTCTTTTGAAAGGGGGTTGAGTCAGGTAACCGCCGAGTACCGTTTAAAAAGTGATGGCGGTGTTTCCGTGCTTAACCGTGGTTTTTCTGTAGAAGACAATGAATGGCAAGAAGCGGAAGGCAAGGCTTACTTTGTCGAGTCAGACACCGAAGGTTATCTAAAAGTGTCGTTCTTCGGACCCTTTTATGGTTCTTATGTGATTTTTGAGCTGGACCGTGAAAACTATCAATATGCGTTTATTTCTGGGCCAAACTCAGATTACCTCTGGCTGTTATCAAGAACAGCGACAGTTGAACCGGAGGTTATCGAAAAATTTGTCGCCATGTCTGAAGAGCGTGGATTTAAAACAGAAAACGTAATCTATGTGCAACAGAAGTAACATCTAGTTTGTTAAAGTGAACAGATAGCGCGTCATTTACAACGTAAAATCAGCTAGCGCCCGGGATATTTCAAAACTCATAGGGTAAAAAATGATCAGACATATTTTGTTAATTACGTTTAAATCCACTGCCAAAGAAAGTGAAATCAACGCACTAAAGGCTAGCTTCGAGTCAATGCCGTTAAAAATTGAGGGTGTGCATTCCGTTGAATGGGGGCTCAATGATAGCCAGGAGGGGAAAAATAAGAATTACACTCACGCGGTGTTGATGAACTTCGTCGATGCTGCTGGCAGGGATAATTATCTGCCACACCCGGAGCACGACGAGTTAAAGAAACTGTTTGGACCGATACTTGAAGACCTCATTGTGTTCGATTACACCCTGTGATCGAGTTACGCTTAGGCACGCTCGGTAACAAATCCAGCCCCTGATCTTAACGCCCTGATCATGAGGTCCTGATCATCAAGTTATTGCCACATTCAGCCAGCCACCAAGGTTAATCCTATGAGCACACGCAGAATCAAGCTGGCCACGGAAGCTGACCGATAACGAATCTTGTCCACCATTCTTCTGGGGTTCTCGGCCGACCCGATTGAGCGCTGGCTTTGGCCTGAAGCCAAGGATTATTTAAATTGTATCCCTCTGTACGACGCCTTTGCCGGGGGAGCTATAACGGCGGGTTCGGCTTACGTCACCGACAATTTCGAAAGTGTCGCGCTTTGGTTTCCGCCGGGAGAGGGGCCCAATGAAGAAAAGGTGATTGAGATACTAAATAGCACCGTCAAGGAGGACACTTTGAAAGACGCTATTATCATGTTTGAAGCGATGGACGAGTTCCACCCAGACGAGCCTTGTTGGTACCTGCCCCTGATTGCCGTAGATCCGGCTCATCAAGGCTGTGGTTTTGGCACGGAGCTAATGAAGCGCGCTTTGAATCGTTGTGATCAGGATGGTTTGCCCGCTTACCTGGAATCAACCAACCCCAGAAACATATCCCTATATGAGCGGTACGGTTTTGAAAAAATGGGGGAGGTTCAGACGGGAAGCTCACCGGTTATGACACCGATGATTCGGTCACCGCGAAAGTAATCGAATCCAAAACAAGCGGTTAGGCTGTAGCGATTAAACACGCTCTAGCTTCACTCAAATCAGCCCTTCCCATTCGAAGGACGGTAAGGCCCATTATTCCAGCTGCAGATAACGATCCGGTTTGGCGTATTGCACGCCATAACGCTGGTAGATCTTGGCCATGCGACCCGACTTCACCAGTGAATCAACCACATCTTCGATCCGGTAAGCCAGCTGACGATGGCTATCCTTCACCGCCATTCCTACATCCCACTTGCCTTTGGCCAGATTAGGAAAGGGCACATCGGCCTGCAGCATATGCTCACTACGCGCCAGCCGGGAAACGCCCCACTGCAGTTGCGACTGCATACCCATAACCGATGGAATACGTTTCTGATCCATCGCCGACATCGCATCCAATACCGTTGGGAAGTGTTCGATATTCTCACGCAAGCGGCCGCGAAAGGCACTGCTCAGATAGAAGTCCGGCAAGCTATCGATCTCAACCCCGACCCGCTCGTACTGAAACACCGCCAGGTTTTCAAACGTCTCCATCTGCTGCTCATCGTACAACAAGGCCCAACGCTCGCGCTGATAAGGGGAGAAGAAGTGCACCAAGTCGTTCATCACCCTGCCATCGGGGTCCACCTTAAAGGCGAACTCACGGTCGTAAGGCGCCCGGAACATCACATCGGCCACCGTACGACGCAGCATTGCGCCCTGCTCTTCTCGCGCAAGATAATGGCCTTGCCAGACATGGTTTCGCAGATCATCGTCGAGATTCTCATCGGCAATCATCCAATGAAGTTTTAACGCCAGACCCAGCGCTTTGGCGACCTTTTGGGCCAAGTCAACATCAACCCCTTTGGGTTGATCGTCCTCGATATAGGCATAGGGAGGGAAGTCCCGGTACACCGCCACCACCAAGGTGCCATCGGCCATCACATCTTCGTAGCTGCGCGCCTCTGCTAGACCACTTACGCTAGCGAACCACAGCACCAGCAACGCAATGACAGCAACGCCGCCTCTAGCCGTATTGGGTGTCCGCTTACTGCACTGTTCGGTGTTCTGCATATTCACCATGCTCTACTCCGGCTAACTCAACAGGTTCTGTTGCTATTCTACGTATTTGGTTTCTAACCAGGCCCGAATCGACCACAACGCTTCCTGACTGAGAAAATCGGCCATCTTGGGCATGTAAGGAACACCGTTACGTACCGCACCATTGATAACCCGGTAGGCATACCATTCGTCACCATCCATGCCCGGTTCCAACTCACGCAGATCCGGCGCAATACCACCCGAGATCGCACCCAAGCCATGACAACGTGCACAGTTTTGGCCGTAGGCTGACTGGCCAATTTCGATCGCCAGCGCGTTACCCCGGTAGGGATTCTCTTCAACCCACTCCTCACCCAACGGTGCCAGGCCAGCAACATCGACACTTTGCGGGGTCACATCCCCATGAGCCCAGACCTGACCGGCTACGGCCAGAGCCGCTGCTGCTACTGCGATAACCCCGACCTTGGTACAAGTGCGCTTTTTCATGAGACCACCCCGATTTGTAGTAGTGAAAATTATTTCAGCTAAATTGCTTCAGTGAAATTGTTCTGAAGAGATTCTAAGCAACCGGCCGGAGCCGCCCCAGACAACTTTGGTTGGCGCTAACCGGTTCCTTAGTACTAGATCGATAAGTAGTAGACGAAGCGCAGTAGAACGATAAACAGTAGAGGGATACGCGCTGGATAAGGCAGGCGCGAGTAGGCCGGTTTCGAATCATCGAACCTCAAACACGCCCTGCATCCCTTTCACCTCAAGCCCACGGGCAAAGAAGGGATAGGAGCCGGGTTTGATCGGCACAAAGTAGAGTTCCGCCTCGCCCTCATCTTCAAACTCAAGCTGCACCAACGTCGTCGCTTTGATCTCCATACCGCCGGCTTCCACTTTGCGCAGGAAGATAGCGGTAAAGAATTCGGGGGCTTCGATGGCGTACTCCTTCAAACCGCTGGAGATGATTTTAAGCTTGTACGACTTGCCGGTTTCCAGCTCATAACGCTTTTGCGACATGGCGTAATCGGTCACCTCCGAGCCCAGCACCAGATCAGGCAGCGCTTGCGGCTTTCGAGTCAAATCACCTTTGGCGTTAACCAAACCCGCAGCCCCCGTTAATAGTGCGGCAACCAGCACAGGCGTTAAAAAGTTAGCCATCGCTATATCCTCTATCCATTAATTGTCAGCACTCATCCTAAGCAGCCGACCGAGGGCTAAAAATAGTACTAGAGGAGTAAATTAACGGTACTTATTGCATATTCCGCCTGCAGGCCAACCGCTTAATAATGGTATGTCACTGAAGATTTAATACAGGTAACGCCATTGTCTAACGCCTCGGAGCAACAACCACAACAACGGACTTACTCCACCACCCGGCCATCAGCGGCTGCCGCTGAGCACGCTGGTCGGTTTACCACGTTTAACACTCTGCTTCCGAGTGCTGGTTTATATCCCCGTTTCGGTTTCCATCTAAGCAGCGCCAGAGCCCCTATTTATGCCCTGATGCTGATGCTCAGCTTCGCGCTGCTATCAACATTGCCCTCGGCAGCTCGGGCCAACGAACTGACCCTGACTGTCGGCTACCTTGAGCTGATCCAACACCGCCCGCCACTGCTCTCAAATGTGCTACCCGAACCCGAAGACAGCGGTTTACAGGGCGCGCAACTGGGCTTGAGTGACAACAACGCCGGGGGACGGTTTTTGGGGCAGAAGTTCGTGCTCGAACCGTTCCGTTCGGACAGCATTGAAGCGCTTCAACAAACCGCAAAGCAGTGGCATCAACAGGGCATCACCACCTTTGTCGTCAACCTGCCCGCTGCCGAACTGCGGCAACTCGCCGCCTCTTTTAAGCCCGGTGAAGCGCTGTTATTTAATATCGGCAGCAGCAGCAACGCACTGCGTAACCAGCAATGCCTGAGCAACGTGCTCCACACACTACCCAGTCGCGCCATGCTGACCGATGCGCTGGCGCAGTGGCTCAGCGCCCGCCGACTAAAAGAGTGGTTTCTGATCCACGGCCAACGCCCCGGTGACCTGGCTTACCGGGACTCGCTAAAGCGTTCGGCCAAACGATTCGGTGGCAAAATCGTTGCGCAAAAGCCCTGGAGCTTTGATACCGACCTGCGCCGTGTGGCACAACGCGAAGTGCCGCTGTTCACCCAAGGCGAGGATTACGACACCATCGTGGTGGCGGACGAACTGGGTGATTTCGGCGAGTTTATTCTCTACAACACCTGGCTACCACGCCCTGTCGTTGGCACTCAGGGGTTAACCGCTGTCGGCTGGCACCGGGTTGTCGAACAGTGGGGCGCCGCGCAGTTACAAAGCCGCTTTGACAAGCAAGCCAAGCGCTGGATGAACAGCACCGATTACGCCGCCTGGATCGCATTACGCAGCGTAGGAGAGGCGCTGGCACAACAGGGCAAAACCGATGCTAAGTCGCTGCAACAGCTGCTGCTTAGCGAGCAATTTCAACTGGCCGGATTCAAGGGCCGCAAACTCAGTTACCGCAGCTGGAACGGCCAGCTACGCCAGCCGATCGCGTTGGTCCACCCTCGGGCCTTGGTATCACAATCGCCACAACAGGGATTTCTGCACCCACGCACCGAACTCGACACGCTGGGTTTCGACCAGCCCGAAAGCCAATGTCAGAATTTACTCGACGGAGTTAACCGATGATCACCAACCCCTGTGCGACCTTCTCCCTTCTCACCTCCGACTTCTCGGCGG
Source organism: Motiliproteus sp. (assembly GCA_036961355.1). GTDB lineage: Bacteria > Pseudomonadota > Gammaproteobacteria > Pseudomonadales > Balneatricaceae > Motiliproteus. Next base: position 78,840 of record JBALVL010000019.1, read on the forward strand.
GCCATTCAGCGGATGATTCATCAAGAAAAAGCCTGTTCACAGCCAAAGGTGCCGTAGCCGCGATGTTCACGCTGGGATTGGCGATAAGTACGTTTCAGGCACAGGCCTCGGTCGCCTACGTCTCCAACGAGAAAGACAATAGCTTGTCGCTGATTGATCTGGATTCGCTGGAGGTCATTAAAACCATCGATGTCGGCCAACGGCCGCGGGGCATCACCTTCAGCAAGGATTACTCCAAGTTATACATCTGCGCCAGCGATGACGATACGGTGCAGGTAATGGACACCGCCAGCCACCAGATTATCGACGAGCTGCCGTCCGGCGAAGACCCCGAACAGTTCTCTCTGCACCCCGATGACCGACGCTTGTACATCTCCAACGAAGACGACGCGCTGGTCACTGTGGTCGATACCCAGACCCGAACGGTGCTTGCCCAGATCGATGTCGGCGTTGAGCCCGAAGGGATGGCGGTGAGCCCGCGCGGCGATCTGGCGATCAACACCTCGGAAACCACCAGCATGCTGCACTGGATCGACACCAACACCCATCAACTGGTTCACAACACCCGGGTTGAGCAGCGCCCGCGTCATGTTGAGTTCAACCAGGATGGCTCACGTTTTTGGGCCAGCTCCGAGATCGGCGGCAGCGTCGCGGTGATCGATGTCGACAGCCGCGAGATCCTCAAAACGTTGCGTTTTAAGATTCGCGGTATTCATCCGGACAAGGTCCAGCCGGTCGGTGTCAAACTATCCGACGATGGCCGCTACGCCTTTGTTGCGCTGGGACCCGCCAATCACGTGGCGGTGGTCGATGCCAGCAGCTTTGAGATCCTCGAATACTTGCTGGTCGGTCGCAGGGTCTGGCACATGGAGTTCAGCCCCGACCAGAAGTTACTTCTCACAACTAATGGCATCAGCGGTGATGTCTCGGTGATCGATGTTGATGACCTCAAGGTGACCAAATCGATCAAGGTTGGCCGCTACCCTTGGGGGCTGGCGGTTAAGCCATGAACGCTATCGAGCCTAACCCTCACCCGTTGCAAAGCAAGTCAGCCACCCTAAGTCCGGCGCTGCTGGAGGTAGACCGCTTGGGCTTTGATTACGGCCAGCGTCGCGGGATAGCCAACAACGCGGCACTGGCGCAGGTCAGTTTCACCCTGCAGCGCGGTAGCTTCCACGCACTGCTGGGACCAAACGGTGCCGGTAAAAGCACGCTGTTCGCGCTGATCAGCCGGATGCTGCAGATCCAGCAGGGCGATATCCGCCTCAAAGGTGCCAGCCTCAAGCAGGCCCCGGCCCAGGTGCTGCAGCAGATCGGCATGGTGTTCCAGCAAAGCACGTTGGACCTGGACCTGAGCGTCGAGGAGAATTTGCACTACCACGCCAGCCTGCACGGCATCGGGCGCCGCGACCGGCAACAGCGAATCGATACCGAACTAGACCGGGTAGAGCTGAACGATCGCCGTCGCAGTAAAGTACGGCAACTCAATGGCGGTCACCGCCGCCGGGTAGAGATCGCCCGGGCACTGCTGCACCAGCCCACGCTACTGCTGCTCGATGAAGCGACAGTCGGGCTCGACAGTCGCGCCCGCAGCGACATCAATCGACACATCCGCAAACTCTGCCGCGAGCAGGGTGTGGGTGTGCTCTGGGCCACCCACTTGATCGAAGAGATCGAACCGAGCGATCCGGTCACCCTGTTGCACCGTGGTCGGGTGCTGGCCGATGCCAACGCCGCACAGATATGCCAACAGCAGGGCAAGGACACGCTGGTTCAAGCGTTCGAAGCACTCACCGATCCCGGCGAGACTACTCCCTTCGAGCTGAGCGCACCGCAGGGGTTAAACCGATGAACCGGCCTGTACCAGAAGCGATATCAGGTGCTATATCAGGCGCGGTATCAGACGCTATTTCAGACAAGAGTCAGAACCCAGATCCTCAACCCGTTGCCTGCGCCCCGCTCGGCGCATCTGCGTATATCAATGCTTTCACCGGCATCCTCTACCGTGAACTGTTGCGTTTTATCAATCAACGCAGCCGCTTCTTCAGCGCCTTGGTACGGCCCTTGGTTTGGCTGGCGGTCTTTGCCGCCGGCTTCAGGGCCGCCTTAGGAATATCAATCATCGCCCCCTACGAGACTTACATCACCTACGAGGTCTACATCGGGCCGGGGCTGGTGGCGATGGTGTTACTGTTTAACGCGATGCAAAGCTCGCTGTCGATGGTTTATGACCGTGAAATGGGCGGCATGCGGGTGCTGTTAATGAGTCCGCTGCCCCGTGCTTATCTGCTGCTGTGCCGCTTGCTGGCCAGCGCTCTGGTGTCGCTGCCACAGGTCTATGCTTTTCTGGCAGTCGCCTGGTGGTTTGGGGTTGAGCCGCCACTGCTCGGCTATCTGTACCTGCTTCCGGCGCTGATCGTCTGCGCTCTGCTGTTGGGCGCACTGGGGTTGTTTATCTCCAGTTTTATCAAACAATTGGAGAACTTCGCCGGGGTGATGAACTTCGTTATCTTCCCGATGTTCTTCATCTCATCGGCGCTCTACCCGCTGTGGAAGATGCAGGAAGCCAGCGAACTGCTGTACCTGCTGTGCCGCTACAATCCCTTCAGTTACTGTGTCGAGCTGATCCGCTTCAGCCTATACGGCCAGTTAAATACCGAAGCGCTGCTGGTCGTCCTCGGCTGTATGTTCGGTTTTACCGCGCTGGCGATTCTCGCCTTCAACCCGCAGCGCGGCATCGTCAAAGGCAAAGCCTAAATCATCAAACCCTAGTTAGGCCAAGCCAGACAAGCACGACGATGGCATCGCGCCGGTGCGGCTGCTAAGCTGCCGAGCCTCGCTTTTGGTCCTGGCGATAACAAGTCCTGCTATGAGAGCCCAGCGATAAGAAGTCCCGCGATGAGAGCCCAGCTATGCCGCAACCCGCAACAAACACCGTTACCACCATCGGTTTTACGCTACTGGCACTGATCGCGTTCGCCGCCAACTCGGTGCTGTGTCGACTGGCGCTGGGCCAGCAGACCATCGATGCCGCCAGCTTCACGGTGCTACGGCTACTGTCCGGTGCGCTGGTATTGCTGCTGTTGCTGCTGCTTCGTGCCAATCGCCGCAATAAAAACCGCCAGCAAACCACACTGCCGAATCAGCACCAAAGCCCTTCCCAAAAGAAAGGCCCTTTTCATAAGAAAGGCCAAAAGGCCCGATCACAAGCCGGTAGCTGGCTCGCGGCCAGCTATCTGTTCGGCTACGCCATCGCCTTCTCCTACGCCTACAACAGCCTCGATACCGCCACCGGCGCGCTGATCCTGTTCGGCTCGGTCCAACTTACAATGATCAGCGTCAGCCTCTACCGCGGTGAGCGGCTACAACCCGCCGAATGGCTGGGACTGATAATCGCCTTCGGGGGGTTCGTCTACCTGTTGCTACCGGGGCTCACCACCCCGGCATTACAAGGTTTCGTGCTGATGACGCTGGCTGGCATCGCTTGGGGCGGCTACACCCTCAAGGGTAAAGGTAGCAGTGATCCGCTGGCCGATACTGCTTACAATTTTGTCCGTACCCTGCCCTGGCTACTAGCGCTGGTTATCACCGGCGGCGCTCTGGTATTGCTCTCAAATGGTGATGCTTCGCTGTTCGAACAACTCTGGCAAGGGCTGTCAGGCAAGGGCATCGCGTTAGCAATTGCCTCGGGCGCACTGGCGTCGGGGATCGGCTACAGCCTCTGGTATCAGGCACTGACCGCATTGAGTACCAGCCAAGCGGCGTCGGTACAGCTATTGGTGCCGGTATTGGCCGCCTTCGGCGGCATCCTGTTCGTCGATGAAGCGGTCAGTCTACGGCTGATGGTGGCAGCGCTACTGATTCTGGGCGGTATTGCACTGACGGTATTTGGCAAACGCGCGGCAAGCGTTTAACCGCCAAGTTTAGTGTTGTTGGAAGCCAGATAGGTTAGCAAGGCGCCAGCCCATAACGCCCCCCTTTTGAAGGGATGAGCTGCTGGTTGAAAACGATAACCCCTTGATCCAATAGTGATATGACCGTATTGTTCTGAGACTGTAACGGCGCACCGCCTATGTTAGGTAAGGGATTGAAAACGGTGATTTTTGACATGGATGCTGCTTTTTTAGAGATACCTTCAAACGGGCGAATCCTTGCCCGAGCTTTGCTGATTAACGTGAAGTATTCACGATTTTCGATCGCGGCTTCAAACCGTCGTCCATTTCTGTCGGATTTCCAGCACGTTAGCGCCCACACAATTGTCGACAATAAATTAACGTGCCGGCACGATAATAATTATTAACATGCCAGTGGCGTGTTAAATGAGCTGTTAAACGACATGGTTGATATTTGGGCGCTAGTCAGAGAATTAGAAAAAGACATCGATGTGATCGGTGGGTTATGCATTGCTGATCAGGGCAATATCGCTTTACGTCGTGCTTACGTAAAGGCCGTTTTTTCAGCATTAGATGGCACACTGTATGATCTTAGACAGGACATTATTTCTAGTCAAAATCTAGACAAGTTGTTCACCACTCGTGAGAAAGGAAGGCTACTTGAAAAGAGCGTGCAGAAAGGTGTCGTTACCAAGTTCACCCAGTACCTTGCTCTTAGGGATTCGATACCATTTACTATGAAATGCTATGCAAAACACATTGGGCTCAATGGTTTTAATTTTCCAAGCAATTCTGATGGTTGGGAGAAGTTGAAGTTGTCTATCGATCTAAGGCACAGAATTACTCATCCAAAGACGGTCCAAGATTTACACGTATCAATCAATGATTTTGAAAACCTTGTAGCAGCTAAAGTTTGGTTTAAAGATGAAATTTCACAGCAGTTTGTCGTTTAACAAGTGACTATGGCTTCCCGTCCCGTTAACGCGGCATTAGGAGATTTAGCGTAAAAATGACAACCGAGGATGAAATTATTTTTCCAAATATGCATTTAAGTCACCTTGAATTATATGTTCAAGACATCACTAAGATGGAGATTTCTATACTAATAAATTAGGTTTTGTTGTTACAGATAGAGGTGAAGGTAAAAACGGTATGGTTTTTTTAAGCCGTAGCCCAGATGAGCACCATCAAATTGTTTTAAACCCAAGAGAATCGCATCGGTCAATTGAAAGTCCGATATATCATATTTCTTTTAGAGTTAACACTATTTCAAAATTAAGGTTTTTTAATTCATCTTTAAAGTCAATTCCTGAAATAAAATTACAGACTGTATCTCATGGTACTACTTGGTCTATTTATTTTTTTGATCCTGAAAATAATAGATTTGAAATTTTCACTGATACTCCATGGCATGTTAATCAACCTTGTAAATTTGTTGTCGATTTGGACATGTCAGACGAAAAATTAATTAAATTTACAGAGAATGAAATCAAAAAACTCCCTGGCTATTCTATAGCTAGTGAGTGGAAAAAATTACATGGAAACAGTTTTGGTGTACAAGGAGAGTAATCTCCTAACAAGTGACTATGGTATTGTTCTGATCAATAATCCCGCACAGGTTAACAACCTGCCCTCATACGGCAGGCACTGCCTCACGCCAGTCGCAATCGCGGCGTTGGGCACACCAATGGGGTCATATATGGTCCGCCTCGCGATGCAAGATAAAGTTACTAGTGGCTAAAAGA
>JBALVL010000020.1:0-82804 GCA_036961355.1 Motiliproteus sp.
GTGCCGACAGACGGCTGATCATCAACGGCTAACGGGGTCACTGGGTTTGTCATAAAAGATCCTTTCTCTTTCGTGGTTTATTGTTGAGTTGACTACCGGACTATCGGACTACCGGTAAAAGGCGATGATCTAGCTACCTGATGTGTATCGACAGTTGGTTGGTACGAAGCCCAACTGAGGTAACCAGTAACACCTGCTGAGGATTAGGAAGGAGTGGCCAGCAGCCCTTTTCTTTTTATAAGCAGAGCTTGTTAGATACTGGCCTGCACGAGAGGTCCGGACAATTGATATTATTTTCGCCACTGGTAACAAAAATTGCCTGTTATAAAAGCAGGATGCAATCCGTGCGTTTCCAAGCAGATACGAGCGTGATCGGGGTGCAGTGACTGCTGTTACTGCACAGCATCATTAAAAAAGACCCGGTCATATTTCGCCGGATTATCGGGGTCGATATCACAATCGAGCTCGCGTGCATATTTATGCCCGGCGTAGACGGCAGCAGCGATGATGGCTGGCGCCTCGGCATCTCCAATCCGTTTAACAGACTTGGGAGCACCGTCGAGCCCATTTTTAATCGCCTCTACCAGCTGATGGTAGAGCTGGTCCTGCGGTATCCGGCAAGTCACCATCACCACATTTTTCACTGCAATCGTCTGTTGGCGTCCGGTATAGCTACATTTTAGGGTCGCACTCTCGCCATCAAAGCTGTCCAGACCATGATTTAGAATCAATGGCACCCCCAGTTCGATCAACAGGGCCTGTACACGGGTTTGCTCGGCGTTGTTGCTGCTCCAGTGCGAGACCTTACTTTCAGGGGAGAGGTAACTGACTTCAATCCCAGCCAGATGCAGTTTTTCTGCCATCAGGCTGCCCATGTAGAAACCATCATCGTCATAGACAAGGGTTGTCCCTTCGGGCAGTCGACCTGCCATGATATCGTCAGGCGTGAAGATCGTCGCTGAGGCGAGGTTGGGGATCGGCGTATCGTGGAAGTTTCCAAAACCATCGGCGCGCCAGCGGGCTCCGGTGGCGATCGCTACATGATCGACCTCAACAGCCAAAATGTCTTCCAGAGCCAGTCTGCTTTCGCGATAGATCTCGACATTATTCATATTATCCAACTGAGTGACCCGGTAATCGCGCACCCGCGCCCATTCCGACAAACCGGGCAACCGGCTTTCCGCACTGACACGACCACCTAACTCACGGGTCGCCTCTGCCAAAATCACCTGATAACCCCGCTGCCCCAAAGCTCGGGCGGCTTCCAAACCGGTCGGCCCGGCACCGACGATCAACACCCGCGCATCAGACCCTTTGGGATCAATATTCTCCGGATGCCAGCCCCGACGCCACTCCTCACCCATGGCCGGGTTTTGGGTGCAGCGAATCGGATAGTGTTTACTGTCTCCGGTGTAACAGATGTTACAGCCGATACATTCACGAATATCTTCCGGCCTTCCCTGTTCGATTTTCTGCGGCAGGAAGGGATCGGCGATCGATGGGCGGGCAGCACCAATAAAGTCCACTACCCCACGTTTAACCTGGCTGGCCATAGTATCAGGTGACGTAAACCGCCCTACAGTCACCACCGGTTTGCTGGTCTTGGATTTAACCTCCGCCATGTAAGCCTCTAAAGCCCCCTCTTTGACGAAACGTGATACTCCCATCTCCAGCGAGTAATCCCAGATATTGATATCCCAAAGATCAGGCAACTCGGACAACGCTTCAAAAATCTCCATCCGATCACCATGAACAGGGGTGCCATCCGGACCTCCGCCATCATCGACGGTATAACGAACAGCCACCGCGCAGGTGTCGCCAACCGCCTCCTTGGTGTCTTCAATCAATTCACGTAACAATCGCATCCTGTTTTGCTGCGATCCCCCGTATTCGTCAGTACGGGTGTTTAACTTCGGGTTGAGGAAGTTATCCACCAGATAGTGGTGGGTGGCATAGACATAGATAATATCGAAACCAGCCGCTTTGGCACGCAAAGCGGCGTTACGGTGCCAGCGCCGTAATTCCTGAATATCAGCGTGATCCATCGCCCGAGACTGATACGGATCGCCATTCCAGTTCGGCATGCTGGTCACATCCATCGATACCTCGCGGCTCAACAGGTTGGCAGAACGACTACCGCTGAACCAAAGTTCAACCCCGGCCAGACCACCGTGTTGATGGACCTGATCGGTCATCAGACGATGGGCTTTTATATCGTGCTCATCCCACAATGAATGGCATGGGTACGGGGTGTCATCGGACGCCGGATGAATGGAACAATATTCGGTGCAAACGACCCCCCAGCCGCCTTCTGCCTTGGTGGCGCGCATGTCCGCCACCATCCGTGGACGCAGCCAGCCCATGCCGGTGCAGTGAGGCACTTGATAAAAGCGGTTCTTGGCCGTGACAGGACCGATTTTTAGCGGCTCAAACAGAATATCGTAGCGGGGGTCACGACCGGTCATGGCAAGGTTCTCTCAGAGAGTTTGGCGACCTAACACCCCTGCAAACCAGCAGCGCAACACGTTTAGACGCTATTTGCAGGGGGTATAGAGGGCGTATACAGGGTGTAGAAAGAGCTTTAGCGGCCCGACTTAACGTCAGTCCACAACCGAGAGACAACACGGTCGATCTTTTGAGTCATCACTTTGAAGGAGAACAGATTCGCCTTGACCTCATCGCTGGGGAAGATGGTCTCATCATTAGCGATCGCCTCATCGATAAACTCTATCGACGCTTTGTTGGCATTGGCATAAGCGACATAGTTACTGACCTCCGCGATCACCTCAGGACGCATCAGATAATCGAGAAACTTGTGCGCATTGTCGGAATTTTGGGTATCGGCGGGAATCGCGATCATATCAAACCACACCGGCGCTCCCTCTTTCGGGATTGAGTAGGTGACATTAACACCGTTATCCGTTTCTGATGCGCGGGTTGCCGCCTGGATAACATCACCTGACCAGCCAACAGCAACACAGATATCGCCGTTAGCAAGATCATTGATGTATTGAGATGAGTGGAAGTAGTTGATGTGGGGACGAATACTCCGAAGTAACTTACCTGCCGGAGCGTCTCTCTTGTAATCATCTTTCTCGAAACTGTTGGGATCTTTTCCGACATAGTGCAGAGCGATCGGAATCATCTCCGAAGGTGCATCCAGTATTGCGACCCCGCACGTCGCCAGCTTTTCGATATTTTCAGGTTTGAAGACAAGATCCCAGCTATCGACCGGGGCATCATCGCCCAACACGGCCTTAACCTTGTCGATGTTGTAACCAAGACCCGTGGTGCCCCACATGTAAGGAATGCCGTAGCTGTTGCCGGGATCTACATCCGTTAACACCTTCATCATGGCTTCATCGAGGTGTTTGTAATTCGGTAGTTTGGTTTTATCCAACGGTAGAAAAACACCGGCCTGAATCTGACGCCCCATGAAATTTGAGCTGGGAAAAACAAGATCATAACCGGATCGCCCCGCCAGCAACTTTGCTTCGAGCACTTCGTTGCTATCAAAGACGTCATAGATAACATCTATACCGGTCTCTTGCTCAAATTTTTCGATGGTTCCTGGTGACATATAGTCGGACCAATTGAGAATCGATATCTGCTCTTTCGCTTGGGCGGGTACAGCGACAGCTAGACTTAAGCACAGTGTGGATAGAGCCATTTTCATAGGTCGTGGCGTTGTGTGATTCATCGTATTTCCTTATATAGTAGTTGTTTTTTTCAACGGAATTTTGTATGAATTATTCTAAATAAAACAATCAATTAGGATATGTAAACGTAATTTTTTGAGTAATTCCGTAATGACATACAACGCAACGCTTAACAACCGCAAGCCATCACTGTCGGTGCTCAGTTCGTCAGATCCAGCCAGATGGTCTTCTGCTCGGTGTATTGTTCATGGGCCTGAACACCGTTGTCTTTGCCTCCGAATCCGGACAGCTTGTAACCACCAAAAGGGGTTGAGTGATCACCTTCGCTGTAACAGTTGATCGAAACGGTTCCCGCCTTGATCTCGCGTGCTAAGCGATGAGCTCGGTTCAGGTCATTGGTATACACCGAGGCTGCTAATCCGTAGTCGGTGTCATTCGCCAGCGCGATCGCTTCCTCGTCGCTACTGACACTGAACACCGACAGCACCGGACCGAAGATCTCGTCTCGGGCGATCGACATCGAGTTATCGACCTCATCAAAAATAACCGGGGTGAAGAAATACCCGTTTGCGTGGTTTTCGTCGAAGGTGCCGTCGCCATAGATGATCTTGGCACCCTCCTGTTTTCCCTTGTCGATAAACCCTGAGACCTTTGCCTGCTGCTCTTTACTGATCAAAGGACCAAGCTGGGTATCCGGATCCAGAGGAGCGCCAATTTTCCAGGATTTGCAGTGGGCGACGATCTTCTCCAGCAGAGACTCTTTCAACGAATAGTGAACGATCAAGCGAGTATTAGCGGTGCAGGTCTGCCCCATATTCCCCATAAAACTGTAGGCCTGATGTTCTGCCACCCGATCCAAATCCGCCCCCTCAACGACGACACAAGGACTCTTGCCGCCGGTCTCCAGCACCACTCGCTTCATGTTGCTCTGAGCCGAATACTGCAAGAACAGACGCCCGGTCGCCGTCGAACCGGTGAAGGAGACAATATCTACCAGAGGATGTAGCCCCAGCGGTTTTCCTGCCATCACCCCGCTCCCGGTGACCACATTAAACACCCCCTTGGGGAGGCCAGCTTCAACCGCCAGTTCGGCCAACCGTAAGGCGGTCATACTGGTCATCTCTGACGGTTTAACCACCACTGAGTTACCGGTCGCCAACGCGGGTCCCAGTTTCCAAGCCGCCATCATCAGCGGGAAATTCCACGGCAGCACCAGAGCCGCCACGCCGATCGGCTCTCGAATAATCATCCCCAGCGCATCGTTGCCGGAGGGTGAAATCTGATCATAAAGCTTATCCTGGACTTCGGCGTGCCAGGCGATGCAATCGGCAGTCCCCGGGACGTCGATATCGATGCAGTCGGCTATCGGCTTGCCGCTCTCTAAACTCTCGAGAACCGCCAACGGTTCGAGGTTATCCCGGATGAGGGCAGCAAACTGCAACAGGACCTGTTTACGCTCTGAGGGGTGCATCGAAGACCACACACCCGAGTCAAATACCGATCGCGCGTTGGCGACCGCAACATCAACGTCTTCAGAATCGGCCGCCGAAATCTCTGCCAATAACTCACCTGTAGCGGGGTTAACTGTCGCCATCGTTTTACCCGAACAAGCAGCGCGATAAGCACCATCGATAAAACATTGTGTCGGCAGTGTCAGCTGGCTGGCGATGGTTGAATAATCATCATAACTTTTCATTTTCGGAACCTGTTTGATGGCTAGAGACAAAGGCGGTGCGAAAGTGTCGGCGGATCTATTACGCTTTTTCAGGATTGAAGGCGCTGGTCAGGCGCTGAAAAAACGAACGCAGAAGACTTGTTTTTCAAAAACTTAATAGAGAAACATCGAATTAAAATGAAGTTAAGCAAGATCAACAAACAGCAATACCATCACACCATGGGCTACCCCAATCAGGGCAATTACGCTCGATACTTGCATACAGGATGAGAGCCCCACAATTTATCTTTATTTTTGTACTGGTAAATTTAATTACCGATAAATGGCCTGAACCGGCCTGTAGTGATACCACTTAGCCGCTGTTATGGACGTTGATGCTGCTGTCGATAAGCACTGGGGGAGACCCCCGTCCAGCGTTTAAAGGCGATACGAAACCCCCGCACATCTTTGTAACCCAGCGCCATCGAAATGGCGTCGAGTGACGTCTGGCTTTGGGTCAGTTGCCGCCGGGCGGTGTTGAAACGAACTTCGTCGAGGATCGACTGGTAAGAGGTATTGAGCCGCGTTAAACGCCGCCGTAAGGTTCGCGATGATATGTTGAAATGCCGGGCAGCATCTTCCAGCGCTGGTTGTCGCGGTAGGTGCTGTTGGAGGTATTCTCTGAGGGTCACCACGGTGTTGTAGTCATGCCGTAACGGCGCCACCATATTGCTGCATAACTCCCGCATCAACGGTGCCTGTTCGGGTTTGGCATAGGGCAGCGACCGCGACATCAGCTGATCTGACAGAATCACCTTATTGCACCCAGCGGCGAAGATCACCGGACATTGGAACACTTGCTGGTAAACCTCATCACTGTCGGCACGATTGGGATGAGCGAAGTAGACCGCTTGGAAAAACACCCGGTCCATGACGATTTCGTTCAGCACACAGTGCAGAGAAGCTAAGGTGCTTTCTGTTTCCATCTCCACCGCATATTGATCGGCAGGTGTCGGGGCGATACTCAAGCTGTAGCAGGCCTGATCTTGATAAGTCTCTCTTGACAGGGTCATCTTACAAGACCAACTGATCAACGGCATGAACTGCACCGCCAGTTTCAGTGCCTCAATAACCGTACTGGCGCCAAGCATCGCCTGCCCCAACATGCCGTAACGACTTAGGCCCAGCGACTGACCGTGACTAATGCCTAACGTGGGATTGTTATTATGGTGGGCGATTCGGGTGTACAGGCTTAACTCTTGATCGAGAGTCAGACGAAAGGCAGGGTTTTGCAGATTCTGTGCTGTGACCGTTGTACCCGCTAGCAACTGTTCGAGTGACGCACCCTGATTGTCCGTCAATTCTCGTAGTAACTGCTGTATCTCGAAGCTATGCCAGATCGGTGGTGGGGAAGGCATCGGTAACAACATCCTGTCCGAATTATTCCGCTAATTGTCCATAATTTTCCGCACTATAGCTATCCCCTACCCCTTATTCTGCCGAACAACGTTCGATCCGCCCCTTCCGTAACCGACACGCAGGCAACATCATGAACAACTCCAACAAGATGTCAGTACCCGAACAAGCTCAGGTGGTTATTGTCGGTGGTGGCATTATCGGTTGCAGTGTTGCCTACCACCTGACCAAGTTAGGGTACACCGATGTGGTGGTACTGGAGCGTGACCGACTCACCTCCGGAACCACCTGGCATGCGGCCGGTTTGATCGTATCCGGGATGTTAAGCGATGAAACCAGCGCCGATATTTTCACCTACAGCCGCGACCTCTACAATCGCCTAGAGGAGGAGACCGGACTGGCCACCGGCTTTAAAGCGGTTGGGTACCTGCAGATCGCCTCCGACGAGGAACGCCTAGAAGAGATGCGCCGCTCGGCCTCTTTTATGCGCACCCGTGGCATCGATTGTAATGAGATCAGCGCCGAACAGGCGCGTGAAATCTGGCCCAACGCCAAATTGGACAATATTTTGGCTGCCTTCTATACCGCCGAAGATGGCCGCGCCAACCCGGTCGATATCACCATGTCGCTGGCCAAAGGAGCTCGCATGGGGGGTGCCAAGATCCTCGAAGGGGTAAACGTCACCGGTCTCAACCAGGAACAGGGACAGGTCACCGGCGTGACCACCGATCAGGGCGAGATAAAAGCGCAATATGTGGTCAACTGTGCCGGCATGTGGGCGCGCCAGTTTGGTGAGATGGCAGGCGTCAATCTACCGCTGCAAGCCGCCGAGCACTATTATCTGATCACCGATGAGATGGTGGGGATGCACCGTGATCTGCCGGTGCTGGAAGACCCGGACAGTTATGCCTATTACCGCGAAGAGGTCGGCGGCATGATGATCGGCCTGTTTGAGCCCGTCGCTAAGCCTTGGAACCTAGAGAAAATCCCCGAACACTTCTCTTTTGGTGAAATCGACCCCGATTGGGAGCGAATGACACCGTTTTTAGAGCAGGCGTTTGAGCGGGTACCTGCCGCGTCTGAGTTGGGTATTCGCAAATTCTTCTGCGGTCCCGAGAGTTTCACCCCGGACCTGGCTCCGTTGGTTGGCGAGACATCCGAGCTGAAAAACTTCTTTGTCGCCTGTGGTCTCAACTCGCTGGGCATCCTTAGCGGCGGCGGTATCGGTCGCCTGTTGGCACAGTGGATCGTCGATGGTCGCCCCGATATGGATGTCACCGGCATCAACGTCAACCGCTTTCACGACTGCCAGCGCAACCCCAAGTACCGTGGCGATCGCATCGTCGAAGTGCTCGGCAAGATGTACGAGTGTCACTACCCCAACCTGGGCATGAAAAGCGCCCGTAACGTTAAGCAGTCGATACTGCACGAACGACTGCTTGGCGCCGGTGCCCATTTTGTTGAAAGTGCCGGTTGGGAGATTGCCGACTGGTATGCCCCTGCAGGAGAAAGCAATGAGGTAGAACGCTATAGCTGGGGACGTCAGAACTGGTTCCCCTACCATCAAGCAGCACATCACGCCTGCCGCAACGACGTGACCCTGATGGACATGTCGTTCATGAGCAAGTTCCTGGTACAGGGTAAAGATGCCGAGAAGGTACTCAACAACATCTGTTGTAACAATATCGCCGTAGAGCCCGGCCGGATCGTCTACACCCAGTGGGTCAACGAGACCGGCGGTATCGAAGCGGACCTGACCGTCACCCGACTTAAGCAGAATGAGTTTATGGTGATCAGCTCCGATACCAGCCACGGACATGTCAAGATGTGGCTGGATCGCAACATCAGTGAAGACGCTCACGCCTTCGTCACCGATGTCACCTCCAGCTACACCCAGATCAACCTCCACGGCCCCAAATCACGCCAGCTGATGCAGGATTTAACCCACGCCGACTGCAGCAACGAGGCCTTCCCCTACCTGTCGGCCAAAGAGATCGATATCGACTACGCCCGCATGCTGGCGATCCGCGTGACCTACGTCGGTGAACTGGGTTGGGAGCTCTATATCCCTACCGAGCACGCACTGCAGGTCTATGATCGGGTGGTCAAAGCGGGTCAGGCCCATGGCCTCAAACACGCCGGTCTGCAGACGCTCAACAGTCTGCGATTGGAGAAGGGTTACCGCGACTGGGGTCACGACGTCGATAACATGGATACACCGCTCGAAGCGGGTCTGGGCTTTGCGGTTAAGCTCGACAAGGAGGGTGGCTTCATCGGCCGTGATGCCCTGGCAGCCCAGAAAGCAGAAGGCGGCTTCAAACGCCGTCTGCTGCAGTTCAAGCTACAGGATCCTGAGCCGTTGCTGTATCACGCCGAGTTGATCTGGCGTAATGGCGAGTTCGCCGGTTACATCCGCGCCGGTGGCTACGGCTTTACCCTGGGCGCATCGGTCGGCTTGGGCTTTATCGAGTCCGATGAGGTGATCACCGCCGACCACGTTAAGACCGACCTGTGGGAGATTGAGGTTGCCGGTCAACGCTACCGCGCCGACGCCTCATTACGACCCCTGTTTGATCCGACGATGGAACGGATCAAGTGTTAGCCCTAGCTCTGACAGCCCGTTGTTCGGCGTAACACCCATCAGCTAGCCGATTCACCCCTCAGCGATCGGATGACGGTCGTTGAGGTTCGTTGAGGGTAAACGTGTGAGTCATACCTATTTATGCCGGATATTTTTCGAATAACAGCCGTCATGCGTTCAGTATGCAGCGGTAAAACGGATCTGGTGATGCTGAGGCCGCTCGGCTTCATCCAACAGCACCACCGCCAGGTCTTCCATGGATATGGTTGAGTTACCGGCAGCGTCGAGCAACAAATCATCGCGCCCCAAACGATAACTGCCGGTGCGTTTGCCTGGCGACAACTGTGCTGCCGGACTTAGGTATGCCCAGTCGACCCGCTTTTCTGCCTGACAGGCCTGCAACTGATCGGCGCTGGCCTGCCCTATTGGCCGTGCGTTAACCGGCAAAAAGTTGGCGTCTTCCATCACGGTATCACCGCCTGTTCCGGGTACGGTTAACGTTGCCGCACCACCCACCACCAGCAACCGGACTCCGGTTTCTGCCAACCCCTCCATCAGCGTCCGGGTTATCAGGTCATTTTTGTGTTTGTTATCCGGCAACGGACGAATGGCTGAAATAACAACTTCCTGTTCGCTGCTGACGTTGATCACGTCCTCGATATTCGCCACGTCGCCAACGACGATACAGGCGGCGATGGCAAGATCATCAATGGCGGTCGAATTTCGGACCACTGCAGTGACATCATGACCACGAGATAAGGCTTCGTTAACCACTCGACGCCCGACCTTTCCTGCTGCACCTAGTACAGTAATTTTCATAACGATGTACTCTCATATTATTGATGGTGTTAGATCTTTATTTAGAAATGACTTACGAGTCGACCAACAAGCCAAGGGGATGCTGCGGCGCTTGCCGCTGGGCTGCGTCCCGCCGCAACATTAGCGCAATGGCGAGCACCACCAACAGACCACCGGGAAGCCAGTGCCAGCCAATACGCTCGGGTTGATCAACAAACAGCAACAGCATTGAGACAAAAGGAACTAGGTAGCTATATGCCGTGACGACAGCCGGAGTCAGCACTGCCGTCGCCCGCTGGGTAAGCCAAAACGTCACACCGCTGGAAAACACCCCCAGAAAAATCAGTATCACGGCATCCAAAAGTGTCATGGTCAGCAGTTGTCGCGGCGCTTCCTCAATCCAGGCCAACATGCCGACGAGCACACTGCCGGCCAGCAGACTCCAGAACGTGCGGACCTCGGCCTGTTGCGCAAGCCAGCCTCGATTCAATCCCCACTTGCTTAACACTGGATAGAGGGCTGAGGCAGTGCAACCGATAAAGAATGCGACCTCGGCAATCCCAAATTGAAGATTGTTTAATTGACCGCCTGATTCTGCCCAGGCCAACATCAAAGCACCGACAGCGCCTAGCGTTAAGGTTCCCAACAACTGACCGGCTCGTCGCTCGACACCCAACAAGCGGCCTAAAAAATAGGCCAGCAGCGGCACGCTCACGTAGAGCGTCGCCATCGACAATGCGCTGGTGCGATGCGCAGCCCAAAACATGGTACCGAAAAACCCGGCAAGACTGAGCCCCATGATGCTGTACAGCGCCAATCCGGGTAGACTCGGCCAACGACGGCTACCCCACATCAATGGGCAGATGGCCAGTGCCGCGATGGCAAAACGAATCGCTGTCAGTAACAGTGGTGGCAAGCCTTCACTCATCATCCCCACAGCCGGAAATGAAAGCCCAACAATCAGCGTCCACAACAACATGCCCTGATGAGCACGATTAAATATTTTCCCCCGCCTATTCATCGTGACTCGCCTTCGGCTCCATTAACCCTTGAAAAGTCATCCGCTCTATTTGTTCCATGATTATCTCCTTAGGTTTGGCGCTCCAGGCACCCTGTCGGGTATCGATCTGCAAGCCGGTAAGTTCGAGAGTCCAGTTTATTTTGTTTCCTATTGACTGATAATCCTGCATTTTGGAAAATGACTGTTGAGATGAAGTAGACAATATGACGATTAAGGAGACTTAATGATGGAGGAGTTCGGGGCGATTCCGGTATTTGTGGCTGTTGTTGAGCAGGGTGGATTTTCCGCAGCCGCCCGCACGCTAGGTATCTCCAAGTCCGCGGTCAGCAAACGTATTAACCAGCTTGAGCAACACCTCGGTGTTCGGTTACTGCACCGTACGACCCGCAAACTGAGCCTAACCGAAGCCGGTGAGCGCTATTTCGAACATGCGGCGCAGGCTCTGATCGCCGCGGGTCAGGCCGAAGATGCGGTAACCCAGTTGCAGGGCGATCCGCAGGGAAAACTGCGGATCAGCAGTCCGATGTCTTTTGGCCGCCTGCATGTGGCACCGTTAATCCCGAAGCTGTTGCAGCGGTACCCCAAACTCCAGGTAGAATTGGTGATGGACGACAAAAAGACCGACCTGGTGGCAGCGGGATTTGACGTGGCTATCCGCTCGGGACGTTTGCCCGACTCGACCTTAATTGCCCGTAAACTGGCGCCGTTACGGCAGGTCTTATGCGCCTCACCTGAGTATATCGACCGCTGCGGTCTGACCACTACACCCGCTCAGTTAACCGAGCATAACTGTGTGCTGTTCAGCTATTCCAGCGATGCCAATAAGTGGACACTGTGTGCTGACGATGAGTCAGAGTCAGAGACTGTGCTGGTAGCAGGGAACTATCGGGTCAACAACAGCGAAGCGTTGTTAGAAGCGTTAAGAGCAGGAACCGGCATCGGCCGGTTACCAACATTTGTTGCCGGTCCCGACCTAAAGTCTGGACGGTTGGTGAAGCTGTTTCCCTCTTATCAAATCCCCGACCAAACCTTCTACGCGGTATTTCCCGAACGGCAATATCTGCCCGCCAAGGTACGCGCATTCTTAGATTTTACGATCGAACATCTTGGCGGTGACCAACCTTACTGGGATGCTTAGGGTAACGTTATCGCTACGGCGGTAATTGGACTACTCCAAGCCGTAATTTTTTAAAAATGTCTGGCATAGGTTCCATAACTGCTGCTCATCACGGATAACCTGGCTCAGGTTGCTAAAGCCCATTAAGAAAGCCGTTATAGCGCTAGCGATGGCATGAGCATCACAAGGTCGAGTGATCTCATTTTGTGTCACGGCACGTTCGATAAGTTGCTCAAACAGTTCGATAGATTGCAATAACATCGCTTCTATCTCACCGGCCAAATCATCGTCACTACCTATCACTTCGCCAATGGTATTGACCATCAGGCAACCTTGCTTGCCTTGATCTTGAATCCGGGAGCGACAGTTTTCGCGAAAGAAAGCCTGCAAGGCCGGTATGACCTGCGCATCAGCCGGTAAGTTCTGCAACAGCGCGATCGGTGATGCCGCGTTGTACGCAGCAAGCGCCTCTTTGAATAAGCCCTGCTTATCGCCAAAACTGTTATATAAGCTGGAACGTGTGATCCCCATGATGCTGGCCAGCTGATTAACTGAAAGCGCATGGTAGCCCTGCATCCAGAAGGCATTTTTTGCTATATCGATTGCCGCTTCTCGGTCAAATTTATTCGGTCGACCAACTTTAACCTGAGCCATATCCTCAACACCTGACCTCGTTTGCCATTGTCTAGCGCTGTAGCCGCCATGTCTGGTGGCAGCTTAGCGGGCGAATCATCAGTGTAAAACAATTTTGTACAAACCTGAACACAATGGGTATGCTTATGCTTTTTTTGTACACGTATGTACAAAACAATTGATCAATAATTCCTAACCGCGCAAGGAGCCGTATGAGAACCCTCACTGGAACGACTGCTGTTGAGCCGGCCTCCCATTACAAGCTACCAAAACCAACCATTTCGCCTGACTTTCCTTTTGAAAGCCGCTTTATCTCGGTATCCGGGTCGAACATTCATTACGTCGAGCAAGGCACCGGTGATCCGGTTCTGTTGGTGCATGCCAGTCCGACCTCCAGTTATTTATGGCGCAATGTTATCCCTTATGTCTCTGACAACAAACGCGCTGTCGCGCTGGATTTAATTGGTATGGGCAAGTCGGACAAACCGGATATTAGCTACACCTTTGGAGACCATTATGACTATATGGAGGGGTTCATTGATCGCTTACAGCTTAAAAACATTACTTTGGTACTGCATGACTGGGGGGCAGCATTAGGGTTTGAATATGCGCGACGACATCCAGAAAATGTTAACGGAATCGTCTTTATGGAAGGGTTGTTACCACCCGCATTTCCGCAACCCAGTTTCGAAGCGATGGGTGAAGCCTTGGGTGCGATGTTCAAATCCTTTAAGGATCTAGTCGAGGGCCCAGAACTTATTATCAAACAAAATATCTTCATTGAAAAAACGTTGCCTACTATGTCAACCGCAGCCTAGATCAGCACAACATGACGGCATATCGGGAACCATACCTGGGCATCAATGACCGGACTGCGTTGTTGGCTTGGCCTTGTGAAGTGCCCATTGCAGGCTCGCCTAAATCGAATGTCCAACTTATGCATAACATCGAGAAATTTATCAAAACGACCGATCTAAAGATGTTACTGCTGTATTGCGATCCGGGGACGTTAATTACACCGCAAACAGTTGCTTGGTATCAGCAAGCCATCAACAACCTCAAGACCGTTTATTTGGGTCAAGGGCTGCATTTTGTTCAGGAAGATCACCCCGATGCCATTGGTCTGGCAATCAACGAATGGCTTCGAGCATCGTAGGCGCAGCAAAGGCTTCGCAATAGCTACACCCTCACGCAGCAATCGCGGTCAGAGTGACCGCGTCACCCTACAGGATCAATCTGTATGAAACTCAGTAAAGATGAAGCGACAGAAATGAACAAGTTTGACATGGTAACGCGATTTCTCAGCTGTGATGTTATCTCTGAAGCTGAGCGTTTAACCGTTTGGCACAATTTAAAAGATAAGGGGCTGATTCGGTTTAAAGGTAACCAGGGGCAACTGCAGTTTTTCGAAAGGGTGCTATGACCACTCAAGTACAACTATCGGGCATGCCAGAACAGAGGACAACCCGACGGGGGAGTAACAAAGCGAATGCCACCGGTGCAGTCTGGGATATTGACGGCGGTGAGATGGCCGGCCGCAATTGAGATTGCCAGAGCAGTGGTGTTTAATCCTGATCCGGGAAAGGAGACTCTCAATCAGGCTGCATAGAACTCCGGAACACTACAGTGGGCTTAAAAACGCCACATCAGTGATCAGCGCCTCGTGCCCTACACCGTAAATTGAAAAGGCAACACTGAATTTCGACCAGCTTTTAACAATGAGTAATTTATATGCCCTATGAGATGTTAGTGGGTCTAAACGTACTTGATGACACAATTTATCAAACGTACAGACAAGAAATGAAGCCGATACTTTCTAGCTACGGCGGCGGTTTTAGATGCGATTTCAAGGTATCTGAAGTGTTGTTGCCAGATTCTGGCAGCGAAATAAACCGAGTATTTACAATCTATTTTAACAATCACGAGGCTATGGAAGAGTTCTTTTCCAACCCCGAATATATGAAGATCAAAAAACAGTATTTTGAACATTCTGTGGGTAGCACCACAGTTTTAGCGAGTTACGAGACAGCGCTTTGATCACGAAGTAAACCACCCCGCCACACTGGGTCGCTCTGGGTATTCAATTAAATCTAAAGGACCAGCACAGCGTGGCTAGACTTAGCTTTTAAACTATAATCATAACAAGTTGAAAACTAGCGCTTACGACTGTCTGAGCAAATTATAAGTGGTTTTCTAACGGTTAATAATTGCCAGCCAATCGTTTCGCATCTACAGTATAAGCAGTAGTTTTATGAT
The DNA here is from genome assembly GCA_036961355.1 of Motiliproteus sp. Lineage (GTDB taxonomy): Bacteria > Pseudomonadota > Gammaproteobacteria > Pseudomonadales > Balneatricaceae > Motiliproteus. Next base: position 15,136 of record JBALVL010000020.1, read on the forward strand.
GCTTATACTGTGAATACACTATCAACCGCTAGTTTTTGATGGTTAGGCGAGGTTTAATTGATGTCACAAAATTATTACGCGACGACCGATCAAGCGATTACTGCTGAGTTCGGCCGACGTATCGAGCAGATTCGGCTTGAATCCAATCTGTCACAAGAGTTTATCGCCAAGAGCGTCGGCATCTCGGAGACAACCTATCGCCAAGCGATTAAGGGAAAGGCTAAATTTGAGGTCATCATCGGAATCCTACGGGCATTAAACCGACTGGATAACCTCGAGAAATTCCTGCCCGAAACCCCGTACAGCCCGATCGCTCGGATGAAAATGGAAGGCAAAAAGCGCAAGCGGGCATCGAGCGGTGTGGCATCGGAGCCGGTACTGAGCACAACACCGGATATAACGGACGATGAAACATGGTAGCTAACAACGATGACCTTGCTGCGGTTAAGCTATGGGGAGAAACTGTCGGAGCGATCGCGTACGAACCCAGTACCGGACTTTGCGCATTTCAGTACGAGCCCGCCTGGTTATCATCGGGTATTGAGATTAGCCCGATTAAACTCCCCCTCTCCAATCAGGTTTATCAATTCCCGGCGCTGCCGTTTGAAACCTACAAGGGTTTGCCCGGTGCTTTTGCGGATACACTGCCGGATGATTTCGGTAATGCCGTGATCGATGCCTGGCTAGCAAGAACGGGACGGAATAAGGACTCTTTCTCTGCGGTACAACGATTGCTCTATACCGGCTCACGGGGCATGGGCGCACTCGAGTATTGCCCGGCGATTGAGAAGATCAACAACAGCGCTGAGCCGCTAGAACTTGATAGCCTGGTCACCATGGCGCAGGCGGTGCTCGATCAACGTGATCACGTCAAAGAAGTCCTTGAAGACGATCGCTCGCAGCAAGCGCTGACAACGATACTGCAAATAGGTACCTCCGCTGGCGGAGCTCGGGCGAAAGCGGTCATCGGCATCAATCAAGCACGATCAGAGATTCGTAGCGGACAGGGTGACCTTCCCAAGGGCTTTAAACATTACCTGCTCAAATTTGATGGCGTCGTTGAGCACTCGCGGTCGAAAGAGACGTTTGGCGACCCCCAGGGCTATGGCTGTATGGAATATGCCTACTACCTGATGGCCAAAGATGCCGGCATAACGATGATGCCCAGCGAGCTACTCCATGAAGGGGATCGGGCACACTTTCTGACCCGCCGTTTTGACCGACTCGATAACGAAAAAATCCATTATCAGTCGCTTTGTGCGATGGATCATGCCGACTTCAAGAAGCCCGGCCACTACAGCTACGAGCAGATATTCACGTTGATGCGCAAGCTCAAACTATCGCGCGTCGAAGCCCTGCAGATGTTCCGCCGTATGGTATTTAACATCGTTGCCAGAAATCACGATGACCATACTAAGAATTTCGGTTTTAGCCTCAGCCAAGGCGGCAAATGGGCGCTGACGCCTGCCTTTGATATCGCCTATAGCTACAAGCCCGGTTCTCCGTGGGTCAACTCACATCAGATAACGTTGAACGGTAAACGTGTGGGCTTCACCCTAGCCGACCTGCTGGTCCCCGCCGCGACGTTCCACAAAGACGCGCTGGCAATAATCGAGCAGGTGGTCGAGGTCGTGTCACAGTGGCCGAGATATGCCAAACAGGCTGGGGTGTTCCCCGCCTTTAGTGCGGAAATACAGAAAGCGCACCGTCTAGAGCTTTGATGGTGAAGTGACTCGTCGCTTAAGCCGGCTGCAGCGTTTTAAAAGACAACGCCTTAAAAGACTACAATTAGATGTGCGTTAAGCGGCCCAAAGCCGTGCCAAGTTACCATCTCTCATTCAGGACAAACGCATTCAGGATAAGTCCATTCAAGACAAGCCTTGAGCAGGCTTCAAAACCTCAACATCCTGGGGTAACTCTTCGGTAAGGCGGCGAATGACCTCAGGCAGCAACTTAATCGCAGCGATGCCGCTGAGCTGCTCTGCGTCGCTGTTCAACGATTCAAGCACCGGCGCTTGGCTGATGTCATCGACCACAACATCACAGAGCGCTCGCCAATCGCAGGATTTAATGTGAAGCCCACTCACCAACGCAATCCCCTTTCGCTTTCTAATTTGCGCCAGCCCGACCAGCTTTCTGCCATCAAGGCTGACCACTTCACCGTGCGACAACGACGCATAACAAGCCCACTGCACCCCCGCATCCTTGGAGATCTGCTTGGATCGTTCGATCAGGGCCTTATCGACCCCTTTACAACTAACGCCACAATCTATCAGTGCCCGGGTCCAGATCTGTTCAAACCATCCAAATAGCTGAATAAGATCGAGGCTACCTACCGGATGTTCCGGTGGGATGAAAAGGGTCACGCTCAGCATCCAGGGACCGGCCAACACCGCGCCGCCACCGGAACCGCGTCGCATCATCGCTAGTCCGGCTCGCTCTGCACGTTGCAGTTGCCCGTCATCGGGGCGTTGAGAACAGCCCATGATCACGGCCGGTTTATCGTACTGCCATAGCAGCAACTGCGGCGTAGCCACGCCAGCATTCAGCAGATCGGTTATTACCCGCTGCTCGTCGAGCATACTGCCCTGAATGATGGGCAGGTTATGTTGCAATAATGGCTCTTGCGGATCACTCATCTATCTACCCTGATCAATAATGCTCTGCTATGCCCGATTCCACGCCACACACTGGTCAAGGGTGACGCCGCTGCCACCGAAAATATCCAATGCACTACCGATGGTAAGATCAACATTACCCTCGGAGAGATCTTGTACCAGCTGCAGATCATCGAGTGTACGTGCGCCCCCGGCATAGGTCACAGGAATGGTGCAATGCGAGCCCAGCAACCGCACCAGCGCCTGATCGATCCCGCCTTGAAGGCCTTCGACATCGGCAGCATGGATCAAAAACTCGGCGCAATGCTGCTCAAGTTCGCCCAAGGTTTCCGGGCTAATCGCCAGCTCGGTGATGCTCTGCCAACGATCGGTAGCGATATGCCAGCCTTGGTCGGTTTTGCGGCAACTCAAATCTAACACCAGACGATCGGCTCCAATCTCAGCCTTGATCTGCTCCAATCGCTCCCATGAGAACTGGCCATTTTCAAACAGATGTGAGGTCACGATGACGTGTGATGCACCCGCTTCCAAATACTCGGCCGCGTTGTCATTGTTGACGCCACCACCAAACTGCAGACCACCCGGCCAGGCCGCCAACGCCTTAAGCGCTTGCTCCTTGTTGCCGGGCCCCAGCGCAATGACGTGGCCACCGGTCAGGGTGTTACGCCGATAGAGCTCGGCGTAATACGGGGCGTCATAAGCGCTAATAAAATTGGTTTCAGCGCCTTGATCATTGAGGCTACCGCCAACAATCTGCTTCACTTGTCCCTGATGGAGGTCGATGCACGGACGAAATTGAGTCAAAAGAGGTTCTCCATCGAGCGATTTAAAAGGGTCGTTATTATAACGAAGTCGCTACCGCGATGTAGGGGTTAATCCATCACAACGTAGGCTTGGCCTGACTCATCCTGAGCATATCCAATACGACCCGAGCGACCCCCTGCGAAACCAGAGGATTGCTGAGAATCTGCATCATCTGGTTCTGGTGCGCTTCGCTGCTATCCATCACCGCATCATCAAACGCTTTGGGAAAAGAGCCCAGCATCGCCTGCTCGGCGGTGTTGTTATTGATCTGTTGCATTAACGCCTGATTTTCACTGAGCTTGTCCGCTATGGTGTAGACGTAACTAATCTGATCTTTATCGGTCAGCTCATCGGTGATGAATAGTTCGTTAAGACGGACCAGAATCTCGGACAGGAACTCTTCCTTCTTGTCTTTCGCCTTAGCGGTGCCGATGTCGCTGGAGGGCTCCAGTTTATAATCCGCAGCATCTTCTTTCAGTTGGATGTCCTGCTGACGAATCTTGGACAGTCGGTAATGACTCAGCATCACGTTACTGAGATCAACGTCGTCATCATCTAACAGCTTTTCACGCAACATCGGCCGCAGGTGGCGGGCAAACAGGCTGAGCTTTTCTAGCGCCTTATCGTCGTACTCGACGATCTGGGACATGAACTCATAAAAACGGGTGAAGGTGCCCAAATCTTTCTTGAAGATCTCCAGCCGATCTTTTTCCTGTTTACACTCTTTGAAGCTGTTCTCTGCATTGGCGATCAGTACCGCATCATCGGTCTTCTTGGTACGCTCAAACATATCCTTGGCTTGCTTGTACGCATCGATCGCCATGGCGTAGCGTTTCTGCCAACGCTCGACGGCAGGTTTACAGATATTACTGATCGCCGCATTGCTCTTGTTCTTAGTGAAGAACGCCGTACAGAACTGCTCGACTTCATGGCTTTGGTAGATGCCTGAGGCATTGAGCTTGTCAGACAGATCAAACACCAGGTCAGGGTTTGAGACATCTGCCAGTTCGGCAGTCTGGTAGTACGGCTGGAAACCATCGAGGATATCCTGCGGATCATTGAAGAAATCCAGCACGAAAGTGCCTGTTTCGGCTTTGCCTGGATAGGTACGGTTTAGTCGTGACAGGGTCTGTACACACTCTACTCCACCGAGTTTCTTGTCCACATACATGGCGCAGAGCTTGGGCTGATCGAATCCCGTCTGGAACTTGTTGGCGACCAGCATCACCTGGTAGTCGTCAGAATCGAAGGCCTTGCGCATATCACGGCCCTTCAACTCGGGGTTCATATTCTTCTCGGTAAACTTCTGATCCAACAACCCTGCCGCGCCTGGATCGCAGTCATCAAACTCCACTTCACCCGAGAACGCCACCATCGCACGGATAGAGCTGTACTGGTGTTCACTGACATATTTGTCGAACGCTAGCTTGTAGCGCACCGCTTCTTTGCGCGAGCTGGTTACCACCATCGCCTTAGCTTGGCCGCCGAGCAGCCCCATCACATTGTCTTTAAAGTGCTCAATGATCACCTGCACCTTTTGAGCGATGTTGTAATCGTGCAGCCGTACCCACTGATTGAGTTTCACCTTGGCCCGCTTACTGTCGACCTCCTGATCTTGCTGGTGGATCTTCTGCGCCAGCTGATAAGCCACCTTGTAGTTGGTGTAGTTCTTCAGTACATCGAGAATAAAACCTTCCTCGATCGCCTGGCGCATGCTGTAAACATGGTAGGCCTCGGGCTTGTTGCGCTTTGACGGCGGCAGATCAGGATCGGGCAGACGGCCAAACAGCTCCAGCGTCTTAGCCTTTGGGGTAGCGGTAAACGCCAGCAAGCTGAGGTTGGTGCTGCCTTTGCGCGCGGCAAGGGTAGCATCGAGGATATCCTCGGAGGTGAGCTCGCTATCATCGCCCTCCTCGGTCATCAGCACCTCTTTGAGCTGCCGCGCGGTCGAACCCGATTGCGACGAGTGCGCCTCGTCGGCGATCACCGCATAATTACGCTCTTTCAGGCTGACGCTGTTCTCGATCGCTTTAAGCACAAAAGGAAAGGTCTGGATGGTAACGATGATGATCGGCTGCGAGGTTTCTAGCGCTGCGGCCAGTTTCTCAGACTTTGAGCCATCACCCTCTTTGTTGTTGATCCGCCCGACTACACCATCGGCGTGTTCAAACTGGTAGATGGTCTCCTGCAGCTGATCGTCGAGCACGGTGCGGTCGGTCACCACAATCACCGAATGAAAGCGTTTATTGCCGTCATCATCGTACAGCGACGACAGCTGGTGCGCCGTCCAGGCGATGGAATTGGATTTGCCCGAGCCGGCGCTGTGCTGGATCAGGTACTTGTGGCCAGGACCTTCGGTACGGGCGGCATCGATCAGCGTATTGACCACATGCCACTGGTGATAACGCGGGAAGATCAGCGTCTCTTTCTTGGTCTTCTTGCCCTGCCAATCCTCTTTGTCTTCGATCTGCAGATGGACAAAACGTGCCAGGATATTGAGCAGGTTGTCGGGGGTAAGCACCTGGTTCCATAAATAACCGGTGGCGTAGTCATTGGGATCGGCAGGGGTGTCATTGCCCGCGCCACCCTCGGCGGTGCCTTTGTTGAATGGCAGGAAGAAGGTCTCGTCGCCCGCTAGCTGGGTCGCCATGTACACCTGGTACTGGCTAACCGCGAAATGAACAATCGCACCACGTTTGAAAGTCAGCAGCGGTTCGGGCTTGTTGGTCACCGGATCTTTGGGCAGACGGGTGCGCTTGTACTGCTTGATCGCATTCTCAACCGCTTGCTTGAACTCGGACTTGAGCTCCAGCGTGGCGATCGGCAAGCCATTAACGAACAGCACCAGGTCGATGCGCCAAGCCTTGGCTTTGGTGCCCGTTTCGGTCAAGTGTTGTTCGGTCGCGTACGGGCTATAAACCAGCTCAGGAACAATGCGTAATCGATTGTTTTTATAGAGTTCTATCGTATCAGAATTAAGGTCGTGTTCGGGCTTAAACTGGCACAGTTTAAAGCGGGTACCGCGATCGCGCAGATCATTTCGCAACACCCCGAGGGTACCAAAGGTGCGCATCTCCCTGTTGCTATAAGTGGTGTTAGCCACTCCACCAACGGCTTTATCGAGCTGGCTGGCGACCCGTTCCAACAACTGACGTTCAGGGTTCTGCGGGTAGAGTTTGCAGTACTTCTGCCACTGCGCCTGTTGCGTCTCTTTGACGAAACCGAGCAGGTCCTCCTCATACAGCGCCAGCTCGCGGTTGTAGCCTGCGGGCGTTCCCAACTGCCAACCGTTGGCGATCATCTGTTGGATGATATCGTTTTGGAAATGAAGCTCTTTGGCGCTGCTCATCGATTCGGTATCCCTACACTACGGCTTTAATTAACTGCTTTTTCTAGCTGTGGTTTTGACGTATCGAACTTTGATGTGATCTTGTTGTAATCAACTTGTGTTGCCTGAAACCTTGCCCGCCTATCGTAGAGTTCCAGCACGTATTGGAACATCTTAAAGGCCTGTAACAAATCCTGTTCATCCACGCCGTCTGAGTGGGTGCCTTCGTTGCCCACAAGTTTTAGGGCTTCGAGGTATTGAGCCTCTTCAGGGTTGGTCTGCTTAAGATCGATTATCTGCCGATGTAGGTTATTCCCTTGCGCGCCCTGATCATCGCAAAATTTCTCGATCGCCCGACGTAACTTAGATGCGGCCGATGGAGGATCGAAGTGAAAGTGCTTAAACGAATCGAACAGTTCACTTTTGATATTGTCAGGAACGTTATCTGACACGCCCATCATTGGGATGGTTGGAGTAAAGTATTCGAACTTAACTTGTGTCGGTTTTTGTACTTTATCCGCAGCTGTTCGATGGTGTAGTTTTGCTAAGCCAACTGCAGATACCACGCCTTGGCACTGTTGGCATTCCAAAAAGCTGATGCACTGTCCTAATGTTCTAATTACCTCATTAATTTCTGAACTAATCGCTAATGCTCCAACCAATAGCCCCCAAACCGGATGACCATCATAAGCGGCTACAACAAGCCTTCCTTTGCCGACTATTCGCTCTTCCTGCAGCTTTTGCTGATCTTCATAATGACGACTTGCCATCTCTCCGTACTTATCCGGCAGTGGCTTGGTCTTCAGTGATGCCTGATCAAGCATCAAATTTCCATTTTTACAGTAAGGGCACGGTAACGCTGGGTACTTGCTAGCATCAACAAAACCCTTGATGGATGTCCATATCTCAGTGTTCATATTTTATATTCAACTCGATAGATAACTTCTAAATTAATGAACTGCCTTATTAAAACCGACAACGTTTTTACAGGACAACCAGCCTTTAAACTGCGTAATCTGGCTATAAAAGTCACTTTTGAGTGGGTCGTCGATATATATCAGCGTTTTGAAATGGGTCCAACTCAATTGTCTCCGCAATGCAGAGACAATTGTGTGGTCGGGAAACGTCTCCGCAAAGCTCAGGCTGGAGTATGCGGACAGTGTCGGGATACGGAAAACCGTTTCTCGGGGGCCGAATGGAGGCCCTTTTCGAACGAAGCGCGGATTAACCAGTTGAAATACAGTCGTTTTCATACGCGTTAGTTCGCCTGGTAACTTTTCAAAATCAGCGCCAGCGTTTTCTCCAGCTCGGACTCATCACGCAAATTCAGCTCTAGATTCCCCGTTCCCCAATGGCCGATGTCGGTAACGTCACGGCTAAAAATCGGCTCAAGCGTGATATCAGCGGGATTCAGCTTAAGGTACAGCTGCAAGCGCGGATCACTGTTCTGCGGCAACACCACGATACTGAGGAAGTTCTTGATGCGTTTAAACGCGGTATAGAGTTTCACCTCTTTTCGTTGAACTTCATCACCGAGGCCGCTGGCATAGTCGCTGACCTGGTTATAGAGGTTGATCAGTTCGGGTGAGGCGCTGGCCAGCCGTTCTTGCTGCGATTTATCCGCCGACCTGCTCGTGCCGTTATTAGAGGTGCTTAGCTTTTGCGTGCTGGGCTTAACAGACACGGAATTGGTGTTACTCGATAGGGCTGACTGCGCATTCACCAGTTCCAACAGCAGCAGTTCCTTACCAAAGTACCGATAACACATCAGATCGATGTTGCGGTTGATCTGCTGCACGGCATGTTCATCGTATTTGTTGAAGTCGGCGGCGATGCAGATCAGTCGGGTGCCGCCCCACTCGATCGACTCGGTCACATCCCTATCCAACTGTTTCATCACCAACAACTGGAACTCGGCCTGATGATCCAGCAGCCAGTCGAGGTAGAACAGCCCCTGGTTGATGACGTTCTCGTTGCTGTGGCGTTTGTACTCGATAATCACCGGGCAGTTGTTCTCATCCAGCCCCAGCGAGTCGATGCGACCCTTATGGGTCTTGCCGGTGCTGTATTCGCTTGCCAGGAAGCGCACGCCGAGGAAGGTTTCCAGCTGGCTTTCGATTAGGTTTTGCAGATCCTTTTCCAGCAGTGCGCTGCTACCTGCCAGTTCGCTGACCTGACCTGTGCCTAGGGAGAACAGTTTGATATCACTCATGCGGTGGCTTCCATTCGGGTACCAGGCTCTGAGGGTTGCCAGTGGCGGACGTCACAAATCGGCAGGGATAGCCGATTTGGACAGCGACTGTTGCGGACTTTCATCATAAGACCATCTCTGTGTTACAGGCGCTGCCCGCAGGGCGTGAGGCATGATGCCGAACGTCAATCTTACCTGTGACGGCGGCGGCGATTAGGGCGGTGCGGCGTTCTTGCATTAGTGCAATTGAATCCACTGCTTTTGCCACCGCGCTATCTATAGCCTTTTTCTTGTTAAATACGTAATCGGTGATTCGATCCTGCGATGCTCGGTCAGGGAATGCGCACACCAGTTTTTTAACATCTGCCATCCCTATGGTTTTGATGGTTGCACCGAATGTATACCTATCAAGCTCTTTCTCCATGGCGTAGAACACCAGAAGCAGATACTCAGGTGAAATATTTTTGGGATCGACAACCCACGCTATCAAGTGTTGAGAGACGGCCATTTCACAAGTTGTGATTGCGGTAAGCCCTATGGATGCATCACGTGTAAAGACAACACAGTTTTTTGGCAGCATCCGTGCTGATGAGTTTTCTATACCCAGTGCATTTACGTTGAATTTGGTTTCGGAGATGTAATCGACATTCTTAAGGGTTTTTGAGTCATTAAGAGAAACCCATGGAATATTACAATCCATCCAGTAAGCTTCGATCTTCTTGTCTGGGGTATGGCCGCTTTCAAGCTTGGAAATGAATTTTACTCGCGCCACGCTCCAATGCTCAGGCACCTCCCCCAGCCACTCAACCCCTGAATCCTTCATCGGTACATTGGAATCAATCCCCTTGGTGACGGCATGGCTGATCACTGCCTGGCGCTTCTCCTTAAGTAGTTGGATCAGTTGCTGCTGCTTGTCGATCAGGATGTCGATCTTGGCGGTTTCGTGGTCGAGGAAGCTGGCGATCTGTCGCTGCTCATCTATATCGGGTACGGAAAACTGATTACCACCAAGATCTTCCTGAGTCATGCTTGGAAGCGCAGTATTAGTTGAGTAATAGCCAAAAGGGATCGTGAGAGAGCAATAGTAAAGATACTTGGCGCAGCTTGTTGCTTGCACTTCTGTATAGAACATCGTATCGACAGTCCAGAATGCATCATCAATATACAGCGGCTTATCGATTGTGCCTTTTCGGCCCAAAAGAACAGACTCACCACGATGGACGAACTTTGTAGCGTAGGTGAATGGTCCACCTGAACCAATTACTGGATAGCCATTTTCAGAGTCCGAAGTTTCAACGTGCTTGTAGTCTTGTCCGTTTTTTATTCGAGCCATGTGTTTCAGGCGTTTTGTGGTCCAGTGAGCAGGAACCGAACCAAGCCGCTCTATGCCTGTCTCTTTGTAATGTTCGTAGCGCTGATACTTCCCCACAATACTCGGGCTTTCCCTGCCCTCGCCCTGCGGGCCAGCATCACAAGCACTAAGGTTCTGCGTACTCTTATGCATCATTCACCTCAGGTGCTAACAGGTTCATCACTAGGCGGATAACGGTTTGTTTCTCGCTTGGGCTTGATTCAGCAATCAACAGGGTTAATGCAGCAAGGCCGATGTCATTAATAACGGGCTGTCCTTGTTGATCAAACAGCCGTTGATTACGGTTTATAAAATCGACAAACAACAGCGCGGCGCTACGTTTATTGCCGTCGGTGAACGGGTAGTTTTTGACGATAAAGTAGAGCAGATGGGCGGCTTTGCTTTCGATGCTTGGGTACGCTTGCTCACCGAATGCTGACTGTTTAAGTGCACCCCAGATCGCATCAAGGCCGCTGTTGTGTTCGGCGGCAAAGAGTTCTGAGGCTTCGCCCCTTTCCATCAAATTGGCTTTGAGCTGTGCCAGTGCAAGGCGTGCTATAGAAAGGTCTGACAGCTCCCCGCCCGTCTGACCGAGGGGTTCTTGCAACAGCCCTTCGTCATACTGCTGCAACCAGAGAAAGGTATGGGTGTAACGACTAATAATATCAACCAACCCCTGCCCCTGTGGCAGGGTTGTCGCTTGGGCAGAGGTGCGTTTGATCAAGCTGATCGCTTTTTCCAGCTCGGCGCTATTTTGTTCGAGGCGCTGCTGGTTGAGGCTAAAACCCTTTACAAGATGTTGTTTGAGAATACGGGTGGCCCAGATACGAAAGCGCGTTGCTTGGCTTGAATTAACTCGGTAGCCGACCGATATAATGGCATCCAGATTGTAGAGTTTATTTTTTCGTTTAACCTGGCGATGTCCCTCTGTTTCAACTGTTTCCATTATGGAAACAGTTGCCTCTCGATTCAATTCCCCGGTCTGATAGATATTGCTTAGGTGTTTCGAGACTGCAGGTTTTTGAACACCGAAGAGTAGCGACATATCGGCCAAGCTCAGCCAGAGGCTATCTTCTTTAATCTGTACGGGAAGTTGAATCGATCCGTCTTCATTTTGATAAATATCCAAAGGCTGTTCCATCAGCTATGTACCTCCTGCAGCAGCGCCAGAATCTCCGCGCTGACCTTATCCAGATCGGCATCGATCTTGGTCAGGTCACGCGGCGGCTGGTAGACGTAGAAGTGTCGGTTAAAGGGGATCTCGTAGCCAACAATACCCAGCTGTCCGTCTTTGTCGTCGCGCTTGTTGGCGTCGATCCAGGCATCGGGCACGTGCGGTGCCACTTCTTTGTTGAAGTACTCCTCGATGGTTTCTTTAACCAACAGTGTCGGATCGAGCGGAACGTTCTCGTTATCGCGCAAGTCGCCGTCGGCCTGGTATTCGATGCTGGTATTAGAAGCCCCATTGTTGTCGAACAGGCCGTAGCGCGGATCGGCGGACTGTTTATGAACCTTCTTGATCACCCGTTCTGCGTCGGGGTTTTTCCAGGTGACTGCATCCAGTAGCTGCTTCTTCTCTTTGCTCTCCAGCTTGGCTCCTGTTTGCGTGAGCGTCTGTTTGAGCGCCTGTTTGAGCTGTTCATCAAAATGGTTAAAGTCATCACAAGCGCCCTCAACGATGGCATCACGACCCATCAGCTCTGCCAATGCGATTTGTAGCTGCTTGGCTTTGTCCAGCAGTGCTTTTTGGCCCAGCCACAGTTTGCGATCGAGCAGGTCTTTGATCTGTTTCTCTTTCAGCTCTTTGAAGTGGGTTTTGATATGGACACGAACCACGGCTTCAACTGTGCTCAGGTCAACGTAATTGTCATCGTTCCAACTATGACCAAATTCTTCGTAAACCCACTTCATCACCGGATTGAAGGGTTTAGGGGCAAAACGCAGCTCGGCCAGCCGTGCGTCGTTGAACTGGGTCGAGAGGCGTAAGGGCCGCTCGATGGTGATGCGGCGGTAACCGAACTGATGGGTATCGAAGATCTTGCTGGCAAAGGTTTTAACCTTAGCCGCTTTGGGCTCGGCGGCCTGACGGCCACGACTGCTTTTCTGATCGGTAGGTTTGTCCAGCGCTACGGTATCGACCGCCTCAAACTGGCCGAAGCAGCGGGTGATGGTGGCGATATCATCATCGGACATCAGGTTGCGCTTGGAGCCCAAAGATTTGCGCATTTTGCCGCACAGGTCGGTACCGTTGATCAGCTGCACCTTGCCTTTGCGCTCGGGATCTTTCTTGTTCGACAGTATCCACACGTAGGTGGCGATGCCGGTGTTGTAGAATATGTCGGTCGGCAGCGCGACGATCGCCTCTAACAGGTCGGCTTCGAGGATATAACGACGAATCTCACTCTCGCCGCTACCCGCGCCACCGGTGAACAGCGGCGAACCGTTGAGGATGATGCCGATACGGCCACCGCTCTCGATAACGCCGGTGGTGGCATTGGTTGAGCAGTCACGCAGTTTGCTGATCAGGTGCATCAGGAACAGCAGCGAGCCGTCTGAGACACGCGGTAGACCCGGACCAAAGCGGCCATCGAAACCCTTGAGCACATTCTCGTCCTTAATCTCTTTCTCGACCTTCTTCCAGTCCACACCAAAGGGCGGATAGGAGAGCATGTAATCAAACTTGTCGGCGTAGAGTTGGTCCTGCGACAACGTATTGCCCAGTTTGATTCGTGAGACATCCTGCCCCTTGATCAACATATCCGCCTTACAGATGGCGTAGGACTCGGGGTTTAGCTCTTGGCCGAATGCTCGCATCACTGCATTAGGGTTGAGCTCGTGTACGTACTCCATGCCACTGGACAGAAAACCACCGGTGCCCGCCGTCGGGTCGTAGATGGTGCGAATGATCCCCTCTTTGCTCAGCGCATCGTCGTCTTCCATAAACACCAGCGAGGTGGTCAGACGGACGATATCGCGCGGGGTAAAGTGCTCACCCGCCGTCTCGTTCGAGCTTTCGGCAAAGCGACGGATCAGTTCCTCAAACACTAACCCCATCTCATGGTTGGAGAGAGCCTTGGGGCTCAGATCGGTGTTGGATACCTTCTGCACCACCTTATACAGCAGGTTGGCATCGGCCAGCTGACCGATAAACTCCTCAAACTTGAAGAACTCAAAAATCTCCCGCGCATCCCGCGAGAAGCTCTGGATGTAGTTCTCAGATTATCCTTAATGCCCGCTTCACCCAGTTTCGATAGATCCATCGGCGAGGAGTTGAAGAAGTTCGCATCGGTAGCGCGCAGCACCATCTTCTCCAGGCTTTCTTCGGTGATGCTTGGCATGTCCTTCACTTTGGTGTATTGCGCTAGCACTGCCGCCTTGCTTGGCTCCAGCACACATTCCAATCGGCGTAACAGCGCAAACGGCAGAATCACGCGCCCGTACTGGCTCTGCTTAAAATCACCACGAAGCAGATCGGCTATGGACCAGATGAAGGCGGCGGTTTGGGAGAAGTTTTGCATCGTGTCGGGAGGCCTGTGTAGCGGGATAACTCGCCAAAAAAAGCGCCTATAAAAAGCGCCTTAGGTTAGATAAAACAACGGCATGGAGTCTACACCAGCGGCCATAAAAGGTCTTATTAAGGCTGTGGATTTCAGCTATAAATGACAGTCTGTTGATCTCGGTTCACAGATAAACCCTATCAACGATCTGCCTGCCGGTAGCGCCCCTGATAGTCGAACAGTTTTTGTTGAATCGACCAGAAATACCCCTTCTTGCGGCCGACGACAAAATCGGGAGCGCGCAACGCGGCTTCGGCGGCGATCACCTCGGCGACGCTGTTGAAACTGAGTTTGCGGGGGCTACTGCGTAGGTGATCTTGCAAGAAATGCTTTTTGAACACGGTTTTTTGAGCGGTGGTATCGAGGCTGAAGTATTCGGCCAGTTCGGTGCCGTCTTCATCGTGGTAGATCACTTTGAGTTGCGGTCGCCCTGCTTTGCTCTGGATCGCTTCTAACGTCATACCGGCGCAGCGCAGAACCAACGCATCTTTCAGGGCCAGTGCTTCGCGCAGTTTGGTATCGGGGTCGATCATCACGGCATCACACTGATGGCAAAGGCGGGCGGCGATATCGTTCTGGCTGTTACAGCGCTCGCACTCTTTGAAGCGAAAGCGATAGTCGCACTGTTGTCGCGCGGGTTGTGATTTTCGCTCTCTGTCTGAATTAGACTCGACCACGCCCTGACAACGGCGACCAAAGTGTTCAATGATATCGCCGTCGGCGTCGGTCGTACCCCAAAAGGTGTTGGCAAACTCACACTGCGGACAGAACACCATCACCGGTTCGGTATGGGCCGCCGGTTTGGGTGAGCCGATCTCGGGGGCGAACAGGTCGTAGTGGTTACCGGCAAACTCCAATATCAGGCAATCACGTTTACCAGGGCTTAATCGCAGGCCTCGGCCAACGATCTGCTGGTACAGACTAACCGACTCGGTGGGCCGCAAGATTGCGATCAGATCCACATGCGGTGCGTCGAAGCCGGTGGTAAGCACCGAGACGTTGACCAGATACTTGAGTTGCCGTTGTTTGAAGGCGTCGATCAGTTGGTCGCGTTCGGCTCCGGCGGTTTCACCGAGCACTAACGCCGCGCTGTCGGTGGGCAGATAACCGATGATTTCGCGGGCATGGTCGACGGTCGAGGCGAAGATCATAACCCCCTGCCGTTCGCGTGCCTGGGTGATGACCTCACCGATGATCTGGGCGGTGGCGCGCTCCGAGCTGCGCAGCACCCGGTTCAGGTCGGCCTCAGAATATTCGCCATTCTTACTTGGCTGGCAGCTACTGAAATCGTAGCGTGCAATAGCACCGTCAATCAATGTTGGCGGCGTCAGGTATTGTTGACTCACCATCAGTCGCAGCGGCAACTCGAAGATGCAATCGTTGAAAAAGCAATTCTCATCGCCACGGACCATACCGTAGTGGTGATACCGATAGATCCACCCTAAACCCAGTCGGTACGGCGTGGCGGTAAGTCCAAGTACTTTCAGGTCGGGATTATGTTGCCGCAGATGATTGATCACTTGCTGATACTGCGAATCGGTATCGAGTGACAAGCGATGGCATTCGTCGATCACCAGCAGCGTAAAACCGGCACCAAACTGATCCAGATTGCGGGCGACCGACTGAACACTGCCAAACACCACCTGCTCAGAGGTCTCTTTGCGATTCAGTCCGGCGGCGAAGATACTGGCGGGATTACCGTAAGCTTGGTACTTAGCGTGGTTCTGTTCGACCAGCTCTTTGACATGGGCCAGCACTAACACGCGCCCACGGGCTAACCGGGCCAACTCGGCGATCACCAGACTCTTGCCGGCACCGGTCGGCAACACCACTACCGCCGGCTCACTGCCACTGCGAAAATGTTCGATCACCGCGCGAACCGCGTCTTTTTGGTAGGGGCGTAACTCAAACATCGATAATTAAACGTTGCTGCTGGTCGGTTCAAAAAACAATCGGAGTAACCGCGCTTGATTATTCAAGCGGTGAGGACTCTGGCTACAGTCCTGTTACTGTCCAGTTACTACCCGGTGACTAGACACGAGCTGTGCTAACAATCAGCGTAACCGCGCCAGTACCGCATCGGCCACTGATGCCGATGAAGCCGGGTTCTGACCGGTGATCAACAAGCCGTCTTCGACCAAATACGGCATCCAGTCGGGTCCCTGGCTGTAGAGACCGCCCTGTTTGGCCAGTTCGTCTTGTAGCAGGTACGGCACGATATCGGTCAGTTCCACAGCGGCTTCTTCGTTATTACTAAAGCCGGTGACTTTCTTACCTTCAACCAGCGCCCCGCCATCGGCATTGCGTGCGTGCAGTAAGACACCGGGAGCGTGGCAAACGGCCGAGACCGGCTTGCCCTGCGCGGTGAATGCTTCGATCAGAGCGATGGAGTCGCGATCGTTTGTCAGATCCCACAGTGGGCCGTGACCGCCGGGGTAGAACACCGCATCGTAATCGTCGGCCGAAACCGAGGCGAGCGGTACGGTTGCTGATAGCTTTTGTTGCAGCTCGTTATCCTGATCAAAACGGCGAGTGGCGTCGGTTTGAAAATCTTCGAGCGCGCTCTTAGGGTCGATTGGAGGCTGACCACCGGCCGGTGATGCTAACGTAATATCAACACCCGCGTCGGCGAAGACATAGTAAGGTGCGGCAAACTCCTCGACCCAAAAGCCGGTTTTCTCGCCGCTGTCGCCCAGCGTATCGTGCGAGGTCAGTACGATAAGAATTTTCATGATATTAAGCCCATTGGGGTGATTTCGACCAGAGCGGAATGACGTCTGACGTTCTCTTATAGGGTTATTGGTGGCTGAAGATCAGCTTTTCAACCGCCCATAGCCTAAGCAACCCCCAAGATAGCCCAGATAGAACGGTATGAGCGATATCAATTGATGAAAAAAACGTCACAAGCTGCGCTTTTGTTGCTGAATCAGGATAGAATTTTCAGCGCTGCGACCCGGCAACCCTCTGTTGGTTGCCGCTAGCCTCCCATTTAATTAATGTGACCCTCTTGTTATGCGCCCCAGTAACTTCTCCGAGCACGACACCGGCAAAATAAACTGGCGAATGTTGAAGCTGATCCTGCCTTACTTGTCGGATCACAAGCCGCGGATCGCGATCGCCATGTTGTGCCTTGTATGCGCTAAGGGAGCGAGTGTTGCCGGCCCCTTTCTGCTCAAGCATATCGTCGACGCTCTTGATCAGCAGACGGATGTTGGATTGTTGTTAGCTCCTGCTGGCTTGGTACTGGCCTACGGACTGGCCCGCTTTGCCAATGTATTGTTCGGTGAATTGCGTGACACGGTGTTTGGCAGAGTCACCGAACGGGCTATGCGGCGGATCGGACTGACCGTGTTTGAGCATCTCCACCGGCTCGATCTGGATTTTCATCTCAATCGTCATACCGGCGGTCTGTCACGCGATATTGAGCGTGGTACTACCGGCATCGGCTTCGTATTGCGATTTTTCATCTTTAACATAGGCCCTACCCTGATCGAAATTGTGATGGTAGTGACCCTGCTAATCGTAAATTACGGTGCCATGTTCGGCTTGGTTCCGCTGGTTGCGATCGTAATCTATGGGATCTTTTCCATCATCGCGACCGAGTGGCGCACCGGTTTTGTCCGCGAAGCCAACCGGGCAGATTCGGCCAGCAACACCCGCGCGGTCGATAGTCTACTCAACTTCGAAACGGTTAAGTACTACGGTAACGAGCAGTTTGAAGCAAACCGCTATGACCACGAACTGGGAAACTGGGAGCAGGCACGTCGTAAAAACCGCTTATCACTGTTTGCTCTTAATGGTGGCCAATCATTGATCATCGCTGTCTCGATGACCCTGATGATGTGGATGGCGGCTCAACGCGTGGCGGACGGCAGTATGAGCCTGGGTGATTTTGTGCTGGTCAACGCCTTCATGATCCAGCTGTTTATGCCGCTTAATTTCCTGGGGTTTGTCTACCGCGAGATCAAAAGTTCGATGGCCAATATCGAACATATGTTCTCGTTATTGCAGGTCGAACCACTGATCCAGGAACCGGCCAACGCTGAGGCTCTGAGTTACCAAAAAGGGCGGATCGAATTTGAGCAGGTCGGATTTGATTACCACCAGGATCGGCAGATCATCCGTGGCTTAAGTTTCAGCATCGAACCGGGCCAGACAGTAGCGGTAGTCGGTGCTAGTGGCGCCGGTAAGTCGACTCTGGTGAAACTGTTGTTTCGTTTTTACGACTGCCGCAGCGGCCGGATTCTAATCGATGGTCAGGATATCACCCAGTGCACTCTGGCCTCACTACGACAGCTGATTGGCATCGTGCCCCAGGATACTGTGCTGTTTAATGACAGCATCTTCGAGAACGTGCGCTACGGGCGGCCCGACGCCACCGATGACGAGGTTCATCGGGCTATCGATCTGGCCCACTTGCAGCAGTTTATCGGCCAGCTTCCTGAGGGTGAGAACACCCGCGTCGGCGAGCGGGGTCTGAAGTTATCAGGAGGCGAAAAACAGCGGGTAGCGATCGCCCGGACCATCCTCAAGCAAGCACCGATTTTGGTGTTTGATGAAGCGACCTCATCGCTCGACTCACACTCTGAGCAGGCGATACTTAGCGCGATCAAACAGCTCTCGCAAGACCATACTAGTTTGGTAATCGCGCACCGGCTCTCCACCATTGTCGATGCCGATTGCATCTTGGTACTCGATCAGGGTCAGCTGATTGAGCAAGGGGATCACAGCTCCCTAATGGCAAAAAACGGTGCTTATGCGGCGCTGTGGCAAGCGCAACAAAGCAGTGAGCAATAAAGCACTGACCAACAAAGTAACGAGCAACAGCAGTAAATCAGCGCCCACATGCACTAGTGAGATTAAATCTGAATTTAAGTGGTTTAAGCCGCAGGCTCAGGAGCGTCATCAAGCACAAAGAACTGTCCGCAGCTGAGTACGCCTAAGCGCTCGTGGCCATCAACCTGCTGCGACTGCAGCAGCTCTGCCAAGCGGTAGAACACCGACCTGGATAATAAACCATCGAGACGATCTCGCACCCTGACGTAAGGTGAGGGTTCGCCGCTGAGTTGATCCGTCGTCAACCACAATGGGTGCTCAGCATCGACGTAGAAACGGTCACCCAAACTAGTGAGCAACTCAATACGCTGCTGTGGACCGGGCTCTTTCAGCTCCATCTCGGTAATCAGAAAGGGCACGTCCTCGACCTGGATACGCCATTTTTCTACCGGCGTTAAGACGAAGTACTCATCGCCATCTTTGCGCAGAATTGAGGCGAACAGCTTGGCTAACGCTTCGCGTTCGAACAATACCCCTTCGTGATGCCATTGCCCTTGACGATCTACGACTAAGTCAATGTCGCCGCTTATTTCAGGACTCCAACTGTTGACCGGCGGCAAGCCATCAGCGCCAGAACGTTTAACCTGGGCCGCTAATGCACTGCTGTCGAACGATTTTGGTGCGGTTGGTTTATTATCCATCACAACCCCCTAGCCCATTCCGGCCGCAGCGACACGTGCTGTGGCTGGCTGATCGCTTGTTCGACCTGCGCTAGCAGTTTGGCTTTATCACGCCCCAGCACCCCTTTGAGCACCAGGTAATTGGAGGCATGATCACTTCGAAATACGGTTTTTTTCAGTTCTAATTCGCTCAAAAACAGCCGCATTTCGGTGAACAGATCGGCTTGTTGCAGCGGTTGATAGTCACTGCCCAAATCATGACCAAAGCCATCACGAAAACGCTCCTCACCGGTCGGAAACGTCACTACCAGTGTTGATAGGTACTCCGGTTGCGTCGCGTTGGCCAGCCGCGCTGAATTAATCGCATGTTGCTCGCTGTAGTTAGTGCCGCCCAAACCATTGAGAACCATCACGGATCGTCGTAAGCCGGCGTCGGCCAAACGATTTAGCGCGCTAACCGTGCTCTCATAGGTTTCACCCTTAGCAACTTTGCGCAGCACCGTGTCATCGCCGGATTCGGCACCGACATAGAGTAGATCCAGACCAAGCTGCTGCAATTGTTTGAGTTCTTGGTCGGTCTTGTTATTGAGGTTGCGTGGCAGGCAGTACGCTGACACCCGTTGCAGGTTCGGGAAAGCGCGTCGTATCGCCTCTAGCATGGTCAGCAAGCGTTTTCCCGACAGCACCATGGCATCTCCATCGGCCAGAAAGATACGACGCGTCTGCGGATAGGACTGTCCTAACATCGCAATTTCGTCGAGCAGCTCGGTTTCTGCCTTAGGGCGGAATTTTTTCTGTTCGGCAGTGTACATCTCACAGAAGGTACATTTGTTATAACTGCAGCCATTGGTTACCTGCAGAATCAGCGAGTTGGCCTCGCTGGGCGGACGGTACAATGGCTCGATATAGTTTGGGTACATTGTCTATCCAATAGGTAGAGTGTGTTTGATGCCCATATCATGACAACCTGTACGTGAACTACTGATTATATGCCTCACACAAATATTTAGTTTGTGGCAAACAGTCGATTAAAGTTGTCGCTGGTAACCCGTGCCACTTCAGCCAGCGTCACCCCTTTGATTTTAGCAACAGCTTCGGCAACTTCACGCACATAGCAGGGTTCATTTGAGCGCCCACGGTGCGGAGCCGGCGTCAGATAAGGGGCATCAGTCTCCACCAGAATGCGGTCCAGAGGTACTCGACGAACCACCTCTCGAAGATCAGCAGCATTGTTGAAAGTGATGATGCCTGAGAAAGAGATATACATCCCCAGACTCAGCGCCTGCTCAGCCATCTCCCAAGTTTCAGTGAAGCAGTGCAATACACCGCCCGCTTCAGACAAACCGCCGGCCAGAATCCGTAAGGTATCTTGCTGCGCTGCCCGGGTGTGGACGATAACCGGCTTGTTGAGCTGCCCGGCTATTTCAAGGTGCTGGGCAAAGGCATGCTGCTGCGCTTGAGCATTATCGGGCGCGTAGTGATAATCGAGTCCGGTTTCGCCAATGGCAACCAGTTTCGGATGATCGGCGATCGCGTGCAGCGTGTTGGGGTTAAAATCATCAATCTCATCACTGAGCGGGTGGACGCCAACAGAAAGCAACACCTGAGGATAGCAATCGACCAGTTCCACCATCGACGGCCACCGGGCAAGGTCGGTACCGACGCATAGAAATCGCTCTACGCCCTGCTGTTGCGCTTTCTCTATCACCGGCTGTAACTGGCCATCGTAAGGTTTGAGATCCAAGCGGTCTAAGTGACAATGGGAGTCGATTAACATAAAAATTACTGCCAATAAGTGATACAGGGGGACGTCATGCTACCAGCCAGGCATCGTAAGTTCGTCTGAAGAGGAGAGGCCCAGTAAAATAGTATTCTGTTAGAGCGAAAAGAATGAGTGTCAGATACTGAGGTTGACTATCACATGGTGTGAGTTAGACGACCGGTGCCCAAGGCCCCTGCAAGGTACGTTTCGATTTTACCGACGAGGGTATTGTCATCACCGCTTAATTGAATCCCGATACCGGCCTGCTTACCACCTTGCGCACCCTTGGGAGTCACCCAGATCACCTTGCCGCTAACCGGAATCTTGTCAGGTTCCTCCATCATATCCAGCAACATAAAGACCTCTTCACCCAGCTGGAAAGCACGCTGAGTCGGTACAAAAAGCCCCCCGTTTTGAATAAACGGCATATAACTGCGGTACAGCTCGTCTTTGGCCTTAATGGTCAAAGATAGAATTCCATGACTAGCACGTGGACTAATTGACATGTTCGGGTCTCAACGGTGACTACAATGGCAAAGCTATTGGGGATCAGGTGTGAGCCGTTTTTAGCGTGATCGAAACAGCTTTCCCCAATCGATCAGCAGATCTTCCAGCATCAATCGCTCATTAGGATTGTTGCGGCTCATTAAGAACTGACGATAGTGCTGGATTCTATCGGTAAATTCAAACATCTGTTGTGATGTCAGTCTTTGACTCAGCGCAACAATCAGATTTTTGGCCGTGCGGGTGTTCACCTGATCTGGATCTTCGGTTAACCGATAACGGATCATGTCTTGCACAATCGTTAGCCACCAATCTAATAAATCCAACGATTTCGTTTTACTAATTTTTTCAGCGATCTGAGTGCTACTCCCCTCACCCATCGCCATCACCTTTAGCGCTTGATAGAGCCCTTTTCGCTGCTCAGAACTGCCATTAAGCGCCTGCTCCAGCGCGGCTAACGGTGCCCCACCTGCCAATCTAAGCGGTTCAAGCGGATCCGTTTCGAAACCTGGTTGCTGCGCAAGCCAGTCAGCCGCAATTTGTTCATCTGGAATTGCAATGGGTAACGACTGGCAACGGCTACGAACAGTTGCGCTTACCCGACCCGGCAGGTGGCTATATAGGGCAAATAACGTTTGTGCCCCCGGTTCTTCAAGCACTTTAAGCAGAGCATTTGCGGCATTGTTATTCATGGACTCGGCGGGGCCAAGAACGATAACGCGATACCCCCCCTGTTGGGCGGAGCTGGTGACGGTATTAATCAGGGTGCGGATCTGGTCGACTTTAATCGCCTTGCCGTCAGCTTCGGGCTCAATTACCACCAGATCAGGATGGCTACCCTGTTGGTTAAGCAGGCAACTCTTGCAGTGGCCACAATGTTGTTGTAACCCGTCAAGCGGTTGTGGCTGCTGGCACAGCAGCATCTGCCCCAACCCTTTGGCAAACTGCGCCTTGCCCAAACCCGACTCCCCACCAAGCAAAAGTGCATGGGGCAAGCGCCCTTGCCGGTGCTGGTCGGTTAGACGCTGCCATACGTCACGCTGCCAAGGTAGTACTGTAAGCAGTTGTGATGGCTGTTCAGTTTCGGACATTGGGCGATCCCAGTGTTTGGTCTGGCATGATTAAACGCTCTCAGCATCAAAAAAAGCCTGCATCACATCGCCGATCTGCTGCTGAACCTGAACCAGTGGCAGTGAGGCATCAATAATACGAAAACGCTGCGGTTCTGCTGCGGCACGCTTGAGATAGGCCTGTCGTACACGTTCAAAGAACGATAACTGCTCCTGCTCAAACCGGTCAAGTTCACCGCGCTGGCGTGCTCGCTCCATGCCGATTTCAACCGGCACGTCGAGTAACAGGGTCAAATCGGGTCGAAGATCGCCCTGAACCAGCTGTTCAAGTTCGGCGATACGATCCCAATCTAACCCCCTGCCTCCGCCCTGATAGGCAAAGGTAGCGTCGGTAAAACGGTCACAAACAACCCAATCTCCGCGAGTTAACGCCGGTACGATGACACTGGATAAGTGCTGTGAACGGGCAGCAAACATCAACAACAACTCACAGTCGCTACCAACGGTTTCATCGCGTTCGCGCAGCAGGGTATCGCGTAATTCCTCTGCCAGTGGTGTACCACCGGGTTCACGACTCTCGACAAAGCGAATGTTTTGGTTATTAAGCAAACTGTGCAGATAAGCGATATTGGTTGATTTACCGACCCCTTCGCCACCTTCTATGGTGATAAATTTTCCTTGTCGTTTCATCGCGATTGGCTTCATCGTTTGGGTTATTGGGCTGATTTAGAGTCTGTGGGCACTGCTACTTCGGGCTCTTTTTGAGCTGGCGCAGAGCGGTAGTCTTTGCGTCGTTTGCTGCGTTGATATTGAGTAACCGCCCGGTTGTGTTGGGCCAATGTTGCTGAAAACTGGTGGCTGCCATCGCCTTTGGCTACGAAATAAAGCGCATTGCCAGCTGCCGGATTGAGAGCAGCCTGTATCGCGGCCCTGCCAGGATTGGCGATAGGTGTCGGTGGCAGGCCATTGATGCGATAGGTGTTGTACGGGGTCTTTCGCTGTAGATCAGCTCGGGTGATATTACCCCGGTAGCTTTCCCCCATACCGTAAATAACGGTGGGATCGGTTTGTAAACGCATCGGCTTTTGCAAACGCCGAGTAAATACACCGGCAATCATCGCCCGTTCCGAGCTGGCCCCCGTTTCCTTCTCAACAATGGAGGCCATGATCAATGCCTGATACGGTGTCTCCAGCGGCAAACTCTGCGAACGTTTTGGCCACTCCTGTTCGACCACCTTTTGCATAGCTTGATAAGCGCGACGTAACAGCTTCAGATCGGTCATACCCTGCGGAAACAGATAGGTATCGGGATAGATCCATCCCTCGGCAGAGCCTTCAATACCGAGCTGCTTAGCAATATTGAGCGGATCAGTTTGTTCGAGTGTTTTAATAATCTGCGGGTGTGCGTGCAATACCGCCATGTACTGACGGACAGTTTGCCCCTCTACGAGGGTAACTTGATAGTTACGCACTTTGCCCTTCACCATCAACTCCATTAGTTGCTGATGGGTGGTGCCGGGCTCAAGCCAATATTCGCCAGCCTGAATACGATGTGCCAATTTGTGCTGGCGGGCATACAAACGCAGTAGCAGTGGCTGATCGACAATACCACGCTCGCTCAGCTGCTCAACCACCGCGCGAAAACTGCTCCCGGCCGGAACCTGCAACGGCTCAGCCTGCTGCAGTAGCAACGGTGTCGGGCCAATACCGCTGACTTTGGTCTGACCGATATATGCTGCAATCGCCACCACAATGGCGATCAGCGCTGCGCCAATCAGTAGATGCTTTACTGCTCGCATCGTCTCGTCTCTTCAAGCCAGTGACTGGCTGTTGCTGTTATCGCTGACAATGGGATCACCCGGCCGTCAAAACCGCTTACCGGTAATACACCAAAACCGCTATTGGTCATGAATGCGCCGTCAGCCTGCAGCAGGTCATCAACGGTTAGGCGCTGCTCAGCGAACGTGACGCCGTGCTTAGCGGCGGCATCGATAATTACAGAGCGAACGACTCCGGCAACGCCACAACAATCGAGAAGCGGCGTAACCAGGCTGTCATCGCGAATCAGAAACAAGTTACTCATGGTGCCTTCGACCAGATAACCCTGCTGATCACAGACCAGCCCTTCAACGTATTGATCCTGCCATTCATTGCGGGCAAGCACCTGTTCAATACGATTAAGATGTTTAATACCGGCTAACTGCGGGTTACTGCCCAAGCGGGTTGAGCAGGCAAATAGTTCGGCGCCCTGCTTATACAACGTGGCCGGATAGCGTGGAGCATCGACCCGCATCACTACTCGGGTTGGCTGCAACTCAGGGCTGCATCGATATCCCCGCCCACCGCTGCCACGGCTAATAACCACTTTGATGAACGCCTCGTTTACACCGTCACACAATAGAGAGACTTCAGATAACAAAGAGTCGATAAGATGTTGTTTATAATTGATATTAATCCGGAAAAGCCCGTCTTTCATACGGTTGAGATGACGTTGCAGCAGCAACGCCTTGCCGCCACTGACCCGAATCGTTTCAAACACACCATCGCCGTAGCTAAAGCCGCGGTCGGTAGTAGATACTTGAGCTTCGGGCTGGCCGTTAACCAGAGTCATTATCATAGAGATTGATCACGGGGCGTGCGAGAAACGCACCCCGTTAACACCTAAGAGAGACGCTTAAACACCAACGTACCGTTGGTTCCGCCGAAACCAAAGGAGTTGGACATAGCAACGTCGATATGAGTTTCCTGGGCTGTGTTGGCGACATAATTAAGGTCGCAACCATCAGAGGGATTGTCCAGATTGATAGTTGGCGGAGCAACCTGATCACGAATTGCCAGCACACTGAAGATCGCCTCGACCGAACCGGCAGCCCCCAGCAGGTGGCCAATCATCGATTTGGTCGAACTCATCCGAACATCGGCAGCCGCATTACCCAGTACTGATTTAGCAGCATTGGATTCGGCGATATCGCCAGCCGGTGTCGAGGTTCCGTGTGCGTTGATGTAGTCAACTTGGTCAGGATTCAGACCGCTATCACGGATTGCATTAGCCATAGATGCCGCCGCACCACTGCCATCTTCCGGTGGTGAAGTCATGTGATAGGCATCACCGCTCATTCCAAAACCGACAAGCTCTGCATAGATACTGGCGCCGCGAGCCTTGGCGTGTTCGTACTCTTCGAGCACCATAATGCCGGCGCCATCGCTAAGCACGAAGCCATCACGATCACGGTCCCAGGGCCGACTCGCTGCCTGTGGATCATCATTGCGTTTAGACAGAGCACGGGCCGCAGCGAACCCTCCGAGTCCCAGTGGCGTGGTCGCCATCTCAGAGCCACCTGCAACCATCGCATCCGCATCGCCATAAGCGATCATGCGGGCGGCTGAACCGATGTTATGAGTACCGGTGGTACAAGCGGTAACAATAGCGATGTTCGGCCCTTTAAAGCCGTATTTAATCGACAGGTTGCCGCCGATCATATTGATGATGCTGCCGGGTACAAAGAATGGTGAGATTTTACGAGGCCCGCTCTTTTCCAATAATGTGTGGTTTCGCTCAATCATTGGCAAACCGCCGATTCCAGAACCTATCGCCACACCGATACGACCAGCATTAGCCTCAGTCGTTTCTAACCCTGAGTCTTCAATCGCCTGGATCCCTGCTGCCATTCCGTACTGAATAAACAGATCCATTTTGCGAGCATCTTTAGGGTTCATGTAATCAGAAACATCAAAGTTTTTGATCGAACCGCCAAAAGTGGTGCTGTAGGCAGACACGTCAAAGTGCTCAAGCGGTCCGATACCACTCTTGCCATTAACGACGTTGTCCCAAGTCTCTTTGACCGTATTACCGACGGGTGTCAGCATCCCTACGCCAGTAACAACAACTCTTCTACGAGACATCGCGACCTCCACTCTCTTGTTGTTCAAATAGTGTGTTCAAAAAACGTACGAACTTGTTATCAATACTTTTTTTAGACAAATAAAAAGCCGCTCTATGGAACCATAGTAGCGGCTTCTTTGAAAAGCTTGGTTAAGCCAATCTTACTGATTAGCTTCGACGTACGCGACGGCTAGCTTAACGGTGGTGATTTTCTCGGCTTCTTCGTCAGGAATTTCGGTTTCAAACTCCTCTTCCAGAGCCATTACCAGCTCAACGGTGTCGAGAGAGTCAGCGCCCAGATCTTCTACAAATGAGGCTTCGCTGGTAACTTCTTCTTCTTTAACGCCCAACTGTTCTGCAACAATCTTTTTAACGCGCTCTTCAATAGTACTCATAATTTTTCCTACGTATTATGATCGATTTATATTCGGCAGCATTCCAAAAAATACTGATATTTCAACACCGCCGAGTTAAATAGGTCAACTCTCCGCCTATCGGCTGGATGAAGTGGACATTATCAACATATTGGGCAAAAAAACAATTCCCTAAAAGGGATTTATGCCATGTACATGCCACCATTGACGTGAATAGTGTCTCCGGTGACGTAGCCACCCGGCTGACTGGCTAAAAATCCAACAACTGCAGCCACCTCTTCCGGGCGACCAAGACGATTGAGCGGGATCTGGGCCTTGAGCTTGTCTTTGTGCTCTTCGGGCAGTCCGCTGGTCATATCGGTATCGATAAAACCAGGTGCAACTGAGTTTACGGTGATGTTGCGAGAACCGACCTCACGCGCCAGCGCGCGG
This sequence comes from Motiliproteus sp., assembly GCA_036961355.1. Taxonomy (GTDB): domain Bacteria; phylum Pseudomonadota; class Gammaproteobacteria; order Pseudomonadales; family Balneatricaceae; genus Motiliproteus. Next base: position 42,466 of record JBALVL010000020.1, read on the forward strand.
CTAAAGCCTTCGATTCCGGCCTTGGCTGCGGCATAGTTGGTCTGCCCGGCATTACCCATAGATGCCACTACAGAGCTGACATTAATGATCCGGCCCCAACGAGCCTTGGTCATGCCGCGCAAACAGCCCTTGGCGACGCGGTAGATTGAGCTTAAATTGGTGTTAACCACCGAATCCCACTCATCCTCTTTCATCCGCATCAGAATATTATCTTTGGTGATCCCTGCATTGTTGACCAAAATTGTCACTGCACCGAACTCAGCTACAATGGCCGCGATCACTTCATCGACCGAAGTCTGTGAAGCAACATCCAATACCATTCCCTTACCCTGAGCTCCGCTATCGGCCAGGTTCTGACTAATGGTCGCAGCCCCTTTCTCACTGGTTGCTGTACCTACAACAACGGCGCCTTGGCGTCCCAGTTCTTCAGCAATCGCCTTACCGATTCCCCGTGTCGCCCCCGTGACGAGTGCAACTTTTCCTTCAATGCTCATCTATCCACTCCCTATATAGCTGTGGTTATGGCAGGCTCAACGTCCTAGCGCTTTGTCCAGACCTGCAACATCATTAATCGCAGCAACCGACAGGCTGCGCTGAATTCGTTTATTGAGGCCGGAGAGAACCTTACCCGGGCCGCACTCAAGCAATGTTTCTGACCCTTGTGCTGCCATCGCCACAACCGTATCGGCCCATAATACAGGACTGTAAAGCTGGGCGACCAGGTTTTGCTTAATCTGTTCAACCGAGGTCGCGACGGCGGCATCAACATTTTGTACAACGGGAATTTTCGGCATCTGTAGCGCTATGGCATCAAGCTCAGCAGAAAGCTGCTCTGCCGCTGGCTTCATCAAGGCACAGTGCGACGGAACACTAACCGGAAGCTCAACTGCACGTTTAGCGCCCGCTTCTTTGCATAGATCAACAGCTCGCGCCACGGCTGCTTTCTGCCCCGCAATAACCACCTGCCCGGGTGAATTGTAGTTAACTGCAGAGACCACCTCACCTTGAGCCGCACTATCACACGCCTGTCGAGTTTTCTCATCATCCAAGCCAAGAATGGCTGCCATAGCCCCCTGACCCGCGGGCACTGCGCTTTGCATAAACTGACCGCGTTTTTCGACCAGTTTAACGCCCTGCTCGAGTGTCATTACGCCAGCACAAACCAACGCGGTATATTCCCCCAAACTGTGACCAGCCAGAAGCGTTGGTTGTTCGCCACCCTGCTCCTGCCAAACACGCCAGATCGCCACACCAGATGTTAATAGCGCAGGCTGCGTTTTATCGGTGCTATTGAGGTCAGCTTCAGGGCCATCCTGAGTGAGAGCCCACAGATCATAACCAAGCACCTTCGATGCTTCCGCAAAAGTCTGCTCGACTAGCGGATATTGCTTTGCCAGCTCAGATAACATTTGTAGCTGCTGTGAACCTTGACCAGGAAAAACAAAAGCCAGAGATTGAGACATAACACCCTCATGCTTAAAATAGAAAAGAACCCGTAGGCAGTCTTATGCACCACACGCGTCGAATAAATCGATGATAACTTTACTCAAATTCGATGACGAAAGCACCCACACTTGTTGTTCCTAGGCCATCATAAGCCTTAGCAGTCGCGGCAGAGAACCAACCGATCTACGCAGCTAAAAGGACGCTTACAGCAACGCCCCAAGACGGCCATTGATCACACCACAAACATCCTGACGCACTTCTGTTCGTGCCTGAGCAATAGCATGGCCAAAACACTCTTCGGTCGCCGAACCATGGCTTTTCACCACTATGCCTTGTAGCCCCAGCAAGCTGGCACCATTACGTCGCGAAGGATCAAGCTGCTGTTTCATCTGGTTCAATACCGGCTTGGCCAGCAAGCCAACAAAGCGGCGATACCAGTTGCGAGTGAACTGTTGCTCTAATTGGCGGCCGATCAGGCGCGCCAGCCCTTCACTGCTTTTTAGCGCCACATTACCGACAAAGCCATCACAAACAACAACATCAGCCTTACCGCTATAGATGTCATTGCCCTCGATATAGCCGATATAATTAAGCTGCTGGTGCTCCTGCAATAAGCGAGATGCGAGCTTAACCTGCTCATTTCCTTTGATCTCTTCGGCACCAACATTAAGCAGCGCAATGCGCGGCTGCTTGAGCCCATCGACAGCTTCGGCTAACGCCGACCCCATCAAGGCAAACTGAAACAGCTGCTCGGCACTGCAATCAACATTGGCACCCAGATCAAGCATGTAGCAATGGCCGTTAACGGTCGGAATTCCCGTTGTGATTGCCGGGCGATCGATCCCCGGATGCATATGCAGCAGGTAATGCCCCAGCGCCATCAGCGCTCCGGTATTGCCGGCACTAACACAGGCGCTCGCCTGACCGTCGGCAACCAACTGAATAGCACGCGCCATCGAAGAATCCCTGCGTTTACGCAAGGCAAAGGAGGGTTTGTCGCTCATCGCAACGACGGAAGCAGCCGGCTCGACACTGAGCCGATCGGAATCGGAGAAATCCAGTAGCGGATTGATTTGCGAAGGATCACCAACCAGAACAAGGCTGACGTCAGGGTGATGCCGGAGGAATTCTATCGAGGCGGGAACAGCAACGCGGGGACCGAAGTCCCCGCTCATCACATCAACTGCAAGAGTGCAGTGAGCGACCAATGGTTACTCAGCGTCTTTAGCGATAACCTGACGACCACGGTAGAAACCATCTTCGGTCACATGGTGACGACGATGAACTTCACCAGTGGTGCTGTCCTGTGAAAGCGGGGCAGCGGTCAATGCATCATGTGAACGACGCTGACCACGACGTGAACGGGTAACTTTACTCTTTTGAACAGCCATGACTGACCAACTCCTAAACTAGTGTTTATTGGCCTTTAATTGGGCCAATACGTTAAACGGGTTTTCACTTTCGCTGTCATTAGACTCGCTGACTTCTTCGCCAAACGATGTCTTTACGACGCAATTCTGGTGCTGAGCTATCAACGGCAGTGTCAGAATCAACTCTTGTTCGATGAGTCGATAAATATCCTGCTTCGGCTCGTTGATGATATTAGGATCGTAGTAACGCGGAAGCTGCTTAGCAGCTTCATCATCAGTGACGATACCCAGACTCATCTCGGCTTCAAGCTCTAGCGTCACCGGCTCCAGACAACGCTGGCAAAGCATTTTTACCGTCGTATCAGCTTGACCCTTGATGAAACGGATACGTTCTTCATCCACTCCAAAGGTCAGACTGACGTTGACAATTCCGTCGCTATCCACAAGATAGCTGCTCAACTGCTCCAAACTAGCCAGAGTTATTTCGCCGTCAAGGATGCGTCCTTGGTCGGCTGCTCTGCGTGGGTCAATTGTAATCGGTAATGAGGCCTTCGACATAAGCGCGCCATAATAGGGATCTAGGGGGTTAGTGTAAAGAGATCATCGCTAAAAAAGATTACTATATGGTCTTTTTTTGCCACCATCTGAAACACAGGCATTATACATGAGCCAGCTAGTCCTCGCCTCCACCTCTGAATTCCGTAAAGCACTGCTTGAAAAGCTCAACATCGCGTTTAGCTGCCGCGCTCCCGATGTTGATGAAACCGCCGAAGCGAACGAGTCGGCCGAGCAACTTGTCACACGTTTAGCCAAGGCCAAAGCGCAAGCGGTAGCAACCGATATAGTGGTCGATAGTCATAAGAAGTCGTTGATCATCGGTTCTGATCAGGTAGCCGTGTTAAATGGCCGGATTATTGGCAAACCCCACACACACGCTCGAGCAACAGATCAGTTACGCCAAGCCAGCGGTAAAATCGTCACCTTTTACACAGGACTTTGTTTACTCAACACCGAAACTCAACTAGCTGACACCGTCTGCGAACCCTTCAGGGTTCATTTTCGCACGCTAAGCGATTCGCAAATTGAGCGCTACCTGTTAGCCGAACAACCCTACCAGTGCGCGGGGAGCTTTAAATCTGAAGGATTAGGCATCAGTTTATTCCAACGACTGGAAGGTGATGACCCCAATACACTGATCGGACTGCCGCTAATTCGTCTAATTGAGCTATTAGACCGTCAGGGGATCGCTATCCCCTGACGTGCAATCAAATCCGATTGTTCAATATTACTGCAGCGTGGGGGCCGACAACCCCAACTCGGTTGATAAGGTTTTAGCAAAGGTTACACCCATTCGCTCGGCAAGTTTTTCCAGCGGCGAAAGCGACGGCGTGAAGTTGGCAATATTCTCCTCTCCAATTACCTCTCTGGCGACGTAACTCGCACTCCCCAAGCCGTCGATCAGACCGAGCTCCAGCGCTTGTTCACCGGTCCAAATCAGCCCCGTGAAAAGCTCTTCAGAGTCTTTAAGGCGATCACCACGTCCCTTTAGTACCTGGTCAATAAACTGCCGGTGTGTCGTATCAAGCACACTCTTCCAAAAGTCAGACTCGCTTTTTTTCAGCGGAGTGAACGGATCGAGGAATGCTTTGTGCTCACCCGCTGTCATCAACCGTCGTTCAATACCCAGCTTTTTAAGCACGTCGACAAAGCCGAAACTGGATGAGATCACACCAATAGAACCTACCAGACTGGCCTTGTCGGCATAGATCTCATCGGCAGCAGCGGCAATATAATAGCCACCCGAAGCACCGATATCACCGATCACGCTATACACTTTGGTTTGCGGATACAGCCCCCGCAAACGCTTGATCTCATCGTAGATATAGCCGGACTGCACCGGACTACCGCCAGGGCTGTTGATTCGCAGGATCACACCCTGAGTGTTGCTATCTTCAAACGCAGCACGCAGCCCGTGCACAATGCTGTCAGCACTAGCTTCGCTATCAGAGGCGATCACCCCGGTAATATCGATCAGCGCGGTATGCGGCTCATCAGAAAGGTCCGGCTCACTCCAACTACCGGCCATCACCAGATACATCGCAGCAAACAGGTAAAGAAAGGTGAGCGATTTAAACAAAATCCCCCACCGACGGGTCCGGCGTTGCTCTGTCGAGACACTGGTTACCATTTTTTCGATCAGACGCCACTCTTTAGAATCAACATCTTTTGATTCACCGCTGGTCGATGCACTACTCGAAGACGCGCCCGACGTTTTGGCTTGATCATTTTGCGGGGATTCACCCCAGAGGTTATCACTCACACCATCATCCTATCTGAATAACAAAGATTACTGAGGTAGACCCTCAAGCCAACACTCAAGTTCGCTAAAGTGATCAATAATAATTTTTGGTCGATGCGTTCGTAGCCGATCTGGGTGATGAGCACCATAAGAAACACCAACCGAACGCATGCCTGCCCGGTCCGCCATACCCAGGTCGTATTCCGTATCACCAACCATCAGGCATTGCTCAAGACTGACCCCACTTTCATCGATTAACTGGTGCAACATTAAAGGGTCGGGCTTAGATCGTGTTTCGTCGGCACAGCGGCTGTGGTCAAAAAACACACCGGTACCGGTCTCTTCGAATACCCGATCCAGTCCTCTGCGGCTTTTACCTGTAGCGACTGCTAGTCGGTAGCCCGCCTCTTTGAGACGCCCTAGCCCATCAATCACACCGTCAAAAAATTCGGCTGGGGTATCATCTTGGTCAATATAATAGTGACCATAAAGGGTCCTCATCTGTTGCTCTTGATCAACACTAAGACTGCCAAACAGCTCATCGAACACTTCCGGCAACCCCAACCCAATAATGTTCCGGACCGCCTCATCACCGGGCTTAGGAAGCCCTGCGTCATAAGCTGCACGCTGCATGCAATTGATGATACGAGCAGCAGAATCGATCAACGTGCCGTCCCAGTCAAAAATAATTAGTTTCAAAATGAATCCTTATTGGTTGATAGCATGATCATCGTCCCGGCTCCAAGAACACTATTAATGGGCATTAATCTGTCGATTTCAACGCCATAACATCGCCGTTCCGTTTGGCCTGCTCTTCGCCATAGGCTACTCTAGAGATCTGTTTTTTTCATTTACTTACCTTTCTTTAGTGAGACATAGCATGAACGACCTGCACGGTTACTACATCGAAGATCTTGAGGAAGGGATGTCCGCCTCTTGTGCCAAAACTGTTTCTGAGTCAGACGTTTACACCTTTGCCGGTATCACCGGCGATAACAACCCGATACACGTTAATTCCGAGTATGCAGCCAGCACCATGTTTAAAGAGCGCATCGTCCACGGCATGTTTAGCGCAGGCCTGATATCGGCCGTTTTGGGAACAAAACTCCCAGGGCCTGGTGCCATTTATATTGATCAGACGCTCAAATTCAAAGCTCCAGTTAAAATAGGTGACACCCTGACCGCCACTGCAACCGTTACCGAAATCAACACTAAGCGTCGCCGTGTTGTATTAAGCACAGTATGCACCGTGTCAGGCAATACTGTTGCCACCGGTAGCGCGACGTTGATGGTTGACGCCAAAGCCTGATCTTAGACGAATCACTAAACGCAAGGAGCACCTCAATGCTGATATCTCCGGATCAATCCCTGCTGCTGGTAGTCGATATTCAAGACAAGCTTGTACCAGCGGTCTGTCAGCCCGAAAAGTTGATCAAGCAAACCCGCTGGCTTGTGGAGATCGCAGCGCTGCTTGATGTTCCGGTATTTGCGTCCGAACAGTATCCACTAGGTCTCGGGCATACGGTTAGTGAGCTGCTAGAGAAAATCCCAGCAGCTAACATCGTCGACAAAGTGCATTTTTCCTGTGCCGCAGAAGCAGGATGCCTTGAACCGATCGAACAGCAACACCGCAAACAGATCATCATCTGTGGCATGGAGGCGCACGTCTGCGTTTTACAGACAGCAATCGGTCTGCATCAAAAAGGCTTCGATGTCTTTGTTATTGAAGACCTGATCTCTTCACGCAGCGAGCAAGATAAACAGATTGCGGTTGAGCGCTTACGGCACCTACAGATCCAGCTGGTCAGTCGTGAGATGGTGGCCTTTGAATGGATGGTTAAATCCGGAACCGAGGTATTTAAGACCATCAGCAAAAACTACCTGCGCTAGCTCCAAACCACTAAGAATCACCTTCATCAGCTCTGACTACAGCAGAACCACAACCGCAACTGCACTGCGGTTGTGGTATCTATTGGGCACAATAACCACTCAGCGCTGATCCAGCCAAGCCCTGCGACCCCTTATACCCTAAATGCAACTGATCACTCCCTGCTCAAATAAAAAGTGCTATTTATGTAGTAACGTCCCAGCCGAATACTTACTGGGGCCGTCACACTATTTACCGGCAAGGACTTACTCTATGCGCCTACTGCTCGCTTTAGCGCTATCGCTTAGCTGTTCGTTAATCCAGGCAGCACCAAAGCCTCTGGTTGACTGCGAACTTCATTACGTCGATTTCAACCAAACGACCGACGGCATGGAGCGGTTATTTGCCGCGATGGACACTGCCGGGGTGGAGGTCGCATGCATCATGGGGATTCCTCTGCAAAAAAGCTGGCAGCAAGACAACCCGACACGCCCTCTTGCTTATGAATCCGATGATGGGCGGGTTTACTACTACAGTGCAACCGATGTTCTCCTGGCCAGAGCGGTTGAGGCACTGCCCGCCGACAAGCGAGCACGATTACGCCCCCTGATAAGCGGTTTTAATCCGACTGATCGCAATGCTTTCGAGCATGTTAAGCGGATGATGCAGTGGTATCCGGGGTTGTGGAGCGGGATTGGTGAAATACTGACACGGCACGATACGCTCAGCCATCTATTGGAGGGGGAAACGCCACGTGCAGATCACCCTGCCCTGATGGCCGTGTATCATTATGCCGCAGAACAAGACCTGACCGTTGTACTGCATTCGAACCTCACCAGCACCCGCAAATCGAAACAGATGGTCTATCTTCATGAGTTACAAAACGCGCTCAACAGCAACCCAGCAACCCGCTTTGTATGGAGTCATGCGGGCACCAGCGCCAATATCGAGCGTCGTCAGCATTTGGAAAACCATGACGAAACTGTTCAACAACTGCTGCAACATCACCCTAATCTGTCGATAGGCCTTAGTTGGACGCTGTTAAGCCACTATGCAACTGTCGACGGCCAGGCATCCAAGCCATGGCTGGCATTGATTGAAAGACATCCGGACCGGTTTGTATTGGGCAGTGATCTAGTGGGTCGTTTTGGCAGCCTGGAGAAAACACTAAAGCCGGCAAGAGAGCTGCTCCGGCAGCTAGATGATCCTGCTGCGCAAGCAGTGGCTAGCGGCAATGCACTACGCCTGTTCCCTCTTAATTACATACAGAAAAACTAACATTTAGCTTACATCAAGCCGACCTTAAAAAGATCACCCGAAATCTAGATATTAACCATAAGATACTGTTATACGACAAAATAGATGGCAGCATACCTTTGATATTTTTTTGTATTTAGATCAGGTAAAGCATCGATGACAGCCGCCTTATCAGATCAACCCATTACGCCCTATCCCGATATTAACAGCAAAAAAAACGGGCCACTAAGGCCCGTTTATATTTAGCATCGAAGCGGTGATCAGGAGCTGATTAAACCGTGACCGCCCATGATTTCAGAGATTTCAGGCAGGCTGGCTGGGTCGTCAATCGTTGACGGAATACTGTACTCCTCGCCGTCAGCTATCTGGCGTAGCAGCTTGCGCAGGATCTTACCCGAGCGCGTTTTTGGCAATCGCTGAACAACGATAGCGCGTTTGAAGCAGGCCACTGCACCGATCTCTTTACGCATCATCCCAACCAACTCGGCTTCTAGCACGCTCTCTTCAACCTCAACACCGTCTTTAAGCAACAACAATCCAAGCGGCTGCTGACCTTTAAGCGGATCGTTAATACCGATAACCGCGCACTCAGCGACTGCCGGGTGGCTGGCGACAACTTCTTCCATCTCACCGGTAGACAGGCGATGGCCGGCGACGTTGATGACATCATCGGTACGCCCCATGATGAAGACAAAACCTTCATCGTCTTTGTAACCACCATCACCAGACACATAGTAGCCATCAAAAATATTGAGATAACCGGTACGGAAGCGCTCAAAGTCACCCCACACAGTCGGCAGACAGCTTGGTGGCAACGGCAGTTTAAGCGCGACATTACCCTGCTCGTTCGGCCCGACTTCGTTACCGGATCCATCGAGAATTTTCACATTAAACCCGGGCACCGGCATGGTAGAAGAGCCCGCCTTGGCTTCCATCGGCTCAACGCCCATCATATTGGCACAGATCGCCCAACCGGTTTCGGTCTGCCACCAATGGTCAACAATCGGCAGACCTAGCAGGTCTTTCACCCAGTGATAGGTAGGCGGATCAAGTCGCTCACCCGCCATAAAGATGTACTTAAGCTTGGACAGGTCGTAGGGCTTCAGGCATTCAGAATTCGGGTCTTCTTTGCGAATAGCCCGGAAGGCCGTCGGTGCTGAAAACAAGCCCTTAACGCCATATTCAGAACAAACCCGCCAAAAGGCCCCTGCATCCGGAGTCCGAACCGGCTTTCCTTCATAGAACACGGACGTCAGACCGGCCAGCAGTGGCGCGTAAACAATATAGGAGTGACCCACGACCCAACCAACATCGGATGCCGCCCAGAACACATCGCCCGGATCCATATCGTAGATCGCTTTCATCGAATATTTAAGCGCCGTTGCGTGACCACCGTTATCACGTACCACGCCCTTGGGCTTTCCTGTCGTGCCCGAGGTGTACAGCACATACAGAGGATCGGTACCTTTTACCGGAACACAGTCGGCAGCGGTCGCAGTTTGCATCGACTTAACCCAATCCAGATCCCGCCCTTCGGTCATCTCAGCAACCGCCTGTGGTCGCTGGAATACCACGCATTTTTCGGGTTTGTGCGCCGATAGCTCGATCGCAGCATCAAGCAGCGGCTTGTAGGCAATAACCTTGGCGATCTCAATTCCGCAGGATGCAGTCACGATGACCTTAGGTTCGGCATCGTCGATCCGTACTGCCAATTCATTGGGGGCAAATCCACCGAACACGACAGAGTGAACCGCACCCAAGCGAGCAGTGGCCAGCATTGCGATAGCCGCTTCTGGCACCATCGGCATGTAGATAACAACCCGATCACCCTTGGTTACGCCCTGCGCTTTCAATACACCGGCGAACAGTGCAACCTGATCGCGCAACTCTGAGTAGCTGTAGGCTTTTTTTGTATTCGTTACTGGCGAGTCATACTGAATAGCGATCTGATCACCACGACCGTCAGCCACATGGTAGTCAACCGCCATATGGCAACTGTTCATCTCACCATCGGCGAACCAGCGATCGATGCCGTTTTCATCCTTCGACAGAATCTGTTGCGGGAATTTAAACCACTCCAGCGCCTCGGCCTTCTCCTTCCAGAAAGCGGTGGGGTTTTCGATCGATTGCTGATATTCATCCAAATAGGCCATGGTGCCGATCCTTTCTTATTTCGTTATTAGCGATTACCGGTAACGCTACGACTCCGCTTCCGGATTGTTGACAGTTCTACCCTCTGACGAGAAACACCTTACCGGTAATTGTCTATTTTTTAACTACGACAAAAGGCGAAACAAGCAGCAAAGAAGAGCTATAAGCCAATAAAAACGTGCCTTATAGGAGAGTATCGACGTTAGTCTTACAAGACAGATGAAAACCACACATTGTCGACAATCATCAATTTTTATTTGTTTTTTTGATATTTGTCAGCTCAAACGCCGCTAATTATTGCCTGCCGCATTGACTTGTCGCCAACCAATATCCTACCAACAAAGCCGCCACCCAACGGTAATCTAACCATGCACAACAACGGCTTGCCCTATTGAGTCGTCGTCGATACAGTTTGCAGCGCTTCAGCAACCCGCTAGGTAACCACCGGGGAATCCCGCGGTTATAATCACCATTTACAATCAGTCGGAAGGGTTATGGCTACAGTCGTCCTACTCAACAAGCCGTTTCAGGTGTTGTCACAATTTACTGACGACCAAGGACGCGCCACACTAGCGCAATGGATCAAACAACCGGGCCTCTATGCTGCGGGACGGCTCGATTATGATTCTGAAGGGTTATTGCTGTTAACTGATGACGGTCGTTTGCAGCAGCGGATCACAGATCCCCGCTTCAAACTGGAAAAAACCTACTGGGTACAGGTCGAGGGCGATATCAGCGATCCGGCGATCGAGCAACTCTGTCGTGGCGTAGAGCTCAAAGACGGCGCCACCCGCCCGGCACGCTGCAAACGGTTGACTGCAATGCAGACAGACGTTTTATGGCCCCGAAACCCACCGATTCGCCAGCGTAATAACGACATCACCTGCTGGATTGAGCTGAAGATAAAGGAAGGCCGAAATCGCCAGGTACGCCGCATGACCGCCGCGGTTGGTCACCCGACCTTACGGCTGATTCGGATGGCGATCGGCAATTGGTCGGTCGATACGCTGAGCCCCGGGCAACACCGTAGTGAACCGGTTAATCTTCCACAAAATAGCGCCGAAACAGCAAAAAGACATCCCCGCGGCGGCGTTACCCGCAAGCCGAAAAGCACTGTGAGCAACAGATCAGGCGCTCAGAAACGCCCTAGTCGAAAATCTAACAGGTAACAAACTCGAAGGTAGCGAGCGCAGGTAACAACTTTCGGCTACCTGCGCTTGTTCCAGCTTAGGTACTGATCAGCACCTGAATCGCGTCGAGTTTCAGCGCACTGTGGCCGATCGCCTGCTGCAACTGCTCCATCAACAACTGCTGCTGCTCAATCTCTTCGACTCTAATCGACGGATTGACCTTTGCCATCGCCTGAATCCGCTCCAGTTGCGGCTGCTGCAGCGCGCTCATCTGCGTTAATGCTTGTTCGATCAGTTTGGGCAGGTGTTTTTGCGCATGGCTCTCAGCCACTTTGATCAAGCCATCTATCGGATCACGCAACGGCTTAATCAGATTTTTAGCCGCTTGTTTGGGTAGGTGTTTGGCCAGCGACGATAACTGCTCTTCACTAAGCAGGCTGCTGCATTCAGTGCCATCACCCGTTAACAGCACCCGAAAACCACTACTTGGCAGGTACCGGGGGATCTGCAGTGCTTTGGGCGCGGGGCAATGCAACTCAAACAAACACTCAAGCATCAGTGTACCGGGTTTGATTGCTGGCAGCTTCAAGGTACAGATTGAGGTATTGCCCAGATCACCTTCGAGAATCAGATCGAACGCGCCACGCACCAATGGATGCTCCCACGTCAGAAATGCCATATCTTCACGCTGCAATGCCTGGCGGCGACTGAGCGTACCGGTCAGGCCATTTTCCGGTAACCCGGGAAAACTGCTGCAACGCATATGGTCACCCGGATGCAGAATAATACTGCCATCCGAATCGGTCTGTTGCTCGACCCCAAATTGATCGAATACAGACTCTAAGAAACGTCGCAACTGACCTTTATTGCGCGCCTCTTTAACCGCATCAAGCACCTGGGCAGCAGGCTGCTCACGACATGAGTTAAGTTCTAACAAACGATCACGACCTTGGCTCTGTTGCTGCTGAAGCTGCAGCGCCTGGTCGCGGGTAGCATTAATAAAGTCAGTGAACTGTGATTCATCATGGCTTAACAGATGCCCCTGCAACTGCTCGGCCTGCTGTTCAAGTAGCAGATGTCCATAAGGACAAGGACTAAGAAACGCATCCAGACCTTCGTGTAACCAACGCATCAGATGATGCGCCGGACTGTTACGGTACAGCGGCAGGTGGATCTCAACCTGATGCTCCTGGCCAATTCGATCAAGCCTGCCGATACGCTGTTCGAGCAGATCCGGATTCAGAGGAAGATCAAACATCACCAACTGGCTGGCGAACTGAAAGTTACGCCCTTCACTACCTATTTCCGAGCATACCAATACCTGTGCGCCCTGATCGGGATCGGCAAAATAAGCCGCAGCACGGTCACGATTAACCAGCGTCAGATCTTCATGGAACACCGCACTGCGGACACCCACCCGTAGACGAAGATACTCTTCTAACTGTTGTGCGGTGCTCATATCAGCACAGATCAGCAGCACTTTGTCATCGGCTCCTTCTATGGAGTCATCGTGCAGCCAGTTCTCGAGCCAGGCGACCCGTGGATCGAGTGACAACCAACTATCGCCCAGTAACTGTTCAGGATGAAGCTGTTGTTGCAATGATCCGGTACGCAGTATCTCGGTCACCGAGTCAGAGGGCTCAAGCAGATGTTCGATCAACTCACGACCTGGAAACCCCTTCACCTGCGCTCGCGTATTTCGAAACAACACCCGACCGGTACCATGGTGGTCTAGCAGCTGATCGACCAGGTTATTGCGCAACTCATCAACTTCTTCTGATGAGTTAACTTCTTGCTCCAACTCGCTGTATTTACTTGCATCAACATAAGCAATCAATGCCGTTTTAAATTCACCATCAGCAAACAGTGCAGCCAGATCATCGCTCTCAAGCAACTGGTCAACCAGCTGTCTTACCGGCAGATAGTCCTGCTCTTCGTCGATGAATTTTTGCAGATCATAATAACGATCCGGATCGATCAGTCGCAGTCGGGCAAAGTGTCCCTCGACCCCTAACTGCTCGGGTGTTGCGGTGAGTAGCAGCAACCCTTTCGCCTGAGCGGCAAGCTGTTCTACACAGCGATACTCCGGACTGACCTGTTGCTCGGTCCAGTGAAGATGATGCGCTTCATCGACCACCAACAGATCCCAGCGACAGGCGGACGCCAATTGCTGATAGTCCGGTTCTTCGACCAGCAGCGACTGCGGGCAGATGATCAACTGGCTGGCTTCAAAGGGATTGTTAGCAACAAGGTCACCTTCAGCAGCTTCCACCAGAGCAAGGTATTGCTCACGGTTCATGATGCTAAACCACAGATTGAACCGACGTAACATCTCAACTAACCACTGGTGTACCAGCGAATCAGGTACAACCACCAAAACTCGCTCGGCGCGGCCGCTAATCACCTGCTGATGGATGACCAAGCCCGCTTCGATGGTCTTTCCCAACCCCACCTCATCGGCCAACAACACCCGTGGCGAGTGTCGGCGAGCCACTTGTGACGCAATATAGTATTGATGCGGCAAAAGTTGCACCCGTGCGCCCAGCAAGCCGAATGCATCGGACTGCCAATGCCGGTATTGATAGGCCCTAGCGCTACGGCGTAGCTCGTAAGCGCGGCGGTCATCAATCTGGCCCGCAAAGAACCGATCTTTAGGGTGATTGAGCTCTACAAAGGGATCCAGCTCGGTTTCTTCCAACCAAACCGAATCGCTCTGATCCGAAGAACCACCCGGATCCGAAGAATCGATCTCATCGACCAGATAACTGAGCACGCCCTGATCAAGCTCCAACTGCTGGACGATTCGTTCATTACCGTCCAGGTCTTTGAATACTGAGCCAACCTCCAACCGGTAGCGGCTCAAAGGCGCATCCTGACAAGCGTAGGTGCGATAGGCTTCGGCGGCGGGGAAAAATATCTCAACCTGACGACCCGTTTGCTCGGTCACCATGCCCAACCCCAATTCAGATTCACCGTGACTAATCCAGCGTTGGCCGGGCACGAAATCAACCTGTGCCATGTAAACTCCTGTTAACAAAATAATTCGGACTCCACCAGATCAATCACCGGCAGAGAAATTTAATATTGCGGTAGGTAAACGAATCCGACGGGCTGTTACTTAGACCAACGCTCGGCGGCGTCGAGATCACTCTCTTTCTGCTCAACCCAATGATCCTGAGTTTGGCTGCGTTCTTTCTTCCAGAACGGCGCATCTTTCTTGAGGTAATCCATGATGAATTCACAGGCTGCGAACGCATCAGTGCGGTGAGCACTACTGACGCCGACATAGACAATCAAATCACAGGGCTTAAGCGAACCCACCCGGTGAATGATACTGACATGGTTGAGCGGCCAGCGCTGACGTGCCTGATCGACGATATCGGCTAAACAGCGCTCAGTCATACCGGGATAGTGCTCCAGCACCATCTCTTTCAGCGGATCATCAACTAAATCACGTACCAAGCCTGTAAAGAAAACAACCGCACCCACCGACCCACTGCCATCGTTCAACCGATCAAATTCGGCGCCGACATTAAAACTGTGTTGCTGAACCTGAATGTGGGTGCGAGGCGCGACTGCGGGACGCTTATCGGATGAAGAAGGCTGTGATGGTGAATTACTCAAAGCGTCTGTACTCATGCTGTGGAACGGTTATTTGATGCGATAAAGGGAAAACGTAAACCAAAGTAGAGCTAGTATTTTAACAACAGAACGAGCGATGGGGTAAATGTATTTATCGACCATCAGTCATTGGCTGGGTTTTCGGGTTGGTCTAAACTGCGTCCTGTCGCAGTTGACTGCCATTATTCAATCCCGTCTGGATTAAAATCACGTGCTACCACCCACGTGACCGTATTTATAGGAGAAGTTATGCGCTGGACACCTCATGTCACAGTTGCCTGTGTCGTCGAAGATCAGGGACGCTTCCTGCTGGTCGAAGAATATTCCAATAACAAAACGGTACTCAACCAACCCGCTGGTCACCTGGAGGAGAATGAAACGTTGGTTGCGGCAGCGGTTCGCGAAGTCCTCGAAGAGAGCGCCTGGGAAGTCGAGGTCACCGACTTGGTCGGCTTTTACACTTACACCTCACCGCACAACAACACCTGTTACCACCGTCACTGCTTTGTCGCCAAACCGATTCGATTCCATAGCGACCGCCCGCTCGATCCGGTAATACTTGGTACCCATTGGTTGAGCATTGAGCAGATTCGCCAACAAGCGGGACAATTGCGAAGCCCAATGGTGCTAAAAGTGATCGAAGACTACCTTGCCGGTATCCGTCATCCTCTGTCGGTTATTTGCGAAGAATCTGAACTGGCTTAACTCACCTGCTAACCGGCAACAGCAATACCTCACAGTGCCGCCGCAGCGCTATGCCTGTCGGGCGGCTAACGGTACAATGACCCTTTTATCGATCTTAGAGTTTGTACGTAACCATGTCGTCAGCCCCCGTCTCAGAACAAACAAATACTGTCCCTGCTTTCGCAAGCAATACGGATACCCCCCCTCAGCCGGATAACAGCCTACTCAAGGTTATTGTCGGCATGTCCGGTGGTGTTGATTCGTCGGTTTCAGCCCTGTTATTACAGCAGCAAGGCTATCAGGTCGAAGGCCTGTTCATGAAAAACTGGGATGAAGATGACGGCACCGAATACTGCACAGCGATGACCGATCTGGCCGACGCACAAGCGGTTTCCGACAAACTCGGCATCACCTTACATACGGCCAACTTTGCTGCTGAATACTGGGATAATGTGTTCGAACATTTTCTCAGCGAATACAAGGCCGGTCGCACGCCAAACCCCGATATTCTTTGCAATAAAGAGATCAAATTCAAAGCGTTCTTAGAGTACGCCAAAGCCTTGGGTGCAGACTTCATCGCCACCGGCCACTATGTCCGTCGTGGTGATAACGATGGCCGAGTACAATTGTTACGCGGACTCGATGGCAACAAAGACCAAAGCTATTTTTTGCATGCTGTCGGCGAAATCGAGATTGCCCAAACCCTGTTCCCGGTCGGTGAATTTGAGAAGCCAGAAGTGCGGCGACTGGCTGAACAGCACGACCTAGTCACTCACAATAAAAAAGACAGCACCGGCATCTGCTTTATCGGCGAGCGTCGCTTTAAAGACTTCCTACAACAGTACCTGCCAGCTCAACCGGGTAAGATTAAAACCCCGGACGGTATCGAGATTGGACAACACCAAGGGTTGATGTACCACACCATTGGCCAACGGCAGGGTTTAAAGATCGGTGGTTTAAGCCAGTTCCCCGATGAGCCTTGGTACGTTGCCCAGAAAGATTTAGATCGCAATGTATTGATCGCAGTTCAAGGGGGTCAACACCCTCTGTTGTTCAGCCAAAAATTAACGGCCAGTGAAATCGACTGGGTTGATGGCAAGGGACCGAAACTGCCCTGCCGCTGCACCGCGCAAACACGTTACCGCCAGGACGATCAGAGCTGTATTGTTGAAGCTGACAATCAAGGCGGTTATCGGGTTGTCTTCGATCAACCACAACGCGCCGTAACTCCGGGACAATCAGTGGTATTTTATCAAGACCAACTTTGCTTGGGTGGCGGTGTTATCGAAACAACCGCCGACTAACGTTCAGTGAAGAACTATCCGAAAAAAAACAGACCAATATAAAACCGTAAACGACGCACCAATTACCACAAACCTAATATTATCAATGATACAGGCCCGTCCATGTCCAGCAGCCAAGATCAACAGACCATCGCCCTCGCCGGTATTTTTCAAGCTGCCAGCCTGGTTGACCAGATTGCTAAGCGCGGCATGATCCCTCAGCATAGTTTCGAGGCGAGTATTAACAGCATTTTCATCACCTCTCCTAGCTGTACTGAAGAGATTTACGGTGGCGCGGAAGAACTGCCATTCAACCTGCAAACCGGACTAAAGATGGCTCAGGATCTGGCCAGCAAAGGCGGCAACTTCAACAAAGATATGACGCGTTATGCGATGGGACTACTTCATTTAGAAAGCCGTCTCAACAAACATCCAAAAATGTTATCTCAGATCGGCCAACGGCTGGATCAAATCAGCCAGCAAGCACAGTTCTATAACTCACAGGATAACGCTGGGGAGGCGTTGGCAGCAGATGAACACCCCAATTACGCCCGCAGCTCTGTCATCACAAGTACATCGGCGCTATATCAGGAAACTTTGAGCACATTTAGCTTCCGCATCCAGGTAACGGGTGAACCTAATTTATTAAAAAATCAAGATAACGCCGACAAGATCAGAGCACTATTACTGGCCGGTGTTCGTGCGGCCATGCTCTGGCGTCAGGTTGGCGGTCGTCGTTGGCAGCTGCTGTTTTTCCGATCTCGGGTGGGTCGATCGGCCAGCAAAATTTTACAGTCTGCCCGTTCTCACTAAAAACGTCCTGACTTGCCAGGTCATTTTCGATAGAAGATAGGCTATACAATCGCGGTACGGCGCTGCCTTACGTCACACCATCGTGTATAATTTGCGCTCAAATTTTCCCCGCAGCAGCTTTATCAAATTCTGATCAAGATGTTGCCCACCATTCCCATTTAAGAGAGTGACTCCATGGAGCTTTCAGCCCTTACAGCCCTGTCTCCGGTTGATGGCCGCTACGGCAGCAAAACCGCTTCCCTACGTCCGATTGTCAGCGAATTTGGCCTGATCCGTTTCCGGGTCCAGGTCGAGATCCGTTGGTTGCAACAACTGGCCAAACTACCTCAGGTTACCGAGGTTCCGGCCTTCAGTGCTGAAGCCAATGCCGTTCTTGATGGCATCGTCAGCAATTTCAGCGAAACCGACGCGCTGCGGGTCAAAGAGATCGAGAGCACCACCAATCACGATGTTAAAGCGGTTGAGTACTTCATCAAGGAAAGCTTTAAAGGCAACGCTGAACTAGACGCAATCAGCGAATTCGTTCACTTCGCCTGTACCTCAGAAGATATCAACAATCTGTCACACGCGCTGATGCTCGGCACCGCACGTGACGAGGTGGTTACGGTGCAGATGCAGCAGGTGATCGATGCGATCGCCAAATTGGCGGTCGATTTCGCCGACCAACCCATGCTGTCACGTACCCACGGTCAAACGGCATCGCCAACCACATTAGGCAAAGAGATGGCCAACGTCGTAGCTCGCCTACGCCGCCAACTGGAGCAGGTCAAAGCGGTTGAACTGCTTGGCAAGATCAACGGCGCCGTCGGTAACTACAATGCCCATCTTTCGGCGTACCCCGAAATCGACTGGCAAGCTAACGCCGAAGCGTTCGTTACGGGTCTGGGGCTAAGCTGGAACCCCTATACCACGCAGATTGAGCCGCACGATTACATCGCCGAGTTATTTGACGCTGTGGCGCGCTTCAACACTATTCTTATCGACTTTGATCGCGACGTTTGGGGCTATGTTTCTCTAGGTTACTTCAAGCAACGCACCATTGCCGGTGAAGTCGGATCGTCCACCATGCCGCATAAGGTCAACCCGATCGATTTCGAGAACTCTGAAGGCAACCTGGGAATCGCTAACGCTATCATGGCGCATTTGGCAACCAAACTGCCGATCTCTCGCTGGCAGCGAGATCTGACCGACTCTACCGTGCTGCGCAATCTGGGTATCGGTTTTGGCCAGAGCCTGATCGCTTATCAAGCAACGTTGAAAGGCATTAGCAAGCTGCAGGTCAACGCAGAGCGGATTAATCAGGATCTAGAGAACAGCTGGGAAGTGCTGGCCGAGCCGATCCAGACCATCATGCGTCGTTACGACATCGAAGAGCCTTACGAGAAGCTCAAAGCGCTGACCCGTGGTCAGACCATCACCAAACAGATTCTGGCCGAGTTCGTCGAGCCACTGGCGCTACCCGAAGAAGCTAAGCAGGCGATTCGCGAGATGACACCGCACAACTACATCGGCAATGCAGTAGCGCAGGCCAAAGCGATCTGAATCCACAGTTATACAGGTGTATCAAAAACGGGGCGTTGAGCCCCGTTTTTTTGTTTGTCACGCTATCCCTAAAAGCCACTAATCAGCCAAGTGTGCGTTCAAGTCAGCCAGCCAGCTATCAAACCGCTCGATAACCATTGGCTTGGCGAACAGCTGCCCTTGCGCCAATGCACACCCCTGTTGTTGCAACAGTTGCCACTGCTGTGTCGATTCAACCCCTTCGGCCACCACTTCAAGCTCTAAACTCTGCCCTAATGAGACGATGGCTCGACAGATAGCCTCACCGTTGCTGTTGCTTAACATGTCCCGAACAAACGAAATATCAATCTTGAGCTGGTCTAACGGTAACTGCTTAAGATAAGAAAGCGACGAATAACCGGTGCCGAAATCATCAAGCGCAAACGTCACTCCGGCCCGCTGCAACTGCTCCATCTTGCTGATTACCTGATCAACATCATCTACCAATACACTCTCTGTAATCTCGAGTTTGAGCAACGTTGGATTAATGCCGCTGAGTTGGACCAGATCGATCAACTGCTGGGCAAAGTCATCACGCTTGAACTGCAAAGCACTGACATTAACCGACAAACACAAGTGGGCAGTATCAGGCCCCCTAGCCCAACGTAAAAGTTGCCTGCAGGCTTGCTGAAACACCCAGTAACCTATCGGCAGAATCAACTGGGTTTCCTCTGCAAGTTCGATAAATTGAGCCGGCGACACCAAACCCCGAGTACCCGAGCGCCAACGCAATAACGCCTCTACTGCGACACAGCGGCCACTAGGGTCGACTTGCGGTTGATAATGCAGTTCAAAATCCTGGTTTTTTAGCGCCAGGAGCAGATCATTTTCAAGTTCAGCCCGAGCATTAATGGCAACTTGCATCCGTGGATCAAAAAAATGATACCTGTTTCGGCCGGCTGATTTGGATTGATACATCGCCATATCTGAGCGTTTTAGAAGTTCATCCAAAGAGTGCTCATGACCCTTATACAGGGTAATTCCAATACTGATAGAGCTTTGATACTGCTGGCGTTCAAGCATGTAAGGTTTATTTAACTGCGCCAAAATCTTATCGACTACCACGACCGTTTGGGCGGCGGCATCGTTGGCCTGATCGTCCAAGTGCTCCAACAGCACAATAAATTCATCCCCTCCATGCCGAGATACGCTATCCACCTCGCGGATACAGTCGCGGATACGCTGCGCTGTCTCGATCAACAACTGGTCTCCAACATCATGCCCCTGCGTGTCATTCAGATGTTTGAAGTTATCAAGGTCCATAAACAGCAACGCTCTGAAACGCTGATCTCGTTCACTCTCCGCCATGCTGTGCTTAATTCGTTCAACCAACAAACGTCGATTCGGTAAACTCGTTAACGGGTCGTAGAAGGCCAAATTATGAACCTCCTGCTCAATCGCTTTACGCTGCGTAATGTCCTCGCCGGAACTGAGCGTACCGACAATGTTGCCGTCATTGTCAAACAACAGAGCGTTATGCCAGGCGATCAACACCTCCTCGCCGGAGGCGGTAATCAAAATATTCTCAAAATAGTGTTGCTGTTCTATCTTGCCCTCCATTAATTTTGTGAAATAGGGTCGCACCTGCGATTCGCGCTCAAATTCAGGCAAACAGGTCGTAAACCAATCTTTTCCGACCAGTTCAGCTTCGCGGTACCCCAGCAGCTGACGGCCAAACCGGTTGATCATAGTAACCTTTCCGGTATCGTCCAAAGCCAGCATCAATGACTGAACCGTGTCCAGATAGAGCTGACCTCTATCCCGCTCTTCGGCAATCTGGCGCTGCGCCACTTTGCGCATGGTGATGTCGTGAAAAGAGCTCTGAATCATCTGTTTATCAGCAATCGAAATCAGCTTTCCTGTCACCAGAAAATCCCGGATTGAACCGTCTTTACAGCAATACTGACTTTCGAAACTAACGGCTCCGCTCAAGCGCAGAAGAGCCAGCTGTTTAGCAAGGTTCCCGACAGCGTCAGGGGCCTCCAGCTCGAATGCCGTTTTTGCAGAAAACTCATCCCGGCTATATCCCAGCGTTTGATGGGCTACCTGGTTAAATTCCACCGCTCTCATCGTGTCTGGGTCGACCAGTAAAATACCATCAAGCGATTGCTCAAAAAGATCCTGATAGCGTTGCTGCACCCGATTGCTATCAGCTATTTTGGCAAGGACCGAACGTAGAGCCACAAAGATAATCGCCAGCCCAAACAACCACGAAAAGCCATGGCTTGCCCACATATGATTATTTTGCTGTTCCAGCCGTGAAAGGTGCTCAGTTAGAGGCAGCTTCACCCCCACGGCCCCTGCAACTTCTCCCGGTTTAATTGATGTTTTCTGGTGACAGGCAAGGCACTGTTGTTCCATTAACCTTGGACGTAAAAAGCGCATATAACTAACGCCCTGATGTTCGGTTATCTCCCACACTTCGCTGAGGCCTTGGGTCCGAAAAAGATTGATCTGCTGTCGCTCCCACTGATCAGCCTTATTCGCCGGATTAATAACATCCAGAGCAGTAAAGCGACCCTCGATTGCTGTTATATCCTGATAACGCGACATCATCTGTAGCATCATGCTGGCGGGAGGAATCAACGTCAGTATCTGTCCATCGGTTGTTGCGACAGTGTTTTCGGAGTTTCCATCTGAAAGATTGTAAGGTGGTCCGGACAAGCCAGCGGCTCCATAGACCCCCAAGTGCTCGGTCCCCCAGCTCAGAACAATAAGATCCTTCTCCAGATGAATACGCGCTTCAGAGGCTGCACGCTGAACCATCAGTTGTTCGGCATGCCTTAAGTTCCATAATGCTGAGATACCAACAACAAGCGTCCAAGCAAGCGCACTGAATAGTGCCATTCTGATGATAGGTACCGACTGACCTGCAACTGCACTGCGAGGTAAAGAATCAGACATATGAAAACTCATAACAGATTAATCGATACTTTACAGACTGCTTGAGTGTAGCCAACATCCCTTGAGGGAGGGCTTTGTTGGCCAATATCAATTTCTATAAATAAAAACAGGGCGAATACAGCAGATATATAGAGGTAAACATCAACTACAACAAATAACACAAAGAGATCATATATACACAAATTGATAACAGTCAACATTGTCAACAGCAAAACCCAAAAAAGATAACTATTATAGTTATTAGTGATTTTCTCAGCAGCCGTGATATTGCTATGATCCGCAATTAGATTTTTTGACCAACAAACAGATTACTGCACGTATAAAATCAGGCTCTTATAATGTCAATATCTGCCAAATTAGAAAAAAAAACCCCTCGCGCGGGAAGAATGAAACCCAAGGATCGCGCGCAGCAGTTGCTCAGTACAGCCCTATCACTCTTCGCTGAGAAGGGATTCACGGCGAAACATACAGATATCGCGACACGAGCACAGGTATCGGTTCCGACCACTTTTGTTTATTTCGAAACACGTGAAGCACTGGTTAAGGCGGTTATTGAAGAGATCAAACGCTTTATTACTACAGAAATTCTGGTCGAAGCTGAAGCCAAAGCTCATGCCAACCCTCAAAATGCAATCAGGGTCAGTGCTGAAGCATTAATAAACGCCGCTAAAAAAAATCCAGATCACGTCAAAGTTTGGCTGATGTGGAGTGTTTTGTTTGAGCCTTGCTTACATAAGTCTTACCATGAATTTGAACTGCAAATACTGCAATTCTTGCTTCCCATCATTGAAGGGAAAGAGGTCGACTTTGGCCAAGCAACCGCTTTACAACGAAATAAAGCACGTCTGATACTCGGTTCATCTTTGATGCTGGCGAGAATGGTGCTCAATGGTGAAGATGAAGTGGGCCGTGATGATTTTGTCGACCTGACGATTCGATCAGTCACCACCTCCTTCACAGCAAGCACTTAGCCATTAACGAACACACTGCCCTTAGTTAACGAGAATCCTTGCTATCGCGCCCCTCTCAGGGGCGCCAGCTTACTGGCGTGTAACAAGATCAAATGGAAACACCACCGAAGTCGGTATCGTACTCGCTTAGGCGAGTCGCTGTCCCCGCAGCCATTTACATCTAAAGCCGTGATCGATCATTGCTTATTCTCTATCCTACAGGCTACCGCTCAGCGTTAATTTTTCTAGCCCTTGCCCTCAGCACAGATAACTCCCTGCGCTTAACGATTAATATCGTTCCGTACCTGCGTACTCGCTACATCACTCTTTTAATCAAGAAATCAGTGCTATCAAAAGTTATCATCCGATAGCTTTTTGTAGGCTTTGACAGCAGCACGATAGAATGGTGGATCTGTCAGGTTCACCTCTACACCAACACCAATAAACTGACTCTAGCCAACAATCAGAAAAAAGGTCTGCTGGGCAAAGTGTGCAACCAATAGAAGGTACTAAAATGTTACACCACGGCGGTCGTTTGCTGCAGGCGGCGCAACAATTCCATATTCCGGTAATCGACTGGCTCGACCTGTCGACGGGCATCAACCCTATTGGTTGGCCTGTACCTCTGATTGATCAGACAGACTGGCAACGACTGCCCGATCCCGACGATGGTTTACTGCAAACTGCCGCTGATTACTATCAATGCCAAATGCTGCTGCCGGTTGCCGGATCACAAGCTGCCATTCAAATGTTGCCTTATCTACGTAGCCAGAGTCGGGTCGGAGTGCCAATCGAAGCTTACGACGAACACCGTTACCACTGGCAACAGGCTGGCCACCAAGTCATCGTTGTGGCGACAGATCAGATTAACCAGCACATTGATCGGTTGGATGTCTTGATCCTGCTCAATCCCAACAACCCCACCGGAGAGTGCTTCAGCGCAGCACAGTTACTCGACTGGCAACAACGCTTGCATCGTCGCGGGGGGTGGTTGATTGTTGACGAGGCTTTTATCGATACCACTCCAGAGAAGAGCCTACTGCCACACTGCCCTCGTCCTGGTCTGATCGTATTGCGCTCTATCGGTAAATTTTTTGGTTTAGCCGGAATACGGTCCGGTTTTGTCGCAGCCGAGGCGAATCTACTCGATAAGCTTGCACAGCGATTAGGCCCCTGGACGCTCAGCGGGCCTACCCGCACTGTCAGCCAACTGGCATTGGCTGATCGGTCGTGGCAGGTTCAAACACAAAACCGTTTGCAAACCGATGCCAGGCGTTTACAGCGGCTAATGCAACGAATACCGCAACTATTATTGCAACGACAGTTACAAGCGCTACAGCCCGAAGACGCGATAACGGGTACCGCTCTGTTTCAGAGTTTTAACAGCCATGCAGCAGAAAAATTATTCGATCACTTCGCCCAACAAGGAATATTGACACGGCTATTTGACCCTCTGCCGCAAACCTCAGAAAATCCGAACGCTGAGCAGCAACCCCGACGGCTACGAATCGGCCTGCCTGGTAGCGAGCTGCAATGGCAGCGACTGACAGCAGCGATCGATGCTCTCATCAAGCCAATAACAGAGCATGCCATCGAGTCAGCAACTACAGCGTTAGTAGCCTCACCCTTAGCGCTTTCAGATTAGCCCCGTTTCGCCTCTTTATTGGCGTAAAATTGCAGTGGCCTGCCCGTCAACTACCAAGGATCTGTTATGCAAAATGTCGTTATCAGCGCTGAAGAACGTGATGCACTCTACAAAGTGATCTACAACCGTCGCGATACTCGCAGTGAATTTAAGCCTGATAGCATCCCTGAGACGGTATTAATGCGCTTGCTCAACGCCGCCCACCACGCCCCTAGTGTCGGTTTCATGCAGCCCTGGGACTTCATCGTGGTTGAGGACCTGTCAGTACGGCAGCGCATCAAAGCCGGATTCGAACAGGCCCACGCCGAAGCTACAGAGATGTTTAAAGGCGAACGACAGCAGCAATACCGGAGCCTGAAGCTCGAAGGCATATTAGAGGCGCCGCTAGGTATCTGCATTACCTGCGATCGCGACCGGACAGGAGATGTGGTGATCGGGCGAACGGCCAATCCTGAGATGGATCTTTACAGTTCGGTCTGCGCTGTTCAAAACCTATGGCTGGCCGCCCGCGCTGAAAACTTGGGGCTCGGTTGGGTCAGTATCATTCACCATGACCTGATGCGCGAAGTGTTAAATATTCCCGAAAACATCGTCCCTATCGCCTACCTGTGCATCGGTTATGTTAACCACTTCCATGAAAAGCCAGAGCTGGAGAAAAAAGGCTGGTTACCCAGGGTAGATATACAAACGTTGATTCATCGTGATGGCTGGTAACACTTACGAACAAGCCACTTCTTGATCGTACACTCGTCAACATGAAAACCACCACCAAGTGGGGTGCGATATATCACCTGACCGCCTTATTAATGCAGTGATCAACCCCAGTTTGCTGTTAAAATAGACAACCGTTATACAGAGTTGAAAGAGACAACTATGCCACTGCCCCCTGCCGCGGCCCCCCGCAAACACCTCCATACCCGTAAAGTCACTTGTGTAGGCTTTGAACGCGAAGATGGTCTGTTTGATATCGAAGGACGGATGACCGATACCAAAACCTACGATATCGATAACCGGGATCGTGGCGGTCAAATCAAGGCGGGCGAAGCAATCCATGACATGTCGATCCGGTTAACGATCGATCTCAATTTTAATATCCATCACGTCGACGCCGTCATCGATTACTCACCGTTTAACATCTGTCCGCGAATCGCCGATCGCTTTAAACAACTGGAAGGCGAACAGATCGCCGCAGGTTGGAACCGTAAGGTAAAGTCGCTGTTTGCCGGCACTCAGGGCTGCACGCATCTATCTGAGCTGCTGGGACCGGTCGCCACTACTGCCTTCCAGTCAACGGGTAGAGCCCGGGCGAAGTGGGCAGAAGCGAACAAGAACAGTAGCGAACACAGCGGCGCTGCGGAAAAACCAACGTCTTCATTTAACCCGTTGGTCAACAGCTGCCATGCTCTTGCGCAAGATAGTGATGTGGTCAAAATGATGTGGCCGGAACAATACCAAACCAAAGAAAGCTAGCGTCGATAATGAGACAAACAACCGATTGCAGCCATGTCTCTTCCAAAAGGAAAGAACCGGCGCAACGGTTGCTGGCCGGTTCAATGCTTCGAAATGATTAACCGTTAAGCGAATTGCGGTATTGCTCGAACCACTGCTCTACAGCAGCCTGATTACCACGAAACAGGACCCTATCCTGTTTTTTACTTAACTGGTAATCGTACATAGGATCGTAATACTGGGTCAGTAGCGCTTCGATCCAAACTGCATGCAGCTCGGTTTCCCCATTAAGTAAATGCTGATCCATTGCCGCTTGCATCAGGGCATTGATCGACAGGTAGCGTTCCCCACCCAGACGTTTTTTGACCCGTGCCAAGCTGGCGAGCATATACTCGGCATACTGCTGCACCCCCTGCTCGGCTCCAAAATGTGAGATATATTCAGCTGCCAGGTCATCGACATAGTCGGCTTTTACCTGCTCCACCCGTAATGCCATCGGCTCTTCAAGCACGGCGATAGGAGCCTGTCCCATCGCCTCGTATAAACTCAATGGTAGATTGAGACTGCCGATCAAGCGGCTCTCATCCTCGACCATCAAACAGCCGGCAATACGATGCTGCAGTTTCAGTAAGTTTATCGCCAACGCATTTTCAAAATTGATCTGCCTCGGTTGCGGTGTCACGCGGCGGCCGAAGCTTGAACCTCGGTGATTGGCCAACCCTTCAAGATCTAACGACGGAGCAACTCGGTCAAGCACGCGTGTTTTACCGGTACCGGTGCGACCGCTCAGTACAAGCCACGGGCGCTCGGCAGCCTGTTGTTCGGTCAGATCGAGAAGGAAGCGCCGCATCGCTTTGTAGCCACCCTTGATCAGTGGATACTCGACACCGGCTTCGGTCATCCACTGACGCGAAGTGTGCGAGCGTAAACCACCCCGAAAGCAATAGATAAAACCGTTGGGGTGCTGTTCGGCAAATTGGCGCCAACCTTCGACTCGCTGATGTTTTAGCTCACCACTAACCAATTGATGACCCAACTTAATAGCGGCATCCTGGCCTCGTCGCTTATAACAAGTGCCGACCTGCTCGCGCTCATCGTCGCTCATCAACGGCAGATTAACACTGTTGGGAAATGCACCCTGGGAAAACTCGATCGGTGCGCGGGTATCTATCATCGGCACATCGTTGAGAAACAAGGATTCGTAGTCGTCGGTATCGTTTGTCTGGGTCACCGTGGTGGCGCTCATTGACCACTAACCAGTTCGACCAGCACCTTGGGAAGATTGCCAGTAACGCATGGGGCCAGTAACTGACCGATAGGCTGATCATTGAGCCCCTGCTCACGCAACATGGCTTTAACCTGATGCTCAGATTCACCACTAACTGCAACCAACAGGCCACCACTGGTCTGCGGATCGCATAGGATAGCGCGTTGCTGGTCGGTGAGGGTCGCGACCTTGTCACCATAACTGGCAAAGTTGCGGTCGGTACCGCCGGGTACTGCGCCCTGATCTAGGTAGTGTTGTACCTGATCCAGTAACGGAATTTGTGAAAAGTCGATCTGCGCAGTGACACCACTGCCCTCACAGACCTCAATCAGGTGTCCAAGCAAACCAAAACCGGTGACGTCGGTCATCGCACTGACACCCTGAAGCGCTGCCAGCCGGGTTCCGATCTTATTGAGTTGGCACATCGAATCACGCGCGATATGCGCATGTTCGGGGGCCAGCTTCGACTGTTTCTGCGCGGTTGATAAGATACCAACGCCGATTTTCTTGGTCAGATACAGTCGCGCTCCAGCTTCGGCGGTATCGTTACGCTTGATTTTATCCTGATCAATCAGACCGGTCACCGCCAAGCCGAAGATCGGCTCGGGTGCATCGATACTGTGCCCTCCTGCCAGCAATATCCCCGCGTCCATGCAGGCCTGACGGCCGCCATCGACTACTTTGGCAGCAATTTCGGCACCCAGCACGTTGATCGGCCAACCCAAGATGGCGATCGCCATCGACGGGGTGCCACCCATCGCGTAAATATCAGAGATGGCATTGGTTGCAGCGATACGGCCAAAATCGAAGGGGTCGTCAACAATCGGCATGAAAAAGTCGGTCGTACTAATTACCGCCTGGCCGTTGTCCAGTGCATAGACTGCAGCATCGTCTTTGGAGCTATTGCCCACCAGCAAACGCTCATCCTGCGGTAACTCCAACGAACTTTGTAAAATTTTATCGAGCACGTTAGGGGCAATTTTGCAGCCGCAGCCAGCGCCGTGGCTATAAGCGGTAAGACGGATCGGTTCATTCATCAGGCAGACTCAACAGGGACAATAACGATAGACAGTTAGGAAGGGTAACAACGACAAATAGGGGTTGTTGTAACCGGGTGCATGTTATAGCGAAAAACGTCGCAAATGTCGAAAAAGCTTGGCCCTTAGCAACTTTGGTGAGGTGGGCTGTAACCGCCAGAATTGCTAGACTGATCGTATTATTAACCGGTCTGATTCAGCTTGCTGCCGTGTAACAACTGATCTGAAAAACCGTTTAAACAAGGAACCTGTCATGGATAAGCTGGTCAGTGACGATCAAGCGGTTGCTTTGCTCAATAGTGGCGATACGTTGACCACGGCAGGGTTTGTCGGCAACGGCTTCCCCGAGTTACTGGCTATCGCGTTAGAACAGCGTTTTAAATCGCAGCATGCTCCTCTCGACCTGACACTGGTCTACGCGGCGGGCCAAGGTGACGGTGGCGAACGTGGACTCAACCACTTAGCACACCCAGGGCTAATTAAACGCGTGATCGGTGGCCATTGGGGACTGGTGCCCAGCCTTGGGCGAATGGCTCTGGATAACCAGATCGAAGCTTACAACCTACCGCAGGGCGTAATTTCACAGCTGTTCCGCGACATCGCTGCCGGCCGCCCCGGTTGCCTGACCCACGTCGGTCTACACACTTTTGTCGACCCTCGCTACGATGGCGGTCAACTCAATAACCTCACCCAAGAACCGATGGTAGAACTGCTCGAGATAGGCGGTACTGAACAGCTCTTCTACAAAGCATTTGCCATCAATGTTGCCTTTCTGCGTGGCACCTGCTCCGACCGACACGGCAATATCACGATGGAGCGGGAGGCATTGCCGCTCGATAATCTGGCGATGGCGCAAGCGGTGCACAACTGCGGCGGTACCGTCATTGTCCAGGTTGAAAAAATTGTCGAGCACCACCACTTACACCCTAACATGGTCAAAATCCCCGGCATACTGGTCGACAACGTCGTGCTGGCGGAACCGCAGCATCACTGGCAAACCTTTGCGGAGCCGTTCAACCCGGCATACTGCGGTCTGTTAACCCAAAATCAGTCTGCTTCCTCAAACTCTGCCCATGAACCTTCCTTGCCACCGTTACCACTGGATCTTCGCAAACTGATCGGACGCCGGGCGTTGTTGGAGCTCAAAGCCGATTCAATTATCAACCTGGGGATCGGCATGCCCGAAACTGTAGCTGCGGTGGCGGCTGAGGAAAAATTGCTCGACAGCGTCACTATGACGATTGAACCCGGCGGCATCGGCGGCATCCCGGCCGGAGGGCTAAGTTTTGGGGCCGTCATCAATGCGCAGGCGATGATAGACCAGTCATCACAATTTGATTTTTATGACGGTGGTGGTCTCGATCAGGCATTTTTGGGTATGGCTCAGGTAAATGCTGCAGGTGACGTCAACGTCAGTCGATTTGGCAACCGTATCGCCGGTGCGGGAGGATTTATTAATATCAGCCAAAACGCCGCTGAAGTGTATTTTATGGGAACGCTGGTCAGTGGCGACTCGGCGCTAACGATCTCGAACGATCAGAACACTCCAGGGTTATCGGTTAAGCAAGAATTGGACAGCGACCCTGTAACAGCGGTCAAACCTCGGCAGGTTATCCAGAAGTTCGTTACCGAGATCGATCACCTGACCTTTAACGGGCGTTATGCCGCTGAGCGTGGCCAGAAGGTTTTTTATATTACCGAACGCTGTGTCTTCCAACTGACAATCAAAGGGATCGAATTGATCGAAATTGCACTAGGGCTCGATCTTGAACGAGATATTCTGCAGCAGATGGCCTTCCGGCCACTGATCGCCAATAACCTTGTTCGTACCGACCCTCGTGTCTATAACCGAGGAGACATGGGGCTAAAGTGATCCCTGCCAGTCTCCAAAGCTCTGTCCGGCTACTTAACCAATGATACGGTTACGCCCCTCTTCTTTGGCCCGGTATAGGTAATCATCGGCCTGCTTCAATAGCTCATCGAGATCACCGCCCTCATCACACACGCCGATGCTAACAGTGACGTTAATTTGAGCATCTTGATGCGAAATAACCGTCGACTCGAGTTGCTGTCGAAACGGATCCAGTTGCTGGATAGATTCTGACAGGTCACGCTCGGGAAAGATGATAGCGAACTCTTCACCGCCAACACGAGCACAGATACAGTCACTAAAGTGTTCACGACACAGATCGGCTACCTGGCGCAAAACCTGATCGCCCCCTTGATGGCCGTAACTGTCATTGATCTGTTTGAAGTGATCCAGGTCCATCAATGCCACCGAGAAATGCTGATCACTCTTACGACACTGAGCCAACTGTTTACTGCCCTCATCGAAGAAGTAGCGCCGATTATACAAGCCGGTCAATTCATCGGTGGTTACCGCCAGATTCAATTTCTCTATGGTTTCTAACAATTCCAAGTTTTGCATCACCCGACAATGAAACTCTTCGTTAGAGAACGGCTTACGTAAAAAATCATTGGCACCGTTCTTGATAAACTTAGCCGATAATTCTCCATCACTCTCCATCGACACACCGATAATAACAAGTTGCTCTGGCGAGTAATCGAGCCGAACTTTGGTGGTTAGCTCAAAGCCGTCCATGTGACCCATGTTGTAATCAGTTACCAGCAGTTTGATATCGGGGTGCTGCTGTAGCAGGCCCAACGCTTCGACACCGTCACGCGCTTGCATCGCTTTGATATTATGCTGTTGCAGCAGGGAAACCATCAGACTGCGACTGACCAGTGAATCATCGACCACTAACGCTTTAATTCCTGGGTTGAGTGACAACCGTTTAACCAGTTTTACTGCATAGTCATAAGCGTAGCGTCCCTCTTTATTGAGGTAATCAACCACACCCTTTTCCAGCAACATGGTTCGCACGGCCGGATCGACCAAGCCGGACAAGGACAATCACAGGAATGCCCTTGCCCATCACAAGATCGACCGCTTCTCCGTTAGGTGCATCGGGCAGGTTAAGATCAACAATAGCGGCGACATGATCGCAGGGGGCTGTATCGAGATAGCTTTTCACCTCGGCCAGCGAATTCATGATGACCGGCGTAAAGCCAAGTTGCTGCCGAATCAGATAACTGAGCACACGTGCCATGGTGTTACTGTCTTCAACAACCAGGACTTTAGTTTCCATAATTACTACTCGCTATGAATTCAACCATGACCTTATGAATATGGCCTGCCTGAAATACCGAAAATTTGGAACTATTGATAAAACATCTCTTAACGCTTATGTGTTTAAGCGACTTTATAAAGACATTTTTTGTGATAAATCAATTTAGCGTTAACACTTCCGGGGAAACTAACACGCCGTTGTTGTCTGCGTAGAGATAGTTACCAGGACGAAAGGTCACACCACCAAAAGTCACATCAACGTTGAGGTCGCCCAACCCGCGTTTATCTGTCTTCATCGGGTGTGTAGCAAGAGCGGCAACACCAAGATCGGTCTCACCGATGGCGTTAACGTCACGGATACAGCCATAGATGACAATACCCTCCCAACCATTTTTAGCCGCTTTTTCAGCGAGCATATCGCCGAGCATGGCACGGCGCATCGATGCTCCACCATCAACGACCAGAACTTTTCCGTGGCCGGGTAAGGCGACCTGCTCCCGAACCAGCGAGTTATCTTCGTAGGCTTTAATCGTTACGATCTCACCACCAAACTGTTCGCGTCCACCGAAATTGGCAAACATCGGTTCTACCACTTGCACTAAATCGGGAAATTGATCACACAGATCAGGTAACAGGTCTTGCACGTGTACACTCCTTATATCGTTGACTATGGACAGAACTAATCTATCTACTATTATTCGTCGCAGTACTGTAGTCGAAAACGGTTCATGACGATATCGACTCATCTTCGCTGCTGTACTTGTTTACTTGATAATTGAGCTATAAATTAATTACCTTCGGCCCCCCCCTGACAGGCATGAGAAGTAATAATGCGTTTTGTTTCAAGCTTGATCATCGGTATCGGTTTTCTGATACTGAGCCTAATCCTCGAACAAACCACGCTGACCCGCCATAAACAGCAGCAGCAGTTCGACGTGATCGAGCAATTGAGCGTATTAAGAGCCCAGCTCGAAGGCACCCTTAACGCCGATCTGCACCTTCTCAGCGGATTATCGGCAACAATTTCGATAAACCCCGATATCAGTGCACGTGAATTTAACCAGATCGCTGCCAAGCTGATGGAGAATCGTCACGATCTGCGTAACATCGCTGGCGCTCCTGACCTAGTAATCCGATTTATCCACCCCACGCAAGGCAATGAAACGGCCTTAGGGCTTGATTACAATAAGAATGAGCAGCAGCGTGATGCAGCGCTCAAAGCACGCGATCTCAATACTATGCTGGTCGCCGGTCCTCTTAATTTGGTTCAAGGTGGTACCGGACTGATCGCTCGATTACCGGTGTTTTATACCGATACCCACCAACAGAAACAGTTCTGGGGAATCGTCTCTTCGGTCCTCGACAGTGATAAAATTTTTGAGCGTGCCGGCATTAGTGATCGACATAAGACACTGCAGTTGGCGATTCGGGGGAAAGACAGCAAAGGACCCGATGGCGATACCTTTTTTGGCAAAGCAGATCTGTTTAATCCTGAATTTTTGGCAGTCATGCAAAGCATCACCCTGCCCTACGGGTCGTGGCAACTAGCAGCAATTCCCGTTGAAGGTTGGCAACTGAGTTCCCCTTATCGCTGGAGCATTCGTGCAGGTTGCTTGGTATTAGCACTGATTACATTACTGCTATACCACAGACGTAATAACAACGCGGCCAACGAGCGACGACGCCAAGAGACCTTTTTAAAGGCTTTTGAACAATCCCCTTTAGGCGTGGCCATCAGCATCCCGGCAACCGGCACGATCACTAACAGCAACCGTTCTTTGTACAAGATTGCGGGCATGACTGATGAGGAACTTCCAAAACTATTACCCGAATCGATCACCTCATTATTAGCTGATAACCAGCTCAGTGATGGTCAAGAGGCAACCATCATCGATGCCAAGGGCGATGAACGTGTATGGCGCTGCTTTCGTTCGGTGCTGCAGACGACGGGCGGCGACCGTTTGCTGACGCTGTTCCAGGATATAACCGAGCGACACGACCTGCTCAAACAGCTACAGCTATCGAAACAGGTTATCGACCACACCAGTGACGCGGTGGTCATTACCGCTGCTGACACCACCATCATCGAAGTTAACGAGGCTTTCTCACGAATCACTGGCTATAGTCGCGAAGATGCTCTGGGGGGCACCCCCCGCCTCTACCGATCGAATCACCACGAAGCCACGTTTTACAGTCGGATGTGGCAACAGATCAATGAGCAAGGCTGCTTTAGCGGTGAGATCTGGAATCGCTCTAAAGCAGGTGAACTATTTCCGGCCTGGGTCTCGATCAATCGGGTCGGCAGCCTGAATGATCCCAACCGTCAATATATCGGTGTCTTCTCCGATATCAGCAACATCAAACAAGCGGAGAAGGATCTTGAGCGGATCGCTTACTACGACCCGCTAACATCATTACCCAACCGTGCACTATTCCACGACCGATTACTGCATGAGATAACCAACTGCCGACGTCACGGACACCGCTTGGCATTGCTGTTCCTTGATCTGGACCGGTTTAAACATGTCAACGACTCCTTTGGCCACAGCATCGGTGACGAGCTCCTCAAAGTGATCGCCGAGCGCCTGGTTGCTGAAGTGCGAGAGAACGATACCGTGACACGGCTCGGCGGCGATGAGTTTACTATCATTGTGTCAGAGCTGACCCAAGTCAGCAGTATCACCAGTTTGGTTGAGCGTATTCTAGAGCAGATGCAGGCTGCTATCCCGCTGGCCGGACATCAGCTCCATGTTGGTGCAAGTATCGGCATCGCACTCTATCCCGAAGACGGCGAGGACGCCGAAACGCTGATTCAACATGCTGACATGGCGATGTATCAAGCCAAAGAGCAAGGCCGCAACGCCTTCAATTACTTCACTCCGGCATTACAAGAACGTGCCAGCTCGCGTTTGATGCTAGAAAATCAGATCCGAAGCGGTCTGGAGAACCAACAATTTGAACTCTACTATCAACCCAAACTGGAGCTTCACAGTCGCAGGGTCTTAGGGATGGAAGCGCTAATCCGCTGGAACCATCCCGATAGCGGCTTGATTATGCCCAACGACTTCATCCCTGTGGCTGAAGAGAGTGGTTTAATCGAGAAACTTGGCCACTGGGTGCTCGAGCAAGCCTGCCGCCAAACCCAGCAGTGGCATCTGCAAGGGTTTTCGCACCTGCGTGTCGCGGTTAACCTCTCTGCTCGACAATTCAGCAATGCAGAACTGGTAGACGATATCAGTCAGATTTTGCAGCAAACCGGGCTACCGGCCGATGCCCTGGAGCTTGAGATCACCGAAAGTATGGTTGTCGATAACAGTGCAGCAGCAGTTAAGACGCTCGATAAGCTACGGGCATTGGGCGTCGAGATCAGTATCGATGATTTCGGAACGGGCTATTCCAACCTGCAATGTTTAAAACAGTTCCCTCTCAACAGCCTAAAGATTGATCGTAGCTTTGTTCGCGACTTAACCACCGACCGTGAAGATGCGGCGATCGTTCGTGCGATCATCCTGATGTCGCGCGGACTGGGACTCAATGTTATCGCCGAAGGGATTGAAACGCAGGAGCAGCTTGATTTTCTGATGGAGAATCATTGCCCTATGGGACAAGGCTACCTGTTTAGCAAGCCTCTTACTGCGACACAATTTACAGACTGGATCGACAGCGCAGACCTGGACTTCGGATTATTTAACGATGATCCTGTCATCTGATCCAGTTACTAAGCGGCTCGTCCTACTTTTCGTCACTATTGCGAGACTGTAACGACCCGTGCCCCCACTCCCCTGAAACGGTTGAGCCAATGCCCAAGTTGTATCTCCTTGCTGTTAACCTCAAGCACTCAGTAAACCTGTTCACGACTCTGTCGCTAGCCATGCTATTACTGCTACCGACGCTGACACAGGCAACAGAGCCTTCGCCTGTCCCGACTCAAACGGGGAAACCATTTCTATGGCAGGTTGATAATGGAAAAGTCAGCAGCTATCTGTTCGGAACCATCCATAGCGGCCATCCAGAACTAAACGTTCTGGCTGCTTCAGTAGAGTCCGCATTCACCCAGGCTGATCGCTTTTACGGCGAACTGGAACTTAACTCAAAGACCATCAGCGAAACCCAACAGTTGCTGCTACTCCAAGGTAACGAGCAACTATCACAACAGCTCAGTCGGACCCAACAACAACGGATTAACACCCTCTTAGCGCAAATATCCCCCGGCCTAAATTTACAGCTATTCGACCAGTTCAAACCCTGGGCCTTTACTGTCGTACTGGCCCTGTTAGAGGATCAGGTTCGTTATGGTCAGTTTACAGCCATGGATCTTAAGCTTTATCAACGTGCGCAAGTCGCCAGAAAAATCACCGGCGCACTAGAAACCCCACAACAGCAAATGGCCCTATTCGAGCAGCTCACATCTACCGAACAGATGGCAATGCTAGACGCCACGTTGGTGGCTATGGAAAAGAGTGTTTCTGAACAACAGTCCTGGATGGAACCCACTTACGCGGCTTACCGCAGCGGTGATCCGGATCAACTGAACCGCTTATTAGATCAACAGATGGCACTCCCTGAGCCGTTACAACGTAAACTCAAACAACACTTAATCATCGATCGTAACCACCTGATGGCGTCAAAGATCGACCAACAACTGCAGCAACACTCGGGGCAGTCACTGTTTTTCGCGGTAGGTGCCGGTCATTTTGACCAACAAGAAGGCATACAAATTTTATTACAACAGAAAGGCTATCAGGTTCGCCGCCTCAATCACTAGCCTGCTCGCTTGGCGAAACGCTGTGGAGGAATCGCGAAAATAGAGAAACAGGGCTATTCGGTTAACCCGTTCACAACGGGCTCAAAACTGGTGAGCAGCAAGTCGGTTTGCTCCGGCCAAACGTCCCCCAGACAGGGGTTAAAGTGAACTGTATCAACACCTGCAGCACGTCCCGCCTGCAGGTCATACAGATAGTCACCCACCATCACACACTGACTCAGACGGCACTGCCACTGCGCGATTAACCGGTCAATACCAGCAGGCGACGGTTTCGGCTCAGCGCACTCTGAAGCGATTATCTGCTGCGCTGCAAAGCACTGTGTCAAACCGAGCCGCTGCAAGACAATATCTACACAATCGCGACGGTTACGGGTCAGAATAGCGAGCTCAATCCCCTGGTGATGCAATCCCTGTATTAGATCGCAGGCGTAAGGCATCGGCTTAGTTCGCTCGGCAACATCGATCTCAATCGCTGTTAGCTGCTCGTTTAGGCGACTGCGCAAGGGTTCTGGTTGCTGTTGTATGTACTCGAGAATACCGCTGCTGGCGGGAATCCCCAGCGACGTGCGGATGGCAGCAAAATCATGCAGTGGCTGCGTTAACGTACCATCGAGATCAAATATCCAGAATTTCTTACTCAGCAGCTGTGCCACAGAAAGTGCTGTGGTCATTACCTTCTCTACAGCACAATCTGATGGTTTTTGTGAGGTTGAGGTTGAAGTTGAAAGGGTAGGCATTAGCGACTTTTTTCCAAACGCTCCAGCCAGTCGGTAACTTCCTCGCTGAGATAGAGTTGCTCCAGAAGTTCTGAAGCCCAAGGGGTGTCGTTAGCCAGCTGTCGACACATCCACACGGCCAACACCTGTATCGCAGGTACCTCGTGCCAGACCTTGAGTGACAGAAAGTGCCAATAATTCGGATCCCGACTTTTGGGCTGTTCGAGCTGTTCAATACAGCGCTCACAAAGGAACGCGCAATGATCGTAATCGGGCTCAGCAGGAACCGGAGGCACCTCATGAATACTCAGCTTTACCCCATGAGTTTCACAAAGCTCACAACTGGCACCTGAGCGCCGGGTGAGGTTTTTACCAAAACGGCTCAAACCCTGATGCCGTTGCTGGTGCTCGTGTAATCCCTTAGCCACAGCCTACTCCGTTATCTCTTCTGAAGATTAAACGACCAACGGTCGATCCATCCTGACTTATCGGCGACAGCCATCTCAGACAATCAGATCAGGTTACGACCGTCAAACAGTTCGCTGGGCAGTTGGCAGATATCAAGACCTTCAACACAACCGAGGTTAATCCGATACTGCCCTGGCGCACGCACGGTTTGATGGAAAGTATAGACGCCACAGTTTGTACAAAAATGGTGTTTCGCTATCCTGCTACCAAACTGGTACACCCCTAGAAACTCCAGCCCACTTTCGATCGTCAGTTGCTCTGGTGCCAACACAAACGCTGACATCAGAGCACCTTTTCGGATACACAAAGAGCAGTTACAGCGCAGTCCTTTAGTGATCGGCTCAGTTGTAAAACCAAATCTAATCGTGCCGCAGTGACAGCTTCCTTGGTAACTTTGCATATCTCCCTCGCTTAACCTATTGATCAAAAAAAGCTTTGGCCAGGTTCAGCTTAGCAAATCAGCGCATCCGATGCGTGTCAGAAGTATCCGATAACTTATCGACAGTCACTGATAGGTCCTTGAGGATGCCATCCTCTATACCGTAAACCCAACCGTGAACGGATAGCTGTTGCCCGTTTTTCCAAGCGCGCTGCACTATCGGGGTATGAGAAACATTAGCAACCTGCTCTATGACATTAAGTTCGCACAGCCGATTAACCTTTTGCTTGGAATCGTCGCACCCATCAAGCTGATCGCGATGATAGCGATACACATCTTTAATATGGCGTAACCAGTTATCTATCAGACCGTTCACACTGTTATCCAGAGCAGCCTGAACCCCACCACAACCGTAATGGCCGCAGACAATAATATGCTTAACGTTAAGAATTTCGACCGCGTATTGGATGACCGACAAACAATTAAGATCGGTATGAACCACTACATTTGCGATGTTGCGATGAACGAACACTTCACCGGGAGCCAATCGTAGTAGCTGGTTAGCGGGAACTCGACTATCCGAACATCCGATCCAGAGTATCTCCGGATTCTGTTGCTCCGATAGGCGGGTAAAAAAGTCGGGATCGTCCTGTTTGATGGCATCGGCCCATTGCCGGTTACGCTCAAATAGGTCCTTATCAAGTGCCATAAAAAATTACCATGGTTATCCGTTTATGGATTAATTAATGGCTAGATTTATACGTCAGCCTAACGGGGTTAGCAACCATGAGCATTACCTAATGCATCGACAACAGAATATTTTAGGTAATTTGATAGCGTCCCGGCTTATGATTCAGAGTGATCACCATATTCAGCGCGATGGCACCGATAATCGACAACAGTAGAAGCTGCCAGCTGACAACAAAGAACGAACACAGCAGAATCATGCAATCGACCCCCATCTGAAATTTTCCGGCACGAATGCCGTAGCGAGATTGCAGAAACAACGCCATGATTCCAAGACCGCCCAGACTGGACTTATGCCGAAATAGGATCAGCATCCCCATGCCCATCAAAAAGCCTCCCAGAACAGCGGCAGTAAGGGTATCGATGCGCTCCAGCGCGATCACTAAGTGAGCGTTATCAACCATCAGCGAGACGATGAATACCGAGATAAAGGTATTTAGACAAAAACGCCAGCCCATCTGTTTCCAAGCTAACCAGTAGAACGGTAAGTTAATCGCAAAGAAGATCTGACCAAAGCTCAGCCCGGTCACATGGGTCAGTAGCAGCGCGATACCTGCTGTACCGCCGGTCAATAACCCCTGCTGATTGAATAGGAACACGCCTAACGTAACAAAGGCTGTGCCCGATAGCAGCGCAAACAAGTCTTCAAAGTTGGAATGGCTACTTTCGGGTGTAATTGCCTGATCGGCCGATCCGGCACTGGTTGTAGTCATAATCATGCTCCTATTAAGAGTGGTGATTATATTGATCAACCGTTGAAAATAAAAGAGCAGATGTGGTAAGAAACCCAATCATAGGCCAATGAGTGGATCTAGATAATGCTAAACGACGGTACAACAGCATGCCTAAGCCGTAGTGAAACTTCGCTTCGCGTTAATACAGCTGACCTACCAATAGATAGCGACGCCCAGCATCGGGCCTTGTTGGGTAGCGTCGTAAGCGTAGCTGTTGGAGGTATAATCAAACTTCATATACCGATAACCGCCAAACGCAGACCCCCAGTCCTGAAAACGATAGTCGACCATAACATTAAGGTGAAACGCTGAATTATCCGATCCGCCATAGCCCACATCGCTACGGGCAATTAGAGTCCAGTTATCCGCTAACGGCGTAAACACCCGACCACCAACAAAAGCTTGGTACCACTCATCCCCTCCTCCTATCATTTGATCAGGAATGGGCCAGGAACCTTTCACATCTACGTTGATATCATGCTGGTTCCAACGAAGACCGCCAAGCACCTCCCAACGCGCACTCGCCGATTCTGCCATGGTGTAGCCTGCCCCCAATTCGGCCATCTGCATATTGAAGTCAACATTTGCAGTGACAGGAAACGGGCCAATCTTAGTGTCCGTATATGGACTCCTCCCGGCCTGCAAGTACTCTAATTGATGACAGTTA